>DAICZS010000055.1 GCA_027311025.1 Ferrovaceae bacterium
TTCCATGGCTGCTTCAATTGAAGAAATGACGGTCAGCATTGACCAGGTGACTGAAAACGCAAACGAGGCAAAAAATGCCTCAACGCAATCGGATGAGTTGTCTACCCGGGGCGCGGTAGTGATCCAGAATGCAGCAGCCGAGATGAAGGAAATTGAAAGCGCCGTCAAGAATTCATCGGGCAATGTTCTGGCGCTGGAACATCAATCTGGAGAGATTTCCGCTGTCGTGAACGTCATTAAGGAAATTGCCGACCAGACCAACCTGCTGGCACTCAATGCCGCCATTGAAGCGGCCAGGGCGGGTGAGCAGGGCAGAGGGTTTGCCGTGGTGGCAGATGAGGTGCGCAAGCTCGCGGAACGAACGGCAAAATCTACCCAGGAAATTGCCGGGATGATTGAAAAAATCCAGAATAGCACGCGTGAAGTGGTTGCCAGCATGGAAAGCAGTGTGGGCCGTGTCAGCAGTGGCGTGGCCCTGGCAAACCAGGCGGGCCAGTCGATTACGCAAATAAAAGCTGAATCGACCAGGGTGGCGCAGGTTGTGGGCAATATTTCAGATGCCCTCCGCGAGCAGAGCGAAGCAAGTCGCAGCATCGCCCAGAATGTTGAAAAGATCGCTCAAATGTCAGAAGAGAACAGTGCTGCGGTTTTGCAAACTGCCAATGCGGCTGGGCATCTGGAAAAACTCGCGCTTTCCCTGCAAAACACCATCAGCCGGTTTAAGGTGGCGTAAATCACCCGAGCCACGGGATGAACTTCTGCTACCAGATCTGGGCAACAGCAGTATTGCTTACAAGCGCTCCAGGCGCTCCTGTAGCAACGCGCGCTCCCGTTCGTTGTCAGTCCAAGCTATGGCCTCGCGCAGGGGTTCGCGGGCTTCCCCAATGCGATTCAAGCGCTGTAGCAGGTCGGCCCGCGCGCTGGCCCACCAGGGATAACCGGCCAGCGGCAGCGACTCAATCAGGGGTAGCGCCTGTGCCGGCCCGATCGCGTGGCTTAGCGCAACAGCGCGGTTAAGCGCAACGACCGGGCTTGGTTGCAACGCGAGCAGTGCATCATAAAGCCGCAGTAAGTAAGGCCAGTCGGTGTCTTCGGCGCGGATGGCGCGGGCATGCACTGCCGCCAGTTCGGCCTGCAAGGTGAGCGCGCCTGGTCCCTCCGGGCGCAGTGCATTCAGGCTGCGGCAGCGCTCCAACGCAGCCAGGCCGCGTCGCACCAGCAGGCGGTCCCAGCGGTGCCGATCCTGGTCTAGAAGCAGCACTGGACGGCCTAACGCATCGGTGCGTGCCGGCAGGCGAGAGGCTTGCAGTTCCATCAACGCCTGCAGCGCCTGCGCGTCTGCCTCTGCTGGAAGTAAGGCTGCGAGGTGTCGCGCCAGTCGCAGGGCTTCGTGGCACAGGGTCTGCCGCGTCCATTCAGTTCCGCTACTGGCGACATAGCCTTCGTTGAACATCAGGTACAGAACCGTGCAGACGGCATTCACACGCGAGGCGCGCTCAGATGCCGGCGGCAGCTCGAAAGGTTCACCGGCCAACTGTGCCTTGGCGCGCGTGATGCGCTGAGCAATGGTGGCCTCCTTGGTGAACAGGGCGCGTGCGATCTCGGCTAACGTCAAACCAGCCACAAGACGCAAGGTGAGTGCCCATTGCGCCTCGCTCGACAGCTTCGGGTTGCAGGCGATAAACATCAGTCTCAACGCGTCGTCGCCCACCCCGTCGTCCTCGTCAGCCAGCAACAAGCCCAGCGGATCTGGCGCCAGGTGGGCCGCGCGCGCATCGGCCTCATCACCCAGCGCCTGCTGTTCCCGCGCCGCCATCTGTGCATGACGCATGCGATCCAACAGGCGGCGCTTCGCGGTGGTCATCAGCCAAGCTCCGGGGCGTTCAGGCCAGCCCTCGGCCGGCCAGTGTTGCATCGCAGCCACCAGCGCATCCTGCACACAGTCTTCGGCCAATGCCAGGTCAGCACCTGCGCGCAGCAGAGCCCCGGTAAGGCGCCGGGATTCCAGGCGCCAGACGGCCTCGATGGAAGGCGTCATCCGCCCTGCTTGATGGCAGCCAGCTGTTCGCGGATGATGCGCTCGGCATCTTCGGGTGGCAGGTCGATGCCGCCCATCAGCGGACGTACCTCGATGCAACAGGGCTGGCCTGGAAACGGTGCCGGAAAGCGTTGCGCCCAGGCCAGCGCTTCGTCGCGTGATCGCACCTCGATCAGCGTATAGCCGGCAATCAGCTCCTTGGTCTCGGCGAAAGGACCGTCCATGACGCGCGCCCGACCGGCGGCGTCGTATTGCACGCGAAATCCTTGACTGCTGGGCAGCAAGCCGGCGCCATCGAGCAGCACGCCTGCCTTGGCCATCTCGTCGTGGAAGGCCGTCATGCGCGGCACGAGTGTGGGGTCATCAGGGAAGTCGCCAGCCTCACTCATTGCGGTGGCGCGAACCTGGATCATATAACGGGGCATGGAAGTCTCCTGAAAATGGTTACCTTACACGACGAACGGCGGCAGCGCATTTCGACACTCCCCCGTTTTCCGGGTTGCACAACCTGCCTCCGGCTTCTGAATAGGGGATTATTCATGAGCAGTTGACATGCAACCAAATGGTTGCCTATAATGCACACATGACCATCGACGATGACAAAGTATATAAGGCACTCGCTGATTCCAGCCGCAGGCAATTGTTAGACAGGCTGCATCAGCAAGGCGGGTTAACCCTGTCTGAGCTGTGCGAGCAACAAGACATGACGCGTCAGGCTGTTTCAAAGCATCTTGCATTGCTGGAGGCTGCAAATCTGGTCGCCACTGTGAAGCGGGGTCGCGAAAAACTGCATTATCTCAATGCAGTGCCGATCAACGACATCTATATGCGTTGGATTGGGAAGTTCGAGCAGAAGCAGGTGCAGGCACTCTTTAACCTTAAACAAGCCTTGAAGGAGGATCACCATGATGAAACCTGAACTGATCTACACCACATACATTCGGACCACACCAGAAAAACTATGGCATGCCATTACGAACCCGGAATTCACACGGCAGTATTGGGGCGGCAACGAAAACGTCTCGGATTGGATACCCGGCGCGAAATGGGCTCACATCTCCGGCGACGAACAACGTGCTGCCCGTATCATTGGTCAAGTGGTGGAAAGCGTGCCGCCGAAGCGATTGGTGTTGACCTGGGCAGATCCTGCCGACGAAGCAGATATTTCTCGTGTCACTTTTCAGATCGAATCCGTTGACGACGAGGTGCGGCTTGATGTCATCCACGGCGATTTCAGGCCCGGCTCAGACATGGTGAACAAGGTTTCCGGCGGCTGGCCGCGCGTTCTTTCCAGCTTGAAGTCGTTCCTCGAAACCGGCAAGGCGCTGAAGTCTGCATCGTGTGCAGCAAAGCACGCAGCGACTGAGGCGTTAGTGTAAGGCTGAGTCGCTCGTTTACTTCAAGATTTCCAAAGCAGTTCCAGAATGCAGCACCGTGTGGGGGTGGCTGACTGCCAACTGCTTTGGCGTAATAACGCCGTTCGCCTGTATTTCGGTGTAGTCTGTCGGTACGTATCCATTTTCAACAAGCTATAGTGGTTGTACATATTGAAGCTCCCCCTACCTTCCGATAAAGCATCCGTAACTGGCGCACTAAGCCATTCTGAGAGTGAAGCCCTGAGGGTGTCCGAAACCCGCTACCGTCGGGTATTTGAAACTGCCCAGGACGGAATCCTGCTGCTTAACGCCGAAACGGCCCAGATCGAAGACGTCAATCCCTACCTCATCCATATGCTGGGCTACTCTCATTCAGAGTTCCTGGGGAAGAAGTTATGGGAAGTGGGTCCGTTTGCGGATATTAAAGAAAGCAAAGAGATGTTCCTGGAGCTGCAATCCAAGGGTTACGTCCGCTACGAGGACCTGCCGCTTCGAACAGTGTCGGGGGTCAACATCGAGGTTGAATTCGTCAGTAATTCCTACGATTGTGATGGCATCAAGATCATCCAGTGCAATATCCGCAATATCACCGACCGCAGAATCACCGAGAAAAAGCTGGAACGGCACACGCAGCTCTATGCTGCCTTGAGCCAATGCAACAAGGCGATCGTACATTGCACCAGCGAAGCAGAACTGTTTTCTCAGGTCTGCCGTGCCGCAGTGCAATTTGGCGGCATGAAAATGGCGTGGATCGGTTTTGTTGATCCAAAGGCCAAAACGGTGGATCCTGTTGCCAGTTTTGGCGAGGGGGCCGAATATCTAAGCCCTCTCAAGCTATCGATTGATCCCAACAGCTTGCATGGTGGAGGGCCCACCTGCATCGCCATCCGTGAGAGCCGGCCTTACTGGTGTTTGGACCTTCAGAATGATCCCGCTACCATTCCCTGGCGAGAGCTGATTCACCGAGCTGGTTGGGCAGCCTCGGCCTCGTTACCATTGCGCAGAAACGGGGTTGTTATCGGAGCATTCATTTTGTATTCCGACGAGGTTAACGCGTTTGACGAACTGATCCGAAACCTGCTGGTTGAAATGGAAGATGACATCAGCTTTGCACTCGATGCCTTTGACCGCGAGTCGCTGCGCAAGCTGGCGGAGGAAGGCCTGCATGAAGCGGAAGAGCAGTTCCGTGGCCTGGTGGAACAATCGATTGCCGGCATTTGTATCATTCAAGACGGAATATTCACCTATGCCAATCCGAGGCTTGCTGAAATCATGGGGTTTGGATCTACGGAAGCGATCATAGGGAGTGATCCCTTAAGCTGGATTGTTGAAGTTGACCGCTCTGATGTTGCAAGAAGCATGCGACAACTGCTCAAAGGTGAATTACACAACATCGCATTGGAATTTGGGGTGTTGCACAAGGACGGCGTCGAAATCCAGGTCGGCGCCAATGCTGCTCGTGTAACCCAGAAGGGGAAAATTGCCATCGTTGGCGTGGCACAAGACATTTCGGAGAAAAAGCGCGCCGAAGCGGATGTCCTTCGCTATGTCGAGCAACTCAAAACGACCCTCAATGGCACGATTGAGGTGGTGGAAATCATTAGTGAATTGCGTGACCCCTACACCGCTGGCCATGAACGGCGAGTGTCGCAGGTTGCCGTTGCCATTGCCGCAGAACTCGGTTTGAATGCGCATCAGCAGGAGGGGTTGCGGGTAGCAGGCAACCTGCACGATGTGGGCAAGATCATGATTCCTGCAGAAATACTCTCCAAGCCCAGCAAGTTGAGCCCAATCGAATACGCCCTGGTTCAGGGACATGTTCAGGCAGGCTACGAGGTACTGAAGAACGTGAAGTTTCCCTGGCCTGTGGCACAGGTGGTGTTACAGCACCATGAACGCATGGACGGCAGTGGCTATCCGCAAGGCCTCAAGGGGGAAGCCATCCTGTTTGAAGCCCGGATTATCGCGGTAGCCGATGTGGTCGAGGCCATGAGCTCACACCGCCCCTATCGGCCCGGGCTAAACATTGAGGCTGGATTGGGCGAAATCGAACGTTATCGCGGTGTGAAATACGACCCCATGGTGGTTGATGCCTGTCTTAAACTTTTTCGTCACAAAGGATTTGTGCTGCCAAGCCAATCCGACCCGACATAAAGATGATCAAAAGTCCTCTTGCACGGACATTTCTGCATGCACGCAAAATTATCGATCAAGTCATTGGCTTTCTGTTTTCTGGCTGTAGGGGCTGTTGCCATTTCGGGTGTTTGGTTCAAGCCCGGTGTCTGGTATGAAGTTCTGAACAAACCGTTCTGGACTCCTCCAAACCTGGTTTTCCCAATAGCCTGGTCGATCCTGTATCTGATGATCGCGATGGCCGGGGCCTTCGTCTTTGCCGGGTCTTACAGAACACTCAAGCAACTCTGGATGCTACAGTTGATATTGAATGGGCTGTGGTCGTGGCTGTTTTTCGGCCAGCATTTCCTGTTGCTCGGCATGCTTGATATCGTTCTGCTGCTGGCCTCCATTGCATGGCTTGTGTGGCTTTCGTTTTCACGCGTAAGGGTCGCCGCATGGCTGTTGATTCCGTATCTCGCTTGGGTTGGATATGCAAGCACCCTGAATATGGGCCTATATATTCTGAATCAACCTTGAGCAGCAACCCCCAAGGGATAGCACAAGACTACTTTTTTGGTAGGCCATGCACTCGTCATAGGTGGTGAAACTTCACATCTTGGCCTGATGTTCGGTGCGTTCGGCCGGGGTCATCAGTTGCCAACCCCAGGTATTGCCCTGGTTGGATGCCCAGGGACCCCATGGCCAATGATTTAATCTGGCGCTCAAAACGAGACGGGTTGATGGACCTCCCTCATCGGACGGTAATCAATTGACCAGCCCTTGCTGTCTGCCAATGTTTTGAATACCCATCGATAAGTGAGGCTTGCCTTGACTTCAGCCATGCCGCTGGTGCCTTCCGGCAAGGCAAAGCGAAATTCGACGGTATCCGGTTCACGGGGTTTCAGGGCGGTATCGAACAAAATCGTGTCGGCAGCAAAGCCACCCACCCCGACCATTTTCTGGCCATTAGGCATGACTGCAGACTGGTAGGCCTTGGCGTACATCTTGCCGGGCAGACCTGCCCAATCGAGGGCATCCCGAGCACCAGTCTTTGGATTTCCCATTCCTGCCAGGGAAGGCAGTAATCCTTTGGGATCCCCCGCATATTTCAAAGCAGCGCCGTCAGGCCCAAAGGCATCCACCTTCAGGATGACGTTTCGGATGGGTCCTGATCCTGGCACTCTATGTCCGGCACCGATATTTTCAACAGTGGTGCTGACGATCAGCGTGCGGCCTTCAACCCTGGTTTGCACCTTGAGGTCCAGCGCCTGCTTCAACATGCCCTGATCGCTGGCACCAATGAAAGTGTGCGTCCGTACCCCCTCACGCAAGGGCCCCCCCAAAGCCAGTTCCACTTTGTCCGCATGCAGGGGCATATGGCAGGTTTGGCAGGTGTCTCTGGTCTTGCCGCTGTCGTAGGCTTCCTTCCAGTCCGCGTAGGTGGAAATGGACAGGAATTTTTCCTGGTTCAAGTGGCAAGTGCCACATAACTTGCTGTCCCGGTGCAGCGCACTGACCTTGATGGGGTGCGCGGGTGAATGTGCATCTTCGATGGGCCCATGTTTGGCACCGGATTCATCCAGCTTCACGGTCTCGAACAGGCGCGTCTTGTAGCGCCCATCCGCGCCTTTGTCCAGATTCACATGTTCAATCGTGTGACAGAAATTACAGGAAATGCCGTGATCCAGTTTTTCCTTCAAGGCCACACCCAGATCCACTTCTCGGCCTTTTCCATGTTCGTCCAGCGTCAATTGTGGGACATGGCAGTCCGCACAGTCTCCCTTGGCGCCGTGGGTGAACGGTTGATAGCCGATACCATCCTGCTCTCCCTTGCCATTGGTTCCGGAATAAAACTGGTAAACGACGGGGTTGGTGAGGTCCCGCCCCATGGCAGAAGACTGCCATTCCTTATAGATGCGTGTGTGGCAGCCTCCGCAGAATTGGGGGCTCTTCATGGGGTCCGTATCCGCGCTGACGTTTGAAGCCAGCAACATTGAAAGGCCCAAAAGTGCCCAAATGGGGTAGTGCTTCATGCTGTGCGACTGATTATTTTCCATGACAAATCCCCGATTTCTGAAATTTCACATGACGGCATTGAAGACATAACCCACGATGATGATGCCCGCAGTAACGACCCCGGCGAAGAGCGCGATCAGCCTGGTGCGCATCACTTTTTTGAGGATCATGAATTCAGGCAATGAAAGTGCAGTCACAGACATCATGAATGCCAGCGTTGTCCCCAGCGCTGCTCCTTTTCCGAGCAGCGCCTGAACCACGGGGATCATGCCTGCCGCATTGGAATACATGGGTACCCCGATGATCACGGCCAACGGCACGGACCACCAGGCGTTCTTTCCCATCAAGTGGGCCATATAATCCTGTGGCACATAACCGTGAATCCAGGCACCCACCCCGACACCAGCGATGATGTAGGGCGCCACTTTCAGTACGATGTCGCGTACATGCTGCAAGCCCTGGGAAAATCTTTGGGGCCAATCCAATCGAACATCGTCATGGGCGGCCTCAGGGATCTCGTAAATCCAGGGTTCCACCAGGTCCACCGGGTTCATGCGGCCAATGATGAGCCCTGCCGCGATGGCCACGCCTAGCCCAAGGGTGAGATAGATCAGTGCGATTTTCCAACCGAACAAGCTTAGCAACAGGGCCAGTGCTACTTCATTGACCATGGGGGCCGATACCAGAAAGGAAAAAGTCACCCCTAGGGGGACCCCAGCGGTAAGAAAACCGATGAAAAGTGGAACGGCAGAGCAGGAGCAAAAGGGGGTGACGATGCCTAATGTGGCGGCCATCACATTGCCGGCTCCTTGCCGCCTGCCAGCCAGAATCTGGCGGGTTTTCTCGGGGGTAAAAAAAGTCTGAATGACGCCCACCAGAAAGACGATGAATGCCAGAAGCAGTAGAACCTTGGGCACTTCAAAAACAAAAAAGCTTGCTGCATCATAGAGATAGGAACCACGGGGAATATCGAACCAGTGATCCACGACCAGTTGCGTAAAGCCTTCCAGATGCGCATAAGCCCATACCCATGCGGCACCCATCAGCAAAAGCCCGATAAGCCATTGGACAAGACGGGAATCACTGATCTTTTCTGCAAGAATGCTCATCTGCTGGCCTTATGAATTGGGTTGTCTTGACAGGGAGACGAATCAGGAGCAAAAAGGATGCAATAATCTGTAACCTGTTTGCTTGAATCAGGTGGTGAGTAATGGGCTTAAACGACTTTGCCTGTATCGAGGGCGCCTGGCAGAAACATCAGTCGGAACTCAAGGGATATCTTGCCCACCGGCTCGGGGACGCTGCGCAGGCCGAAGACTTGTTGCAGGAAGTTTTTTTGAAGGCCGTGCGGCAAGGACAGCAGTTTTGTTCGCTTGAAAATCCGCGAGCATGGCTTTATCAAGTGGCACACAATGCGCTGGTGGATTATGTGCGTCTTAAGAAAAGCTCAGTCCCTTTGCCGGATGACCTCACCGTTGAGTCCGAGCCCATTGTTCCCGTAGATGATCTGTCCGAATGCGTGGTTCGTGTCCTGTCCGAACTTTCTGAACAGGATCGCGATATCATCCAGGACTGCGATATCGAGGGCACGAAGCTTCAGGATTTTGCCGATGCCCATCATCTCAGCCTTCCCGCTGTGAAGTCTCGCATTCAGCGGGCACGACAGCATATGCGATCCCACATGACAGCAGCCTGTCAGGTGAAATTCGACGAGGTCGGCCATGTGTGCTGCCATGTGCCACGCCCGCCACAGTCTGCAAAGACGCTTTAATTTTCCTGCATCTTTTTTTGATTCATTCGTCTTCTGTCTGGAAGGGCGATAAAACCGATTTCAGGTTTTTCATGACCTGGTCATGAGTGTCGCGCCAAATTCAGGAGATCCAGAATGAAAAGCATCAAAGTCCTCGGCACGGGTTGTGCCAATTGCAGAAGCACCATTGCGCTCATTGAACAGGTCGCCAAGAGCAAAGGGATTGCCGTCGACATCCAGAAAGTGGAGGAGCTGCGCGACATCATGGGCTATGGTGTGATGTCCACTCCGGGTGTGGTCATTGGCGGCAAGGTAGTCCATGCGGGCGGCATCCCGACACGAGACAAAATCGAGCAATGGCTGACCACATGACTGCGCCCGCTTGATGAACAGTGCGGCGAGGTCTGCCCAGATGCGCCAGTCGCGCCCTTCGTTGGCATCCGCCAATGTCGAGCGCCTTATCGGCGAGCGAAAACCCATGGCATAAAGTTTCGCTTGATTGGCCAGCAGACACGCTTGGATGTCCCTCAAGCTTTCTCGGTAGGTCAATTGCGCGAAGGCCATGGCCCGAAATTGCTCTGGGTAACTCATGGTGCGCGCGTTGGGACCAGATCCATATCGGGAGACGATGCGAGAAAAACTGGTCTAGGGAACAAACTCCATGAGCTGTGCAAATACCGTCTTTCCAGCTTGCAAGGCCTCCCCCAGTGGATTTACCCACCGAAAGTTACCAGATACGGAAATTTCAGAAATCGAATTCAAATCGGCACCAAAAATATCGCCAGCTAAGCCGCGCCAGTGCTTGATCTAGGCGCGTTTTTTAACTGTTCTACCGGACAGTACTGATGCCGGGCATAAGTTATTAAGTAATATATACGCAATGGATGCTCATTAAGGTAGCTATTTAGGCCGTGTTTTTTGTTGTTAACTATCAGGACAATGCAAGCCAACATCATGAGGCAACCACTTTCAATATATGCACGTTCTGCAAAAAAATCCATTTCAAGGTTTATGGAAAAAGTGGAGCGCCGTGCAAAAATGGTTTTTTCACATGTTGGTGAAG
>DAICZS010000056.1 GCA_027311025.1 Ferrovaceae bacterium
AATGGCCGAACATCTGCACTCAGATGCCCATCGCTGCGGGCCACGAGGACCAGCTCGTACTCTCCGGCGAGGGAGGCCATGACCTGTGTCACGCGCGGATCGAGCGCTTTTGCGAAACGCTCCAGCCGCTCCAGCAAACTGACCTTTTCGGCATCCTTGAGCGTGACCAGGGGGTCACTTGGCACATAAAGGCGCGGTGTTTCAGGGGTGCTGCGTAAAATCTGCTGCCGGACATCCTGGCCTGACCGTCCAATGGCGCGTGTTGCTTGGGCCGCCTGCTCGAGGGAGGCCAACTGAATGTCGTCGGAATAGGCAAAGGCCGTTTTCTCGCCGCTAATGGCGCGAACTCCTACCCCCTGTTCGATGTGAAAGGAACCTGATTTGACGACGCCTTCCTCCAGACTCCACCCTTCGCTGCGACTGTATTGAAAGTACAGATCTGCATAATCCACCTGATGCGTCATGATTTGTCCGAAAATACGATCCAGACTGGCGCTGTCGAGCGCGTAAGGCTTGAGAAGGGTCGCTTCGGCAATGGCAAGGGCTTGACCAGACATCATTTGTTTCCTGTTTTGATTTTCTTGGGCGCGGCAAGACCCAGGGTGCGATGGGACAGCGCCGGCAGGCTGGTGCGCAACTCGGCCTGATGGACCGGATTGACGCCAGCAATGACGACGCCTGATCCGCGGGGCAGTTGATCCAGTACCACACCCCAGGGGTCGACGATCATGGTGGAGCCGTGGGTTTCCCGACCGTTCATGTGGTACCCACCCTGTGCGGGCGCCACCACATAGGCAATGTTTTCAATGGCGCGCGCACGCACGAGCGTTTCCCAGTGGGCCTTCCCCGTGGTTTCAGTAAACGCGGAGGGGATGAAGATCAGATCCACCTGCCCCATGGCCCGATACAACTCAGGGAATCGCAGGTCGTAGCAAATCGACAGGCCGATTCGGCCAAAAGGACTGTCAAACGCAACCACTTCGCTGCCTGGCAGAATGGTGCGCGCTTCATCATAGCGTTCAGCGCCCCTCTGAAAACTGAACAGATGAATCTTGTCGTAACGGGCCACACAGCTTCCCTCGGCGTCATACACAAGGCTGCTATTGCGGATTTTGTGCGCATCACCTGATTTGATCGGAATGGATCCGCCTACGATCCAAACGCCAAAACGCTTTGCCGTGCGCGACAGGAATTCCTGGATGGGACCCTTGCCAAAGTCTTCTGCCACTTTGACCTTGTCGTCGTCATGCATGCCCATGATGGCAAAATATTCTGGCAGGCTGATGAGTCCTGCCCCCTGGTCGGCAGCCATCCTGATGAGGCGCCCGGCTTCTGAAAGATTGGCGCCCACCTGCGGACCCGAGGCCATCTGAATGGCAGCCACGCGAAAACTTCCCGGAAGCGGCTTGGCCTTTCCAAATCCGGAATCTGATGTTGTTGCAGGTTTTTTTACAGACGTCATTGCGTCATCCTATACGATTCACTGGCGCGGAGTCGCCGAAACGGCAGCGGGCCCCATGGGCTTGATTTTGGGGTCATCCCAACTGCCTTCAATGGCATACTCATAGGTCAGGGCCTTGTCGATCGGGTTTTTCAAGAGCTTTTGCAACAGGTAGGATGCCGCTCCCGCAATGGGCCCTCCAATCACCGTTGTGGCCAGGGAGACGCTGTTTCCCACCGCTGGCGATACCCGGGCGTTCAATTCTGAGGTTTCTGAAGCAACATCCACGGTTCCTGAAAGCATGACCCTGGCGGCCGGCCCGGTCATGTCGAAATCACGGGTCGAGAACACGCCATGGTTCATGGCGATGTTTGCAGTGAGCGTATCAAAAGCAAACCCGTCTGAGAATATGTCATGGAAATCCAGGGTGATGCGACGCGGCAGGGTTTGCAGACTGAGCAGACCAATCAGCCTGCCCGCTCCGCCCGGTTCCACCTTGGAAAACTGTCCATCACGCAGATCGAGGGAGAACTGTCCAGCGGTACGCGACAGCTTGAAGTCCTGCGGATTGCCGCTCCAGTTCATCTGCCCACGCACCTCGCCATCTCCCCGCGCAACCATGTTGGGGTACCCCAAGTCAGACAGCAGCTTTCCCAAATCAGTTGCCTTGAGATGCACATTCACCTGGGTTTGCGGTGTGGGTGCCCCCGTCCAGCGCCCATCCCCATCCACAGTTCCTTGCGCCGACACCAGCGAAAACCGGTCCATACGCCACACGTTGCCATCGTGCACCCCGGCAACCTGCAAACGCCCCAAGGACTTGCCCAAGGCCCAGAAGCGTTCGGCAACGAGATCCAGGGAGGGCATGTTTTTCTGGGCGTCCGCATTCACGGGGGCATCCTCGGCAGCACTCCCAGGTGGAGCTGTCGGCACCACGAGCTTGGTGAAATGTGCCCGAACCCGTCCGACCCCTTCGGGATACCAGGTCATTTCACCCTCAACCTCGGCACCGCGGCTCTGGACCGTCCAATGCCCTCCTTCCAGAGTGGCCGTGATGTGATGCCCCCCCCATGTCCTGCCACCCCACCGGATGTCCTCCACGCCCACGCTGGCCCAGGTCACCGGTCCGAAGAAGCCGCTTTCGCCTGCATTTCCGGTGCTGCCGCCCAGCATTTTTTGCCATTGATCGAGGTCAGCATGTCGCAGCGTACCAATCACGGAAAAGCCGTCGGGAGGCAAGGTCTGGGCTTCACCACCAAAATTGATGACACCCCGCCGCGGTTGCAGCGTGTCACCTTTGGCAGAGACCACATATCCCACGCGCACGCCCAACCAGTCATCCAGCACGACGTTGAGTTGGCGAGCATTGCCTTCTGAAGTCCAGGTGAGGCTGGCGGGAAGTTGCGTGCGGGCTTCCTTGTGAAAAGGTTCTGGATAATCAATGGCGATGCCGGCCAGGCTGGAGGTAACGAGCGTGCGCATCTTCGCCCCATCCTGTTCGAAGTGCGCTCGCCAGTCCGTTGCCCCCCTGGCATGATCGGCAAGACTGTTATAACCCAATCGATGCAACGACCCCACTGACACCCTGCCGGAGAGATCAGCCAGCAGCTTGCCTCGAGAAGAGCCAGTTACCACGATCTTTGCCGGTTCCTGAAAAACCTGCGCGGCACCATTGATGACAACCTCATCGCGTCCACCCGAACGCACATAGATATGCCCGTTCCAGTCCACTGGGGTGTCCAGCGCCTTGAGCATCGAAACGGCATAGCGCCTCATCAGGCTGGCCTGGGATGTTTTGCCCTTGAGGGCCACATCCAGCGAGCCGTCCTTGAGTGTGGAAATCCGAACGGTGACCGGCTCGCCCAGATAGGCAGCCTGGGATTCCAGCCGGATATCAGAAAACTTCTGTGAAAAATTGAACTCGCCCTTCCAGTCTTCTTTACCCGAAACATCCGCGAGAATCTGCTGGTGGTAGACCTTGATGAGATGGGACATGTCCGCGTTGCCATGTGCGACGAGGCGGGTCGTTCCCGAGGGCAAGGTGGATAATTCGAATGCAGCAGGCCCCCCCATGACGGTTGCAGTCAAACCCTGTGAGCTCAACTGCGTTTCTGTAAACGACAGATGTCCCTGGATCTGGGTAATGGGAGGAATGCCCGCATCACCATCATCCATGCTGGCATCAAGAAACTGGTAATCCCCTTTCACCTTCGTGTCCTTCACGTGGTTGAGGGGAATCTGTAACTCAAGATTCAAGCGACCTGTACCTTCACCCTGGATGCCATCCGTGAAATGATTGATGAACTTTGACACGGGGCTTGCGGCAATGAAGCCCAGGCCGTCGTGCACGCTGCCTTCGGCCTCGCCGGTCACCGTGAGCAGGGGGTCAGCTTGGGTCAAATCAGCAATCTGCGCATGGGCGGCCTTGATTTTGGACCCCATGATCTGTCCGTCGGTTGCAGTCACCGAAAGTGCTTCCCCCTGGACCAGGAGGTTGGCCTGAATGCCGGTAATGACAGGCCAATCCGCGTCATAACGCAACACGGCATCGGCAATTTGCGCCGAAACCCTGAACTTGCCTCCCTGATCGTTGGGAAATGGAAACTTCTGCAAATCGCCATTGACCTCGAAGGTGACATGACGCGCCGTGCCCCCCGTCAGGGCTGCTTGAAGCCAGTTACGGGCATCGGCCGAGACATCCAGAGGCATGTAGCGCCATACCGCAGCGGGCAGTGCGCGCTGCAGTTCCCCGCTGAAGTGACTGTCACCAGGGCCTCCAGGGCCTAGCGTCAGCTTCCCGGTCATACCCCCTGCAAGATCCGCGTTCTCGACCTCGAATCGATTAAAGTGGATTTCGGTTTGATCCTGCTGGTGCGTCCAGGACGCGTCGAGGTTATAGGTGCGCACGGGAATCGGCACGGCGAAGATTTTGGGGAAGTTGAGCACGGTATCTGCGCCCTTGCCCTTGAGCTGGCCCCCGTCGGCAGAGGCGTCCAGATGCCCTGAAAAACCGCGGATGGCTGGCAGCAAATCTCTCGCATTGGCCTGAAAGTCAGTGAAATCCGAGTGCACTGCGTAGTCGGTCGGTTGGGTCTGGGACCCCTTCCAATTCAAGTCCAGGTGGCTGACCCGCCCCTTGAAACCCGCTTCACGCCATCGCGTACGCTGCTCTGGAGACAACGGCAAGGCGTCAGCAAGGCCCGTCAACTGGGCCAATTCCAGCTGATTGACCTGCAGCGCGCCACCGGTCTCGGTGTACAGCAAATGCATATCCAGTGGCACGACGGTCTTGAGGCTGCCAGCCCCGCTCACCACCAGTTGATCAGTGGCGAAATCAAAACCACCGGCAAGTGCCTTGAATGACATGCCGCCGCGCAGATGGTCAAAATGCAGCACGGGAAGCTCTGCCTCGAGACGGGCCTCAAGGTCGCTGATGTCGCCGTCCGCCTGCAAGCCCCATTGTTTGGGGCTGGTCATTGACAGCGTGAGTTTGAGCATGCCCCGCCCGCTCTCCAATTGTGAAAGTTGCGTGATCCATGGTTTGAGGGCGCCTAAATCCACTTTCGCAGATTGGGCAATGACGGAACCATGCCAATCCCGGAAATCCATCATGTCTTCGCCGTAAAAATCACCTTTGATCGTCACGGGATCTGCAATGCGGTCTGGCGGGACAAATGACATGTCCAGCCGATGGTGCGACCCACTGTTGCGAATCCGGATGTTGCCTTGGGTCAGCAGCAGTGGCGCCACCTTGAGCGCATCATCAATCCAGCGAATCGTGCCCTTGGTGATCCTGATCTCCCCCTGGTTGGCCAGCCATTCCATAAACTGGCTGGGACCGCTGTCAGGACGAGGCAGGGGAATGCCCGACAGATACAGTTGACCATCCTGGGCACGTCTGAGCGTTAGCGAGGGTTGATCGATGATCAGCGTGCTCAAATCCACACGGCCGCGCAGAAACCCCAGGATCGAGATGCGCCCTTCCACGCGGTTCAGCTCCAGGCCCGGCTTGCCCTCGGGGTCGAATATCGTGACGTGGTCAAGCACGACGGTGGGCAGCCACTCAAAATGGGCCGAGGTCATGTCGCCAATTTCAACCCGGGTGCCGGTAGCCTTGGATAGCGCCGCCACCACATCGGGCCGGTAGCGACCCACATCGTTGAGGATGATGAGCTGCAACACCAGCCACAACAGCAACAGCGCGAGCGCGAAGAGGCCACTCCCCCAAAGGAGTGCCCGACGAGAGTGATGCAGAATTGCCCGGTGGCTGACCATAACCTTGAAATTATAGCCTCTTTACCATGACCGATTATGTCCGCCACCACAATCTTTGCTGCAAGCGGTTTTGTGGCCCCCCCCAACATCCGCTAGAATGGAAGTTTTGCGGAACGGAGCACAGCAGATGTCGATGTCTGATCGCGATGGGGTGATATGGCAGGATGGCCAACTCATCAACTGGCGTGAAGCCAATACCCATGTACTCACCCATTCCCTACACTATGGACTGGCCGTATTCGAAGGCGTTCGTGCCTACAAAACAGCCCAGGGCACGGCCATATTCCGGTTGCGCGAGCATACCGAGCGCCTGTTACGCTCGGCGCACATCCTGCAGATGCCCATGCCCTATGGGCTGGAATCCTTGATGCAGGCCCAGATTGACACGGTGTCCGGCAACGGCCTGGAGGAATGCTATATCCGGCCGCTGGCGTATTTTGGTTCGGAAAAGATGGGCGTGTCCCCCAAAGGCGCCAAAACCCACGTGGCCGTTGCGGCCTGGCCCTGGGGCGCCTATCTGGGCGAAGCGGCCCTCGAACAGGGCATCCGGGTCAAGACTTCGTCCTATACCCGGCACCACCCCAACATCACCATGTGCAAGGCCAAAGCCAGTGGCAATTACATGAACTCGATCCTGGCCAACAACGAGGCGACAGCCGATGGCTACGACGAGGCCCTGCTCCTGGACGTGGATGGCTTTGTGGCTGAAGGCTCCGGCGAGAACATTTTCATCGTCAAGCGCGGCGTCCTCTATACCCCCGACCTTTCCAGCGCACTGGAGGGCATCACCCGCGACTGCATTTTTCAACTGGCAGCCGAGGCTGGCCTGACCGTGCTGGAGCGTCGCATTTCGCGCGACGAACTGTATAGCGCCGATGAGGCGTTCTTTACGGGTACCGCAGCTGAAGTCACGCCCATTCGCGAAGTGGACCGTCGCACCATTGGTGCCGGACATCGCGGGCCTGTCACTGCACAATTGCAGGCGATGTACTTTGACTGCGTCAAGGGCCGTTCCCCCAAGCACCAGGACTGGTTAACCGTTGTTGGAGGTTGAAATGTCACACGCTGCCGAATTGAACCAAAAAGCCATTGAAGTCACCGAGCAGGATCTGCCGCTCCACTGCCCAATGCCTTCAGTCAAGCTGTGGAACACCCACCCGCGCGTATTTCTGGATGTGGCCCGCACGGGAACCGCGCAATGCCCTTATTGCGGCACCCGCTACACTCTGGCGGGAGGAGCCCGCAGCGCGGCTCATTGAGCAAAGTCCTCATCATCGGCGCCTCCTGGGTGGGAGATGCCGTCTTATCCCAACCGCTCTTCGCTGCCCTCAAAAAGCGCGAGCCCGGCTGTGAACTCGATGTGCTGGCCCCGCCGTGGACTCACGGCGTACTGTCGAGAATGCCCGAGGTATCGCGCATTCTCGACAACCCCTTCGGACACGGGCAACTGCAATTACTCTCCCGTCGTGCCCTGGGCAAGCAGTTGCGGCAGGCAGGTTACCAGCAGGCCATTCTGCTTCCAAACTCCTTCAAATCCGCGCTGATTCCCTGGTTTGCCGGCATTCCCCTGCGAACCGGTTATGTGGGCGAACTGCGCCACCTGCTGCTCAACGATGCACGGGTGCTGGACCGCACGGCACTGCCCTTGATGGTGGAACGCTTTGCTGCCCTGGCTTTGCCCGCAGGTGCCACCCTGCAACGGCCCGTTCCTGCGCCACGCCTGATTCCTAACCTGGAACAGCAGGCCATAACGCTGCAACGCCTTCACCTGACGCTGGACCAACCGGTAGCCGTGCTCTGCCCTGGCGCGGAATTTGGGCCTGCAAAGCGCTGGCCCGTGCGCCACTTCGTTGTGGCAGCAAGACAATTGATCGCGGGGGGCTTTCAGGTCTGGTTACTGGGCTCAAAAAAGGACGCATCCATTGCCGCGCAGATTGCCCAAGCGGTGCAAGGCCCGGTGCATAACTTGTGCGGCGCCACTGATCTGGCACAGGCCGTGGACCTCATGGCGGCAGCCGAGCGCGTCATCAGCAATGATTCGGGGCTGATGCATGTGGCAGCTGCCCTGGACCGTCCGATGGTGGCGGTCTTCGGATCATCCAGCCCGGAGTTCACCCCGCCGCTGTCAAGGCGGGCCCAGGTGGTGCGATTGGGCCTGCCTTGCAGCCCCTGCTTCAAACGTGAGTGTCCCCTGGGTCACCTGAAATGCCTGGAAGACCTGACACCGGAACGCGTCATGACCCGTTGGTAGTCTGCCCGCCCCCACGCTGCCAGTCCGCTGGCACGTCAATGTCCAGCAGGATGCCCGGATCATCCACCTCCAGCCAGTGCACTTCACCTGCATGACGTTCCAGCAGGCCCCGTGCCCCCTGGTCCCCCTGCAAGGCCATCAATTCACTCCTGAAACGACTGGAAAATCCCACCGGGTTGCCGCGCAGCCCGCGATGGCGACAAGCCACGATGGGTGCACCTTCGGACAGGGCCTGGTGAACTGCGGTCACCGTAGCAGGTTTGACCTGTGGCATATCAGCCAGGGCAATGATCCAGCCTGTAGCCTCGGGTGTGGCCTTCAGGCCAGCGCGCAGGCTATCTGACAATCCAGGGTGGGATACGGCAACGGGCACCTCCATCACCGCCATGCCAATCTTCTGGAACAATGCGCGCAATGTTTCATCGCCATGGGGAATCAGCGCAAGGGAATGTTCCAGCACGACAAGGCAACGGGCCGCCTGGAGCGCCAATGGGGGTTCGCCGGGGGGTGCGTGCAACAACTTGTTTTGGCCAAAACGCGTGCTGCGCCCCGCCGCCAGTAGAAGACCTGTGATCATGGGGAGTTACTGTACGCCGTGGCGAACGGCGGTGATTTCGGCCAGGATGGAAATGGCCATTTCGGGTGGAGTACGGCTGCCAATGGGCAAACCCGCCGGTCCATGCAGCGTGCCGATCTGCTCGGCGCTCAAATCAAACAAGGCCAGGCGTTCACGCCGTTTGGCCTGGGTGGCCTTTGATCCCAGTGCGCCCACATAGAACGCATCGGATTTAAGGGCTTCGAGCAACGCCAGGTCATCCTGCTTCAAATCATGCGTCAAGGCCACGATGGCCGTGTGGGGATCGGGTCGCTGGGCGATGATGAAATCGTCTGGCATAGCAGCATCCACCGCAAGCGCTTTCATCTGCCAGGAATTCTGAAACTCCGGCCGGGGATCGCACACCAGGACCTGGTAATCCAGCGCCATGGCCATTTCAGCCAGGTAACCACTGACCTGTCCCGCACCGATGATCAGGAGGCGCCAGCGGGGGCCATGCACGGAACGCAATTGCGCATCGGTGCAGACCAGCGCATCGGTGCGATTGGCGGGAACCACTTCAACCAGCCCGCTTGTGAGGTCCAGCACCCGAGCCACCACCTGCTGTCGGGATACGGCTTCCAGCAATTCCTGGATTTTGCTGTGGGGGTGCAGCGGCTCCAGCACCAGCTCCAGCGTTCCACCACACGGCAATCCAAAACGGCTGGCCTGCTCCGCCGTCACACCATAAACCATGGTCTCAGGTGTAGCAGGAATGCCCTGGCGCATTTTGGCCAGGAGATCGTCCTCAATGCACCCGCCGGAGAGCGAGCCCACCAGGCGTCCGTCGGTGGTCAGGGCCAGCAGTGAACCCACAGGGCGCGGTGCCGAGCCCCAGGTACGCGTGAGGGTTGCCAGAACCACCTCGGTGCCTGCGGCCTGCCAGTGCGTGACGGTTTTGAGAACTTCAAGATCGGTACTGTCCATGGTGCGTGGATCATACCGCGAGAACCGGAAAAACTAAATCCAGCGGCGAAATAGATGCATCACCCAGAACAATGGGTAGGTGGTTGCAGCGGCAAAACCCAGGGTAGTCATGAGCGGCCGGTCATACAATTCCTTCAATAGCGCCCACCAACCCTGGCCCGAAAATGTATGCGACAGCATGTCTGGAATGGGAAATTCAAGGCGCCCTTCGTAATCCAGCTCGGCACGTCTGCTCAGGGCCCGAAACAATTGTTGCTGCTGGATTTCAGTCAAACCAGGCAACCGTATGCTTTTCATGGTCTCTCTCCGCCGCGCCCCTCGTTTCTGCCATAAGCCCGAATTTGCCTGGCCATCCAGTCATTGGCCTTACCGATGCGATTGTGGATGACCCGGCTGGACTGGGTCGCAAAGCCGGTGTCTACACGTGCATGAC
>DAICZS010000057.1:0-6838 GCA_027311025.1 Ferrovaceae bacterium
TCGGATAAAGGGTTTCGGGGCCTTTTTCTAGGCCATGGCTGCTGCTGGCGGCTTCCTGTCATGAATTTGTCAATTTTCAAGGTTAGGGTGGGCCGGGCTCTTGTGAGTCCCGCGCAGAAGGAGGTTTTTCAGGATGTGGCATCTGGAACTGGACGATTATGACCTGGTCAAGGAAATCATCAACACCGAGCAGCTGACGGCCCTGTATCAGCCCATTGTCGATCTCCATAGCGCTGAAATCTTTGGCTATGAAGGGCTAATCCGTGGCCCCTCCGACAGCCCCCTGCATTCACCCATCAGCCTGCTCAAGGCGGCCACCGAGTGCGGCCTGCAGTATGAGACCGAGCGCCTCTGCCATAAGGTGCTGATGGAGTCTTTCCAGAAGATGCGCCTGCCCGGTCGCCTGTTTCTCAACATCAGCCCCGACATCCTCGTGCGGCACAGCCTTGCGGTAAATACCGGAGGCATGGGGCTGTATCAGGGGCAGCTTGCCGCCTCGAAGATCGTGATCGAGCTGACCGAAGGTGAGCGGATCGTGGACTACGGGCCTGAAAAGCTGAGTCAGGCCGTTGCGCAATGTTGCAATGAAGGGTTTTCAGTGGCCATTGACGATCTGGGCGAGGGGTTTTCCAGTCTTCGTCTATGGTCTGAATTGCGGCCTGCCTTCGTCAAGATTGATCGGCATTTCGTGCAGAACATCGAGAGCGATCCCGTCAAGGCGCAATTCGTGCGCTCCATCCAGGAAATTGCCCGACGCGCCAAGTGTGAAGTGATCGCCGAGGGCATCGAGACGCATGCCGAACTGATGTTGATCAAAAGCCTCGGCGTGCCGTACGGACAGGGCTATTTTTTTGCGCGACCCCATGCCAACCCGGGGCTCATCGTTTCGGACAACGTGGCGCACACCATCAAAAGCGTCACCGTCTCGCCCATGCATGGCGAGACGACTTGGGGCAGGGATTCCATCGTGGCGCGTGACGTGATTCACCGAATCACGCCAGCCACGACGCTACTGACCAACGATGAGGTATTCCACCTTTTCGAGGAAAATCCGCAAATCGAGTCCATTCCGGTAGTCAGGGAAGACGAAGTACCCGTGGGCCTGATCACACGCTCTGCACTGTTTGGCAGTTTTGCCCAAAAGTACCGTCACGAACTGTTCGGTAAAAAATCCTGTACCCAATACATGGATCCCAAACCCCTGCTGGTAGACAAAACGGCCACGGTGCAGGAGATCAGCAAGCTGCTGGGGAGTGCAGAGCGACGCCATCTGGTGCAGGGCTTCATCGTCACCGACAATGGACGCTATTACGGCGTGGCCCATGGACAGGATCTGATCCGGGTGATTACCGAGATGCAAATCCAGGCGGCCAAATACGCCAACCCATTAACCCAGTTGCCGGGCAACGTGCCCATTCACGAACATGTGGACGGCCTGTTGCGCAGCAAGGCTTCGTTCTGTGCGTGCTACTGTGACCTGGACCATTTCAAGCCGTACAACGATGTCTATGGCTTCAGTGCAGGAGACGCCGTCATCCAGCTGACGGCCAATATCCTTGCCAGCGTGTGTGATCGTGACCTGGATTTTCTGGGTCATATCGGCGGGGATGATTTCATCATCTTGTTTCGAAGCCAGGACTGGGAGGACCGTTGCCAGAAAGCGCTGGAAGAATTTTCTCGTACCGTCCGCGCCTACTTCAGCCAGGAAGATCTGGACCGCGGCGGCTATTTCACCGAAAATCGTCAAATGAAAAAAGAGTTCCACGAGATCACGTCGCTTTCCATTGGCGCCGTGGTGGTTCCACCCGGGTTGTTCACCTCGTACATGGAGGTGTCCCGCGTGGCGTCCGGGGCCAAAAAACAGGCCAAGCTCATGCCCGGCAACTCGCTGTTCACCAATCGTCGTTATGAAAGCTGAATGCCTGCTCGGCCTCGCGTTCCTTTTTTGCAGTGTCGGCGCCCAGGCCGTGGATCTGGTGGTCTCTGCCGCAGCCAGCCTGGCTGCCCCACTGAACGAGGCGAGGCCGTTATTTGAGCAGGGACATCCTGGCACGCACCTGTTCTACAACTTTGCAGCTTCCGGCATGCTGGCGCGACAGATTGAAGGTGGCGCGCCCGCAGACGTCTTCATCAGCGCCGCATCCTGGCCCATGGACCAGTTACAGGCGCGTCAGCTGGTTCTGGCAGGAACGCGCGTGGTGCTGCTGGGCAACGAACTGGTGCTGGTGGTGCCCAGGCATGGCCCGGGACGCATCAAGGAGTTTTCAGATCTTGCCAGTGCCGGTCGGGTGGCCATTGGTGATCCGGGCTTCGTGCCGGCGGGGCAATACGCCATGGCGGTGTTGCGCCACCTGGGATTATGGCAGTCCCTCCAGCCCAAACTGGTTTATGGGCAGGATGTGCGCCAGGTGCTGGACTACGTAGCCCGTGGCGAGGTGGATGCAGGCATCGTGTTTTCCACGGATGCGGCGCTGTTGCCTGATAAGGTGGTGCGCGTGGCGCTGGCCCCGGCGGGCTCCCATCAACCGGTACGCTACCCGGCTGCCGTCATGACGCACAGCAAAAACCCGGAACAGGCCGGGGCTTTCCTTGATTTCCTGACACGTCCCGAGGCTCGGGCACTTTTCGAGAAACATGGCTTCGAATGGGCGCTAAAATAGCGTTTGTCGACCAGAGGAGTGCTTCAGTGAAAATCAGCGGACAGAACAAACTGGCTGGGGAAGTCATTGCCATCAAAAAAGGCGATGTGGAGTGCCAGGTCACCATGAAGTCGGGCGAACACCGCATCGTGTCCATCATCACTCGCGACAGCGCCGAAGAGATGGCGCTGGAGGTGGGTGACCAGGTGGTGGCCCTCATCAAGTCCACCGAAGTCATGATCATGAAGTAATGGAAGCCATCCTGACGGCTGCAAAGCTCTCGCTGTGGGTGTCGCTCAGCGCCACGCTGCTGATCGCGCTGGTGGGCATTGTCCTGGCCTATTTTCTGGCGCGTCGCAATTTTCCTGGCAAGCACCTGCTCGATGTACTGATCTCCATCCCGCTGGTGTTGCCCCCCACCGTGGTGGGCTACACCCTGGTGCTGCTTCTGGGGCGCGAAGGCTGGATTGGCGCGCCGTTGTACCGGCTGACCGGCTGGTCCTTCGTCTTCACCTGGCAGGGCGCGGCCCTGGCGGCATTTGTGGTGGCGTTGCCCCTCATGGTGCGCGTGTCGCGCGCGGCCATCGAGGCGGTGGACCAGGACTTGATCCATGCCAGTACCGTGCTGGGAAAGTCCGAGTGGGAAACGGTGCTCAAGGTTATATTGCCGCTGGCCAGGGGCGGCATCATGGCCGGAATTCTGCTGGCCTTTGCGCGGGCGTTGGGCGAGTTTGGCGCCACCCTGATGATTGCCGGTAACATTCCCGGCAAGACCAGCACCCTGCCGCTCTCCATTTACTCGGCGTTTCAGAGTGGCGACGATGCGCTGGCGCAGACGCTGGCCATCCTGCTCACGATCATCTCCGGAACCGTCATCTACCTCGCGGGCAAATGGAGCTCGAGCCGATGGATATAGCGCTTTCCGTTTGCTTCCGGAAGGCCTTTGCCAGTGGCTTTTCCATGGATGTGTCTTGGCAGGCCGGGAGTGAAATCGTGGTGTTGTTTGGCCCCTCCGGCGCTGGCAAGTCGTTGACCTTCCAGACCATTGCCGGGCTGGTGAAGCCCGATGAGGGGCATATCCAGCTGGGGGACAGGGTTTTTCACGATACGGGCGCCGGCATCGACCTGCCGCCCCAGTCCCGTGAAATCGGCTACCTGTTTCAGCACCATGCGCTGTTTCCACACATGACGACCCGTGAAAATGTGCGGTATGGGCATCCACAGCCGCACAGCAGTGAAGCGGCAATAGAATGCGCGGCGATGCTGGCGCGCTTTCATCTGGAGGGGCTGGAGCAGCGCCGTCCCGGGGCGCTCTCGGGTGGCCAGCGCCAACGGGTGGCCCTGGCGCGCGCCCTGATGCGCAAACCCAGGGTGCTGTTGCTCGATGAGCCCCTGTCGGCAGTGGATCTGGCGGTGCGGCGCAGCATTCGCAGCGAACTGAAAGCCCTGCAGCGCACACTGGGCATTCCCATGGTGATCATCACGCATGATCTGGGTGAGGCACTGGCGCTGGCCGACCGCCTAGTCATTTATGACCATGGACGCGTGCTGCAGGCCGGGACGCCTGAAGCGGTCCTGCAGAATCCGCAAAATGATCTCATCACGGCATGGGTTGGCCACACACCGCTGCAGGGCGAGCGGATTTTTTCGTTTTAACGGACCTTGGGGCACGCGTGAAAAAGGTTTCAGGACTGAAGGGCAGACTGCTGCTGGAAAAGGATGGCGCCTCCTTTCTGGGGGGGCGGCGGGTGGACCTGCTCGAGGCCATCGCCGAAACTGGTTCCATTTCGGCCGCAGCGCGCACCGTGGGCATGAGCTACAAAGGCGCCTGGGACGCCATCGATGCAATCAACAACCAGTCCGAGCATCCGCTGGTGATCTGCTCGGTAGGAGGCAACGACGGGGGGGGCACCCGCCTCACCGAACAGGGGCAGCAGATCATTCGCCTGTTCCGGGCGGGCGAAGCCGAGTACCAGCGCATTCTGGATGCGTTGATGACGGGCGTGGATCACTTCGATGCCTTCCAGCACATGCTGCGGCGCTTTTCCATGCGCACCAGCGCGCGCAACCAGTTCGTCGGCAAGATCACCCGGCTGACGCGGGGGCCGGTCAACACGGGCGTGCATCTCAAACTCGACCGGAAGAATGCCCTCATGGCGGTGGTCACCAGCGAGAGTGCTGCCACCCTGGAGCTCAAGGTGGGGCTGGAAGTCTATGCCCTGATCAAGGCACCCTCGATCATCCTGACCACGGACACCACCGGCAGGTTCAGCGCCGAAAACCGCCTGTGCGGTCGCGTGGCACGCATCCACCAGGACGAAGTGAACGCGGAGGTGCGGCTGGCCCTGGACCAGGAAAAGACCGTGATTGCCACGGTCACCCACGAGACGGTGGACAGGTTGCAGCTTGCCGAAGACACCCGGGCCTGCGCGCTGTTTGCCGCTTCCAGCGTCATCCTGGCCCTGGTCCAGTAGGCAGGCTCACTAGAAGGGCGTTCGCGCCGTCATCTGCCAGCCGTTGTTGAAGGTCTGAAATCCGCCCACGGCTTTCTGGTACCCAAGGCCGATGACAAACTTCATGCGCTCCACCAGTTCATAGCGACCCAGGATGAGTCCCGGGGTCAGCACCGTCTGGTTTTTGCCATCATTCGGGCCGCCGGAAAAATGGGTGTACTGGGTTTCGAGTTCAGGCCACCAGTATGTGGAAAAATGGCCCTGGAACGCCGTGTTCCAGACAATGGGCTCGCCCAGGCGCGCCATGTCCCTGTCAGGAACGGTCATGGCGAGCGTGCTCTGAACGTCAAAGCCGGATTCACGCGTGCCCCAGCCTTTTCCCACGGCGATGGTTGGCGTGTAGGCATAATGCCCGGTGGTCATGTTGGGGTCGCCGGTGGGCAGGCTGAGGCCCATGAAGCCCGTCACGATGTAGTTGCCCTGTTCCTCGTTGGCGGAGAGCATGCGGTATTTGAACAGCAGCGTCTCGTCCGCCCAGCCACGGGTGCTGGTGCCATTGGGATGGCTGGTCACCTGATAGCCCGGTACCCCGATGATGATTTCGGAATTGGCCGTGGGGATCAGTTCAAGCCCCTTGTTCAAACCGTAATTGCTGATGCCCACGCCGCCCGATTTGGCCTGCGACAGCTGGTCGTAGCGAAACTCCTGTTCCAGTCGGGGCGTGACGGTGACGATGGGCGTCATCCAGTGCGGCTGCGATTCCTTCGCGGCGTCTGAGATGGCAAACCACGAATTCTGGGAATCGTCCGCATGGGCCGTGGCCGACAGGGTACCCAGGACGGTGATTGCCAGCAGCGTCTTTTTCATGTGTTTTCCTTTTCCTTGGATCGTTAATCGCTATATACAAGACAACATATCGAATTGTATAAAAGTATATAGCGAAAATCACTTGATCCGCATCATCCCGCATTGCAATCAGGGCAGTTTGATATCGGCCCCCACCCCGTTAGAATGGGTGCTCCATTGAGAGAGGGCGTGCTTATGAATGCTGCAAACCGGCACTGGCGATTTTTCAGGGCAGGGGGGTTCGATCAGGTTCGGCTGGACGGGGCCGACGACCTGCTGGCGATCGGCGAACTCGACCAGAAGCTGTGGGTGGCTTTGTCCTGTCCCGTCAAGGGCATCCAGTTTGACGAGCGCACCCTGGCGCTGGTGGATGCCGATGCCGACGGGCATGTACGGGCCTATGAACTCATCGCAGCAGTGCGCTGGGCCGCCGAGCGCCTGACGGACCCCCAGCTGTTGGGGCTCGCTCAGGATGGGTTGGCCGTTGACGACATCAGCCATGACACGGAAGCGGGGCAGCGTCTGGTGGCCGCCGCACGGGTGCTGGCCGATGAACTGGGAAAAGCTGCAAACGAGCAGCTGAGCGTGGCAGAAGTTAGCACTGCCCAGGCCCGCCATGCGGCCCGCGTGCTGGCGGCGTGGGAGGCGGAGGGCACGGCAAGCGCACCCCTGGGCGAAGATAGCGAAGCCGCCTGTGAGGCGTTGCTGGCAGTGGCTGGGAAGGTTGATGATTTTTTTCTGCGCTGTCGCCTCGCGGCTTTTGATGCCCGTGCCAGTGAAGCACTGGATGTTTCGGAGGATACCTACAAGACCCTGGCGGCGGATGTCCTGTTGCAGGAGGCAAGCCTCACGCGCCTGCCGCTGGCGCGCATCACGGCAGAGGGCGCGCTGCCCCTGCAC
>DAICZS010000057.1:6848-9113 GCA_027311025.1 Ferrovaceae bacterium
CCATGGCAGCCTTTCGCAGCAAGGTCGTCCAGCCGTTGCTGGGCGATCTTGAGTCGTTGACCGAGGCACAATGGCGGGACATTCAGGACCGCTTTTCCGGTTATATGGCCTGGCGAGCCTCCCGACCAGACCAGAATGACGACGATGCCGTGCGCGAACTGGAACAGTTGGTGCGCTATGTGCGCGACCTGTTGAAGCTTGCCAACAATTTCGTGGCCTTCAAGGATTTTTACACACGCCAGGGCAAGGCCACTTTTCAGGCAGGAACCCTCTATCTGGACGGACGCTCCTGCGAGTTGTGCGTGGCCGTGGCCGACCCTGCCAGGCACGCGATGCTCGCCACCCTCTCACGCATCTGCCTCGTGTATTGCGATTGCGTTCGGGGCAGCCAGAAAATGACGGTTGCCGCAGCCTTCACGGCGGGTGATGCGGACCAGTTGATGGTGGGGCGTAACGGCGTGTTCTACGATCGTCACGGCGACGATTGGGACGCCACCATCGTCAAGATCATTGACCACCCCATCAGCCTGCGCCAGGCCTTCTGGTCGCCTTACAAGCGACTGGCCCGAATGGTGGGCGAGCAGTTACAGAAGCTGGCAGCCAGCAAGGCCAAGGACAGTGAGGACCGGATGGCGCTAGCGGCCACCAAGGGCGTGTCTGCGGCCGGCGCCAGGACGGCTGTGGCCCAGCAGGCGTTTGACGTGGGCAAGTTTGCCGGTATCTTTGCAGCGATCGGCCTGGCCGTGGGGGCTATCGGCACCGCCCTGGCCTCCGTCATTATGGGCGTACTGGCCCTGAAATGGTGGCAGATCCCGCTGGCCCTGATCGGCTTCATGCTGATCATCTCGGGGCCTGCCGTGCTGCTGGCCTGGTTCAAGCTGCGCACCCGCAATCTGGGCCCCATCCTGGACGCCAACGGCTGGGCCATCAACGCGCGAGCCTGCATCAACATCCCCTTCGGAACGTCCCTGACGCAGATTGCCACACTGCCGCCCAATGCCGAGCGCTCGCTGACTGATCCCTATGCAGAGAAAAAGCCGCCGCTCTGGTTCTATCCGGTGCTGGTAGCGCTCGTCCTGGCTGTTGGGGCCATCTGGTGGGCGGTACGCGTCCTGCTGTCGTAACGCCCAACGCCTGCGTTACTGCTTGATGGCTTCGACGGAAACCGTCACGGTGACGTCGTCGCCCACATAGGGTGCGTATTTGCCCATGTTGAAATCAGTCCGCTTGAGGTGAACGATGGCATCGGCACCGCAGGCGTCTTTTTTGACCATGGGGTGGGGCATGCACTTGTAGGAGGTCACTTTCAGTGTCACGGGCTTGGTGATGCCTTTCAGGGTCAAATCGCCCACCAGTTCATCGGGCGTGTCACCGTTGAACTTGATGGTGTTGGCCTTGAAGGTGGCAGTGGGGTAGTTGGCCGTGTCAAGAAACTCAGGCCCCTGGATATGTTCGTTGAACTGCGCCGAGCCGGTGCTGACCGAACGGGTATCGATAGTAATGTCGGCCGAACCGGTTTTGGCGGCAGGGTCGATGATGATTTTTCCGGAGACCTTGTCGAAACGGCTCAGCTGGGTGCTGTAGCCCAGGTGGCTGTACGAAAACCGTGCAAAGGTATGGTTGGGGTCCGTGATGTAAGTATCTGCGGCCAGGGCGGGGATAGCCAGGACTGCAGTCAGGGCGATTGCGAGTAACGAGCGTTGCATGAAAGTCTCCTTATGGTTTTGGCGGGTGAAAAAATAGTACGCACACGAACAATATAGCCCCAATCGAATTTACCCCAGGAGTCCCATGGTAGATTGGGGATCGATGCAGGTGGGCGCCGTCCTTCGGCGCACAATCGTGCAAACGGGGCATCCGGCGTGACGGGAATTCTCAAAGTAGCGTTCAAACTCCTTGTCAACGACAAGGGGAAGTTCTTTGCCCTGCTCATCGGGATCACGTTTTCAGTGTTCCTCATGGTCATGATGACATCCATGTTCGCCGGCATCCTCAAGCGTGCCTCTGCCACCGTCCTCAATGTGGGGGCAAAGGTGTGGGTGATGGATCCTGCTGTCAACAACGTGGCCAGCAGCATTCCCCTGCCGGATTATGTGGTCGATGCCGCTCGCAGTATCCAGGGCGTCAAGTACGCGGTGCCGCTCTATTCCGGTGCCGCCCTCGTCAAGCTTCGCAACGGCACCTATCAGGCAGTCACCATCCTGGGGCTCGATGATGCTAGCCTGTTTGGCCGGCCCCAATTGCTGGAAGGCAATATCGCGGACA
>DAICZS010000058.1 GCA_027311025.1 Ferrovaceae bacterium
GTCGTTCCTTGATCAGGGCATGGACTCCTTCCTGATGGGCTTTGCCCTCTTCTGACGTTGAGGGAGCAGCAGTTGCAGCCATAGCCGGACCCTGCAAAACGCCTGCCAAAACCAGGGACAGCATGTTCATAGATAACGCCTTGCGTAACGTAAGCATGATGAAACCTCCACTATCTGATTGAAACAAGGGTTGATTCAGGTGACCTGTTATTTTAAGTGGGCCGATGCAAGGGAATTATGTCCAGACGCGAAAATTAGTGAACAATCACGACAAGCGGAGATGCGGAAAGATAGGGGATAGCTATAAAGAAAGAAACATAAACATGGTCTGACACAGGTTCTCAAGCAGAACCTGAATGGCAGTTTGCAATTTTTGGACAGCAACTATTCCACGCGGATCCTTTTCAAAATGAGGGCAAGCTTGGCCGTGGAGGCATCACTGTTCTCTGTGGAAAGATACTTCAGGAATCGTGCCGATATTCTTAAATAACAGGAGGGTAATGAGAGCTGGATTTCATATTTTCCCGCAGGGAATTGCGGATGCAGATGTCACGGTCTACACGCCGGAGCTCAAAGCGGGTCTGCCTATAAGCATCAATTATCGGAGCAAAATAGATGCGAATGGAATTGCGCAAAAGCCGTTTGAAGTCTGATTTGTCCATCATGATCCCTGAGGAATGTTGTTTTTATTTATGATACTTGGTGTGATTATCCATGTAAGAAGTTCCATCGGCTGAATGTTCATTGAAAATCTTAATCAGCAATTGTGTTGCAGTTCATAATCCCCGCCTAATTATTGGTTGGTATCTTCAATTTCACGCGAATAGCCGCGCTTAATTGAGGATTAAATCATGAAACGTCTACTGGTTCTTTCAACGGTAATTGCATTGACAGCCATTGGTACAAGTGTCGCTTATTCTTCCCAGTCAGAGCAAAATGATTCAGCACTTCGAGCAAAGGCAGAGGTAAGTCTCACCCAGGCCATAGCTGCAGCTGAAAGTCACGCTAAAGGCAAGGCGGTTAATGCCGAACTGGAAAATGAAAACGGCAATATTATCTATGGCGTTGAAGTGGTAAACAGCACCCAAACTGTGGATGTCAAGGTAGATGCCCATAACGGCAAAATACTGAGTGCCCAACTCGATCACGAAGATCATGAAGATGAAGGAACTGAGCATGAAGAGAAGGGTGAGCGAGGAAGCAAGTAAAACAGACCTGTATTGTTTATTTTGAAATGAACCAAAGCAGATGCGCCGCTGTACGGGCGCACCTGCTTTGCAAGGACACGATTCATTGAACGTACTCTGGGGAGATCTTGATGCGATTGTTGTTAGTAGAAGATGATCCCATGATCGCTGAAGCTGTGACCATTGCGCTCCGGAACGCCGCTTATGCCGTGGACTGGGTCAGAGATGGTGTCTCCGCTGCAGCGACCATTGCGCATGATGAACACCAGGCTGTTTTGCTGGATTTGGGCCTGCCGCGCAAAGATGGCCTTGAGGTGCTTCGTCAATTGCGTCAATCTGGAAATTCAGTACCCGTAGTTATCATCACCGCTCGCGACGGAGTGGAAGATCGCGTCAAAGGTTTGGATCTTGGAGCTGACGACTATGTGGTAAAGCCATTTGACGTGAGCGAACTGTTGGCGCGATTACGGGCCGTGGTTCGACGGCGCGGAGGGCAGGCTGCGGCTGTTCTGTATAGTGGCAAAGTGAATCTGGACCCGGCCACCCATGAGGCCCGTAACGGAGAAGTGGCAGCCATGTTGAGCGCTCGGGAGTTTTCACTACTTCATGCCCTGATGCTTAGGCCAGGGGCCATTCTCACTCGAGCTGACCTGGAAGGCAGGATATATGGCTGGAACGAGGAAGTGGAAAGCAATGCAGTGGATTTCCTGATCCACGGAATACGCAAAAAACTCGGCGCGGATGTTATCAGAAATATCCGGGGTGCAGGCTGGATGGTGGACAATTCCAAATAATGCCTTCCCTACAGAAAAGATTGTCATTAATGCTAGGAGGGGCGACCCTGCTGATGGGTATGCTGGCAGGGCTCGCGGCCTTTGGCCTGGCTTATCAGGAGGCAAGAGAACTCCAGGACGACACCCTGCGTCAAATTGCCGTCTTGTATGGCAGTTCAGGCCAAGGGTCGGCGAAATCAGGTAAACAGGATCATCGTAGTCTAAGCAAAGCCTGGATCGACCCAGAATCTCGCATTACCATCGTTCATTTGCCAAATGATTCCCGGCCTGCATGGATGGTTGACAATCTGGCAGCTGGATTCCATACGGTTGCTGGTCAGGAAAGTCCGTTGCGTGTTTTTGTGTTGATCGGCACTTTCAGCGATAGTACCGTCGTTGCCCAACCCACAGAGTTTCGAAACGAAATTGCCCTGAATAACGCCCTGCGAACTTTGGTTCCTTCACTGCTGTTCATTCCGGTGGTGATTTGGCTGATCATCCACATTGTTCGAAGCCAGTTGGTGCCTGTTAATCAGCTGGCCACTCTGCTGGATCGACAGGATGCCGAACATGTCAGCCCATTGCCAGAGCAAAAGATCCCACGAGAGGTACTACCTTTCGTCCATGCCATCAATCGCTTACTGGTGCGTATAAGCCAATTGCTGGGCCAACAGCGACGCTTTATTGCAGACGCTGCTCACGAACTTCGTTCACCACTCACCGCGCTTTCCCTGCAGGTGCATAATATTAAACAGGCGGACTCATTGACGCTGGCTCGGGAACACATCCTTCCCCTTGAAGCCGGAGTAGAACGTGCGCGACGGCTGACCGAACAGCTGTTGGATATGGCCAGGATCCAGGCGAGTGTGACCGAACGATCCTGGGTGGATGTGGAGGGGCTTGCCAGGGAACTGATCGAAGAATTCGTACCATTGGCTACTGCGAGAAGAATTGACTTGGGACTTGACGTGTTGACGAAACTGTCGCTTTTCGCTAATCCGGAATCGCTTCGATTGGTTCTTGGGAATGGCCTGGAAAATGCCCTGAAATATACACCTGAAGGCGGAGAAGTCACGATCCGGCTCAGTATGGATGGGGGCGATGGGTTCATTGAGATCATCGACAACGGGCCCGGCATTCCCGATTCGTATCGTAAACGCGTATTCGATCCTTTTTACCGCATGCCAGACACTCAGGGAAATGGTAGCGGTCTGGGGCTTGCAATTGCAAGAGAGGCAGCTCTGCGTATGGGTGGACAGATTACTCTGCATGATCGTCCAGATGGCGTCGGCTCAATTTTTCGTTATCAGCAGCAGGTTGAGCCGCAAACGCATTAATGAGAACATGCTATGAGCAAGGTTCACTTCATAACAATTTCTCTTACAAACCGTTCATTACAGGGGAGATTGCGATGTATACCTCTAAAGTTTCAGCAATGCGTAACATCGGAAAGTCATATATTTCACAAGAAGCAGCCAATGCACAGGCGCTCGAGATGGACAGAAATGGATGTACGGATTGCAGCGACTGCGAAGATTGCCATCATTGTGTGAAGTGCGTCTCCTGTAAACACTGCTCGGATTGCATCAACTCCTTCAATCTGGATCATTGTGATAAATGCGTCGAATGCTCAGACCTGTCTTATTTAAGTTTCCAGCATGGCGTTTTTGGCGCACCTTCGGGTGGTTGATTCAGGAATCCGCTGATGCGCTTCGTACGTTGAAAGCAAGAAAACAAAAATTCCTGGACCTCGACGACGATAACCGTCTTCAAACTTCGGCGCCTGATTGAAGAAGTCCCTGGTCACCCGCGCCATATCCAGACGGTGTGGGGATTGGGCGATGTGTTCAAACCAAAGGAGCCAGCACTTGGCGAGTTGTTAGATTGGGGCGAATGCCCAATATAAAGGGTATTTGAATGGGCGCCGGTAGAAATGATCCTTGTCCTTGCGGCAGCGGACTGAAATACAAAAAATGTTGCCAAAATAAATTGGCATCAAGTGCTCCCCATCAAACCGTCCAACCGAGAACCTCCGCACCGCCACCCACCGAAATGAACAGGCTGGCCGCCCTGTTCAATTCCGGGAGCTATGGAGAAATGGAAAGCCTGGCACGCAAGCTGCTCGAGCAGCAACCGTCCTCCGGGTTAGTCTGGAAGGCATTGGGAGCTTCCCTTACGGCACAAAATAAAATGGCGTTGTTTGAGCTACAAAGGGCAACAGAACTCATGCCCGATGATGCCGAGGCGCATTACAACCTGGGCAATGCCCTGAAATCTCTCGGGCGGCTCGATGACGCGGTGGCCAGTTATCACCGGGTCATCAAGTTCAAGCCCGATCTCGCCCAAGCCCATAACAATCTGGGTAATGCCCTGAAAGATCTCGGGCAACCAGAAGAGGCGGTGGCATGTTATCACCGGGCACTCAGGTTCAAGCCACATTATGCTGAAGCGCATTACAACCTGGGTAATGCCTTGAAAGACCTCGGAAGGCTCAAAGAAGCAGTGGCCAGTTATCACCTGGCCCTGAACTCCAGACCTGATTTCGCCGAAGCACACGGCAACCTGGCTGTTGTCTTGAATGACCTTGGGCAATTTGAAGACGCTGCAGTGAGCTACCGAAGCGCGCTGGCCATCAGACCAGATTATGTCATGGTCCTGAATAATCTTGCCTTGCTGCTCAGCACACAGGGCAAGTCAGCAACGGCCCTGGGCTGCATCATGCAATCGCTTCGGATTCAGGAAACTGTAGAGGCAAAAAGCATCTTTGTGACTTGCGTCAGGCATCTTCATGTAACGACTGACACTGCTGGGGTTAAGTCGGCATTGGTTCGCGCATTAACCGAAAACTGGGGCAGGCCCACCGATCTTGCTGGCGTTTGCATCCGTTTTCTCAAGCTGAACCCGAACATACGGGAGGCCATGACGCGGGTTACCCATGACTGGCCTCAACGATTGTCAGTGCAGGACCTGTTAGGGACCGACGGTCTCAATGTCCTTCAATCTGACTCATTACTATGCGCCTTGCTCAATTCCACCCGTATCGATGACATTGAAACCGAGCGCTTGCTAACCACGGTGCGGTGTGCTCTGCTCGAAGCCGTCGATGAAGCGGGGACTACCGGAAGACCTATGAATGCTGCCATGGATGTTTGCTGCGCCATGGCTAACCAATGCTTCATGAATGAATACGTGTTCTCTCACACAGATACAGAGATCAGTAAGGCGGATGAATTGCGGAATGCTCTGGTTGATGCATTGGATGCAGAGACTGACATTCCAGCACTTTGGCCGATGGCAGTTGCATGTTACTTTCCGCTCTATTCCATTCCTGGTGCTGCCAGACTCATGGAAAGATCATGGCCAGATCCGGTGATGGCGGTGCTTGTACAACAGATAAGCGAACCGGAAGAAGAGCGCCGGTTGCGAACCACGATTCCGCGAATCACTCGCATCGAAGACGACGTGTCGCTTCAGGTTCAGAGCCAGTATGAGGATCACCCTTACCCCCGCTGGACCAGGGTGGCACCCGCACCAAAAACGAATCCTCTCCTCGGCTATTTGTCCAAAAAACTCCCTCTGGCCATTTTAAAGCCGCGCTCCCTGACCGGTGATGCCGATGTTTTGATTGCCGGGTGCGGCACGGGCCAGCATTCCATTGAAACGGGGAGGCAACTTCAGGGGGCCAGAATACTCGCCGTTGACTTGAGTCTGAGCAGCCTCTGTTATGCAAAGCGCAAGACACAAGAACTTGGCCTGACGTCAATCGAGTATGCTCAGGCCGATCTTCTGAATCTGGGGGCAGTAGGTCGTGATTTCGACCTGATTGAGTCAGTGGGCGTATTACACCATCTTGCTGATCCCTGGACAGGGTGGCGGGTACTGCTGTCCCTGCTTCGCCCGGGCGGATTCATGAAGCTTGGATTCTACAGCGAATTGGCACGGCGTGACATCGTCAAGGCGCGCGCCATGATTGCCGGGCAAGGTTATGGGACGACGGCTAACGAGATTCGAGCGTGCAGACAATATCTGCTCGACATGGACCGCCATGAAAACCTTGGGTTGGCGGTCCGGGCCCTCGATTTTTTCAGTATCAGCTCCTGTCGAGATCTGCTTTTTCACGTCCAGGAGCATCGCTTGTCTCTGACAACTATTGGCGGGTTTTTGCAGGATAACAATCTGAGCTTTCTGGGGTTTGAACTGGATCCCAGGGTAGTGAGCGCCTATCGGTTGCGCTTCCCAGATGATTCTACGCTCACCCAACTCGAACACTGGCAGTCTTTCGAAAACGAAAACCCGGATACATTTTTTGGGATGTATCAATTCTGGATACAGAAGCCGACCTGACCTGTCCTGTGAGTTGGGCAATTAGCCAAAGGGGCACAAAATTCCCTGCTTTATTCCTTACATCGGGAAGTTGTATCATGATTCCAAGCGATCTCATGGCTGCACTCACTGCCAAATCAAGAGGTTAGTCGCCCATGCGTCTTATTTCCAGACACGCTTATTACATTTTGCTTTTAGCGGCATCGCTTTTGCCCATTGCTTGTGGTGGTGGAGGCGGATCGTCACCAGCATTGGCAGTATCTACCGGTCCCTTGGTCACAGGCACTGTGGCGCAAGGCCGGCCGTTGGCGGGTGCGACATTGAGGCTGAAAGATGCGTTTGGGGTGACCATGACGGCGATCACTGCGGTGGATGGTACCTACACCTTCAATGCATCAGGTTTGACGGCACCGATTGTCATGATTGCCGTAAGTACCAGCAGCGGTAGCGCAGGCGCTACTACGCTGGTGTCTTGTAAGGATGTCATTAGCCCATTGGCCACTACCGTGGTCAATGTTACGCCTTGGACCACCGCGATCTGCGCCATGCTGTCCAGCACGGGAAAGGCCGTGGACCTGGATCCCATTCTGGATCGGGACAGGATTCGAACCATGCTTGTATCGGTAGACAACTATACGAAGGCCCTGCTTGCGCCTACACTGATCACGGCCGGATACCTGACCACGCAAGGACCATTATCTACCCCGTTTTCAACAACCAGCCCGTATGGATTAAGTGGCGCAGGCTATGACTCCATATATGACAATATCATCGTCGGGCAAACGCCAACCCATGTTGTTTTCATGGCTGATAAAAATCTGCCCGGATGTGCCTTGGGACAAACCATGGGCTGCGTACAGTTTTCAAATCCGGCGACACAGACCACGATTCAACCCAATGTATGTGGTGCTGACATCGCCACAGGAGCGCCGATTTCCTGTAACGCCTCGCTTCCCCTAACGGCAATGCCGCCCTCCAACAACATCGCAACGGCAAATCCCTACACTTTTGGATGCGTCGGTTGTATTTTTTGGGGCCCCTTGGACAATTTTTCCGGGGTCTCCAGCCAGACGCCGCTTTCATTGACGCACATTGTCCCAGGGTCGACTAATCGTGGCAGCGGGTAGATGATGGAGCGCAACCTTTTGCTTGCAATGGCGTTACTGAAGACTTCCTTGTGTGGTGATCAACTGCCGCAGCGGTAACAAAAGCGATGCGAAGTATCATATTCCAGGAAGGTCACTGAATTTCCGTCCACATCACCACAAAACTGGTGTTCCCCTGAAAAGTCATAGCCGCTCACCTGGCTGCCAATAATCGATAATGATGCATAATCTTTTTGAGATTGGTCATAAATACGGCTGAGCGCACCCGTGATATAACAGCATCGTTCATGGTCATAGAGGTTGACGCTGGTTTCATTAACAGATCCAGTAAAGACAAGTCGTTTGGATTGGGAATAATCGAAAACAACGATATTGGCATTTTTATTGACCAGAGTACTGGCGATGTACGCGAGACATGCCCTCGTGTTAGGGTGCAAGGCACTTTCTCCTACACGACCAAAGGCAATGAATGATGATCATGGCTGCCCAGTACCCGACTCAGGGTTTCAGGCGCTATGTTGAGATACAAGGCCAGATCCTTTCTGGGCAGAAGTTCAGCCAGGCCCGGATTTTTATCCTGAAACCGCTCCAGACGGCCGGTTGCGTCGAGCAGATGCAACGCGGTGGTGTGCTCCATGACTTCGCTCATCAAGCGCATGACTTCGTATTCAAAGTCATGCTTTAATTTCTGATGGGCATTTATATACTCTGCCCACAACGCCATAGGACACTTGGCGACACGCGCCCTCGTCACAGAGCAAATGCTATACGGTGCCCGGTTTTTCAGGCGCCATGCAGCGTAGGTGGTTTCAAACTGAGATTCCTGGGCAAAACGCAGAATCATCTGCCTCCCCTCAGGGCCAGTCACCACCCGTTTCAGAACCCCCTCCAGAATGAAGTACTGCTCCATGTCTGACGTTCCCTGAACCAGAAGTGGTTTATTCCTTGCGATGTCAGTGATGGTCAGAAGGTTCTCCAGCTCAATCAAAGCCTGGGTCGTCAAGCAGCTCAGCACGACATTATTTTGAAACGAGTGGCGTAACAGGAGGCGTAGCGGGTGCTTTGAGAAGGGGATTTCGGAGGGACTGTTAGTTACGGAATTCATTGTCGCCAATCGATCAAGATCGGGAAAACCGTATTCGAAAGGTATTGGCCGACAAGTCACCAACGGCAACTAAGTCGAATGGCTGTTTCAAAATCAAGTGCGGCATAGTAGATGGCTCCGTCCCAGTTAAGAATCCGTCTGTCAGGAGTTTGCATGGCATCCCACAACTCGTAACAAAGTATGTCATATTATCCGGGTGATGTGTAGATTCGCGCCGTGCTACACAAGACCGACGCGCCAGCCAGTTATCCCAAGTAACTTGTTGTTTTATTTATACCAAAATGGATAAGACCGTGTTAATGC
>DAICZS010000059.1 GCA_027311025.1 Ferrovaceae bacterium
CAATGGGATAAGTCACTTAATACCGCCACAAACTCATCACCGCCAATGCGAGCAATTGTGTCTCCTTCTCTTATGGATTGCATCATTCGCCCAGCAACTGCAATCAGTAACTGGTCCCCGATTTGGTGCCCATGGTTGTCGTTAATCGCCTTAAAACCATCTAAATCGATATAAAGAACCACCATTGTTTGTTCGCGTCGCTTAGCTTGGATCATTGCCTGATGAAGCCGATCCGTAAGCAAAACCCGGTTTGGAAGCCCTGTCAGGCTATCATAATGGGCAATATGTTCCAGTTTGCGTTGATGTTCCTTTTGTGGCGTGATATCTGAAAATATCGTGACATAATGCAGCGCGATTCCTCTGTTGTCCCGAACTTCACTGACGATCAGCTTTGCAGCATAAACTTCACCGTTTTTACGTTCATTCCAGACTTCTCCATACCAGTGTCCATTGTTGGCCAGAAGACCGGATATTTCCTCTTGAAATCCAGATTCGTGTCGATTTGCGCATATTAGTGTTTGCGGCTTGCCGATGACTTCGCTTCTGGAAAATCCAGTGATCTGGGAATAGGCCTCATTAACATCAATCACCACATGGTTTGTGTCTGTGATCATGATACCTTCCTGCGCACTCGTGAAAACGCTTGCTGCCAGCCTGAGTTTTTGCTCTTCCAGTTTTCTGTCAGTAATGTCACGGCCCGAGCTCAAAACGCCAATAACTTTCCCAGAACTATCTCGAAGATGATTCGTATACCAGGAAAATAGACGCTGCTGCCCATTCTTTAACAGGACTTTTCGTTCAGTATTCCTATCAACCCTAAATTCGTCCTGCAAAAATTTAATGAAGTCTGGGTACGCCTGCGCCATTCCTTCCGGCTGCGGCACACAAAAGGCATACCAATTTTTTCCTATAAGCTCATCCTGTGTATACCCCAGAATGCTGCATCCAAAAGGGTTGATCATGGTTATATTGCCTTGAGTATCCAAAGCCAGCAGCATGTTCTGCATCGTATCAAGATAGTTTTGAATTTTTGTTCCAGCCTCCTCAAGTTGCGCCGTCTTATTGATAATGAGCGCATCTCGTGATTTGAGGCTTTGCTGCATCTGCTGTATGGAAGCCAATATGCTCTGGGTATCACCGGGTTGAGTTGCCACTATCGTGGTGAAATCCCCCGAGGCAATGTTTTTTGCCACAGCCATCACATGCTCTGGTTCGCCGCCGATCTGGCCCGTGATTGATAGGGTCACCATTGTGGCGGTGCCAACACCTACCACTAGCACTGAACAAGACAGGACAATGATCAGGACTCGCGTTTGCTTATAATTCTCTGCCGCGTCATTAGTAAGTTCTTCTACCTTCTTTCCCTGAAATTCGACCAGTTTCTTAATTGCAGTGAAATATTCAGTCTGTCTTTCGTAGCCATCTCCATAAAGTACGCGAATCGCTGCGACATCCTTATTTGCCAAACCCAGGCGAATGACTTCATCGGAATATTCACGGTAGGCAGCGCTGGTTTCATGCATTTTCTCAAGCAATGCTTTACCTGATTCGGTTCTGATAGAGAGGTCTAATTGCTTAAAGTCTTCATTATTCTTGGTCAGATTTTCATCATATTTTCTCTTGTTATCCGCCATGGCCTTTTCATCAGTCAACAAGATGATGTTTCTGATAATGCGCGCATTGTCCATTGCCCTGAATGCGATTTGATTAGCTGCTACTACTTTTGGATAACGCTCATGCGACATTTCTTGCATGTCGAAACTTAGTTTCTCCAGATTCAAGATTGCAAAAATTGACAATATTGCAAGTAACAACATGACAATGCCAAAGCCCAAGAGCAGGCGAGTACTGACCTTCATTCTGTTCAGCATGTTCCGCTCCTCATGATTGGCGGGATTCCAGAATATCAAGCGTGATTATGCGATCCTGAAAAGATGACAGTAGTGATAGCGCCATTGTACGCATCATCATTGCCATGGCGAAAAGCAGTCAGCATGCAATTGCCAAGTGGATGGAATCGGCGATGCGCAGCCCCCAAGGGTTGTAGTGAAGCCTGTCTTAATACAAAACACATGTATTACCGAGCGAATCAAAACACGCGCCTGACGCCAGCGGTGACGAGATTGAAAGCCGTATTGGTGTATCCATAGGCCATGCCTCCGTTCAACCACGTTCCGTGTGTGGCCATGTAGAGATCAGTCTTCGCCGAAAGCCTGTAGTTTGCCATCGCGCTGAAGTCCCCTTGTCGGCCTGCAGACTGGGAATTGATGCCGGTTTGGTATGCGGCATATTGCTGGTTGTAGGCCGCACCCACCAGGCTGAGTTGTCCCGTGGCAAACCACGTCACGGCTCCATACCAAACCGAAGTTTGCTGACCTGCATACTTGCTGTTGGCGCCGCACACGTATTCCACTGTCGGCATGCACAGCTGGTTGCTGCCAGTGCCCAGGCCAACCCTTTCATAGCCTCCCTGCAATAGCGTTCTGCCTAATCGATAGTTAACTGCCAGCAAGACAGTCTGAGTATTTGTGTCATAAACGATGTTGGTAACGGGCGATGAGGGCGCCCAGATCTGTGAATCTGTCTTGTGTTGCCACGCACTCTGAAAACCAAAAGGGCCGGATTCATATCCAGCGTTAAAGCCAACAAATGAGCCAGCAGAAAAATTTTCTGTCACGCCTCCAAACCCATATTCGGCTCCCAGGTTGAGCGGGCCAAGGTGCTTCGTGTATTTGACGCTGTTATCGATGCGCACCTCGCGTGTATTGCCTCCCCCCTGTTGGGATCTGCCCAGTCCATCCAGGGAGTTAGAGGCGCCGAATGGATCGTAAATTCGAATGATGTCGTAGGTGAACGCATATTGACGGCCAACACCTAGCGTACCAAAGTCACCTTGCAGCCCAACCCATGCCTGACGGCAAAACAGTTGCCCCTGGCAAGAGCTGTCGCCTGTCTGGACAACTCCGGTTTTATAACCAGTTGTGGCTGCACCAGAGCCCAGAGTGCCGTTGTTGGCGTTGATGTGGGATTCAAGCACGAAGATGGCCACTGTTCCACTTCCCAAATCTTCGCTTCCCCGAAAGCCAAGGCGGGATGTTTGCAGGTTTCCAGAGACAAGACCGGTCACACGCTGGGTCGCATACTTGTTAGTCATGGGAACAGTTCCCAATGCGGGATCGAAAGGTTCAGAGTGATTGAGCGTGGTGACCCCAAGGTCAATCAATCCGTATGCTTCAAGACTGTCGTGAGCGGAATCTGCTTTGGCTGAAAGCCCCGTTGCTGCCAGGAAAATGCCAAACAAAATGACGATGGCATGCCTCAATCCCATGAATGACTCGCTCAGAAACCATGATTCGGTCCACAAGACTATCGGAGCAGCGATAGCACATAAAGGAATAACGAGGAATTACCAAAGAACGGATTATTATTAATTGCGAATATGCGAATATTGACGAACGACAGCTTCTTAATATTACAGACGTCGCATCAGGGCACGGTGCTGTCCATCGCTCACGATAAACCAGTCACTCAGAATACAATCCGGACTAATGGCGGCAAACTTCTTCATCATGCCTGTCCGTTCTCTCAAGGATCCGGGTCTCTTCAAAATCAGTTCATGGCGCATTTGCCAGACTAATTACTGAACCCAGTTTTCGACTTGTAGCGCGGGCACCCGCGAAAATTCGCCCAGATTGTTGCTGACCAAGATTAGGCCCTCGCTTCTGGCATGTGCGGCAATGTGCAGGTCATTTACCCCGATAGGTTGACCCAATCGCTCGAGTGTGGCGCGAATGGCGCCATAATGATGAGCGGCCTTCGCGGTGTAGGGCAAAATCTCTAAACGGCTGCAAAAATCTTCCACTACAGCGAAATTGGTTTCGGGTTGACTGCTTTTTTCCACGCCATGCATCAGTTCGGCCAACGTGATGGCTGAAATTGCCATGCGGGAAGCATTGGCGTTAAACGTACCAAGGATCTCGATGGGGCGCCGATTGATGACATAGATCACTATGTTGGTATCGAGCAGGTACTTCAGCATTAAAAGCTTTCCCGGTCTTGCTGATGTTGCGATGCCCGCGTTTTCATGAAGTCTTCTGAAACTCTGGTTCCTCCGATGAAGAAGCTGTTCCAGGTTTCGGACAGCGGCGAAATGATCCGTTCATTTCCGACCGCGCGGACCGTGACCAGCTTAATGCCTTCTGGAAGCCGCATCTCCGCAGGAAGCCTGACGGCTTGGGTGCGGTTATTGGTGAACACGGTACTGGTTGTCATAGAGCCCCCTTGTGCAATGTATATAGCGCAAGTATATAGCAATCGTTTTCGTGCCTCAAGCGAGGTCTTACAGCACTTGATTCCAGATAGCCTATAATCTGGTCACCATGTTGGGCATACAATCGAAGCAGTAGTCAGGCGGCAAATCCCATGAAAACGCCAGTCCCAAAATAATTACAATTTAAGTGATAAAAATCGGCTCTAATTGGAGATATACTCAATTGTATGCGCAGTATAACAGACTGTTTTACGTATATAAATAGCGATTTACGCCGTTGTAAATCAGTTTAAGACATAGAACGGAAGTGCCTTCGGGACGGTCGGAGGTTCGAATCCTCTCACCCCGACCATAAATTTCATGAGCAATCCAATTCGTTTGACCCAATACAGTCACGGCGCAGGTTGTGGCTGTAAAATTTCTCCACGGATGCTGGATGTGATCCTCGCTGGCGCCGGGACCCAGCCGTCTGATCCCAAACTCTGGGTCGGCAACGCCTCGCGCGATGACGCTGCGGTGTATGCCATCGACGGCGAACGTGGCCTCGTCTCCACCACGGATTTCTTTATGCCCATCGTCGATGACCCCTTCGACTTTGGTCGCATCTCCGCCACCAACGCCATCAGCGACATCTATGCCATGGGTGCCGACCCCCTGATGGCCGTAGCCATCCTCGGCTGGCCCATCAACGTACTGCCCCCGGAAGTAGCCCGGGAAGTGGTTCGCGGCGGGCACGCCGCCTGCCACGCTGCTGGCATCCCGCTGGCTGGAGGGCATTCCATCGATGCCCCCGAACCCATTTTCGGGCTGGCAGTCACGGGCATCGTCGAGAAGCGTTATCTCAAGCGCAATGACACGGCCACCGTGGGCTGCAAACTCTATCTCACCAAACCCCTGGGGACAGGCATCCTCACCACTGCCGAAAAAAAGGGGCTGCTGCGTGCCGATGACGTGGATGTGGCCCGCGACTGGATGTGCACCTTGAACAAACCGGGCAGTCACTTTGGCAGGCTGGAAGGTGTGCGTGCCATGACTGACGTCACCGGCTTCGGGCTGCTGGGCCACCTGGTGGAAATGGCCGAGGGTAGTGGGGTGACTGCCCGACTGGATTACGATGCCGTTCCCCGACTCAACCACCTGGAGGACTACCTGGAGCAGGGCGCTGCTCCGGGAGGGACCCTGCGTAATTTTGACAGCTACGGTGCGCGCGTTTCACCCCTGACCTCTACCCAAAAGCTGCTGCTGTGTGATCCGCAAACCAGTGGCGGATTGCTGGTGGCCGTGGATGCCGCAGGGGAGGCCGGTTTCCTTGCCGTGGCTGCAGGACTGGGCCTGAATCTGGCACCCATCGGCGAATTGATGCCCCGACAGCATTACACCATTGAGGTGTGTTGATGCGTGAGGACAGTGCCGACTACCGCGCGCTTTTTCTCGACAACCTGCCCCTGATGGATGTCCGTGCGCCGGTGGAATTCAACAAGGGGGCCTTCCCCGGTGCCATCAACCTGCCCTTGATGAATGACGTGGAGCGGCAGAAGGTGGGAACCTGCTACCAGCAAAGCGGCCAGGAGGCCGCTTTGGCATTGGGCCATGAGCTTGTTTCCGGCAAGATCAGGGCAGATCGCATCGAGGCCTGGGCCACCTTCGCCCGTGCAAACCCACAGGGTTACCTGTACTGTTTTCGTGGAGGGTTGCGTTCGCAGATTGCTCAGGCATGGCTTCATGAAGCGGGGGTCGCTTTTCCCAGGGTCGTGGGGGGCTACAAGGCCATGCGGACCTTCCTCATGGACACCACCAGTGCGGCCATGGCTCAGTGCGACTTCGTGCTGCTGGGCGGGCTGACCGGCACCGGAAAGACGGAGGTGCTGGCCGGACTGGGCCACGCCCTGGATCTGGAGCGTCACGCCAATCATCGGGGCTCCAGTTTTGGCAAACAGGTCTCGCCTCAGCCGTCGCAAATCGATTTTGAAAACGCCCTGGCGATTGACCTGCTCCGGCAGCGCGCTGCCGGAACGGAACATTTCGTCATCGAAGACGAAGGCCCCATGATCGGCAGTTGTTCAGTGCCGCTCACTCTCTACCAACTGATGCAGCAATGTCCGCTGGTCTGGCTGGAAGACAGTTTTGAAAATCGCGTCGCGCGCATCCTCAGTGATTACGTAATTGATCTCAGACGCCAGTTTGTGGGCCACTTTGGGGAAGAGCAAGGTGTTGTGGCCCATGCACAGCGTCTTCGCCAAAGCCTGGACAGCATTGCCAGGCGCCTGGGAGGCGAACGCAGCCAGCGTCTGTCCGGCATCATGGATGCCGCACTGGAAGCCCAGGCCAGAAGCGGCGCGGTGGATTTACACCGGGGTTGGATTGAGGGGCTGTTGCGTGAGTATTATGATCCCATGTACGCCTTTCAGCGGCAGCGCAAGGAAGCCAGGATCGTCTTTAGCGGCAACCAGCTCGAGGTGCTGGAACACCTGCAACACCAGCGTTTCAAGGCAACTCGCTGAGCACTTCCTGCACTTTTTGTGCGATGTTGTGGAAGTTGTCGTCAAAAAAACCGAAATGTTCAAGTGCAATGCGTCCGCCTGAAACCCAGTCGGCGCCCCTCTCGAATTCGGGATTGTATTGGACGGCCCGCTCGGCTAGCAGACCAAGGGCAATCAAATCCCGTGTTTCCTTCAGGTGCGGCTTTTCTGCAGCATCCTGGCCATGTTGCCGGGTGATTTCCTCGTAGTCATGGTGGTGCCAGATCGCCTCGGTGATGGCGTCGCCCAATCCCCACTCCTTGGCCATCAGTGAACCGATGTAGGCGTGCGAAATGCCCAGATGGTCGATTTCGGTATGGGTCATGATTCTGTCTGGCGTTCTCTTGGCCAGTTCCAGGACCTTTTTGTAACCGGGGCGGCGCGCAATCAGCAAGAGGATGCCGCAATTCTGGAATAGCCCGAAGGTGAAGGCGTGGTCGCTGTTGATGGTTCCCAACATCCTGGCGATGTAGGCGGTCACCAGGGCTCTTTCTGCCGAAGCTTCCAGAAACGCCTCTACTTCGACAAGGTTTGCACCTGCGGCAATGTTGCGCAGCGCCATGCCCGTCACGACGCGCGTGACGGAAGACATGCCCAGCAGGTTGATGGCCTGGTGCACGGAAGAGGCTTTGGTCCGCAGTCCATACAGGGGGGAATTGATGGTTTTGATGAGGGCAGCAGAAATTCCCACGTCGGCGCTGATCAGCTTCTCGATTTTCCGGTAATCGGGGTCTTCCTTTCGGGCTTCCGCATCAAGGTGCGTCAAAATGTCCGGCCTGGGCGGAATCCCGATTTCCATCAAGGCGCGTTGCAGTTCCTGATCGGCGTCCATTGGACCTCCCCGTTATCCTCTGATGCTGCGGCACTGTCTATTTTAGTGAAATTGATTCAAATGATCTGTAGGGAAAAGGATTACCGGACTAGTCAGCCCCAACCCGACGGATGGCCTGATTTTTGGGGGGTCAGGGGAGAAATTTGCGCCACAATCGTGTCATGATGGGCGCCATGCCGCCCTCCGCCTGGTTTTTGTACCTGATTGAATGCATTGATGGATCCCTCTATGCCGGAATCACCACGGATGTTGCGCGCCGGTATCAAACCCACTGTAAAGGCCTTGGAGCGCGATATACCCGTTCCCATCCGCCGGTTTGCTTGGTAGGATCACGGTTGTTCGGCTCAAAATCAGAAGCCCTGAAAGCCGAACTGGCAATCAAACGCCTGTCCAAGGACAAAAAGATCATCGCGCTTCATGCGCCAGACTTTCCAGGGAAGGCAGCGCCGACCACCAACGTCACTATCACGAGGAGATATTGCATGAACAAATCCGAACTCATCGAAGCCATTGCCAAGGAAGCTGACCTCTCAAAGGCCGCTGCCGAACGGGCCTTGTCTGCTGCCATCGACACCGTAGTCAAGGCAGTCAGCAAAGGCGATTCCGTCACCTTGGTGGGATTCGGGACTTTCAAGTCTTCAAAGCGCGCTGCCCGTACCGGTCGCAATCCTCAAACCGGCAAGGAAATCAAGATTGCCGCGACGACCGTGCCGCGCTTTACCGCTGGCGCCACCTTCAAGTCTGCCGTCGCTGGCAAGAAGGCCAAGAAGAAGTAATGTTGCACGGGGGGGTGGCTGTGTCAGGCCAGCCCCCTGGCTGCCACCGCCTATAACGGCTGGATGGCGCCGTTGATGACCCGCACCCGGTCGCCTACCCGGAATGCCGGGTTGGCCCTCTGCGCGATGACATGGGAGCGCCCATCGTCCATGCGAACCGTGACTTCATGAATCTGGGTGCTTTTGGCCCGCTTCTCAATTTCGTTCCCTGCATAAC
>DAICZS010000005.1 GCA_027311025.1 Ferrovaceae bacterium
CGCCCGTCAACACAAAGAGCATGATGACGAGAATGGCCCCCGCGGTACCAAAGTGCCTGGGCCACAGATGCGGTCGCGGATCAAGGAATTTCACCATCATGCCACCCAGCAGGGGAGCCAGGACAACCGGCAATGACAGAATTTCCAGAAATGACAGGACCAGCAGTAACAGGCCAAAAAGAACCGCAACGCCCTGTTCGTCCGAAAGGGCAAACAGGGTGCGCAATAGTTTGAAAGTCAAAGCCAGCGCAGCGCCTACGCCAAGAGACCCCAACAACAGGTAAAGCGGATGCACCACGGCAATGAACCAATCGCCCTTGAATGCGCCATGCAACATTCCGATCAGCAGCTTGGAGGCCACGACCGAATAGGTCATGTTGAGCGCGCAATGTACGAAAAGCCGTTGTGTGACCTGGCCTTGAGAACGCATTTCCGCAACCACGCGCATGACGATGGCAGGAGAAGTTCCGATGGCGATGGCCGCAACGACAGCTGCCAGTCTGGCATCATGGCCCATCAGGGTGAGCGTGACAAAGACAGCGCTAAAGGTCAGTGCAGATTCCACCAGGCTGGTGACAATAACCCAGGGGTTATCGCGCAGCCAGCGCAAATGCACATGAATTCCAAGTTCAAAAAGCAGCAGGGACAAGGCGAGGTCGATCAGCACCTTGAAATGGGGAAAATCCGCAGCACTGAACCAACCCAGCCCCAGGGGACCCAGCATCAGCCCGGTCACTGCATATCCCGTGATGCGTGGCAGCCTTGCAAAATGCCACAGCCCTTCACCCGCCAGTGCGGCCCATAGCAAAGCCGTGCCAATGCGCATCAAATACCCAAATTCAAAAGGTGTATTCGGCAAAAAATTGTGAATCATCGTGTCAATGCATGTGGCCCGTTTCGATATGACTGAATTGTAAGTGCACATCAGCGACGAGCAAGTTCACACGCGTCGCCAGATGGCGACGACCCTGGGGATGATCCGGTAAAACCGATTGATTTCCTTGAGATTGAATGCGTCGCCAAATGGCAACGAAACGGCTATGGAAATATATTTTTACAGAGAAACCGCGGTTCAACCTGCGATTTGGGCAGGCCTGTCTTCAAAATATGGATAGAGTACGGGCAACACCAGCAACGTCAGCGAGGTGGAAGAGAGCAAACCGAAGATCACCACCACGGCCAGGGGGCGCGTGACTTCCGATCCCGGACCACTGGAGAACAGCATCGGCAGGAGCGCCAGCATGGCCACGCTGGCCGTCATCATCACGGGGCGAAAGCGGCTCTGACACCCTTGGTAAACGGCCACTTCCGTGGTCATGCCCTCGTCGCGCAACTGCCGGATAAAGGACACGAGCACCACACCATTGAGTACGGCGATGCCCCACAGGTTGATGAAACCCACAGCCGCTGGCACGGACAGATACTCACCCATGACAAACAAGCCCAGCACACCCCCGATGGACGCGAAGGGCAAGACCAGAATGATCAACATGCCCACCCTGACCGAGTTGAACAGCACGAACAACAGAAAGAAAATGGCCAGGATCGTTACCGGGATGATGACCATGAGCCGCGCCATGGCACGCTGCATGTTTTCGAATTGCCCCCCCCAGTCCAGGGTATACCCTTGGGGAAGGCTCACCTGTTTGGCGATTTTGTCCTGGGCCTCCTGAACGAACCCACCCAGGTCACGGCCCTCCACATTGACACCCACCACCAAGCGCCGTTTGCCGGACTCCCTGGAAATTTGTGATGGCCCATCGACGACCTGGATGTCTGCCAGTTCTTTCAGCGGGACCAGCGCGCCACTGGGCGAACTGATCGTGATGCCCTCAAAAGCTTCAATGCTGTCACGATATGAAGCGGGATAGCGCAGCACCAGGGGAAAGCGCCGCTCGCCGTCGTAGACCTGCGTTGCCACGCGCCCCCCATTGGCGATTTCGATGACGTTATTGACATCTTCAACATTCAGGCCATAGCGCGCGATGGCCTGGCGATCTATCACCAGGGTGAGATAGTTCTGGCCCGTTACCTGCTCGATGCGCAAATCGGTGGCTCCATGCATTCCGCCCAGTACGCGTCCTATCTGGTTGCCCAGCCGGCGCAACTGATTGATGTCATCTCCAAAAATCTTGACAGCAACCTGGGAGCGCACACCAGAAACCATTTCGTCCACGCGCGCAGCAATCGGTTGTGAAATGGCGGTCTCGACTCCGGGCAACGTGTGCAAAGCAGCGCGCACCCTGTCGGCAATCTGGTCCTGGGTGAGGTCACGCTGGTTTGCAGGCTTGAGGGAGACGATGGGGTCCGATTCGTTGGGCTGGCCTGGGTCGGCAGCCGATTGTCCTCGTCCCAGACGGGAAACCACCATGTCAACACCCGGAATTGCGGCAATGCGCTTGAGCGCCTCGAATTCCAGCTTGACCGACTCCTCAAGGGTGATATTGGCCGCACGCGTAATGACGGGTGTGATGGCCCCCTCCTTCATGATGGGGATGAACGCTTTCCCCAGGAACGGAAAGAGGACCACGCTGACCAGTAACGCCACAATGGCATAAACAATCACCTGACGGGGATGCCCGAGGGACCATTTCAGGCTTTTCAGGTAGGGGGACTTGATCCGTGCCACAAAGGGCGTGTCATGCTCACCTCCCCCCTTCAGGATGTAGGAGCACAACACGGGTGACAGCGAAAATGACAGGATGAGCGAAATGCTCAAGGCTATGCCGATGGTAATGGCGAGTGGCGCAAACATTTTCCCTTCCATCCCCTGCAGGGACAAGAGCGGCATGAACACCAGAATGATGATGCCGACGCCAAAGAGAACGGGTTTGCCCACTTCGGAGGCTGCCTCCAGAATCACCCTGGCTTTGGGCGGTTTCTTTTCTGCAGACTCTCCCAATCGGGCGAATGCATTTTCGACGACTACCACCGAGCCATCCACCATGATGCCTATGGCGATGGCAAGCCCCCCCAGCGACATGAGGTTGGCGGTGAGTCCATACTGGTTCATGACGATGAAGGTCAACAGGGGGGTCAGAACAAGCGTGGCCGTGACGATGATGGATGAGCGCACATCACCAAGGTAAACATAGAGTACGACGATCACCAGCAGAATGCCCTCAACCAGCACCTTGGTGATATTGGAAAGCGCCGCATCCACGAGATTGGTTCGATCATAGAAGGGAACGATTTGCAGGCCGTCGGGAAGGAGATGGCGGGTGTTGATATCAGCCACCTTCTCCTTGATGCGTGTCACGATTTCGCGGGCGTTTCCCCCGCGCTGCATCTGGATGATTCCGGCAACAGACTCCGTTACGCCATTCTTGACGACGGCACCCTGGCGTACCTCGGTTCCCAACCGGACTTCAGCCACGTCATGCACAAAAACCGGGGTGCCCCCCACTTCCTTGAGTACGATGTTTTCAATGTCCTGCAGGCCGCCGATCAGGCCCACGCCACGAATCAGGTATCGCTCGGCATAAACCGGCAGCTGCCCGCCGCCAGAATTGGCGTTGTTGCGGGCCAGTGCCGCATAAACATCCTGAAGCAAAATCCGGTGATGACGCAGTTGCTGTGGATCTACCAGGACCTGATATTCACGGACATAGCCCCCCATGGTATTGATTTCGGCAACTCCGGGAATGTTGCGCAACAGGGGCCGTACCACCCAATCCTGGACGATGCGATGCTCCGTCAATTCTTCTACGGTCAGCGGCCGGTTACCAGACGAGGGATGTTCCAGCGTGTACTGATAAACCTCACCCAGTCCTGTCGAAACCGGGCCCAAAACGGGAGTTACCCCTGCAGGCATCTGGCCCATGACCTCGATGAGGCGCTCCAGGACGATCTGGCGGGCAAAGTAAACATCAGTATTGTCGGTAAAGACCAGCGTCAACACGGCAACGCCGTTGCGATTGAGCGAACGCATTTCGCTCAATCCTGGCAGCCCGGTCATCGCGATCTCGATGGGAACGGTGACGAAGCGCTCGACTTCTTCGGGCGAGCGGCCCGGAACTTCAGCAGCAATCTGGACCTGAACGTTCGTCACGTCGGGAAAGGCGTCAACGGCCAGTCGATTCACGGCGAGCGCCCCGGTAACGAGCAGTACGACCGCCACCACGACAACGATCATGCGTTGTCCCAGGGCAGTACGGACGATGGCGCGAATCATGGCTGGATGGCTCCTTTAGCCGCCACCCAGGCGTTTTTTCCGCTCATTATTGAGATGGTAGGCCTGGTCGATCACGATGGGCGTACCCTGTTCAATGCCTGAGATCACCGGTCGCGATCCTTTGCTTTCAGGGCCCAGTTTGACCACGGTCAGATAAAATCGAGTCGGAGATTCTGATACAAACACATGGTCCACCCCATCCTCGCGCACCACGGCGCTGGCGGGAATCACAGGCCGATCCACTGCTTTGCCAAAAATCAGCATGTTGGCCATCATGCCTGGCTTCAGCTGACGGTCCGCGTTGTTCACGCTGGTTCGTGCCGAGATCGTGCGGCTATCGGCACTGACCAGTTCGCCCACGTAAACCAGTTTTCCCTTGAAATTGCGATCCTTCAAGCCAGGCACCTCAATCAGCATTTCCTGGCCCAAACCCAGCAGATAGGCCTCCTGTTCAGGGACCTGGGCGGTGACCCAAACCTCGGAAAGATCGGCGACCGTAAACAATGCATCGGCGGGCTGGACCACCTGGCCCTGCACGATCCGGCGCTCGACCACCGTACCCGAGACGCTGGAGACAACCGGCGCTATCGAGTTGACGACGCCTGTTTTACCCAGCGCTTCAATCTGGTCGGCAGGCATGCCCAGTACATGCAACTGGTCCCCCATGGCGCGTTGTTCGGCCTGCGCAGTCGCCGCCTCGCTTTCCCTTCGCTGCAAATCAGCCTGGGCGATGACGTTTTCCTTGTACAGGATACGCGCGCGCTCAGCAGCATTGCGCGCCAGTTCGTTGGCCGCCCGTGCCTTCAAATAGGCAAGCTGCGCCTGGCCCAGTTCGGTGGAATGAATACGAGCCAGTAGATTGCCTTTCTTCACCTGCTCGCCTGGAGAGGCCAGGATCTCGATCACACGGCCTGTTACGGATGCACCAATGCGCGCCACGCGCTGCTCATCAAAATCAATCTTGCCCGTCACCCGCAATGTTTCGGCAAAAGGTTGAACCACCACCGGTGCTACGGGGATGACCCAGGCAGGAGTGGTCTGATCCTTGCTGCCGCTTGCAAGATCGATCAGCATGGGATCCTGGGCGACGGGTCCCTGGGCCTGGGGCTTATGTGAACCCGTCAGCAACATGGCCCCCCCTATGCCCAACGCGGCCAGAACCACGAGCACCCCCGCTAGAACCATCACTTTCGTCCGGGTGGGTAGTGCCTGCAAGTTTTTCAAGAGGATCATGGCAAGGTCGGCATCGGCAGGGGTTGGGTGGGGGATGCATGCGTGTGATCAAGAGCGGGCCTGGAACGCAGCCGGTCAATCTCGACCGCGACTGCGGCAAGTTCGTACCGTGCTGTAATGAGTTCGCTTCGGGCCGCGCGATAGGTGCGTTGTGCATTGAGCCAATCCAGTATGCCGCGTTCACCGTAGCGGAAAGCAGCTTCTGCAATGCGCTGTGCCTCGGCTGCCTGGGCCAGGAGATGGTTTTCCAGCATGGCGACCTGGTTACTGGCAATCTGGTACTGGTTGTAGCTGGCTTCAAGCGAGTCGCTGAGCATCAAACGACGCGATGCAGCCATGTTGCGCGACCGCGAGAGCTCGGCTTGCGCCTGGGCCACCTGCCCGCTGCGCCAATCCCAAAGCGGAATCGTCAGGGCCAATCCGGCACGGGATGAGGACAAGGTAGGATCCACGTCATGCTGTGCCAGCAACGAGATTTTGGGAAGCCGTTGCGATTTTTCAAGATCGAGACGGTGCTCTGCGGCAACGCGTTCAGCATCTCCGCGCTGCAGATCAGGGTTGCGATCAGCGAGCTCCTGTTGCAATGTCGCAAGTGAAGGCAGGGCGATGGCCTTGGGCAGCTCGCCCCCGATTTCAACCCCTTCGGGAAGGGCCCGACCCACGGCCAAGCGAAGATTGGCACGCACCTGCTGGACGCGCAACACGGCGGCATCATGGTTTTTTTGGGCATTCAGGAGTTCGGTTTCGGCAGTAATGAGGTCGAATTTTGGGGATTCACCCACACCGTGGCGCAAGGCAATCCGATCGCGAATCTGTTGCGTCAGTTGCAGGTCCTCCATCGCAGCACTGGCTTCGGCCTGCCGGCGTAACACATCGTAGTAAGCCAGTTTGATGCGTGCCACCGCTTCATCCTCGAAGGCCTGGCGTCCGGCGTCCACAGACAGGACATTGGCATCCGCCGCGTCGATGCGCGCATTTCTGACTGTGGGATATTCGATGGGTTGATTGAGACTGATGGTATACACAAAACCTGAAACGGGGTTCAGCGTATCCCGCTCCTGTCCGCGTCCACTTTGCCCTGATATTTCAGGATTGGGATAGGCCCTGGCAATTTCAGCAGTACCGCGTGCCGCCTCGACCTGGTCCCGGGCTGCCAGGACGGAAGGGTTTTCGTTCAGTCCGATGCGCAAAAGGTCTTCGAGACCCAGTACTGGAGCGGCTGCCAACACAGTGGGCATGATCAAAGGTGCAAGGCAGCAGCCCCAGGACAGGCTGCGCAACCAGCCTGTCACTGAAAATCGGCGTTGTGTCGCTTGGGTCGGCATCGCGTTCATGGGGAAAACAATATCAGACCTGGATTATGGGCAGCTTAACGCAGTCGATAAACTCCCCCTTCCATGCTACACGCTTTGCCCTGAAATGGTGCGGCCGCCTGGCTTTTAATCCTGCTTCACGCAATCCACATAAAAGCGCGATTCACCGTTGGCCCCGGTTTTGGACAAACCGTGAATGTCCGTTTCAAATCCCGGGAAGCGGCCATTGAATTCGCGGGCAAACTTGAGGTAGCGCACGATGGTGGCATTGAAGCGCTCTCCGGGAATCAGCAGGGGGATGCCTGGCGGATAAGGCGTCAGCAGGACCGAGGTGATGCGCCCTTCCAGGTCATCGATTTCAACCCGTTCCGTTTCGCGGTGGGCCATGCGGGCAAAGGCATCTGCAGGCTTCATGGCAGGCACCATGTCGGACAGGTACATTTCAGTGGTGAGCCTGGCCACATCATTGGTGCGGTACACTTCGTGAATCTGATCAGAGAGCTGCTTCAGGCCCCAGGTTTCATAACGCGGATACTTGGCCACAAACTCGGGCAACACACGCCACAGCGGCTGGTTTTTGTCGTAATCGTCCTTGAACTGTTGCAGTTCGGTCACCAGCGTGTTCCAGCGGCCCTTGGTAATGCCGATGGTGAACATGATGAAAAAGGAATATAGCCCGGTCTTTTCAACCACCACGCCGTGTTCTGCCAGGTACTTGGTTACTACGGCTGCAGGAATGCCCATGTCGTGAAAGTCGCCATCCACATCCAGGCCCGGGGTGATGACCGTTGCCTTGATGGGGTCGAGCATGTTGAATCCCGAGGCAAGGTCGCCAAAACCGTGCCAACGCTCGCCCGGTTTGAGCATCCAGTCCTCGCGACTGCCGATGCCTTCCTCTGCAAGGTATTCGGGGCCCCAGACCTTGAACCACCAGTCAGCCCCCCATTCCTCGTCCACCTTGCGCATGGCGCGCCTGAAATCCAGCGCCTCGTTAATGGATTCTTCCACGAGTGCCGTACCGCCCGGTGGTTCCATCATGGCGGCTGCCACGTCGCAGGATGCAATGATGGCGTATTGCGGGCTTGTGGAGGTATGCATCAGGTAGGCTTCATTGAAGCAGTCCCGATCCAGCTTGCGGGTCTTGCTGTCCTGAATCAGGATTTGCGAAGCCTGGCTCAACCCCGCCAGCAGCTTGTGCGTGGACTGGGTGGACATGACCATGCTTGCCTGGCAAATCGGACGGTCGCGTCCTATGGCATGCATGTCCTTGTAAAAGTCGCTGAAGGTGGCGTGGGGCAGCCAGGCCTCATCGAAATGCAGCGTGTCGATCTCTCCGTCCAGCATGCCCTTGATGGTTTCCACGTTGTACAGGATGCCGTCATAGGTACTCTGGGTGATGGTCAGCACGCGCGGCTGCAAGGTGCTGCCCTGGGCAAAGGGGTTGGCCGCGATCTTGCGCCGAATGTTTTCCGGCTTGAACTCGCTCAGGGGAATGGGGCCAATGATGCCGTAATGGTTTCGGGTGGGCATCATGAATACGGGAATGGCTCCGGTCATCATGATGGCATGCAGCACCGACTTGTGACAGTTACGATCCACCACCACCACATCGCCCGAGGCCACGGTGGAGTGCCAGACGATCTTGTTGGAGGTGGAAGTACCGTTGGTGACAAAAAACAGGTGATCCGCGTTGAAAATCCGCGCCGCATTCCGTTCGGAAGCAGCCACAGGGCCTGTGTGATCCAGCAACTGCCCAAGCTCGTCCACGGCGTTGCACACGTCGGCGCGCAGCATGTTCTCGCCAAAAAACTGGTGAAACATTTGCCCCACCGGGCTTTTCAGAAAGGCCACTCCGCCCGAGTGGCCAGGACAATGCCAGGAATACGAGCCATCAGAGGCGTAATGGGTCAGTGCCCGGAAAAATGGCGGGGCAAGGGAATCCAGGTATACCCGTGCTTCACGCGCAATGTGGCGTGCCACAAACTCGGGCGTATCCTCGAACATATGGATGAAGCCGTGCAGTTCTTTCAGTACGTCATTGGGGATATGGCGTGAAGTGCGGGTTTCACCGTACAGGAAGATGGGAATGTCGGCATTCCGCCACCGAATTTCCTGCACAAAGGCCCGCAGGTGCTTGAGTGCAGACTCCATTTCGCTGTGTGAGCCACCGCCGAATTCCTCGTCGTCGATGGACAGGATGAAGGTGGAAGCACGGCTTTGCTGCTGGGCGAAAGAGGCCATGTCGCCAAAACTCGTCACCCCCAATACTTCCAGTCCTTCCTTCTCAATGGCATCGGCCAGCGCACGAACCCCCAGGCCACTGGTGTTTTCAGAGCGGAAATCCTCGTCAATGATGACGACCGGAAAGCGGAATTTCATGGGGTTCTCCCTGCAAGAAGGGCGGAATTATAGACCCCTTTGGGCCCGCAGCGCGGCTTTATTCAATTTACCCGTGGCGGTATGCGGCAAGCCATCCACAAACTCGATCTGCTCCGGAATCCACCATTTGGCAATGCGCTGCTCCAGATACCCCCGCAAATCCTCGGCTGACAGCACTTGCCCCGGCTTTTTCACGGCCAGAAGGAGCGGACGCTCGCCCCAATGCGGGTGGTGGATCCCGATGACGGCAGCCTCCTGAATGGCCGGATGGCCAACGGCCACCTGTTCAAGCTCTATGGAACTGATCCATTCCCCGCCACTCTTGATCATGTCTTTGGCCCGGTCGGTAATCTGCATGAAGCCTTCTTCATCGATCACAGCCACGTCGCCCGTGGGAAACCAGCCCTGCTGCAGGGACTCCGAGGGGTCCTTGTAGTAACCGTTGCAAACCCAGTGGCCCTGCACCATCAGATGTCCGAATGTACGGCCGTCGTGGGGCAAAGGCCACCCTTCATCGTCTACCACCTCCATGTCCACCCCAAACAATGGGCGTCCCGAGCGGGCTAACCAATCACGTCTGGCCTGGCCCACCAGCCCCGCCTGATTGGCTTTGGGCAGGGTCAGGGCCGCCACCGGGCTGGTTTCCGTCATGCCCCACCCCGGTAACACACTCACCTTCTGCACATCCTCAAAGTAGCTCACGATCGTCCTGGGGCAGGCCGCCCCCCCCACGCCCAGGCGTTTGAGATAGTGCAACTGGCGCCCCTCAGCCTGGAGGTATTGCATCAGGTTATTCCAGACCGTGGGGACCCCTGCGGTCAACGTAACCTTCTCAGACTCCAGCAACTGGTAAAGGTTGGGTCCATCCAGCAGCGGTCCGGGAAGCACCAGTTTGGCACCCACCAGGGCGGCGGCATAGGGAAATCCCCAGGCATTGGCGTGAAACAGGGGAACAACGGGCAATACGGAATCACACGCTGAAAAGGACAGCGAATCCGGCAAGGACACGCCCCAGGCATGCAGCAGCGTGGAGCGGTGGCTGTAGAGCACGCCCTTGGGCTTGCCGGTAGTGCCAGAGGTATAGCATAGGGCTGCGGCCGTCCTCTCATCCATTTCAGGCCATTCGTAGTCACTGGAAGCCTGTTGCAGAAGCGCTTCGTAACCCAGGAGGGGCAACACTGAAGGCGGCAAATTGGCGTCCGGTTCGTCCATCACGATGACCTGGGCCACGCAGGTCAGTTGGCTTGCCAGGGATTCCACCAGGGGTAGAAACATGGGGTCGACCAGCAGGATCTTGTCTTCGGCGTGCTGGATGATGCCCGCAATCTGCTCGGGAAACAGGCGCGGATTAATGGTATGACAGATGGCCCCCATGCCTGAGATGGCGTAATACGCCTCCAGATGGCGATGGTGGTTCCAGCCCAGGGTGCCTACCCGGTCTCCGGTGGTCACCCCCAGAGCCTGCAGGGCATTGGCAAGCTTGCGACAACGGGTGTGCGTGCTGCTCCAGGTACCGCGATAGATGGTGCCATCCGCATTGCGGGAAACAATCGGCGTATGGCCATGGTGCCGGTCCGCGTGCTCGATCAGGGACGAAACCAGCAGCGGACGGTGCATCATCAAACCCAGCATGGGGAACTTCTCCGTGAAATTTTCTGATCCTATCGTAATCGAAATGTGACAGGACAGTTATAATGTCAGACCAGCTACCATGAAAACCACTCTGCCCCGCCTTCAAGACGCTCTGGGCCGCCCCCTTCAGGATCTGAGGATCTCGGTGACGGATCGGTGCAATTTTCGCTGTACTTACTGCATGCCAAGGGAAATCTTTGGCCCGGACCATGCCTTTTTGCCCCGGCCAGCGCTGCTCACCTTTGAGGAAATCACGCGCGTGGCACGCCTTTTTGCGTCCCTGGGCGTGCACAAGATCCGTCTCACCGGTGGCGAACCGCTGTTGCGTAAACAGGTGGAATCCCTGGTCGCGCAGCTTTCCAGCATTCCCGGGACGGACCTCACCCTCACCACCAATGGCGCCATCCTTGCCAAAAAGGCGCAGGCCCTGCGGGATGCCGGCCTGAAACGCATTACCGTGAGCCTTGATGCCCTGGACGACGCCACCTTCAAGCGCATGAACGACGCCGATTTTACGGTAAAGCAGGTGCTGGAGGGAATCGAAGCTGCCCAACTGGCGGGCTTGCAACCCATCAAGGTCAATGCCGTCATCCAGCGCGGGGTCAACGAGCACGCCATCGTGGACCTGGCCCGGCATTTTCGTGGCAGTGGCATCATCCTGCGTTTCATCGAGTTCATGGATGTGGGGGCAACCAATGGCTGGCGCCTCGACGACGTGGTGAGTGCCACCGAAATCCAGCAGCGCATTGCCGCCCACTGGCCTGTAGAACCATTGGAACCCACAGCCCCGGGTGAGGTGGCGGAACGGTACCGTTACGGTGATGGCAGCGGGGAGATTGGCATCATTGCTTCAGTCACCCGGCCATTTTGTCGCGACTGTTCCCGCATTCGGCTTTCCACCGACGGCAGCCTGTTTACCTGCCTGTTTGCCAGCCATGGTTTTGATCTTAAAACCCCGTTGCGGGCAGGCGCGGATGACGCTGCGTTGTTGCAGTCCATATCCAGTTTGTGGCAACACCGGGCAGATCGCTATTCCGAAATTCGTTCTGAAGCCACACAGGGCCGGCACAAAATCGAAATGTCCTACATCGGAGGATAATGATGGCCATTACAGGTTGCATTCTGGCAGGCGGAGCCAGCACCCGCATGGGAGGGCAGGACAAGGGGCTGCTGCACTGGCATGGCCGTCCGCTCATCGAAGCCGTCATGGCGCGTTTCTTGCCCCAAGTGGAGAGCCTGGTCATCAGCGCCAATCGCCACCTTGAACAATACAGTCACTATGGCCACGCCGTGCTCCCCGATGACGAACAAGGTTACGCCGGGCCCCTGGCAGGCATCGAACGGGCCCTGGCGCACGCCCATGGCACACATGAACTGGTGGCCGTAGTTCCCTGCGATGCCCCCCTCCTGCCGCTTGATCTCGTCGGGCGGTTGCAGGCTGCGTTGCGCGCAGAAGATGCCGACATCGCCTATGCCGTCACGGTGGGTGGAGACCAGCCCGTCTTTGCCCTCATCAAAACCGCCCTGCTACCCAGCCTCTCCGAATATTTGCGTGAAGGGGAGCGCAAGGTCCAGCGTTGGTACGCACGCTGCGCCACGGTCACCGTGCCCTTCGATGACGTGCCGCAAGCCTTTACCAACATCAATACACCGGAGATGCTGCACAGCGTTACGCCAGGGCCCCAATGAAGACGATAACCAACGATTACGATCCACAGTCCATGACTGTGGAACAGGCACGAGCGGTGATCTCCCGCCACCTCAAACCGGTGGACAGCACCATGCGTGTGCCCGTACGCTCCGCCCTGAACCGCTTTCTCGCAGAAGATGTGCTTTCTCCCATCGACGTTCCAGCGCATGTCAATGCAGCCATGGATGGCTATGCCGTTCGTTTTGCCGAACTGGCTGCGGTTGGCGAAACGGCGCTCACCATCAGCGCCACGGTCCTTGCCGGTGATGCCCCGCCGCTACCGCTGGCACCCGGTCAGGCGGTACGCGTCATGACCGGTGCCGCAATTCCAGATAACGCCGACACAGTAGTGATGCAGGAGCAAACCCGACGGGAGGCAGATCGCGTATGGATTCAGCCAGGCCAGCACAATGGGCAGCATGTGCGTCAGGCAGGAGAAGACCTGCATAGGGGCGCTACCGCGTTGCACCGGGGAAAACGGCTGCGTGCCGCCGAGTTGGGGCTGATTGCCTCGCTGGGCATTGGAGAAGTCAGCGTATTCCGTCCGTTGCGCGTGGCTTTCTTTTCAACGGGAGACGAACTTGCTTCCATCGGCCAGCCCCTGGCTGAAGGGCAGATCTATGACAGCAATCGTTACACCCTCCATGGCATGCTCACCGCGCTGGGATTTGATTGTTTTGATCTGGGCGTGGTCCGCGACCATCCAGTGGCCATCGAAAACGCATTCGAGGAAGCCTCGAGGATGGCCGACGTAGTCATCACCAGTGGAGGCGTTTCAGTGGGTGAAGCGGATTTCATCAAGCCCTTGCTGGCCCGGATGGGCGAAGTGGTGTTCTGGAAAATCGCCATGAAACCTGGTCGTCCACTGGCCTACGGGCATTTGGGCCCCTGTCATTTCTTTGGACTGCCGGGCAACCCCGTGGCAGTCATGGTGACCTTTTACGCCTTCGTGCGCGACGCCTTGCTAACCCTGGCGGGCGCCAACCCCCTTCCCATCTCGCCCCGATGGCTCGTGCGCACCACCACGCCGCTCAAAAAGGCGCCCGGTCGCACCGAATTTCAACGCGGTATCGTCAGCCAAAACGCCCAGGGCGAATGGACGGTACGCTCCACCGGAAATCAGGGATCGGGTATTCTGCGATCCATGACTGAAGCCAACTGTTTTATCGTGCTTCCCCAGGACAGAGGGTCTGTGGAAGCGGGAGACGACGTTGAGATCCAATTGTTTGAAGGGTTGGTCTGATGCCATGACGCGTCTGCACGATTTACCGCTCCGCAATCTTCAGTTCTACGCCACGGCACCCTACCCGTGCAGCTATCTGCCCGGGCTCGACGCGCGCTCCCAGGTGGTGACCCCAGGCTACCTGATCGACCAGCCGCTCTACAGTGCGCTGGTGGATTCTGGCTTTCGGCGTAGCGGCGCATTCACCTATCGCCCGCATTGCGACCATTGCAATGCTTGCGTTCCAGTACGCGTGGACGTCAATGCATTCCAGCCCAATCGCTCCCAGCGCCGGGCCTGGAACCGTCATGGTCACCTCACGGCGCAACAGCTGCCACTGCGCTTTAGCGCAGAGCATTACGCGCTCTACACCCGCTATCAACTGTCACGCCACCTGGAACGGGACATCGACCAGGACAGCCAGGAGCAGTACATCCACTTCCTGTTGCAATCCACCATTCCCAGCCATCTGGTGGAGTTTCGCGAGGCAGGTGTCCTGCGCATGGTCAGCATCATCGACGAACTGCAGCAAGGACTCTCTTCAGTCTATACTTTTTATGAGCCCGATCTGCCCAAGGCAAGCCTCGGAACCTACAACATCCTGTGGCAAATCGAACAGTGCAAAAGCCGCGGCCTGCCGTGGCTGTATCTGGGTTACTGGATCCGCCACAGTCAAAAAATGGCTTACAAAATCCATTTTCAGCCGCTGCAGGGCCTCGTCAGCTCACATTGGGCGCCACTGCCCCTTCCTGAAGTGGAGAACAGCTGATGCTCTATCCCCTGGCAAAACGCCTGCTGTTCCAGATGGATGCAGAACAGGCCCACACCTTCACGCTCAAGGCGCTGAACCGGGCTGCCCAGTGCGGACTCATTCAGCCTGGTAAAGCCAGGATCGTCCTGCCACGCACCGTCATGGGGCTGAACTTCCCCAACCCGCTGGGCATTGCCGCGGGCATGGATAAAAACGCCGAGTATCTGGATGGCCTGGGAGCACTGGGTGTGGGCTTCGTTGAAGCGGGCACAGTCACTCCCCGGCCACAACCTGGCAACCCCAGGCCGCGCGTTTTCCGCCTGCCTGAAGTGGAAGGGGTCATCAACCGCCTGGGGTTCAACAATGACGGCGTGGATCACTTTCTGCAGCAAGTCTCCCGAACGCACTACAGCGGCATCCTGGGTATCAACATCGGCAAGAATTTCGATACACCCATGGAAAATGCCGTTGACGATTATGTGAACGCGCTGCGCCGGGTGTACCCTCACGCCCACTATGTGACAATTAATATTTCTTCTCCCAACACGCGCAACCTGCGCGAACTGCAAGGCAATGACGAACTCACGCGACTGCTCGGCGCCGTCAAGGGCGCACAGCGCGAACTGGCAGATCAAAGCGGGCGACATGTACCCATCGCCCTCAAGATAGCGCCGGATCTGGAGCCTGCCCAGATTGATGACATCGCCAAACTGTTGATTGCCCATGGCATGGATGGCGTCATTGCCACCAACACCACCATCAGCCGCAACACCATCGCGGCACATCCATTGGCTCATGAAGGGGGGGGCCTCAGCGGTGCCCCGTTGCATGACATGTCGCTGGCCGTCGTGCAACGGCTGGCGCATGCACTGGATGGCGCCCTGCCCATCATCGGGGTGGGAGGCATCAACAGCGTTGCCCGTGCCAAGGCCATGCTGGACGCGGGCGCCTCCCTGATCCAGCTGTATACCGGCCTGATCTACAAGGGGCCGGGACTGATCGACGAAATCCTGCAAGGGCTTGCATGAGCACTGCAGTAGCGCTGCCCACCCTCTCCAATCGCACCCAAGTGGCACTGATCCGGGAAGCGGAATGCATCGGCTGTTTTCGTTGCATCAAGGCCTGTCCTGAAAATGCAATCCTGGGCGCGTCGCGCTGGATGCACACCGTGCTGCACGATCTGTGCACCGGCTGTGAAAGCTGCCTGGCTCCATGCCCCGTGGATTGTATCGACCTCATCCCCGCAGCGCCGCTATGAAACCCGCTGATCGCGTTGCGCTGTTTACACGGTTGCAATCGGCCAATCCCCATCCCACCACCGAACTGCACTACGCCAACCCGTTTCAATTACTGGTGGCCGTCATCCTCTCTGCGCAGGCCACGGACAAGAGCGTCAATCTGGCCACCGCCCCGCTCTTCAAAACCATCCGCACCCCCGCCGCGTTACTGGCGCTGGGCCATGAACGCTTCGAACAGGCCATCCGCACCATCGGTCTGTATCGCACCAAAGCCCGCAACGTGATGGCTACGGCCCGGATTCTGGAGGAACAATTTGGCGGGGAGGTTCCTGATCGACGCGAGGCCCTGGAGTCGCTGCCCGGCGTGGGGCGTAAGACAGCCAATGTGGTGCTCAACACCGCGTTTGGCCAACCGACCATTGCCGTGGACACGCATATCTTTCGGGTAGCCAACCGTACCGGCCTCGCCCCAGGCAAGACTCCGCTAGAAGTGGAATTGAAATTGCTCAGGGCCGTCCCCGCAGCGTTCAGAAAAGATGCACACCACTGGCTGATCCTGCACGGACGCTATGTCTGCAAGGCCCGCCAACCCGACTGCACCCATTGTGTCATCGTGGATTTGTGCGCTTATGGAGCGAAGCGTGTTTAATCCTTCGCGCAGCGAAGCGCGTCAATTCTTTTTTGAGGTCTGGCGCAAACAACGGGACAAAACCCTGATGACCCCCCTGGAAAGCGTTGCCTGGGAAATCATCAGCCATCATCCCGAATACCACAGTCTTCTCGCGCATCCCGAACAGGCGCTGGAACGCGAATGGTTTCCGGAACAGGGCGAAACCAACCCGTTTTTACACCTCGGGCTGCATCTTGCCGTGGAAGAACAGCTGGCCATCGATCAGCCTCCTGGCATCAGGGCAGCCTACAACCAGCTTTGTACCCGGCTCAAGGACGAGCATGCCGCGCGCCACCATGTGCTGGAGTGCCTGGCTGAAGTGGTCTGGGATTCGCAGCGTCACGGCACCCCCCTCGACGGAGCGCGATATCTGGAGCTGATCAGGAAGTAGGTAACGCCTTTTTCCAAAGGCATTGGCCTTTGCTGGCCTGTTCAATCTGCTCCAGCTGTTGCATGTGTCCGTCCAGTTCGTCGAGGCTGGCATACTGCACCCTGAGTGGTTTCACGGGGCGTTGAACCGAAACGCGCGTTGGCCCTGAGGAGTGCCCGGGGTCTTCCATCATCAGGGTTTCCTGCCCACGGGTCATGGCAAGGTAGACATCTCCCAACAATTCCGCATCCAGCAGCGCGCCGTGGAAAGTACGCTTCGAATTGTCAATGCCGTAGCGTTCACACAGGGCATCCAGGGTATTGCGTTTACCAGGATGCAGTTCGCGGGCCACCATCAGGGTGTCCACCACTTGTGGGCAACGCACTGACAGGGGTTCGCGTCCCAATTGCCTGAGCTCATGGTTGAGAAACCCTATGTCAAAGGCAGCGTTGTGAATGACCAGTTCGGCACCGTCCACGAATTCCAGAAACTCCTCGACCACATCCGCAAAACGGGGCTTATCCGACAGAAACGCCGTGGTCAGGCCGTGCTTTTGCAAGGCGCCAGGGTCACTCTCCCGGTCCGGATTGAGGTATTTGTGGAAATGCTTGCCGGTACGTCGCCGTTGAATGATTTCAACCAATCCGATTTCAATGACGCGATGCCCTTTGGCAGGCTCAAGGCCGGTGGTTTCCGTATCCAGGATAATCTGTCTCATGGGGCACGCCCCGCCAGTCCCTGGTTGGCAAGCTCGTCCGCGCGTTCATTACCCGGATTACCGGCATGACCCTTCACCCAGCGCCAGTCAATTTCGTGCCTCGGTGCCTCCTGGGCCAGCATCATCCACAAATCGGCATTCTTGACCGGTTGCCTGCTGGCCGTTTTCCAGCCATTGCGCTGCCAGCCCTTGATCCACTCCGTGATCCCCTTCTGGACATACTGGGAATCGGTGTGGAGGATCACCTGACAAGGACGCTTCAAGGCCTTGAGCGCCTCGATGACGGCCGTCAGTTCCATGCGATTGTTGGTGGTCTGCGCGGCGCCGCCACTGAGCTCCCGTCGCACGCCCTGGCAGTCCAGTAACGCTCCCCATCCCCCCGGGCCAGGATTGCCCTTGCATGCGCCGTCGGTGTAAATTTCTACGATAGTACTTTTATTTTCAGTCACATCTAATTGTTTTATATATGCTTTATGAACAAGATCACCATTGGAAATCAGGGTGCATTGCCCTCGGGAGGCCGCACGCCGGGAATGAGATGCACCACTTTGTTATCGGGATATTCCGTACGCCGCACTGCGGTGCGCACCGCCCGGGCAAGTACCTTGTCCGCTGCGACACGGTTCCAGCGTGGTGTGATGAGGCGCACACCCTGGACGCGCTTGATCGCTTCCAGCATGTAAACCCCGCCACCCACGCCCCACCAGCGATCTCCTGCAGGCTCAAGGAAACGAAACCGATGAAGCCAGGACTCGCTGGCAATGGGTGGCGCATAGGCCCAGAAACGCCCGCCGCTCACTTCAAAACCCAACAGTGCCAACCAGTCCTTGAGCCGGGGTAAAGAAATGAAGTGTCCACACCAAGGGTATGAGCCAGAACGCCTGCCGCGCGAAAAAAACTGGCGCATGCCCCAAAGGCTGTGGGGGTTGAAGCCGGTAATGATCAGACGCCCCTCGGGCATCATGACGCGGTCCAACTCGCGCAAAATGCCGTGGGGATTGTCGGAAAACTCCAATGCATGGGGCAATACGGCCAGGTCAATGCTTTGCGTGGCAACAGGCAGGGCTTCGGGTTTGGCCCGCAGGCGGGTGGCGCCATCACGACTCACGGTGATCTTGTTGGGAATGCGGTTGGCACGCAGCGCTTCCAGCTCCGGCAAAAAAACCTGGAGTGCATTGAAACCAAACACGTTGGAAACGGCCTCATCCAGGATGGTCTGCTCCCGTTGAAGCACATAAGCCCCCAGGGGTGTTTGAAGCCAGTCGTGCAAGGTTGCGTCAGCCATGCCAGAATTGTAGACCAAACCGCAACATTAAGAGCAATCCATGCCAAACAGAATCCAGGTCAGCGGCATTCCTGCCTTCAAGGACAACTACATCTGGGTCATTCATGATGACCGCCACGCCGTCGTAGTGGATCCGGGCGATGCCACTCCGGTGCTGCGCTTCCTGCAGGATCAGGGGCTAGCCCTGGCTGCCATCCTGGTTACGCACCATCATGCCGACCATGTGGATGGCCTGTCCCAACTGCTGTCCAAGGCCGCCGTCCCGGTCTTTGGCCCGCGCAACGAGGACATTGACGAGATCACACATCCCGTGGGAGAACCTGACCGCATCACCCTACCCCATCTCCATGTGACGATGGGGGTCATTGACGTTCCGGGACATACGGCAGGTCATATCGCCTATTATGGGGAAGGCAGGCTATTTTGCGGCGATACCCTGTTTGCCTGCGGTTGCGGTCGGATATTTGAAGGAACACCGGCACAAATGTTCAATTCATTGGACAAGCTTGCCGCACTTCCGGAGAATACCTCGGTTTACTGTGCCCATGAGTACACCTTGTCCAATATTGCATTTGCCCAGGCCGTAGAGCCGGATAACCTCCAGCTGCAAGAACGCGCCATTGCCGCGGCCGAAACCCGCCGTCAGGGAAAGCCCACGGTGCCCAGCACGCTGCAACTGGAAAAGGCCACCAACCCCTTCCTGCGCAGCAGGATCCCGGCCATCGCCCATGCGGTAGAATCCCATACCGGGACGCATCCCGCAGACACCATTGCCGTGTTTGCAGCCCTGCGGCAATGGAAAAACACGTTCTGACCCTCCTCTTGAAATCGCTGCGACTGCTTACCACCGGTTTACTGATGGTGCTGCCACTGCTCTGTTCTGCAGAGATGGTACCCACGACAAAGGCAGCCATTACAGAGGCCGACCCCGCAGAGACCACCCCTGCCGCTCCTGCGGCCGAGGCCGTTCAGGGCACCCTGCCTGGCCAGCCCTTGGTTGAGCGTGCCACGCCCATGGTGCCCTTCGATTTATGGGATCGCATTCGTGACGGCTTTGCCATGGATCCATTGCCAGACGACCGTTTGGTGTTCAAGCAGGTGGCCTGGTTTGCCGCACGGCCCGACTATGTGGAACGTACCGTGGAACGCAGCCGCCGCTACCTCTACTTCATCGTGGAAGAAGTGCAGCGACGTGGCATGCCCATGGAAATCGCCCTGTTGCCCATCGTGGAAAGCGCGTTCAATCCCCATGCCCTGTCCCGCAGCCAGGCTTCTGGCATGTGGCAATTCATTCCTTCCACTGGTCGCATCTTTGGCCTGCAGCAGGACTGGTGGTATGACGGACGCAAGGATGTGGTAGCCGCTACCTACAGCGCACTGGATTACCTGCAAAAGCTCTACGACGAATTCGGCTCCTGGGAACTTGCCCTGGCTGGTTACAATTGCGGTGAAGGAAAAATTCGACGCGAAATAGCCTATAACCGGGCGCATAACCGCCCCACTGACTACCAGAGCCTCAATCTGCCGGAGGAAACCCGCAATTATGTACCCAAATTGCTGGCAGCCAAGGCCATTGTCCTGGAACCCGAACACTATGGCCTGGCGTTAGCCCCCATTCCCGATGAACCCTATTTTGCGGCAGTAACCACGCGCAAAAAGATCGATACCAAGATTGCTGCCCAATTCGCTGAAATGAGCCCGGAAGAATTCCTGATGCTCAATCCTGGCTTCAATCGTCCCGTCATCAGCCTGGACTTCAATCAGGAAAAAACCATTCTGATTCCTGCGGGTGTTGCCGACCGATTCGTGGCGCGGCTGGAAGACCCCAATGTCAAGCTCCTGTCCTGGAAAACCCACCATCTTCGTCGTGGTGAAGCGCTTGACAAGGTGGCCAGCCAATACGGGCTGACCAGTGAAGAACTCAAACGCATCAACGGCATTGCCAGCAACAAAAAAGTAGCCGGTGGTGGCACCATTCTGGTTCCGGACAAATCAGCCACCCCCAGCGAATCGCTGGAGCTGGACGGCAAACCCGAGTCCGATTTTTCTCCGCCGCCGCCCTCAGCGCGTTCCAGGCACGCCAGGAAATCCGGTCACAAGGCCAGGGCTGGCAGCAAAGCCAAGGCAGCTGCCCCGGCGGCCCATGCGTCAAAAAAAGCTGCCGGCAAAAAGCCGTCCCATCCCCAACAGAAGTAATCAGACTCCCTTTGGGATGGCCAAGAGCAACCGGCGGGTGTAGGGATGTTGTGGATGCGCGTAGACTTCGTCCGCATCACCGGATTCCACCACAACCCCGTCATGCATGACCAGTACCTGGTCCGACATATAGTGGACCACGGCAAGGTCGTGGGAAATGAACAGATAGCTCATCTGGAATTCATCCTGCAAATCCTGCAACAGATTCAGCACCTGGGCTTGTACAGACACATCAAGCGCAGAAACGGATTCATCGCAAATCAGGATTTCAGGTTTCACCGTCAGGCAACGCGCAATGGCGATGCGCTGGCGTTGCCCACCGGAAAACTCATGGGGGTAGCGCTGCAGTGCGTCCCGCGGCAGGCCCACCCGCCCCAACAACTCGCGCGCCATGGCCGAACGATCTGCGGCATTGCGGCCAATGCCATGCAGCATCAAGGGCTCGGTCAGGATATCGCCTACCGTAAACCGTGGATTAAGGGAAGCGTACGGGTTCTGGAATACGATCTGAATGCGTCGCTTCAAAGCCATCGTGTCCACGCTGCCAGGCTGGCGCAAATCAAGCCCTGAAAAAAGGATCTGGCCGCCATCGGCACCGAGCAGTCCCGCGATGGTGAGGCCCAGTGTGGTCTTTCCGGAACCCGATTCACCAACGATACCCACGGTTTTACCTCGCGCAAGGCGCAGTGATGCCCCCTTCACTGCATGAAAAGGACGCTTGTGCCAAAGGCCGTCGCGAATCAGGAAATCCTTGTCAAGGTTGCGCACTTCAAGAACGATTTCATCCCCGGGGCTGACCCCGCGGCTGCGAACCCCGGGAGTCGCAGTACCCTGCCCATCCCCCATGAAATCCTCAATGACCCGCAGTCGTTGCGGCCGCACCCCTAGCGGCGGGCGGCAGGCCAGCAAGGCACGCGTGTAGGCATCCCGGGGTGCATCAAAGACCTGTCGCAGCGAACCCGCCTCACGCACCTCGCCCTGTTTCATCACCACCACCTGCGTGGCAATTTCGCCCACCAATGCAAGGTCATGCGTGATGAACAGCACGGCCATGGCGTGGCGCTGCTGGAGGTCGGCGATCAGATCCAGAATCTGGCGCTGGATGGTCACGTCCAGCGCAGTGGTGGGCTCATCGGCTATCAGGAGGCGCGGCTGACAACTGATGGCCATGGCAATCATGACGCGCTGCTGTTGGCCACCCGAGAGCTGGTGAGGATAATCGTCAAGGCGGCGCCCGGGATCCGGAATCCCCACTTCTGCCAGCAGATCCAGCGCACGACGCTGTGCCTGTCGCCGCGATAGCCCCATATGCAGGCGCAACCCTTCCATCAACTGGGTGCCGATGGAAAAAACCGGGTTGAGCGAACTCATGGGTTCCTGGAAGATGATGCCAATTTCCTTCCCGCGCAAGGCCCGTAGCCTGGGCGCATCAAACCCGAGAATGTTTTGATCGTTCCACAGGATCCTGCTCTCTGAGGCCACCTGCGCCACCGGCTTTGGCAAAAGCCCCAGAATGGAGAGCGCCGTGACCGACTTGCCGCTACCCGACTCACCTACGAGCGCCAGCGTGGTGCGCTCAGGCACATCAAAGCTGACGCCGTTCACGGCAGAAAGGCGCTCATTCCGGCTGACCTGAAAATCGATTCGCAAATCGCGCACACTGAGCAGCATCGGGTCTCCTCGTACTCAATACTTGAGCTTGGGGTCCAGCGCGTCGCGCAACGCGTCGGTCAACATGCTAAAGGCCGTGACGAGAATCGCCATGGCCACCCCGGCTGCGGCGAGCTGCCACCATTTGCCCAGGATCAGCTCATTCTGGGCTTCATTGAGCATGCTGCCCCAGGACACCACATCCACAGGTACGCCAAAGCCCAGAAAACTCAAAATGACCTCGGACTTGATGAAGCCGACCACATTCTGGGATAGCTGCACCAGGATGACATGGCTGGTGTTGGGGAGGATATGGACGAACATGCGCCGCATGTGCGACGCACCCATGGCACCTGCTGCCAACACATATTCGCGGGATTTATGTTTGAGATATTCGGCCCGCACCAGACGGAAAACACCCGTCCAGCCTGTAAGCCCCAGAATCAGGACCAGGGTCACGACCCCTTTTTGCTGCAGCACGGCTGCAATGGCAAACACCAACAACAGATACGGAATGGCCGTAAACACACCATACAACCAGTTGAACGCATCATCCACCCAACGGCCAAAATATCCAGCCACTGCGCCCATCACGGTCCCCAGCAAGGTGGCAAGAATCGCCGCCACCAAGCCCACCAGAATCGAGGTTTCGCTTCCCTTGATGACCTTGGTCAACACGTCATGCCCCCATTTGTCACCACCCAGAGGCAACGATAACCGGCGTGGCACTTCAGTGGCTTCCTGTGCGCCAGGATGTTGTGCCCGGATGGCAGCAAGTTCGGTGGCCAGGGGATCCTGCAGCCCATAGAGCGGTACCGGGCCAGAGAGCGCCTGCCCGGCCTGCGAAGGCTGCGCGGTCTCGTCCTGATCGTCGGCCCAAAAAACCGGAGGGGCGTAATTCACCCCCACTTCCCGGGTCCAGTCAGGAGCCACCCAGCCCATGAGTGCCAGGAGCACCACAACCAGGTAGCAGCCCACCACGATGAGCGCCGTCATTCCCACCCGGTCTTGCTGCAGGCGTCGCCAGGCCAGCGTCCAGAGCCCGGGGGAAGTTTCGGAGGCCCTGGCGCTCATTCGAAATGCACCCTGGGATCAAGCACCCGGTAGAGCAGATCACCCAGCAGATTGGCCAGCAAGGTTGCCATGGCCACATAGACCGTGGCGGCCTTGATGATGGGAAAGTCGCTGCGTTCCACTGCCATGATGATTTCCCGACCAATGCCGGGAATGGCAAAAAAACGTTCCAACAAAAACGCACCGGTCAACAGTGCCGGAAGCCCCATCAATACGTTGGTGACAATGGGAATGGCGGCATTGCGCAGCACATGGACAAGCAGGATGCGCCGCTCGGACAGACCCTTGGCCCGAGCCGTACGCACATAATCCTGGCCGACCTCATCGAGGATGAAGGTACGGTAGAGCCGCACTGAAGGCGCGACGCTCACCATCAACCCCAACAAGATGGGCAGGACGGCATAGGTGGTGAGGTTGCGCCATAGATGGTCGCTCCACCCCTTGACGGGAAACCAGCCTAACAGGGAAGCAAACACGTATTGCCCGACGATGATGTAGACAAGCAGGCTGATGGACATCATCACGGTGCTTGTCACCATCAGGGTGCGATCCAACACCGAGCCGCGCAGCGCCGCCACGGTGAGGGCCACCACAATGGCCACAAGGGTTTCCAGCACCAGCATCGGCACCAACAGAACCAGCGAAGGGCCCAACCTGGTTCTGAATATTTCGGAAACGGGTTCACGCGTGGCCCAACTGTTGCCAAAATCACCCGTGACGATCTGGCTCACAAAAATCAGCAGTTGTTCCCACAAAGGGCGATCCACCCCAAGCTGGTGCCGGATGTTGGCGATGTCGTCTGGATTGGCCATTTTTCCAGCCAGGACATAGGCCGGGTCGCCCCCCACCCAGTTGAACAACAGGAACACCAGCAACACCACCCCCAGCAGGGTTGGAATCATTTGCCACAAACGTCTGAACAGGAATGCCGTGAGGTTCATGGTTGGGGCACCCGACTGACGTCGATATCCAGCAGCGACCACACCGAGGGCAGGATGGGGTGAGCCTTGAAGCCAATCACCCACGGATGGGAAAGTACATTGCGAATATGCGTGGTACTGACCTTGGTGACACCATTCAACTCCAGCATGCGAGCAAGCTGGTGATAAATGGCATCGCGCTCAGGCGAATCGGGCATGGTGAGGGTCTTTTCATACAGTCGGTCCCACACCGGATCCTGGTAGCAGGACCCGTTGTTTTCATGCGTGTGCGGACCATACCAGAGTTGCATGAAGTTATCGCCGTCGGGATAGTCGGCAATCCAGGCGGACAGGCGGATCTGGACGCGACACTGGCGTTCTGCCTTCAGGATTTCAGGAAACTTGAGCTTTTCACTTTCAAACCGGATCGACAGGCGATCCAGGGCCTTTTTCATCATCTCGTCGAGTTCCCGGTCCTGGGACGACAGGCTTGAAGTGTAGCGCACCGCAAGCGGGCTACCATCCGGCTGACGACGGTAGCCATCCGCTGCCCTGGCATATCCCATGCGATCGAGCAGGAGGTTGGCCTCACCCGGGTTATAGTCGAGCAGGCTGCGGTAGCTGGGGTCGGCACCCGCCACCCCTGCCGGAATGGGATAGGCGTTTCGCACAGCCTGGCCCTTGTGAATCACGCGAATCATTTCTTCGTCGTTCTGCGCCATGAATATGGCGCGACGCAATGCGATTTTTTCCTTGCTCATGCCCCCCAACACCGGATCCTGCTGATTGATGAAGTAGTATGCAATTGAAGGGTCACTGATGCGGTCCAGGCGAATGCCACGCTGGGCAAGCGAAGCCTTGAGATGGGCGCCGCGCAGCGCCATGGGGGCAAACTGGCCGGCGAGACCGATCATGTCGAGTTCGCCCTTGCCGAAACTGAGCCAGGCCGATTGAGATTCCTCGATGACCTGGATTTCGACCCTGTCGATTTGTGGAATGAGCTTGCCTCGCATTTGTGCTGCAATGCGCTGATTGTCAGGATCGTTGCCCGGATCAAAATTCCATACCTCGTGCCTGAAATTGGGGTTACGCGCCAACACCATCAGGGACGAACGGGTCCAGCGCGCAAGATAATAGGGGCCGGTGCCCACGGGATGGGAGGCCGTGTCACCTGCGTAGCCCTCGATGACTTCGCGTGCGACGATGCCGTACATGGGTTGCGCCATGGCATGGGCAAAATTGTAGTCCGTTGTCTTGAGGCGAATCTTCAGGGTGTAACGGTCCAGCACTTCCAGCCCGGGAATTCTGGCGTCATAGTCAAAATGTCCGGAACTGCGGGCTGCCTCACCCAGCTCGTCGAGGCCGATGATCTTGCCCTCCACCAGAAATTTGTAAGGCGAGCGGTTTTTTGGATCCATGAAGCGCATCAGGGTGTACGCTACATCCTGCGCCGTCACTTCGCGCTTTTGTCCTTTGAATATCGGATCAGGTGAAAAATAGACCCCATGCTTCAGCGTAAAGACCCAGGTTCTGCCCTGGTCCGTGACGCTGGGCATGGCCGCTGCGAGGCGCGGAATCAGTTTGACCGGACGGGCCAGGTAGTCGTAGGTCAGCAAGGACTCAAACAGCTGTTGTTCAATGGAAGCCGTGTTGAGGTCAGAGGTCATGACCGGGTCAAACCCGGTTTCGGCGGCGGAAAGCTCAAGGTGCAGGACCTTTTCGGGCGTGGCCGCCCCGGCGCCCATCACCCACAAACCCAACAGAAATAAGAGGAATCGCCCCATATGGTTTATCATACCGGGCAAATCAAAAGGAGACCTCATGGGATTTCTTGCCAATAAAAATATTTTGATCGCCGGACTTTTAAGCAACCGTTCCATTGCCTGGGGCATTGCCAAGGCCATGCAGCGCCAAGGCGCCACGCTCGCCCTGACCTACCAGGGGGAGGCCGTACGGGCACGGGTTGAGAAGCTGGCCGAAGAACTGGACGTCAAGCTCGTGCTGCCCTGCGATGTCGCCAGTGATGCCGAAATCGATGCCTTGTTCAAATCTCTGGGCCAGTCCTGGGAAGGTCTGGACGGCATCGTCCACTCCATCGCCTTCGCCCCGCGTGAGGCACTGTCCGGAGAGTACCTCGACGCCGTCACCCGCGAGAGCTTCAGGATCGCCCACGATGTGAGTTCCTACAGCTTTGCCGCCCTGGCCAAGGCCGGGGTGCCGTTAATGGCCGGACGTAATGGCGCGCTCGTCACCTTGTCGTACCTCGGTGCCGAGAAATCCGTCACCAACTACAACGTCATGGGCCTCGCCAAAGCAAGCCTCGAAGCCAATGTCCGTTACATGGCCCACAGCCTGGGGCCCCGCGGCATTCGCGTCAACGGCATTTCGGCTGGCCCCATCAAAACATTGGCTGCTGCTGGCATCGGTGATTTTGGCAAGATCCTGAACTACGTGGAAGCCACCTCCCCACTGCGACGCAATGTCACCATTGACGAAGTGGGCAACGTGGCTGCCTTCCTGTGCAGCGATCTCGCCTCAGGCATCACGGGTGAAATCGTGCATGTGGACTCGGGTTTCTCCACCACCGTACCTGGCATGGCGGGTTAATTACCGTTTTTGTTGCCTTCCAGTGCCGCCTTGTTGATCAGCCGAACATCAACGGTCTTGCGCAACCCCGCCATGAAGCCGGACATGGTGGCATCGCCGTAAGCGCGCGTGAGGCCCGCTTCCGCCTGCTTTCGTTGGGTTGCATCGGCAGGGTTGCCAGGCGTGACCTGCGTGACACGCACCAGGAAATAACTGCCCGATGGCATCTCGGTGCCTGTGTAGGCCGGCAATTGCGTGGCGCTGACCTTGAATGCCGGCGTGACCACTACAGAGGGCAGTCCGCCAGCCAAAGCAGTCTGCCGAGTCAACTGCCGCGTTGCAGACCATGTCACTGCCACCGTTTTACCCGCCTTGAGGTCCGCCAGTCGCGCCTCGCCTTCTTTTTTCACCAGCTTGGCCGCCTCTTCCCGCTGCAGCATCTGACCGATCGCCTCCTTGACTTCGGCGTAAGGTCTGGCCACTGAAGGTTCATGCGCCACCACATGGGCCGCCACCAGGGTGTTGGGGGCTACCTCAATGGCCTGGGTATTGCGCCCGTCCTGAATCGATTCCGGGGCAAACACGGCATTCAACAATTTCGGATTGTTAAGTAATGGCGCGTCTGCAGTACCGCCCCGCGTCATCCATCCCGAATCCTTGATCGTCAGTTTCAGTTTGTCGGCTGCAGGCTTTAATGAGTTGGATTGCTCATAGACCAGATTACTGAAACTTTCAGCCGACTCGGCAAAGCGCTGCGCTGCCCGTTGCTTGCGCAGTTCCTGCGTCAATTGTGGCGTGACTTCGGCCAGGCTGCGCCCCTTGGCTGCCTTGACATCGGTGAGCTTGATGATGTGATAGCCAAACTCGGTTTCCACCGGGCCCTGAATGGCCCCTGGTTTCATGCCAAACACGGCAGTCTCGAATGGTGGCGCCATGGTGCCACGCCCGAAATACCCGAGGTCACCGCCTTGGGCAGCAGAACCCGGATCCTGCGAATATTGTTTGGCGAGTGCGGCAAACTGATCCGGGTGGGCCTGAACCTGCGCCAGAATCTTTTGCGCCTGTTCCCGCGCAGCGTTGCGTTGTGCATCGCTGGCCTTGGGGGGGACAGTGATCAGGATATGGCTGGCCCGGCGCGTTTCAGCGCCGCTCCAGCGGGGCTGGTTGGCAGGATCCGAATAGGCCTTGGCAATTTCCTCAGGGGTCACCACGATATCAGGTGCCTGGGGGTCAGCCGTCAGTACCAGATACTGCACTTTGACGCGCTCGGGCACCTTGAAGCGATCGAGGTGCTCATCGTAATACTGCTTGATGCTGCCGTCGTCGATCTTGACCTGCCCCAGGAAGGCGCTCAGGGGGATTTCAGCTACGGACAGCTCTCGCGATTGGTCGTTGAGCGTCAGGAAAGCATCCACTGCCACCTGGGGAACCCATTGGGTGGTGGCCAGCGATTCCTGGACCAGTTGAACCTTGAGGTCATCCCGCAACCTCGATTCAAAAACTGCTGGAGTCAGGCCCTTGGAACGCAGGATTTCTTCGTAACGCGCCTGTGAAAACTTGCCGTCGTCCTGGAAGGCTTCCACCTGGGAAATTTCATTCACCAGCAGATTGTCCGGGATAGTCAGCCTGACCCGGCTGGCATAAGCCGTCAGTAAATGCCGGTTGACGAGCGCTGCCAGGGTTTCGCGACGCAATTCGGGCGTATCGAGCGTTGCCGGATCAAGTCGCGCATCACGCAAACCCGCCTGCATCCGTTCCAACTGGTTGCGCAGGTTTTCCGTGAATTCGGCCTGGGTAATGGCGTAACCATCCACCTTGGCTACCGTGTCGGCACCCCCGCCTGCCTGACGAAAGTAATATTCCACCCCGAAAAGGGCAAAGGGAATGGTGATGAGCGCCAGAATCACCTTGGCCACCCAGGTTTGCGACATGGTGCGGAATTTTTCAAGCATGATAAATCACCATCAAAAAATCGTCGTGAAGTCTAACATGTCCTGGGGCGGCGCATGAAACGGGTGCGCAAGAAAAAAGCCGTTGATTTCTCAACGGCTTCCGAATATTGGCGGAGTGGACGGGACTCGAACCCGCGACCCCCGGCGTGACAGGCCGGTATTCTAACCAACTGAACTACCACTCCCAAACTGCTTCGTGCACGAATACCTGCCTCATCGGCGTTTTGCACTGGTGGGTGCTGAGGGGTTCGAACCCCCGACATTCGCCTTGTAAGGGCGACGCTCTACCAACTGAGCTAAGCACCCAACAAAGTCCTCTAGTTTATCGCATCCTTGAGTGCTTTACCAGCCCGAAACTTCGGAACTTTTGCTGCCTTGATCTTGATGGTAGCGCCGGTGCGTGGATTGCGGCCGCTGCGCGCAGCACGCTTACCCACATAGAACGTACCAAAACCCACCAGGGTCACCTGGCCACCCTTTTTCAGGGCTGTTTTTACAGCAGCGATCGCGCCATCCAAGGCACGACCCGCAGCTGCTTTGGAAATATCTGCTGCATCAGCAATTTGATCAATTAGTTCAGTCTTGTTCACCTGGATTCCCCTTGTTTTAGTTGGTGCAAAGACGAGTATCACCCGCCCGAAATTCGACGCGCGCGGCAAGATTTCGATACGCGTCGCTCTTTATAAAAGGGTAAGGATGCGGTGTCAACCACTTTTTGTCTCTGAAAGCCCCATCAATGCTTGATCGGCGAGCCGGTCGTTGCTTCGGCAATCGGTGCCGGCAATTTTGACACCTCCAGCGGGTCTGCCGGGGTCGGCATACGCTCGAGTGCAAAGGTCAGCACCTGATCAATCCATTTCACCGGGTGCAAATCCAGTTTGTTTTTAATGTTTTCAGGAATTTCAACGAGATCCTTGGTGTTTTCTTCAGGAATCAGGACCGTTTTAATGCCGCCGCGATGGGCAGCAAGCAACTTTTCCTTCAAGCCGCCAATGGGCAACACCTCGCCGCGCAACGTGATCTCACCCGTCATGGCCACATCCGCGCGCACGGGAATGCCCGTGAGGACAGAAACCATGGCCGTGGCAATGGCAATGCCGGCACTGGGGCCATCCTTGGGTGTGGCTCCTTCAGGCAGGTGAATGTGAATGTCGGATTTCTCGTAAAAATCGTCGGCAATGCCCAGGTTTCGTGCGCGACTGCGCACCACACTCAAGGCTGCCTGGATGGATTCCTGCATGACATCCCCCAGCTTGCCCGTGGTGGTCATCTTGCCCTTTCCTGGAAGCTTGGCCGCCTCGATGGTCAGCAATTCACCACCCACCTCTGTCCAGGCCAGCCCTGTCACCTGTCCCACCTGATTGGTTTTTTCAGCGATGCCAAAGGTGTAACGACGCACACCCAGATACTTTTCCAGATTGCGTGACGATACCGTCACCTTGGCAGGCTTCTTGGAGAGCAGAAGGGACTTGACCACCTTGCGGCAGATCTTGGCGATTTCGCGATCCATGGCCCGCACCCCGGCTTCGCGCGTGTAGTACTGGACGATGTCACGCAGGGCAGACTCGGTTACAGAAATTTCATTGTCCTTGAGTCCGTTGGCCTTCAACTGCTTTGGCAACAGATACTGCCGGGCAATGTTGATCTTTTCATCTTCGGTGTAGCCGGCAAGCCGGATCACTTCCATCCGGTCCAGAAGGGGTGCCGGAATGTTGAGCGTGTTGGCCGTAGCCACAAACATCACATCCGAAAGATCATATTCCACCTCCACGTAGTGGTCGATGAAGGTGTGGTTTTGTTCAGGATCGAGTACCTCCAGCAACGCTGATGAGGGGTCTCCACGAAAATCCTGGCCAAGCTTGTCCACTTCGTCCAGCAGAAAAAGCGGATTGCGCACGCCAACCTTGGTCATGTTTTGCAGGATCTTGCCCGGCATGGATCCGATGTAAGTGCGGCGGTGCCCACGAATCTCGGCTTCATCGCGCACACCACCCAGGGCCATGCGCACAAACTTGCGATTAGTGGCACGGGCAATGGATTGCCCGAGCGAGGTCTTGCCCACGCCAGGTGGCCCTACCAGGCAGAGGATTGGTGCCTTGACCTTTTCCACCCTGCTTTGTACAGCGAGATATTCGACGATGCGCTCCTTGACCTTGTCCAAGCCGTAATGGTCCTCGTCCAGAATGCGCTCGCAGGCGCCAAGATCATTGCTGACCCGGGTTTTCTTCTTCCAGGGCAACCCCACAAGCGCGTCGATGTAGTTGCGCACCACCGTGGCTTCAGCAGACATGGGCGACATCAGGCGCAGCTTCTTGAACTCGGCATCAGCCTTGGTTTTGGCTTCTTTGGGCATGTGCGCGTTCTTGATCTTCTTTTCAAGCTCTTCAAGGTCTGCACCCTCTTCGCTGTCGCCCAGCTCTTTCTGGATGGCCTTGACCTGCTCGTTGAGGTAGTACTCGCGCTGGCTTTTTTCCATCTGGCGCTTCACGCGGCCACGGATGCGCTTTTCAACCTGAAGGATGTCGATTTCACTCTCGAGCACGGAGAGCAGGTGTTCAAAGCGTTCCTTGACGTCAAACATCTCCAGGATCTGCTGCTTCTGTTCCAGCTTGAGCGGCAAGTGGGCCGCGATGGTGTCGGCCAGGCGGCCTGCATCGTCAATATTGGAAAAAGACGTCAGTACCTCCGGGGGAATTTTTTTGTTGAGCTTGACGAACTGGTCAAACTGGGTCAGCAAGGTGCGACGCATGGCCTCGATTTCAGGATGCGTGCTGCCGGGTGAGGGAATGCCTTCGGCATCGCCCACAAAATGGGTTTTAACATCAGCCACGCTGATGATTTTGGCGCGCTCAGAACCTTCCACCAGCACCTTGACGGTGCCGTCGGGCAATTTGAGCATTTGCAGAATGCTGGCCACGCTCCCCACCGCATACAATTCTTCGGGTTTGGGCTCGTCGTTAGCCGCGGATTTCTGGGCCACCAACAGGATGTTCTTGCCCGTTTCCATGGCAGTTTCCAGCGCCTTGATGGACTTTTGGCGGCCCACGAACAGCGGAATCACCATATGCGGAAACACCACGACGTCCCGTAGCGGCAACAGGGGTAATTGCACAGGCTCTTGGTTTGATTCAAAAATTGAGGTCATGAGGGGTCTCGCAAAATTGGGGTTACTGCTTATGTGGGGCCTTTTTCCATGATTTCAATGGAGAAAGGCCCCCCCGACCTCAAACGCCAGCAACCTTGTGCTGATCGGCGTAAATCAACAGCGGTGGAGCCTCGGCGGTGATGCAACCTTCGTCGATAACCACTTTGGTCACGTTTTGCAAGGAAGGCAGCTCAAACATGGTGTTGAGCAGCACATGCTCGATGATGGAACGCAAACCCCGGGCCCCGGTCTTTCGGGCCAGCGCTTTCTTCGCGATGGCGCGCAAGGCATTCGGGCGAAACTCGAGTTCGACATTTTCCATGGAAAAGAGTTTCTGATACTGACGCGTCAGGGCGTTGCGTGGCTCAGTCAGAATCCGAACCAGGGCATCTTCATGGAGCTCTTCTAGCGTCGCCACTACTGGCAAGCGCCCCACGAATTCCGGGATCAGGCCAAACTTGATCAGATCTTCGGGCTCGACACCCGAGAGCACCTGGTTGGCATCCCGGCCATCCCGACTGACCACTTCTGCGCCAAAGCCGATGCCGCTGCGATCAGAGCGATCGCGAATGACCTTGTCGAGCCCGCCAAACGCCCCACCGCAAATGAACAGGATGTTGGTGGTGTCCACCTGGACGAATTCCTGATTGGGGTGCTTGCGCCCGCCCTGGGGCGGAACGGAAGCCACCGTGCCTTCAATGAGTTTGAGCAGCGCCTGCTGTACGCCCTCGCCCGAGACATCGCGGGTAATGGAAGGGTTATCCGACTTGCGGGAAATCTTGTCGATTTCGTCGATATAGACAATGCCGCGCTGCGCCTTTTCCACGTCGTAATCGCACTTCTGCAGCAATTTCTGGATGATGTTTTCCACATCCTCACCCACATAACCTGCCTCGGTGAGGGTGGTGGCGTCTGCAATCACGAAGGGCACGTTGAGCAAGCGCGCCAGTGTCTGGGCCAGCAGGGTTTTACCAGATCCTGTGGGGCCGATCAGGAGGATATTGCTCTTGGCAAGCTCGATATCGCGATCCTTGCTCTGGTTGCGCAATCGCTTGTAGTGATTGTAGACGGCAACGGCCAGAATCTTCTTGGCCTGCGTTTGATCAATCACATACTGATCCAGGATCTCAGCGATTTCCTGGGGAGAAGGCAGCTCGGTTTTGACGTTCTTGACTTCAGCGCCCTGAATTTCACGGATGATGTCGTTGCACAGCTCGATGCACTCGTCACAAATGAACACCGAGGGGCCCGCAATCAGCTTGCGAACTTCATGCTGGCTCTTTCCACAGAAGGAACAATAAAGCAACTTTTCGTTGCCGGCTTTTTCTGTCATGGACACGATTCCTTCAAACAAACACCCGACAAACAAACACCCGAATTTTCGGTCCTACAGTGTCAGTTTAACCCTTTCTGCCCCAGAGATCACGATGCTGCTTCAGCCCGCGTCGTCAGCACCCGATCAATCAAACCGTACTGGCGGGCTTCCTCGGCACTCATGAAATTGTCCCGATCGGTATCCTTCTCGATGACCTCGATGGACTGACCCGTATGACGACTCATCATCTCGTTGAGTTGCCGGCGCAGGTAAAGAATTTCCTTGGCCTGGATTTCGATGTCCGACGCCTGCCCTGAAGCACCACCCGAGGGCTGGTGGATCATGACGCGCGAGTTGGGCAGCGAATATCGCTTGCCTTTGGTGCCGGCAGAAAGCAGGAAAGCCCCCATGCTGGCAGCAATGCCGATGCAGGTGGTGCTGACGTCGGCCTTGATGAACTGCATGGTGTCATAAATGGCCAGCCCCGCAGAAACGGATCCTCCTGGCGAATTGATATAGAGGCTGATGTCCTTGTCAGGGTTTTCGGACTCCAGGAACAACAACTGGGCCACGACCAGATTGGCCGTATCTTCGGTCACGGGGCCGACCAGGAAAATGACCCGCTCCTTCAGAAGGCGCGAGAAAATGTCGTAGGCACGTTCGCCCCGCCCGCTCTGTTCCACCACCATGGGTACGAGACCCAGGTTTTGCGGATCCATCTTCCACTGTGCATTCATATGCATTCCTTAGATTAGCGTTGGCCCGCCAGTTGTTCAAAAGGGGTGGGCACGTTTTCGGTCTTGGCACGGGCGCAAACCCACTCCACCACATTGTCCTCCAGAACCAGCGATTCCACCTCTCGCAACCGCTGGGGCTGCTGGTAGTACCAGCGAACGATCTCTTCCGGGTTCTCATAAGCGCCGGACATATCCTCTATAACGGCACGAATCTGCTCAGGCTGAGCCGTCAGTTTCTCCTTCTTGACCAGATCGGTGAGAATCAGCCCCAGCGCCACCCGGCGACGTGCCTGTTCTTCAAAGAGCTGGTCCGGCAGGTTCATTTCGGACTTCTGTCCGGAACGGGAAGCAAACTCCTGCAGGGCCGAATCGCGCAGGCGATTGATTTCCTGGGCTACCAGGGCACGGGGCAGGACCACTTCAGTAGCTCCCAACAATGCGTCCATGACACGATCCTTCACCTGTGACTTGATGCGCTGGCGCATTTCGCGCTCCAGGTTTTCGCGCAATTCGAAGCGCAATGTGTCGAGGTTGCCGTCCTTTACACCCACGGAACGGGCGAATTCGGCATCCACTTCGGGCAGGATGGGCTTTTGCACCAGGTGAAGCGCTACGTCAAAGCGCACGGTCTTGCCCGCCATGTCCGCGGAATGATAGTCGACCGGGAAAGTCAGTTCGAAGGATTTGGTCGTCGCCGCCATCATCCCCATCAACTGGGCCTCGAAATCAGCCAAAAACTGCCCTTCCCCCAGTACCAGGCGGTGCCCCTTGGCTTGTCCGCCAGCAAACGGCTGGCCATCGAGGAAGCCATCGAAGTCGAACAATACCTGGTCGCCCTTTTGGGCAGGCCGGTCTTCCACCGTGTAGGTAATGCGCTGGCGGCGCAGAATGTCGATGGTCCGGTCCACGTCGGCATCGGTCACTTCAGTGACGGGGCGTTGAATCACGGCCCCGGAAATATCGCCCACCGTGATTTCAGGGTAAACCTCGAAGGTCGCCGTAAATTCAAAGGTGCCTTCAGCAGGGTCGGGTTTGGGCTCAAAACGCGGCATACCGGCCACGCGCAGGCTCTGTTCGCGCACGGCTTCACCAAAGCGGTCCTGGGCCAGTTCGTTCAAGGCATCCTGTTCCACCTGCCAGCCATATTGCTGGACGAGCATTTTCATGGGAACCTTGCCGGGTCTGAACCCCTGCATTTTGGCCGTCTTTGAAAGCTTGTTCAGGCGGGCCTTCACTTCGGTGTCCACTTGGGACAGGGGCACCGCGAGTTGCAGCGAACGTTCGAGCGAATTAGATTGCGTAGTTTCCATTGCCAAGCCCTATGAAGAACATCAAAAGAATATGCTAAACCGAGCATTATACAAAATTAGGCGCATTTCGGGTATGCTCGGCGCTTGTCTCATGCGAACAACGGTATGACAGCATCTGCCCGCAACACGATCCTGGAAACCCGCAACCTCAGCAAAAGCTTCAAAGGCTTTGTGGCAGTCTCTGGGGTCCATCTGAAAGTTGAGCGCGGCACCATCCATGCGCTCATCGGACCCAACGGCGCCGGCAAAACCACCTGCTTCAACCTGCTGACCAAATTTCTGGAACCCAGTTCCGGCCAGATTTTCTACAATGGCACCGATATCACCGCCGAGACGCCTGTCGAAGTAGCACGCCGCGGCATGGTGCGTTCGTTCCAGATTTCGGCTGTTTTCCCTCATTTGACGGTCCTGGACAACGTCCGCATTGCCCTGCAGCGCGTCCTGGGCACCAGCTTTCATTTCTGGCGTTCACAGAAATCGCTCGATGCGCTCAACCCCCGAGCCCTGGAGCTGCTGTCTCAAGTGGGACTGGAATCTTATTCCAGAAGGCTTGCCGTGGAACTGCCCTATGGGCAGAAACGCGCGCTGGAAATTGCCACCACGCTGGCTCAGGATCCGGAACTGATGTTGCTGGACGAACCCACCCAGGGCATGGGACATGAAGACGTGGACCACGTCATGGCCCTGATCAAATCCGTTTCGGCGCAACGCACCATCCTGATGGTGGAACATAACATGAAAGTGGTTTCGCAAATTTCGGATCGCATCACGGTCCTGGCCCGAGGAGCCATACTCGCTGAGGGCAGCTACAGGGAAGTCTCAACCCACCCTGAAGTCATCACAGCTTACATGGGTACGGCCGCATGAGTGGCGTCGAATACCTGCGCATCACCGGGCTACATGCCTTTTATGGTGAATCGCACATCCTGCATGGGATGGATTTTACGGTCAACCGGGGCGAATGCCTCTCACTGCTGGGACGCAACGGCGCTGGACGGACCACCACGCTGCGGGCCATCATGGGGTTGACCAGCAGGCGCACTGGCTCGGTCATGGTCAATGGCGTGGAAACCATCCATATGGCACCGCACCGGATTGCCCAGTTGGGCATTGGCTACTGCCCCGAGGAACGCGGCATCTACGCGTCGCTCACCTGCGAGGAAAACCTGCTGATGCCTCCCACCGTGGCCAGCGGCGGCATGACCCTCGATGACATCTATACGCTATTTCCCAACCTCAAGGAACGGCGTCATAGCCAGGGCACACGCATGTCCGGGGGCGAACAGCAGATGCTGGCCATGGCACGCATCCTGCGCACGGGAGCGCGGCTATTGCTGCTGGACGAAATTTCGGAAGGCCTCGCCCCGGTGATCGTGCAACGCCTGGCCGAAGTGATTACCCTGCTCAAATCCCAGGGGTACACCATCGTGCTGGTGGAACAGAATTTCCGTTTTGCCGCCCCACTGGCGGATCGCATGGTCGTGGTGGAGCACGGACGACCCTGCATGGAAATTGCGCAGCATGAATTATCCGAAAAAAGTGAAGTGCTGCATCGACTGTTGGGTGTCTGAGCCCATAACCTGCTGGAGGAGCAACTCAATGAAAACAACCAGAACCAATCGATTCCAGATTCGCCCCATGGCTGCCATCGCCGCACTGGCGCTCACGATGGCCTGCGGTGCTGCTCGCGCTGAAATATCTGACAATGTGGTGCGCATCGGTGTCCTTACCGACATGTCAGGCGCTTACTCCGATCTTGCTGGCCCTGGCGCCGTGACGGCAGCCAAAATGGCCGTGGAAGATTTCATCGCCAAGCAAAAACCCGGCTTCAAGGTCGAGCTGGTTTCGGCAGACCACCAGAACAAGGGCGACATCGCCTCCAACAAGGCGCGAGAATGGTTTGATCGGGACCAGGTGGACGTGGTCACCGAGCTGGTGACGAGTTCCACGGCGCTGGCCGTCATGAAGGTGGCGAAGGAAAAGAATCGCATCGCCCTCATCACCGGGGCCGGCTCCTCGCGCATCACCAACGAGGACTGCAATGACGTCAGTGTGCATTGGGCTTATGACACCTATGCAACAGGCAACGGTACGGGCAGGGCCGTGGTCAAGCAAGGCGGCAAAACCTGGTACTTCCTGACGGCTGACTATGCCTTCGGACAGTCCCTGGAAAAGGACACGACGGCCGTCATCCTGGCCAACGGCGGCAAGGTGTTGGGCTCGGTCAGACACCCCTTTCCCAGTACCGATCTCTCTTCCTACCTGTTGAAGGCGCAAGCTTCCGGCGCCGAGGTCATCGGATTGGCCAATGCCGGGGCGGACACCATCAACTCGGTCAAACAGGCCGCAGAATTTGGCATCACGCCCAAACAGACTCTGGCCGGCCTGCTGATGTTCATTACCGACATCAACAGCCTGGGGCTGAAAGCCACGCAAGGCATGTACCTGACCGAAGCATTCTATTGGGACATGAATCCTGAAACCCGGGCCTGGTCCAAGCGCTTTTACGAACGCCAGAAGAAAATGCCCACCATGGTGCAAGCAGGCCTCTATTCCGCCATCACCCATTATCTCGAGGCCGTGAAGGCCATCAACTCGGACGATACGCAAAAAGTCATGGCGCAAATGAAGAAGGTGCCCGTCAATGACTTCTTTGCCAAAAACGGCAAGATTCGCAATGACGGCCTGATGGAACATGACATGTTCCTGATGCAGGTGAAGAAACCTGCCGATTCACATTATCCCTGGGACTATTACAACGTGCGCGCCACCATTCCTGGTGCCGAGGCGTTTGAACCCCTCAGCCAATCCCGTTGCCCCCTCATCAAGAAATGACCGAGGTTTTTGGCGTTCCCCTGCTGGCCCTCCTGGGCCAGCTGGTACTGGGCCTCGTCAACGGTTCGTTCTACGCGCTGTTGAGCTTGGGGCTCGCCATCATTTTTGGCATGCTCAACATCATCAACTTCGCCCATGGGGCCCTGTACATGATGGGCGCCTTTGCTTCGTGGATGCTGTTGACCTATTTCGGCATAGGTTATTTTGGCGCCCTGCTGCTGGCGCCCCTGCTGGTAGGCGCCTTTGGCATCATCATCGAACGCCTGCTGCTGCAACGCCTGTATCGCCTGGACCACCTGTACGGCCTGTTGCTGACTTTTGGGCTCGCACTCATCATCGAAGGGCTGTTTCGCGACCAGTTTGGCGTGAGCGGAGAGACCTATGAAGTGCCTGAAGCCCTGACGGGGGCCATCGACCTGGGGTTCATGGCCTTGCCGAAGTACCGGGTATGGGTAATCGGGGTGTCGACTCTGGTCTGCTTTGCCACCTGGGCCATCATCGAAAAAACCCGCCTGGGTTCCTACCTGCGCGCCGCCACCGAAAACCCGCAGTTGACCCAGGCCTTTGGGGTCAACGTGCCCCTCATGATCATGATGACCTACGGCTTTGGCGTGGCACTGGCAGCACTCGCTGGCGTCATGGCTGCACCCATTTTTCAGGTCAGCCCCCTGATGGGCTCCAACCTCATCATTGTGGTATTTGCCGTGGTGGTGATTGGCGGCATGGGCTCCATTCTGGGGGCCATCGTCACGGGCCTGATGCTGGGGCTGGTTGAGGGTCTCGCCAAAGTGTTTTATCCAGAAGCTTCCGCCACCGTGGTGTTCGTGATCATGGCCATCGTGCTGATCATCCGCCCGGCTGGCCTGTTTGGACGGGAAAAATGATGCGGCGATTGATGCTGGGACTGGTGTTATTGGCCTTCATTGCGGCACCCGCCGTACTCTATCCCGTCTTGCTGATGAAGGTATTGTGCTTTGCCATTTTTGCGAGTGCCTTCAATTTGCTGCTGGGTTACACGGGGTTGCTGTCCTTTGGCCATGCCGCTTTTTTTGGCAGTGCCGCTTATGTGGCAGGTTATCTGATTCGCGACATGACCTGGCCCGTGTGGGCCGCCCTGCTGGTCAGCACGCTGGCTGCTGCGCTGATGGGGGGTATTGTGGGGCTGCTGGCCATCCGCCGCCAGGGCATCTATTTTGCGATGATCACGCTCGCCATGGCGCAGATGGTGTATTTCATCTGCCTGCAGTTGCCCCAAACAGGAGGTGAGGACGGATTGCAGGGTGTGCCACGAGAAACCCTGGCGGGACTCGATCTCTCCAATGACCTTACACTCTACTATGTGATTCTGGCGTTCTCCCTACTGGCCTTTGCCCTGATCTACCGCACCATCCACTCCCCCTTTGGCCAGGTGCTCAAAGCCATTCGGGAGAATGAGCCGCGTGCCATTTCACTGGGTTATGACGTGGCTCGCTACAAACTGCTGGCCTTCGTGCTGTCCACGGGCCTGGCAGGCCTGGCAGGTGCCCTTAAAATGCTGGTGTTCAAGTTTGCCTCGCTCACCGATGCGCACTGGCACATGTCCGGCGAAGTGGTGCTGATGACCATTCTGGGAGGCATTGGCACCGTGCTGGGCCCCATCGTGGGCTCTTCCATCATCGTGGTGCTGGAAGACCAACTGGCCGACAAGGTAGGGTCACTCGTCACCGTCATCATGGGCGGCATCTTTGTGGTGTGCGTGCTGCTGTTCCGGCGTGGCATCGTGGGTGAAACCGCGGCATTCTATCAACGGATGCTGGGCCACCGTAAATTGCCCAAAGAATTGATCTAACGCAAAAGGGGCTGGTGGGGCTGTCCTATACTCGCGATTTTGCGAGTAAAGCACGACCCCATGGCCTACGCCGATTTGCGCGAATTTCTGCGCGATCTGGAACAACAGGAACAGTTGCTGCGGGTCACCGAAGCGGTCGACCCACATCTTGAAAGCACCGCACTCTGCCAGAAAAGCCTGCGTGCTGGCGGGCCTGCCCTGCTGTTCACCAAGCCGCGCCATTCCCGCATGCCGCTTCTGGGTAACCTGTTTGGCAATCCCCAACGCATTCATGCCGCCCTGCACCATCGTGCCATCCGTTCCTTCCGCGAACTGGGAGAGTTGCTGGCGGCGCTGAAAGAACCCCGCATCCCTCGCGGCATGAAGGGCTGGCTGCAGGCCTGGCCCGAGTACGCCCAGCTGGCCTACGCGCGCCCCCGTGAGGCTGGCCATGCTGCCTTTGAGGAGGTGGTCCTGAAAGGCCCCGATGTGGATCTTGGCCTGCTTCCCATCCAGCACTGTTGGCCCGAAGATGCGGGCAAACTCATCACCTTCGGCCTCGTGGTCACCCGCGGGCTACGCCAGGAACGCCAGAATGTGGCCATTTACCGTCAGCAGGTCATCGGCCGAAACCGGGTCATCATGCGCTGGCTGGCCCATCGCGGTGGTGCGCTGGATTATGCGGACTGGCTGGCACGGCATCCTGACAAGCCTTATCCGGTGATGGTGGTGATCGGCGCCGACCCCTGCACCCTGCTGGCCGCCGTGGCACCGGTGCCCGACACGCTGTCCGAATATGAATTTGCCGGGTTGCTGCGCGGAGAATCCACCTTGCTGCGCCGGGGTTACCTGTCAAACCTCGAGGCGCCCGCAGGGGCCGAGATCGTGCTGGAGGGCTTCATCTATCCCAACGATCGCGCCCTGGAAGGTCCCTTCGGTGACCATACGGGCTATTACAACAGCCAGGCTGAATTTCCCGTGTTCACCATTGAGCGCATGAGCATGCGCCATGATGCCATTTACCACGGCAGCTACATGGGGCGCGCCCCGCTGGATGAACCCTCGGTGCTGGCGCACGAACTCAACGACATTTTCGTGCCGATCCTGACCCGTGTCTTTCCCGAAATCCGTGACTTCTATTTACCCCCAGAAGCCTGTTCCTACCGCATCGCCGTGGTGAGTCTCTCCAAGCAGTACCCGGGGCATGCCCGACGCATCATGATGGGGATATGGTCCTGGCTGCGGCAGTTTACCTACACCAAATTCGTGATTGTGGTGGACGACGACATCGACATCCGAAACTGGTCCGAAATCCTGTGGGCCCTGTCCACGCGCATGGACCCCGTGCGCGATTGCCTGCTTCTGGAGAACACGCCCATCGACTACCTGGATTTTGCCAGCCCCGAGGCGGGCCTGGGCGGAAAGATGGGGCTGGATGCCACCAACAAATGGCCCGGTGAAACCCATCGCGCATGGGGACGCCCCATCGTGCCCGACAGCAACGTCAACGCGCGCATGGAATCCCTGTGGCAACGCATTTTCAAGAAGGAGCCTTCATGACCATGGAACTGGTTTGTCCTGCCGGCAGCCCCGCCGCCCTCACCGCTGCCCTCGAACAGGGCGCTGACGCCATCTATCTGGGGCTGCGTAACCCCACCAATGCCCGTGCCTTTCCCGGACTGAACTTCGCTCCGGAAAACTTGCGTCTGGCCGTGGATGCCGCCCATGCCCGGGGCAAAAAAATCTATCTGGCCCTCAACACCTATCCCACCTCAGACCAAATGGCGTTGTGGAAATCCAGTATCGATATCGCCGCAGAAGCGGGTGTCGATGCCCTCATCATGGCAGAAATGTCGCTGCTCGATTACGCCATCCGCCATCACCCGGGCATCCCGCGCCACCTGTCCGTGCAGGGCTCGGCCACGAGTCCTGCAGCGCTGCGGTTTTTCCATGAGCAGTTTGGCATCAGCCGTGCCGTACTGCCGCGCGTACTCTCGCTGTCCCAGGTGGAACGCGTCTGCGAGAAGTCTCCCGTGGGGATCGAGGTCTTTGCCTTCGGCAGCCTGTGCATCATGGTGGAAGGTCGCTGCCAGCTGTCGAGTTTCGTCACCGGCCGCTCACCCAACTGTCACGGCGTGTGCTCGCCTGCCGAATACGTTCATTGGGAAGAGCTGCCAGGCGGGCGACGCCGGGTGCGACTGGGTGAGGTCCTCATCGATGAATTCGACGCGGGAGAATCAGCGAGCTACCCCACGGTGTGCAAGGGCCGCTATCGTGCCGGCGACACCCCTTTCTATGCCCTCGAGGAGCCCACCAGCCTCAATACGCTCGAACTGCTGCCACGCCTTGCCCAGGCCGGCGTCGTGGCCCTCAAGATCGAAGGACGTCAGCGTGGGCCCGCCTATGTAGGCAGTGTCACCCGCGTCTGGCGAGAGGCACTCGACACGCTGGAGCGCAAAGAAGGCTTTGTAGTGCGTCCGCAATGGCAGGAAGCACTGGCCCATGTGGCAGAAGGGCACCAGACCACCCTGGGTCCGTATCATCGGTCCTGGCATTGAACCAGGAGCTTCCATGAAAATCAGTCTGGGCCCGCTGCAGTATTTCTGGAGAAAATCAGAAGTCATGGATTTTTATCGCGAGGCCGCAAACTGGCCCGTTGATGTGTTCTACCTGGGAGAAACGGTCTGTAGCAAGCGCCGGGAGATGCGCCTCAAGGACTGGCTGGAACTGGGTGCCATCCTGGCTGACCAGGGTCGTGAGGTGGTGTTGTCCACGCTGGCCCTGGTGGAAGCCGAATCGGAGCTGGCCGCCCTGCAACGTCTCGTGGACAACCAGCGATTTGCCGTGGAAGCCAACGATCTTTCCTCGGTACAACTCTGCCGCGAGCGCGGTGTTCCCTTTGTGGGTGGGCCCACCCTGAACATCTACAATCATGAAACCCTGGCCCTGCTGCAGCGCAGCGGCTTGACCCGCCTGGTACTGGGGGTAGATCAGGGCGCTCCACAACTGGAAGCGCTGCAGCGACAGGCCCAACTTGCAGGGCACGATTTTCCTGAACTGGAAATTCAGGGTTGGGGCCGGTTGCCGCTGGCCTACTCCGCGCGCTGCTTCACCGCCCGTGCCCACGATGTGCCCAAAGATGACTGCGGCTTCTGCTGCCTGGAATACCCGGATGGACTACCCGTAAGCACCCGAGAGGGACAGCCTTTCCTGACCCTCAACGGCATTCAGGTGCAAAGCACCGCATGTGGTGACCTGGGACCGGAGTTGAATGAACTGGCAGTCCTTGGTGTGGACATCGTGCGCGTTGCCCCCCAGCGGGAGGGCACTGGCGCGGTGGTGCAGCGGTTTGCCGAAGCGCTGTCGCAAGGGCGGACCGCACCACGTCATGGTGACTGCAACGGTTACTGGCACGGTGGTGCCGGCATGGCGCAGATCTCCCCTACCGCAATTTCGATGCAAGTCCCTGGAGCATGATCCTCATGGCAATTTCAAACCTCCTCATTCCGGAAAACATTCCACCCCAAGTGCTGCGACTGCTTCCTCCTCCCCAGGCATTGAGGCATGGCGTGCGCCTCATCCCCCAGGAATGGCGGGGCCGCATCCTGACGAAGCTCATGAATAGTCTGGTGGCCAGTGCGCTACCCCCAGAAACGCTGGCCTTTCTGGAGCAACGCCGACTGGCCATCGAGGTGGAAGACCTGGGGCTTCGCTGGGTGTTCATGGGTGCAGGAGGAAAACTGCAATCCCTGCCCATAGACACTGCCGCCGAGGTCACGATCCGTGGCAAGACGCTCGATCTGCTCTTGCTGGGTAGCCAGTTGGAAGACGCCGATACCCTTTTCTTTCAACGTCGTCTGACCATGACGGGGGACACGGCGCTGGGCCTGGAAACCCGCAACGTTCTGGACCAACTCCCGTGGGAGCGACTCACGCCGGGATTGCGCATTGCACTCAACCGCATCGCGCGTGTGGCTCAGGCAGCCCATGAGGTGCGCAGTAAAACATTCCGGAAATGACGCCTGATGCAGCACTGTCACAGGTCAGTGATCGGTACCCTCCGAAGCACGCTGCACGACAAATGGTGAATTGGCCCTGACGGCCTGCTGCTTGTTGACGGCTTCCCTGAATTTATCCTGTATCTCCTGCGGGCTCATTGGCGGGGCAGGCTGCCCGACAGGCGATGGGGGCACGGTATTTCCGCGCCTCTCCAGAAAAACCTTGATGGGATCAGATTGAACAGCGCTGGCAGGGGGGGCCGTGGGGCTGATCACCACGGATTGTTCCTTGTGATGCCGCAAATCAATGCCATTGTTGTCCGGCATCCTGCCGAACTGCCAGCCCACGATTCCCGCGGCGCCCAGCAACACCCCAATGACAACGACGCGCAGGGACACCCGAGCATGCCATTTTTTGAATGCCTTCATAGGATCGGAACGGGTATCAATGACGCTTTGGGTTTTTGACAATTGCCTGATGGATACTATACTTGAAGCAAATCGGCCGGGACAACGCTGGAAGCACCATGCACCTCAACAAGAACAAATTGATCGGTTTTCTGTTGCTGGCGATACTGTCCCAGAATTCCTTTGCCGTGACGGATGCCGAAGTCTTTTCTTATGCGGCCGCGAATTATCCCAGCCTTTTCACCGGGGCAGCCACCAGTGGACAATTTCAGCAATACAGCTACCAATACTACCCTGCCACCGGTAATTATATCGCCGTAGACACCACCGGCACGGTCTATATCCTCGGCCCGGTGGCCACTGATGGCGCGATCACTGCAGTTGGTCCTGTCACCGCATTTGCGGCCGCCATCAACTCCTGGCAATCTAACGGCGGAAGTTACCTGCTGAAGCATGCAGGGGTGTACACGTACTTCGAAGAACGAGGAGGGGCCTCGGGATATTGGCCAGGTCAGTCCATCCAGACCTGGAGTCAATATGATTCCGTGGTCGGAAGCACGGTGGCGCAGGAAGTCTCACTGCAACTCGACAAGTTAAAGGCAATGGGAGTCAATACCCTCACCATTGACCTACGCACCGCTGATCCAACCGCCACAGGCAATTTCACGCCTCCTGACTGCAATGAACCTCCTGTGCTCGGACTCCAGTTTCCCCAACCTACGGCCACCGAACTTGCAAACTTGCCCCTGCTCTTTGATGCTGCGCAGAGCAAAGGCATGAAAATCTGGCTGCGTTTGGTCAATTCCCATATGGAGCAGTCGCCCCCAACGAACATCCAGACCTGGCTGACAGCCATCCTGGGCGCCATTGGACAAAAGCCGGCGCTTGATCTGGTGATGTTTGATGGAACCACCTATCTCGTCACCAATGCCAACGGCACGCAAAGTTGTGGCATTCCGGCAGAACCGCCCTTATGGTTGGGCCCAACCTCCATTCCTGCGACTTACGTCCAGTGGGCCATTGGATACGCGATGTCCCTGGGCATTCCCGCACAAAAACTATCCGCTGAAGCCGTTGTGGGTGACTTCTTTCTGGACAGCCAGCCGCCGTCCGGATCAACGGCCACGGACAGCCACCTCTGGTCACCGATTGCAGTCGAGAAAACCATTTTCGACAACCTGGGCATTCCCGCAAGTCAACGCACTTACGCCTTGTCCTTCTATGAACACAGAAAATGCTCGGACGCCCAGTCGCTGCCGTGTACAGACACCAATCCACATGATTGGGCAGACCAAACCTTGCAGAATGTCACCAATGTCGTAGGGTCTGGCCCACGAATCGTCGCCACAGAAATGGGCGATGAAACCCCAGTAGACCAGACGAACTGGAACACGCAGCATGCAATGGAAAGCATCGTCTTCCTGCTGCATAAATACGGCATCGATGGCGGCGCATTCTGGCGCTGGACCAGTTTTTACGACACCGAAGACAAAGACACGACGCTGGCCTCACCGATCAAGCAACGCGGCGTGACGTTTACCTACAATCCCGTACAGAAAGAAATCCTGGACATGGGGGGGTTTCATGTTTCGCCCATTCCAAACGGCTCGTTTGAGGGTGCCGCAATCGGTGGCGTTCCAGAGGGCTGGACGGTTTCAGGCAGCGGTACGGCTTACCAGTATTTATTGACGCAGGAAGGAGCCACACAGCCTGAAGTACCATCCCGGGGGGTGTATGCCATGCGAATCATTACCGGTCCCGCAAGCGCCACCATCAGTGCCAGCAGCGTCAAGATTCCAGTAACTGCAGCAACCGCCTACACGACGACGGCAAATTTGCGATTTGCCTGGGCGGGTGATCCAGCCGCAGGCACGGGCCCTTCACTTTCAAGGCCACAGGTATTTGTGTCAGTGCTCTATTATCAGGCAAGCGGTTCTGCCTCGGCCCTGCGTGCGCAGGACTATTACGCGTTCTACCAGGAAGACAGCACGACAGGGTTTGGCACATTCCCCATTCAATACACCACGCCAGGCGATGCGGCCTACGTCGTGATCCAGTTTGGTGCATCACGCAACGGGCTGGCCACTCCGATCACGCTGGATGTGGATAATGTCCGCTGACCCCCACCCCTGCATCACGGGATCAAGCCAACGGTTCACCCATTTCGATGCGGAAATCGTCGCAAGCCCGCGCGCAGAAACTGCAACTGTTTGTTGAAGTTACGGCAGCCGTCGCACACCATCAGGTGAATTCGCAGGCTGGTCTGCCGCCACAAGCCAAGCTTTTTATCCATGCCCTGCGACATCAACGCGGTAGCCTGTTTACAATTCAGCATCCCGGTCCCCCGCATTAAACCACCGATCATCAAGACAAAGCCTGAGCGCCATGCGCGCCCGATGCAGTACAACCCAACAATTAGTCGGGCTGATGGCCAATTCCTTACATATTTCTTCGGTATCCAGATCCAGCATCTCGCGCATCATGAAAACCCGTGCGGTATTTTCGGGTAGGCGCGTCAGACAGATTTCAAATATTTTCCAGAACTGTTGACTGGAAAAACTGCTCTCGGGGTCACCCCAAGCCGACGGGCGCGTATCCGCATTCCAGTGATCCCTCTCGTCAAAAAGGTCGTCGTAGGCATTTTCAGGAATTTCTTCCAGGGCTGCCCCTGTACTGCTAAAGCGGGCGCGTTCACGAATGATGTCAACGATCTTGTTCTTGAGAATGGCAAATACCCAGGTCTTGAGCTGTGCACGATTACCGAATGACTGCTTGCCAATCAGAACTGCCGCCATGGTCTCCTGCACCGCATCTTCTGCTGAACTTTCGTCACGCAACTGCAACCATGCAAATTTCAGCATGTCACTTCTGAATGAGATCAGTTCATTTTCCATGGGCGAAGCATAACAATTTTTGAAATCCCTGTAAGGATTCCGCAGGCATTGCGACTAACAAGCGGGGACACATTCTCCGTTTCAATCAATCCAACCTGAGGAGTTTATGATGAACAATCGTCGCATGATTGCTGCCGCAATGGGAAGTTTGCTGTTACTTGGCCTGGCTAGTAGCAGTGCCATGGCGGGTGACAAGCCAGAAATGGAAAAATGCTTTGGTATCGCCAAGGCGGGCAAGAATGACTGCTCCAGCAACAAGAGCGCCCATTCTTGCGCAGGCCAGGCCACTAAAGACAGGGATCCCATGGATTTTGTCGCAGTGCCCAAGGGAACCTGCGAACGAATCGCTGACGGTCAGTTGAAGAAAATGTAATGGAAAAGCCCGCAACGCACTCCCTGCCATGCGCAGCCGGTATTGGGTTGCGGGCACCTCATTACCTTGAGGTGTTGAATGAACGCCCCCATCTGGGCTGGGTGGAAGTCCACAGCGAAAACTTTTTCGGTGGTGGCGCACCCTTGAATACCCTGCGCCAGGTGCGTAACCATTATCCGGTCAGTCTGCATGGCGTGGGCATGGGACTGGCCTCCACCCGGGCTCTGGACCAGACGCATCTGTCGGATTTACGTCGACTGTGTGACATGATCCAACCTGCTGCCGTCTCAGAGCATCTCTGCTGGAATGCGTCAGGAGGCTACGTAATCAACGATCTGCTGCCATTTCCTTATACCGAAGAGGCCCTGGCGCATGTGGTGTCTCGCATCGATCACGTTCAGGAAAGACTGGACCGCCAGCTTCTGGTGGAGAACCTGTCATCCTATTTATCGTTTAGCCATAGTGAAATGACTGAAGGCGAGTTTATGTCCGAACTGGCAGACCGCACAGGATGCGGCATCCTGCTTGACGTCGAAAACCTGTATGTGAACACGTGCAATCTGGGCGTTGACGCCAAAGCCTTTATCGCATCCATCCCGGTTGACGCAGTAAAGGAATTTCATCTGGCAGGATACAGCGAAAGGAACGGTTGCCTGGTGGACACGCACGACCATCCCGTCAGTACGGAAGTGTGGAGGCTATATGAGTACGCGTTACTGCAAATTGGCCCGCGCCCAACCCTGATCGAATGGGACAGTGACATTCCTGCCCTGGGTGTCTTGATGGGTGAGGCGGCAGAGGCGCAGCGCAGACTGGAGCAGCATGATGTCCAGGCTGCATGACACTCTGTCAGATTTCACTTACTGCATCATCACCGGACTGGGGCTTTCAGATGAAACCACGGCCGTATGCCCCAATTATCGCATCGAAACTGCGCTCGATATTTACCGCAATAATTATCGCGGCAACCTCCATGACGCGCTGAGCCATGCCTACCCCGTCATTGAACAACTGGTAGGCAAGGACTATTTTCGGTACCTGTCGCGGCATTACGTGGATCGACACCCTTCTGTCAGTGGCAACCTTCATCAGTATGGCGCGGAAATGGCAGAATTTATTGCCGGCTTTGAATCTGCAAAAGGGCTGGCTTACCTGCCCGACGTTGCCGAACTGGAGTGGGCTTGCCATTGCGCCTATTTTGCGGAAGATGCAGGCAAACTCGATGTCATGGCGCTCGCGAAAATCCCACAAGCGCAGTATGCCGACCTGATCCTGAATACGCATCCATCATGCCAGATGGTGCGTTCCGATTACCCGATTGCGTCCATATGGAATGCACATCAACCTGATGCCGATGGTGACTTCCACGTCACCCTGGATGGCATTCCATCCCATACCCTGGTCAGCCGGAAGGATCATGCAGTGAAAATCAGTGCGCTCTCTGAACCAGAAGCCACATGGCTGGCGTGGATCCGGTCAGGCGCCTCCCTGGGTAAGTCAACCGATGCGGCAGTAAATCAATGCGCTGCCTTTGACCTCCATGGCCTGCTGTTGAAATTGATCGATGACGGCGTTTTGATTCACTTTACTTTGAGGAGTACCCCATGAAAGCACTCTCATGCATGGCCAGGACTTATTACAGGGCATCACACTGGCCGGAATACCTGTCCCCCGTCATGGATCTTGGGCTAAGACTCTATCTTGCCCAGGTATTCTTCAAATCCGGATTGACAAAGATTTCCAATTGGCAGGGCACGCTATACCTGTTCAATGATGTATATCAGGTGCCGCTTCTGCCGCCGGAGGCCGCGGCCACCCTGGCGACCAGCGCAGAACTGGGGTTGCCCATATTACTGGTACTGGGTTTGTTGGGCAGATTATCCGCGGCAGGACTATTCATTCTCAATGCGGTTGCCGTCATTTCATATGCTGATTTAAGCGAGGGAGGCATCAACCAGCATATTTCATGGGGACTGCTACTCGCCGTCCTGCTCACACTCAACCACAAAAGCTGGTCAATGGATGCCTGGCTGGAAAAGCACCTGCAGGCAGCACCCCGAAAAAAATGCGTTGGTCGAGATGCCTAATGCTTGCCTGACAGGAACTCGATCACCGCAGCGTTAAACCGCTCTGGCTCCTCCAGATGTGGAACATGGCCTACGCCATCGAACTCCACCAGTTTGGCGCCGGGAATGGCCTGCTGTGCCGCCTTGCCCAGCACGGGAAAATTGCCAAGGGCCCTGACTCCGTCAGGGGAAACAAAGCGGCGACCAAACACGGTGCGGTCGAGCTGACCGATTACCAGCAGGGTCGGTACTTTCAGTTTTGGCAACTCGTTGAAGATGGGACCTTCATAAATCATTTGGTAGGTCAGCGCAGACACATGAGCGAAACGCGGGTATTCCGGGCTCTGCTGCACGCGCGAAAATTGCTCCACAAAGCGCTCGTATTCAGTTTTCCAGTTGGAAAAATAACCCTGGAGAAACTTGCGGTAGCTGTCGGGGGTTTGTGCCATTTCCAGTTTCACCAGCGCGGCCGTGTTCTGTGGCGGTATGCTGGCCCGATAATCTTCCAGACCCAAGGGATTTTCCAGAACCAGCGCCCAGACGCGCTCGGGATGACGATTGGCAAAATGGACGCCCAGCATTCCTCCCATGCTGTTGGCAACGATCGCTATGCGCCCTGTTTTCAGGGTATCCAGCAGCAGCGTGGTATTGGAGACCAGCTGCTCGAAAGTGTAACGCGACTCCGGCTTCGATGATTTTCCAAAACCGATCTGATCTGGGGCAATGACTCGATAACCACGCTCGGACAAAGCCCGTATGGTTTGGGCCCAGTAATCAGAGCCAAAATTCTTGCCGTGGAGCAGCACCACCGTGCGCCCATTGGGATGAGCGGGCTGCACATCCATGTACGTCATGCGCAAAATCCGGCCGTGCTCCTTGAATTGCATCATCTGCGTTGGGTACGGATAAACCCAGCCTTCCATGGCAACACCCAGCGGCTCTGCTCCTGCATAGGGATGGGACACTGCAATGGCAGTTGACGGGGTGGCAATCGGCACTGTGTCGACCGGAAATTTTGCTGGTGACGCCAATGCTGCGGGATTCGGTGTTGCCGTTGCAGTTGCAGCCAAGGTTGCAGGAGCCGATGGCAGCTGAAAATCGGCGCAACCCGCCAGCAATGCGGACACAATGAACAGGAGGATATGGAACGGGCGGAGCATCTTTGTCTCTAATTATTTTATGGTGCCGTGGAGAGGACTCGAACCTCCACACCTTGCGGCGGCAGGACCTAAACCTGCTGCGTCTACCAATTTCGCCACCACGGCATGAGCCCTCTATTTTAGCAGCAGCAACCCTGTATGGCGATGGCATGATGATGCTGCTATCCTGACGGACTATGAATACGCACCCCCTTCAATCACGCGTCATCCTGGTCACGGGTGCCGGTTCTGGCCTCGGACGCCATGCGGCGCGTGCCTTTGCTGCCCAGGGCGCCTCCGTCCTGTTGCTGGGCCGCAATGAACGCCGTCTCAACGGGGTCTATGACGAGCTCGTTGCAGCAGGATTTGCACAGCCCGCCGTGATCCCTTTCGATCTTTCCGAGGCTGATGAACCGCGTTTCCAGGCATTGGCCCAGATGATCGAGCGGGAAATGGGCCGACTCGACGGCATCCTGCACAGTGCCAGCCACTATGTGAAACTGGGCCCGCTCTCGCAGCAGCATCTCAAGCAGTGGCAGCCCACCTTCGCCACCAACGTATTCGCACCCTTTGGCTTGACGCAGGCCTGCCTGCCGTTACTCAACGAGTCCCCAGACGCATCCGTATTGTTTACGGCTGAAGAACATGGCTTGAAGCCTGCCGCCTATTGGGGTGGTTTTGGCGTCAGCAATGCTGCCCTGATCGCACTTGCCAAGATCTTTGCGGATGAACATGCCCAACAACCGCACCTGCGCTTCAACGTACTGATTCCTGGTCAGGTGGCCTCGCCCATGCGCAACCGCACCCACCCGGGTGAAGTGGGTGAACTGCTGCGACAACCCGCAAGTCTGATGGAAACCTATTGCTACTGGATGGGGCCGGAGAGCGCGGGACGAACGGGCGAGATCATTCGCCCCTGAAGATTGCAGATACCGCGCGATCCACACGGTCCACGGTAGTAACCTGAATGCCCTCGATGGGTTGACGCGGGGCGTTGCCCTTCGGTATCAGGGCATGGGTGAATCCTAATTTTGCCGCTTCTTTCAAACGTTCCTGGCCTCGCTGAACGGGCCGTACTTCGCCCGCCAAACCCACTTCACCAAAGACCACCCATTTCTCGGGCAAGGGTTTGCCTCGCAAACTCGAGACCACGGCCAGCATCACGGCCAGATCCGCAGCCGGCTCGGCAATCCGTACGCCAGAGACCGCATTGATGAAGACATCCTGATCTGCACAGGCCACACCGGCATGCCGGTGCAGTACCGCCAGCAATAAAGCCAGCCGATTCTGTTCCAGTCCCACCGACAACCGTTTTGGCGTGCCCTGTTGTGCTTCGTCCAGCAGGGCCTGAATCTCCACAGCCAGGGGACGTGTACCTTCCAGCGTAACGGTGATGCAGGATCCTGGCACTGGTGCATCGTAGTGCGAGAGGAACATGGCTGACGGATTGGTGACTTCGCGCAAGCCCGTTTCGGTCATGGCAAAGACACCCAGCTCATTGACGGCACCAAATCGGTTCTTGGCGGCACGCACCAGACGAAAACTCGAGCTGCTGTCCCCTTCAAAATACAGCACTGTATCCACGATATGCTCCAGCACGCGCGGACCAGCCAGCGATCCTTCCTTGGTCACGTGGCCTACCAACACCAGCACGGGCCCCTGCCCTTTGGCCGTGCGCGTCAGTTGTGCCGCGCATTCGCGCACCTGAGAGACAGAGCCGGGTGCAGATTCCAGCGCATCGCTGTAGATGGTCTGGATGGAGTCAATAACCACCAGTGTGGGTCGGTTTTGCTGGATGGCCTGAAGGATTTTTTCCAGCTGGATTTCGGGCAGCAGGGCCACGCGGCCGGAATCCACCTTGAGTCGCTGCGCGCGCGAGGCCACCTGCTCGGGGGATTCCTCACCAGTCACGTACATCACCGGGTGATTGCGGCTGACCTGGGCAAGGGCCTGCAGCAACAGCGTGGATTTGCCTATGCCAGGATCACCGCCCAGCAGCACAACCCCTCCAGGGACGAATCCACCTCCCAAAACGCGGTCGAACTCAGAGATGCCGGAACTCAACCGGGCGGTCGCTTCTGCGCGCACGTTACCCAGCATCTGCAGCGGTTTGGATTCAGTCAGTGGCGAATAACGGGAGGGTACTGCAGTTTCAGGACGGGATTCCACCAGCGTGTTCCAGGCCTGGCAATGGGGACACTGTCCCTGCCATTTTGTAGATTGCCCACCGCATTCGGTGCAGACATAAATGGCTTTGGTGCGCGCCACGGGGATCAGTAATCGCTGCTCTGGAAGTGACCGCCACCCGCATGGGCAAAATTCTCGAAACGCGTGTAATGGCCAAGGAAGGTCAGGCGTACGGTGCCAATGGGGCCGTTGCGCTGCTTGCCGATGATAATTTCGGCCACTCCCTTGTCGGGCGAGTCCTCGTTGTACACTTCGTCGCGATAGATGAACAGGATGACGTCGGCATCCTGCTCGATGGCACCCGATTCGCGCAAATCAGACATGACCGGGCGCTTGTTGGGACGTTGTTCCAGGCCGCGGTTGAGCTGTGAGAGTGCCATTACGGGCACGTGCAGCTCTTTTGCCAAAGCCTTGAGTGAACGTGAGATTTCAGAGATTTCCGTAGCCCGGTTTTCACCTGACTTGGCGGAGGTCATCAACTGCAGGTAGTCCACCACGATGAGGCCCAGCCCACCATACTGGCGATGCAGGCGCCGCGCGCGCGCGCGCAGATCCATGGGGTTGAGCGCCGCGGATTCATCGATGTAGATGGGCACCTCGCTCAGCTCACCCATGGCCCGGGTCAGGCGGCCAAAGTCCTCACTCTTGAGGCGGCCAGTACGCAGATCCTGCTGGTTGAGCCGGCCATGAGAGCCCAACAGGCGCATGGCAAGCTGGCTTGAGGACATTTCCATGCTGAATATGGCCACGGGTAGTTTGGTATTCACGCCCACGTTACTGGCAATGTTCAGGGCAAAGGCTGTTTTTCCCATGGAAGGCCGCCCCGCCACGATGACGAGATCGCCTTGCTGCAGTCCTGAAGTTTTTTCATCCAGATCAGCAAAGCCCGAAGGGACGCCAGTGACGGGATCATGGTTACCTGAACGGTACAACTCATCCACCCGCTCCACCACTTCAGCCAGCGGATCGCGTAGCGGCCGAAACCCTTGTGTGGCGCGCGAACCGCGTTCGGCGATGTGGAATACCTTGGCTTCGGCTTCGTCGAGCAATGCGCGTGCATCGCGACCAGAAGGGCTCAAGGCGCTTTCCGTGATTTCAGTGCCTACTTGAACGAGGCCCCGCATCAAGGATCGTTCCCGGACGATCTCGGCGTAACGGCGAATATTGGCGGCGCTCGGCGTATTGTGCGCGAGTGCGCCCAGGTAGGCCAGGCCTCCGACGCTTTCCAGCTCGCCCCGCAGCGTCAGTTCTTCAGTGACGGTAAGAATGTCGGCTGGACGCGATCGGTCCAGCAATGCCATGACGGCACGATATATTTTGCGATGATCATCGCGGTAGAAATCGGACTCACTGACCTGGTCTCCAATTTTTTCCCAGGCCAGATTGTCCAGTAGCAGACCACCCAACACCGCCTGTTCCGCCTCGATGTTATGAGGCGGAACCCGGAGCGTGTCCATGGCGGCGTCGTCTGCCATAAAGCGGGGGATCAGCTCTCTCCCAGCACCGAAACCATGATGTCCGCTGAGACATCGCCGTGCAGTGCCAGCGTCACAGGGTGATCGCCCACCGTCTTCAAAGGACCATTAGGCAGTCGTACTTCCGACTTGGTAGCTTCGAAACCCTGGGCTTTCAGGGCCTCGACGATGTCAAGGTTGGTGACGGAGCCAAACAGACGACCATCAACCCCGGCCTTCTGCGTGACCTGCACCAGCAGGCCAGCAAGCTTCTCTGCACGGGCATGCGCGGAAGAAAGGGCTTCCTGTTGTTGCTTTTCCAGCTCGGCTCGGCGGGCTTCAAACTCCTTGCGGTTGTTTTCAGTGGCGCGCTTGGCCTTGCCCTGAGGAATCAGAAAATTGCGTGCGTAGCCTTCCTTGACCTTGACGATATCGCCCAACTGGCCCAGGTTCACTACTTTTTCCATGAGGATGACTTCCATGGTGAATCTCCTTAATGCAAATCAGTGTAGGGCAGCAAAGCCAGGAAGCGTGCACGTTTCACAGCAGTGCTCAGCTGACGCTGGTAGATCGCCTTGGTACCGGTAATCCGGGCCGGGATGATCTTGCCATTTTCATTGATGAAATCCTTCAGCAGATCCACATCCTTGTAGTCCACCCAGTCAATCTTCTCTACAGTAAACCGGCAGAACTTGCGACGGCGGAACATTCCGCCACGGTTGCTGTTGCGTGCATCTTTCTTGCCATCTTTCTTTTTGGTAGGACGAGCCATTTCACTCTCCGTCAATTAACTTAAATTGTTCGGCGCGCATGACAAACTGGCGACTGTTGCGGCTCTTTTTGGCCAGAAACCCTTTCAACATGATTCGGGTTCCGGGGCCCAGACGGTCCAACTGCACCGCCACCTCACCCAACACGGACACAGTCATATCGAGCTGTGCCTTGAATGTCTGGCCGGCTTCCAGTTGTTCTGATTCGTGTTGCAATACGAAATTCAGTACGGGAAGGCCTGCCGGGGTATAGCGCAACAGATCGCGAGTTGCGATGACGCCACTCAGGACCAGTTCGTTCCGGCTCAAGAGGCCGGCGCCGCCTCCGCCACGGGCTCAATGTCGCGAAGGCCTTCTTCGCGGGGCTGTGCACGCTTGTCTTCACGCATCATGGGGGAAGGTGCGGTCACTGCAGCCTTCATCTGGATGGTGAGGTGACGCAGAACGGCATCATTGAAGCGGAATGCATTTTCGAGCTCACTCAACACGGCGCTTTCGCACTCGATGTTCATGAGCACGTAATGTGCCTTGTGAATTTTCTGGATGGGATAGGCCAGTTGACGGCGGCCCCAGTCTTCCAGGCGATGGACGATGCCGCCGCCCTGGGTGACCATGTTCCGGTAACGCTCGACCATGGCGCCCACTTGCTCGCTCTGGTCGGGATGCACGATGAATACAATCTCGTAATGCCTCATTAAGTTCTCCTTTTGGATAAGCCGCACCAGGGCGGCTAAGCCTGCACCGATGAGCGCAGTACAGGCAAGGTTTCAGGGAGCGGGTATTCTATAGAAAAACTCTCGTGAAATCAAGGATTCCGGCGTCGCGTCTCATAAAGACATATCCCTGCCGCCACGGAAACGTTAAGGGATTCCACCGAGCCAAACATGGGGATGCGTACCAGCTGATCGCAATTTTCCTTCGTCAGCCGGCGCAGCCCTGCCCCCTCGGCTCCCAGCACCCAGGCCATGGGGCGTTGAAACCGGGCGGTAAAGAGGTCATCCTTGGCCTGATCGTCCGTACCCACCACCCAAACCGCGTGGTCCTTCAAATCCCGCAGGGTGCGCGCCAGATTGGTGACAGTGATGTAGGGTACGGTCTCGGCGGCTCCTGAGGCCACTTTGGAGACGGTAGGAGACAGCGAAACCGCCCGGTCGCGAGGCGCCACGACCGCGTGTGCACCCATGGCATCCGCTACGCGCAGGCAGGCACCCAGATTATGCGGATCCTGAACGCCATCCAGCACCAGCAGCAACAGGTCCTGCCCTGCCCCCTCCACGAGTTCATCCAGATCAACGCGCAATGCCACGGCATCGGCCTGTGCCACCACCCCCTGATGCCGGGAAGTGCCGGCCATGCCATTCAAGCGTTCAGCAGGCACGGCGTGCACGGGCACACCGGCGGTTTGCGCCAGGGCCAGAAAATCCCTGGCACGGGGATCCTTTCTCGAAACGTCCACATAAAGTTCGCGGATGGTTTCTGGATGATGCCGCAAGCGACTGGCTACGGCATGAAAACCGTAGATGACTTTGAGTTTGGCCATGGTCTGCTATCGCTTTCTGGACTTTTTGGTGGCGCCGCCAGGCTGGGCAACGGATTGTGGCACGAAGTCGATCTTGTTGGTCTCCATGTCCACCCTAACCAGTTGCACGGCAATGCGATCGCCCAGGCGATAGCGCTGCCCGGTGCGTTCGCCCAGCAATTGATGGCGAGTCGCGTCGAACTGAAAATAATCGCTGCCCAGCTCGGAGATGTGCACCAGTCCTTCCACATAAACCTCATCCAATGCCACAAACAACCCGAAGCCCGTCACGGAACTGACCGTTCCGTTGAACACGTTGCCCACCTTGTCTTTCATGAAGAAGCACTTGAGCCAGGCCTCCACGTCACGCGTGGCTTCGTCAGCACGGCGTTCCGTCATGGAACAGTGCACGCCGATGGCCTTCCAGTCTCCCGGAGCATAGGTTTCCTGGGCCAGAACGGCACGAATGGACCGATGTACCAGCAAATCAGGGTAGCGACGGATGGGTGAAGTAAAGTGTGCGTAGGCAGCGTAAGCCAATCCAAAGTGCCCCACGTTTTCAGGGCTGTATTGGGCTTGTTGCAAGGAACGCAGCAACACCGTCTCCAGCAGGCGCTGGTCCGGGCGGCCCTGGATTTTGTGAATCAACCTGGCGTAGTCCGCGGCCTGCGGTTCGTCGCCACCTGACAACTGCAATCCCAACTCGCCCAGAAACTCCCGCACAATCTCCAGGCGTTCAGGAGCAGGCGCAGGGTGGATGCGATAGAGTGTGGTGTGGTTATGCTCTTGCAGGAAGTGAGCAGCGCTCACGTTGGCCGCCAACATGCATTCTTCGATCAGACGATGAGCATCATTGCGCTCCACTGGCAGGATGGTTTCAATCTTGCCACGGTCGTCAAACACCATGCGGGTTTCGTCACTGGCAAAATCGATGGCACCGCGGGCTGCACGCGCTTTCAAAAAGACGCGAAACAGGGCTTCGAGCTGCTGCAGGTGGGGCACAATCGCGCGACGCGAGCTGTCGGCGCGTTCAGGATGTTCGAGGATGGCAGCCACTTCCGTATAGGTCAGGCGCGCATGGGAATGCATCACAGCAGGGTAGAACTTGTATTTCCGGATTTCGCCCTGTTCCGATATGTGCATGTCGCAGACCATGCACAAGCGGTCCACTGCCGGATTGAGCGAGCAGAGCCCATTGCTCAATGCCTCAGGCAGCATGGGAATGACCCGGCGCGGAAAGTAAACGCTGTTGCCGCGTTCATAGGCCGTCTGGTCCAACGCGTCCTTGGGCCGGACATAATGGGATACATCGGCAATCGCCACCACCAGCCGGTGTCCTCCACCAGGCAACGGTTCGGCATAAACCGCATCATCAAAATCCTTGGCCGTTTCACCATCAATGGTCACCAGCGGCATCTGGCGCAGGTCCTCGCGACCCTTGAGGTCTGACTTGCGCACCGCATCAGGCAGCTTGTCAGCCAACGCCTGGGCTGCTGGGGAAAACTCATGGGGCAGCTCATGCTTGCGCAGGGCGATCTCCACTTCCATACCCGGATCGGCGTAGTTACCTACGATTTCCACGACCTTGGCAATGGGTTCAGCCTGGCGACTGGGTTGCTTCATGAGCTCGACCATGACCACCTGGCCGGGTTTTGCTCCTCCTTCCTGTCCTGGTGCCACCAGAATGTCCTGGCTGATGCGCTTGTTCTCGGCTACGGCAAACAGGACGCCCTGCTCCTGGAACAAGCGCGCTACGAGGCGCGTGTTGACGTGCTCCAGAATCTCCACGATTGATCCTTCGGGTCGACCACGCTGGTCCACACCGATGGTACGCACCATGACCCTGTCGCCATGCAGCACCCGTTGCATTTCGCGAGCGCCGAGGAAAATGTCGCTGCCTCCATCCTCGCGAATGGCAAACCCAAAGCCGTCAGGGTGGCCCTCCACGCGCGCCTTGATGAGATCGAGTTTGGCGGGAAGGCAGAGCGCATTTTTGCGATTGCGCATGATCTGGCCTTCGCGTTCCATGGCACGCAGGCGCCGCGAAAACAGTTCGCGCTCGCCGGCTGTGATCGTCAGGAGACGTTCCAGTTGTTCCACCGTGAGGGGTACGCCTTCTTGCTCCAGCAACTGCAAAATGAATTCGCGGCTGGGTAAAGGTTCGGGATATTGGGCCTTTTCACGCTCCAGAAACGGGTCCTGAAGCCTCAAAGGTATTTTTTTGGTTGACAAAATAAGGGGATCCTTTAAAATTCTGAGATTCGAAGTTCTCGATTGTACTGATCACTGATCAGTCGGTCTTGTAAGTTTCGTGCCGAGATGGCGGAATTGGTAGACGCACCAGGTTCAGGTCCTGGCGGTGGCAACACTGTGGAGGTTCGAGTCCTCTTCTCGGCACCACCCTCGGCTCTAGTCGCGCAGTTAACTCCTACAGCAGGTTGCTAGTATCTCACTTACACCTGCTGCTTGCCATGACTATCAACAAGGATAGCCCATGACGCCCTCCCTGCGAGGAGCGCCACGGGCGTTTTACAGCTCCTGGTTTTCCCGATCAGACGTAGGTCAAGCCGTGTTGTGCCAGTCCCACGAGGCCAATATGGTCCTGGTTGATCTGGGTGGTCGCAGCAAGCGCCAGCAGCCCTGCCTGGCTGTAGGTGCCGTTATCCAGCAACCCCTTGAAAGTGGCCAGGTTGGTGGCGTCAATAGGCGAGCCCACGACGTTCAACCAAACTGCCTGTACGAAGGAAGCGTTGTCATGCAGCGTACTCACGGCCCCTGTATTGATGGCCAATTGGGCCACTTGGGCCATGGTCATGCCTGAATCGAACAGCTGCAACCCAATGCCAACATAGGACGGGTTCTTGGTAATGGAAGCTGCGCCAAAGGCCGCACCCAGTATTTCTGCAGTTTGTCCGCCGGACTGCGTGGTTCCCGTATCAAAGGCGAGGGAGACATCAGAAAACTTGATGCGCTGAATATTGACCAGTGCGTCCGTACCCTGGGCCCCTGTGGTGTCTTGCACGGTCAATCCGCTGGTTGTGTGGGTAATGGTGAAGTTGGCGGACTTGCCGTTGTAGATCACCGTGTTGATCCCACCGCTGCCGCCCGTAAAACTGTCGTTGCCCGGACTGCTGGTAAAGGTGTTGTTGCCTGGTTTTCCTGTAACGTTGAATGCCGAGGCAACGGTCAGGTTAAAGGTATCCGTGACGCTCAGGTTGAGTGAATCCGTCATCTTGATGCTGATGCTGTAGGTGCCAGTACCCGGCGGGGTGCCGCTGAGCGTGTCAGCAGCCGGATCAAAAGTCAGCCACGAAGGCAGCGCCGCACCGCTGGACAGGGTGGCGTTGTAGCTGGGGGTGGCGCCCACATTGGGATCGCTGAAGGTACTGGCGGGAACCACCAGTTTGAAGGGCATCCCGTAGACTGCAGACTGGTCGGCAATGAGGGTTGCAACCGAAGGGGGCACCGTGCCGAAATACGTGTTGAGGTTGACGGTCACGGTATCGCTATTGAACTTGAGATACTGAATATCCTTGAGTGTCAGGTTGTACGGGCTGCTGGCACCCGACACCGAATCCACGGTCACTGACTTGTCAGGGTTTTGAATGATGGTGAAGTTGGACTGCAGCCCCTGCAGAAAATCCACCGTATTGTTGGTGAACGCGGCGTTCCCGATAATGGTGTAGGTCAACCCTCCTGGAGGAATGTTGGCCAGATTTTGGGCACCGGTGAGTTGAAGTGTCGGCATGGTATTGTCCTCATGAAATCAGAAGAAATGCGCTTCAGAGCGCAAGGTATTGCGTCAGGTGTTCCAGGAATCTGTCGGGTTGTTCATACCCGATGACCCTGCTGTTGGGGACTTCCCTGCCCGCAGCATCAAAAAAAAGGATCCCTGGCGGGCCAAACAAGCTGAATCTCTTCATCAGCGCGCGATCGTCTGCTGTGTTGGCCGTGACATCCACCTGCACGAGCGTGATGCCACGCAAATGGCTTGCAACCGCTGGATTGCTGAACGTGAAACGCTCCATCTCCTTGCACGACACGCACCAGTCCGCATAAAAATCCAGCATGACGGGGTTCCGGGTCGTGGACAGGACCTGGTCCAGCTGGGAGATCGACGAGATGCGCTGAAAGGAAACGGCCTTTTCGGTCGGGGCGTTGCCAGTGGCCAAGGACTTGAACCCTTCCAGGGGCTGCAGCACATCAACGCCTCCGACGGCAGCACCCGCCAATTCAAAAATGCCGACGATGAAAGCCAGAATGCCCAGCGATCTCGAAAACCGTCGTGCCACCGAAACCTGGTCGGGGGGAGTATCGAAAATTCGCAGGAATACCGCGCACAAGATCGCGAAAGCGCCCCACATTGCAAGGACAGCTGGTGCCGGCAGAATGGGTTGAACCATCCAGAGTGCGACCGCCATCAACATCAAGCCAAAAGTGTGCTTGACCGCGACCATCCAGGCCCCGGCGCGGGGCAAAAGCCGCCCTGCCGACAGCCCGATCAGCAACAGAGGTACGCTCATGCCCATGGCCATGGAAAAAAGGGCCAACCCGCCCAATACCACATCGTGGGTTTGGCTGATGTAAATCAGCGCGCCGGCAAGTGGGCCGGCCACACAGGGCCCCACGATCAGGGCAGAAAATCCGCCCATCACGAACACGCTAAGCGTTCGCCCACCCTGCAAGCGATTGCTGATCTGGTTCAGGCGCCCTTGAAATGCACTGGGCATCTGCAACTGGTACACGTCAAACAGGGACAGGGACATGGCAAACAGCAATGAGGCAAACAACAGCAACACCCAGGGCTTTTGCAAGGCACCCGCAAGCCCCTCACCAGCAAGCCCCGCAGCGATGCCGAACAGGGTGTATACCAGCGCCATGCCCAGGCAATAGGAAAGCGCCAGCGTAAAGCTGCGCGCACGCGTCACCTCACGCTCGCCCACCACGATGGCAGCCAGAATGGGGACCATCGGGAGCACACAGGGGGTAAAGGACAACAAAAGCCCAAAGATCATGAAGGCAAAACCAATGGTCCACAGGCTGCCGCTGGCGAAAATCTGATGCACCGTGGAGGGTTGTTCCTGAACGGAAGCGCTGTTCTGCGCGACAGGCTGGAATACAGCCCCCTCCTCTGCCAGTGCGGTCAATGCGCCAGACTGCCCGGGGCTCAAGCGAAACCGTCGTTCCACCGGCGGATAACACAATCCTGCTTCAGCGCAACCCTGGTACGACACGGCCATGAGCGCGGATTCGCCCTGCAGTTCCACAGGGACAGCCACATCGAGTTTCTGGTGGTAGATCTCTACATCCTGATCGAAATTGTCGTCGTGAACGCGGAACCCCTTGGGCAACACAATATTGCCCAGGGTCGCCCCGCCGCCCACGGCAGCCAGGTGCACGCGACCCCGATATAGCTTGTAGCCTGGAGCAATGTCCCAGTGAAGCAACAGCCGATGCTCTGGCGTATAACTGGCGCTCAGTCGAAAAGCCGATTCCGGGCTGAGGAATTCGTCGGAAGCACTGGCAGAATGACCAAAGAGCAGGGCCAGCATCGCACCCAGCAAGGCAATTTGGATGAGTGAATGGAGTCTATTCATGAGGGTGTCAGGCTGTGGCTGGTGTAACGCTGGTGGCGTTGCGAAAGGTGTTTCCATGGTGATCGATGGCAAAATAGGGAAAGCCCGTTTCGTTCAAAAAGGCCAGGCCATCCTTCTCCTTGAGCATGGCGATGGTGGTGCAGCTACCTGCGGCAATCGCAAGCGGAGCCAGCACGCTCACCGAACGCCAGTGAGAGACCGGCATCCCCGTTTTGGGATTGAGGATGTGGCAATAGCGACGCCCATCGCGTTCGAAGAAACGCTCATAATCCCCACTGGTAGCCAGGGCGCCGCCCGACATGGGAATGGTGGCAATGAGCTGGCGCTCCCTGGGATGCTGTATTCCGAAAGACCAGGCGCTGCTGTCGGGCTTGGGGCCGATCACACGGATGTCTCCTCCCAGATTGACGTAGCCATGGGCAATGCCGGCATCGATGAGGATCTGGGCGGCACGGTCAGCGGCGTATTCCTTGCCAAACCCACCAAAATCGATTTCCATGCCCGTCCTGGACAGCCTGACGTTGTCGCTCTTCAAATCCACATGGGACCAGCCGATTTTGTCCAGCAGCGGGCGCAATTCATTCTGATCTGGAACGCGCGGTGTATTGAAGTTCCAGGCGCGGCGCAGGATGCCTGAGGTGATGTCGAACAATCCTGCACTCGTGCGGTACAAGGTATCGGCATACCGAAGCAAATGCAGCGTTTCCTCGTCACAGGCCACCCATCCCAATCCTGCGGCAGCGTTGATTTTCGACACCACACTGTCCTTCAGGTACCTTGAATACTTCGTCTCGATGCGCAGTACTTCGTCGATGGCGTGTTGCGCCTTCAGTGCGGCTTCTGCTTCCGTGGCGTCAGCCAGTGCGATTTCACACGCACAGGCCATGGCTTTGAATTGGCGGACGGTAACGTTCATGTCAGAAAAGACAGGACAATCCAAACTGGATGCTGCGCGCACGGAATGGATCCAGCGGAACGCTGTTGCCCATCACGCTCCAGTTATTACGCTGTTCATACTGCTCGTACTTGATGTCGGCCAGCCAGTCTGAACCAATCTTTTTGGAGACCTTGAACCCCAGCGTGATGGCGCCGAACGAAGAGAGTCGTTGATCCAGCGAATAGTAGGTGGAGCCATAACTTGGAAACGTGGGATAAGGTCGCGCCGTAGGGTCTGGTTCAAGGTAGAACCAGGCGGCTGACTGCGAGTAGAGACGAACTTCAGGAGTCAGCATCCATCCCGATGCGGTGGGCTGATCGTAGGATGCGTTCAGCGTATGCGCGCGGATGTCGTAGGTGTCACTGTAATACCGATAAGACAGATGCCCGGTTCCCTCCGTGGCATGGAAGAAGTGGTTCCAGAGCAGCATGGCGGTGGTATGGTTGCGTGATCTGGGCCGATTGTCGAAGATCTTGTAGGGGTCTGAAAAATAGCCGTCACCCATGGAATGCCCCAAATCGAACTGGGCAATGTCCTGGGGAGTGAAGACCTGGGTCACACCCGCGAGCATGTCCAGAACATGCTTGCGCTCCCCTATCACGATCTTGTTGACTGGGTTGATTTCATCATTGGACACCGCAGTGCCGAAATTGAAGGTGGTGTTCTTGTCTTCCGTGGAAAGCGTGCCCTGTGCTGAAAGCCCTTGGGAAATGTAGTCCGACTCCTTGGAATATGAGGCCCCGACGGTAGCTGTGCCTTGTGAAAAATAGCGTGTCAGTGAGACATCCTCGGCGCGACGCAAATCGTGCATTTTTGGAAACTTGCCGTTGCTGTCGTAGGTGTAATAGCGCGGCGAAGCGCCTGAAATGGAGTCCGTGGTGTAGGTTCCCGTCACCGCCCATTCCCCTGCAAGGGGCACCATCACCATGGCCGAAGTGGCGCCCACATGGATTCTGTTTTCGCCCGGTTGGCTGTCCTGATAGTCCAGGTAACGCAGGCTCATCAGACCACGATCAGGGGCAATCTCCGCCACAGCTGGCTTGAGTGTCATCAAACTCATGGCAGCGAGCAAAATCGCCGGGCCAGAAGCTGAAGCGTTACTTGCCGATGCCCTGGCAGGTTTCAGGAGGTGGCGAACCTGCTTCAATTTCCTCAGTTGCATCCGCAGCCTCCGCCACCCACGCCAGAGCCGCCCGAGGCGCCTTCCTTGCTTGAATAAATATGTTCTGTAAAGGCGCTATCCAGGGGATCCTGGCCAAACATCATTTCAGGACGCGCCAGATCCCCCTTTTCCCAGGGCTGTACCGGTGCCGTCGTGGCACAGCCCGATAACAGGGCCAGGAAAACGAAACGCACGCCGCCTCTTCGTACATGAACCCAGTGCGCGTTCAATTGCGTTGCTCCAGGGCCGAAGTGATGATGCGTTCGAGATCACCACGATCCTTGTTGTTAAAGCCCATGTGCTCTGAAATGATCTTTCCGTCACGCCCGATGAGAACACTGGTGGGCATGCCCTTCACCTGATATTTGCGAGGCGTATCGCCGTTGGGATCAAAAGCCACGATGAATGAAGCGGGCGTTGTCGAAAGGAACCGACGGCCATCTTCCGACTTCATGTCGAGGTTGATGCCGATCACCTGGAGCCCTTGCTTTCCGTATTTCGCCTGCATTTCATTCATCCAGGGAAAGGATTGCTTGCACGGTCCACACCAGGAAGCCCAGAAATCCAGATAAACCAGCTTGCCGCGGTATTGGTCCAGATTGACGGCGCCATCTGCTCCGGGTAGCGCAAATTCGGGGGCTGTTCCAGCATTTCCTGCCGAAAATGCTGTCAGGGGGAAAAACATCAGGCTATTTATCGTTAATACTATGAATAATAATGATATTTTTTTCATTTTTTCTTTCACCTCTAGCCAGTGGGCGTGTCGTGACACCCCCTAAGGAAATGCTTCTGTGGATATGTATGGGATTTTTTCCCATTATATCCAGTTGCATCAACGCGTCAAGAAATCTTTAAATCGGTGAAGAAAAAATGGGCGTGCCAGCGAAAAAAAACGCACGAAGCCCGAGAGCTTCGTGCGCGAGGATCGCGTCAGTGAACGGCTATGAGGAGAAAGCAGGAATCAGCTAAAGCGGTGGCCGTTCAGACGTCAAAAGGATGGCGCAATACGATGGTTTCACGACGATCCGGTCCGGTGGACACCATGTCGACCGGAACCCCGCAGACCTCAGCCATTCGCTCGAGGTAGCGTCTGGCATTGGCTGGCAACAGATCCATATGTTCCACGCCCACCGTGCTGTCAGTCCATCCAGGCATGTCTTCGTAAATGGGTTGGCATTCTGCAATGGCTTCGGCACCCAAGGGGAGTATGTCAGTGACGGCTCCGTGACGTCGATATCCCACGCAAATCCTGACGGTTTCGAGACCATCCATGACGTCCAGTTTGGTCACGCAAAGACCGGACACGCCATTGATCTGGATGGCGCGCTTGAGCGCTGCTGCATCAAACCATCCCGTGCGACGGGGGCGACCGGTTACTGCACCGAACTCATGTCCACGGGTGGCCAGCTGCTTGCCCACCGCATCATCCAGTTCGGTGGGAAACGGTCCTGAACCCACACGCGTCGTATAGGCCTTGGTGATACCCAGGACATAATGCAGCTGCTGGGGGCCCACCCCGCAGCCCGCGGAGGCGGCGCCCGCGATGCAATTGCTGGAGGTGACGAAAGGATAGGTGCCGTGGTCAATATCGAGCAGCGTCCCCTGCGCACCTTCAAACAGCAGATTCTTGCCTTCCTGGTTGGCCTTGTAGAGCAAGCTGGAGACATCTGCCACCATGGGGCGAATGCGCTCGGCAAGCAGCAGGGTCTGATCGCGTGTTGCGGCAAAATCCACGGGGTCCGTCTTGAAATACTGCGTCAGGACAAAATTATGGTAATCCAGCACTTCCCGCAGTTTGTCTTCAAATCGGGAAGCATAAAACAGATCCTGCAGGCGAATGGCTCGGCGTGCCACCTTGTCTTCGTAGGCGGGCCCGATGCCGCGCCCCGTGGTGCCGATCTTGCTGTCCCCCTTGGAGAGTTCGCGCGCGCGGTCAATGGCGATGTGGTAGGGCAAGATCACAGGGCACGCGTCGCTGATGCGTAATCGGGCAGCCACCGACACGCCAGAGGATTCCAGCATGTCGATTTCCCGCATCAGGGCTTCAGGCGAGAGCACCACGCCGTTGCCGATGAAACATTCCACGTGCTCCCTCAGAATGCCCGCAGGAATCAAGCTCAATACCGTTTTCTTGCCGCCAATGACGAGCGTGTGGCCCGCATTGTGCCCACCCTGAAAGCGCACAACGCCTGCTGCGTGGTCTGTCAACCAATCGACCAGCTTGCCCTTGCCCTCGTCGCCCCATTGGGTTCCAACGACTACAACATTTCTTGCCATGAAGAGAAAGTCTCCAAAATTTCTGATTCGGTAAAGGAATGCCCCGGGTGAAAGCTCAGGCTTCCGGTAAGGAAGGCAGCAACTCGCGTAGATCCAGGCTGAACCCGGTGGCGGGCCTTGCGCGTCCGAATGCGCGTCCGATTTCGTCGTAACGGCCACCCCGCGCCACTGCGTCGGAATAACCCGCTGCATAGGCCGCAAATACGAGTCCACTGTGATAGTGGTAGCCGCGCAGTTCGGCCAGATCAAAGTTCATGGGCACGCGCCCCTCGAAATGGTCGGCGACGGCTTCAAGCTGTGCCAGCGCCGCCCGGATCTCAGGAACATCCGGCAACTGTGCACGTGCCATGGCCAACACCTTGCGATCACCATTCAGTTCGGGCAGACAGCGCAGTGCAGCTGCCACAGGCGAATGCAAGGCCCCGGCCAGAATTTGTAAAGCGGGGATGTCCTTATTCTGCAGCGCTTCAAACCAGAGCGCTTCAGACTTTTCGTCAAGCTTTGCCAGGCCGGACAAGCCACGGAACAGGCCCACATGCCCCACATCCAGCGTCACCTGGGGCAACCCTGCGCGTTTCAGGGCCTCCAGCATCAGCTCCTGAATTTCGATGTCACCCGCCAGCCCTTCCAGGCCATAGATTTCCGCCCCAAGCTGATAGGGTTCGCGCGACTGATTGAGTCCTTCTGGCCGCGTGTGCAGAATACTTCCGGCGTAACACAGCCGGTTCACTCCCTGATGATTCATGCCGTGGGCGTCGATGCGTGCGGCCTGTAGCGTGATATCGGCGCGTAACCCCAACTGACGCCCGGTGAGTTGGTCCACCAGTCTAAAGGTCAGAAGATCCATATCGCGACCCGTACCCGTTTGCAGGGACTCCACATATTCCAGTAGCGGAGGCATGATCAGCTGAAAACCGCGCTCACGGAACAGATCAAGCAGCTGCCGGCGAGCCATTTCAACCCGCCAGGCGTCTGGGGGAAGCAGGTCATCAATGTATTCTGGCAGCAACCAGCGATAGGTCATCGTGTCACCTGCAGCAGGATGACGCCCACGAGAATGGCGCCCAATCCCAGAAAACGGATTTGACCATCACTGAACTGGCCAATCCGCGTGATGGTCTCACGCCAGCGGGCAGGCGCAACGAAAGGCATCAAGCCTTCCAGAACGAGCACCAACGCCAGGGCGGTTAACAAAGACTGCATGGAAAGACTCACTTTTTACCAGAGGCGCCCGGCGTATTTTTGAAATACCTAAAGAACTCGGAAGATGGATCGAGCACCAGTACATCCCCTTTTCCTTTCAGCCCCTGCTGGTAGGTCTCCAGACTGCGATAGAACGCGTAAAACTCGGGATTGCGGCCATAGGCTTCCGCATAGATGGCCGAAGCCCTGGCATCGCCGGACCCTTTGATGTGTTGGGCTTCGCGGAAAGCCTCTGCCAGGATGACCTCACGCTGCCGTTCGGCATCTGCCCTGATTTTTTCGGCTTCGCCAGCACCCGTCGAGCGCAATTCATTTGCCACACGCTTGCGTTCGGCTTCCATGCGCCGATAGACCGACTCACTGACCTCAGGGGTCAACTCCACGCGACGGATTCTGACATCCAGCACCTGGATGCCAATCTGTCGTGCATCGTGATCAGCGCGCGCGCGCATGGCTTCGATGATATTGGCCCGTTCACCCGATACGGCCTCATGCACCGTGCGTTGCGCAAACTCTGAACGCAGGTCGCCATTGACGGTCTGGCTCAGACGCACCTGGGCGCGCCGCTCGTCGCCACCCACGCTGACGTAGAACTGTTTGACGTCGGCGATCTTCCACTTGACGAAGTAATCCACCAGCAAGGGTTTCTTTTCGGAAGTGATGAATCGTTCGGGATCCTTGTTGTCGAGCGTCTGTATGCGAATATCGAAGAACCTGACGTTCTGGATCAGGGGAATCTTGAAATAAAGTCCCGGCGAAGTCCGGACGGCAACCACTTCACCCAGTTGAAACACCAGCGCCTGCTGGGTCTGATTGACGGTATACAGACTGAATATGGCCAGCAAGACAACGACGATCAAGCCGATCAGGTAGGCACCCATATCCTTCATCATGGCCGGGGCTCCCTGTCGCGGGTACGGAAGGCATCGCGAGAGCGCCCATCCTGAACCGCATCCACCTGGGGTGGTGATGTTGAAGCAGCATTACCTGAAGAAGAAGGTGCAACCGGCGTTGGCGTTGGTGTGGGTGCCGGTGCTGTAGTTGCATGCGCCGCAGGCGGTTGATTCTCTGAACCGCCTTCGGATGCCCCACTGCTGGCCTGGATCAGCTTGTCGAGAGGCAAATACAACAGGTTGGTTCCGGATTTCTGGTCTGCCACCACTTTGGTGGTATTGGTCAAAACCTGCTGCATCATGTCCTGGTATAAACGTTGACGAGTCACTTCAGGCGCTTTGACATACTCCACCAGCACCTGTTTGAAACGACTGGCATCGCCTTCAGCGCGAATCACCACTCGTTGGGCGTAGGCTTTGGCCTCTTCCAGCAAACGGGAGGCCGTTCCCTTGGCACGGGGCACGATGTCGTTGGCGTAAGCCTGGCCCTCGTTGGTCTGACGTTCCCTGTCCTGACCCGCCTTGACCGCATCGTCAAAAGCCGCCTGAACCTGCTCTGGAGGTTGCGCATTCTGCATGTTGACCTTGCTGATGGCAATGCCGGTTTGGTAGCGATCCAGAATTTCCTGCATCAGACGTGCTGATTCATCAGCAATCTGGGTGCGTCCTTCATACAACACAAAATCCATTTTGTGGCGCCCCACCACTTCGCGAATTGCCGTTTCGGCCACCTGCATGACGGCTTCGTCAGGATCGCGGTTGTTGAACAGAAAGGCCTGCGGATCCTTGATGGTGTACTGGATGGCGAACTGGTTGTCGATGATGTTTTCGTCATCGGTCAGCATGAGGGACTCGTGCAGCACCTTTGATTTGAGGTTGGTGCGATAGCCCAACTCCACAGTACGAACCTGTGCCACATTGAGGGGGCTGCCCGTAGCCTGGGTTTCTATGGGATAAGGCAGATGCCAATGGGGGCCGGGCGCCGTGGTTTCCTGGAATTTGCCAAAGCGCAGGATCACGCCGATGCGCCCCGCATCAACGATGTAAAAGCCTGACAGCAGCCAAACCACCACGAGGCCTGCCAACAGGGCCAACAGGGCATTCTTCCCTCCGGGAAGGTTACGGCCCGTCCCTCCAGGGCCGGGAGGCGTTGCCCCGGGAGTGCGCGGCGGCGCCTGTCCGGGCGCGCCCTTGGACTTCAGCTTTTGAACGAGACGACGCCAGATCTCATCGAGATCTGGGGGGCCTTCGTTATTACTCTTTCCCCACTGGGGATCATTCTGTGCCATTGGGATATTCAGTATGTCTCTCGATGGGAGCATCGGATTGCTCGGCTACCTGTCGCCGGGATTGGCACATTTCAGCAAAGGCTTGCCGGATGTACTCCATCCCGGCACCCGTCAAAGCGCTTGCCCGAACCGTCGAAATTGTACCATAGGCATCCCGCTCCAATCCGGCCTCAACCAGCGGCAAACGATCCACCTTATTGTAGACCAGGAGTTGCGGCACCTGGTCCGCACCGATTTCCGCAAGCACGGCATTGACCGCCGCGATCTGCTCATCGCGTTCAGGGTCGGCGCTGTCCACCACGTGTACCAGCAGGTCGGCATCCCGGGTCTCGTCGAGGGTCGCCCTGAATGCTGCCACCAAGGTGTGGGGCAAATGGCGAATGAACCCCACCGTGTCAGACAACACCACCGTCGCTTCAGGACCGAGATAGAGTTTGCGGGTGGTCGTATCAAGGGTGGCGAACAGCTGGTCCGCGGTATACGCCTTGGCGTGGGTCAGCCGATTGAACAAGGTGGACTTGCCCGCATTGGTGTAACCCACCAGGGAAACCTGCAGCACCCCTGCCCTGCCGCGGGCCTGTCGCTGCGTGCGGTGACTGCGACGCACTTTGGCAAGACGCTCCTTCAGGGTCTTGACCCGCTTACCCAACAGCCGGCGGTCCGTCTCCAACTGCGTCTCACCAGGACCGCGCAGTCCAATCCCGCCTTTTTGCCGTTCCAGATGGGTCCAACCGCGAACAAGCCGCGTGGCCAGACGTTGCAATTGGGCCAGTTCCACCTGGAGCAATCCTTCGTGGCTGCGGGCGCGTTGCGCAAAAATATCCAGGATCAGGCTGGTACGATCAATGACCCGGCAACCCAGGACACGCGCCATGTTGCGTTCCTGCGCTGGAGAGATGTCGTGGTTCATGATGACGAGGCCCGCCTGTTCTGCAGCCACCCGCTCGGCGACTTCCTGCAGTTTGCCACTACCCACGAACGTGCTTGAATCCGGTTTAAGCCGTTTGCCCAGTACAGTATCGGCCACAGTGAGGCCTGCACTCTGTGCCAGCAGTGCCAGCTCATCCACGCTATCAGAATCGCGACCTAAATCGAGGCTGACCAGAACGGCCCGCTGTGGATCTCCGATGACCTGCTCTGTGGTTTCCAGAGCACCTACTGCTTCTGACCTTCTGGGTGGGGACTTGCGACCCCGGCCCACCAATGGGCCAGAATCCGTCATTGCGCCATCAGCTTTCTGAAGCGGAATCGGTCGTGGGCATGGACACAGAACGTGCCGGAACAACAGTGGAAATGGCGTGCTTGTATACCATTTGAGTGGTGGTGTTTTTCAACAACACCACGTATTGGTCGAAAGACTCCACCTGGCCTTGTAGCTTGATGCCGTTAACCAGATAGATTGAAACGGGAATATGTTCTTTACGGAGTGCGTTGAGAAACGGGTCTTGTAAGAGTTGCCCTTTCGTACTCATTATTTTTGTCTCCAGAAGACTTTGTTTTAAAAATGATTGCCCCGTCGAGGGATTTTACTACTTATTGTAAATAATTACCAATAAGAGCATCTTCCAATGGCATAGGAGGGTGAAACGGGTTCCGTGTTTCCAACGGCATAGGAGGGTGAAACAGGGGGTTTTGGGTCGATCATACGCAAATGGTGATCGACATGAATTTATACTCGCTCAGGACAATCGAGCAAATCCAGACTTTTCTGGCCGGCACCTCTGATGTGCGCTTTGCTGTTCCCGGTGACGAACTGGCCAGGCGCACTTTTGTTGAGGGGGTGCTGCGCCGGTTCAGCTACCCACGCCTTCCCAGGAAGCAGCGCGGGGTCTTATATCGTTACCTGCAGCATGTCTGTGGCTATTCCCGCCAGCACCTTGATCGTCTGATCGCCAAGCATCGGGAGAACAGATCGCTCAGGCCCCAGACGCGCTCCAGCCGTACCAGTTTCACGCGCAAGTTCAGCGACGCTGATGTAGCTCTGTTGGCGGAACTGGATGGTCTTCACGATACCCTCTCGGGCCCGGCCACACAGGCCCTGGCGCGGCGTGCCTTCGAAAAGTTTGGGGATATGCGCTATGCAAGGCTTGCCACGATCTCCGTGTCCCATCTCTACAACCTGCGCGCCAGTGCGCCCTACAAAGAGCGGCGCACGGTCTGGCACAAGACTCGGCCCTCCCCGGTGGCGATCGCCATGCGCAGGACCCCGGCACCACAGGGGCTACCCGGTTATGTCCGCATCGATACGGTGCATCAGGGGGATCAGGATGGCATCAAGGGGGTCTATCATATCAACGCGGTGGATATCGTCACCCAGTGGGAGTTGGCGGCTTCTGTGGAACGCATCAGTGAAGCCTATTTGCTGCCCGTGATCGGGCTGCTTCTCGAGGGCTTCCCGTTTGCAATTCGGGGGTTTCATTCCGACTCTGGCGGAGAATATGTCAATCGGGAAGTGGCCGAGCTTCTGGAAAAGTTGCGCGTCGAATTTACCCGCTCGCGTCCGCGCCAAACCAACGACAACGCCCTGGCCGAATGCAAGAACGGCGCGGTCATCCGCAAATTCATGGGATACAGCCACATCCCTCAAAAGCACGCCAGTGCCATCAATCAGTTTTACGCAGCGGCCCTCAACCCTTATCTCAACTTCCACCGGCCCTGCTACTTTGCCGTGGACAAGATCGATGCCAAGGGAAAGGTCCGGAAAACCTACCCACACGACCAGATCATGACACCTTGGGACCGACTGAAGGCCATCCCGAATTACCCGGCTTACCTCAAACCCGGCGTCACCCCGCAGTCCCTTGAAGACGAAGCCCAAGCCATGAGCGATAATGAGGCTGCAAACCGAGTACAACAAGCCAGAAAACGGCTGTTCCAGTCATTTAACCGTCGATCCAGATCCACGGCATGACTCCTACCATTTCACCCTCTTCTTACGATTGGAAAATACTATAAGGGGGGTTTTACTGCTTCCCAAAGAGCTTGCGCCCGCGTCTGCGCGCGCGCCGCAGCTGATTCTGTTCCGACTCGGTCAACGGCTTTGGCTTGCGGTCTGCGAAAGGGTTATGGCCCTGACGGAACTCCCCACGCAAGGGGGTTCCCTTGAGTTCGAAGGCATTCCGGAAGGTATTTTCAAGATAACGCCGATAGGATTCGGGAATGTGCGCAATGGCCGACCCGTGGACCACGACGATGGGCGGGTTGTGACCCCCTTGGTGGGCATAACGCAATTTGGGGCGGAAGGGGCCTGCCTTGGGAGGCTGGTGCTGGGTGACCGCAGCTTGGAGGATGCGTGTCAACTTGGGCGTGGACAGCTTGGCCATGGCGGCCGCGTAAGCTGCATCCACTGCAGGCAACAATCCCTTGACCCCGCTACCATTCAGGGCTGAGATGAACAGGTAGTTGGCAAAATCAAGAAAGCCGAGCCTGCGCACCAACTCGCTCTTGACCGTGTCGCGGCGATAGGTTTCAAGCCCATCCCACTTGTTGACGGCTACAACCACCGCTCTGCCCGCATTGAGGATGTATCCGGCGATATGGGCATCCTGGTCTGAAATATCCTGTTGGGCATCCAGGGTGAGCACGACCACATTGGCATCTTCAACGGCCTGCATGGTCTTGATCACCGAAAATTTTTCCACTGCCTCGAAGACCTTGCCGCGTCGGCGTAATCCCGCGGTATCGATCAGGGTATAGCGCTTCCCCCCCTTTTCAAAATCCACGTAAATACTGTCCCGTGTGGTGCCTGGCTGGTCAAAGGCGATCATGCGCTCTTCACCCAGCAACTGATTGACGAGCGTGGATTTACCCACATTGGGGCGCCCCACAATGGCAATGCGGGGGATCGTATCGTCGCGCGGAGGAGCGGCTTCCTGTTCCGGGGCAAACCCGGACAACGCCTGTTCCACCAGCGTGGAAATGCCTTCACCGTGGGCTGACGAGATGGGGATCGGTGTTCCCAGCCCAAGCTCATAGAATTCAGCAGTGACCTGATCGCCTGGCATGCCTTCAACCTTGTTGACGGCCACCGTCACCTGCTTGGCACGCCGTCGAAGCTCTTCAGCGATGCTACGGTCTCCAGGCGTAAGCCCTGCACGACCATCGGTAAGGAAAATGATGCGGTCAGCCTCATCCATGGCCTGCAGCGTCTGACGCGCCATCTCCACCTGGATGCCTTCCCGGATCACGGGTTCAAAACCTCCGGTGTCAATCACCAGATACTGCAACTCGCCAAAGCGCGCGCGCCCGTAGTGGCGATCACGGGTAAGCCCCGGCAAATCGGCGACGAGCGCCGCTCGGGACTTGGTCAGCCGGTTGAAGAGGGTGGACTTGCCCACGTTGGGGCGGCCCACAATGACGACTGTTGGGAGCATGGGTCAGGACGCCATTACTGGGGGCCCAGCGCAAAAATCTTGCCATTCCGGTTTCTCACCAGGACAAGGTTTTCGCCAAGCACCACGGGGGGTTCGGTAATGGGGACGTTTTCAGTTTTACTCCGCCCGATTTCAGCCCCATCTGCGCGTGAAAGGAAATGCACGATGCCTTCGATGTCCCCTGCCACTACATAATCCTGCGTGACGACGGGAGGGGCCAGATAGCGTCCCTGCAAGGATTCTTCCTTCCAGGCCACGGTACCACTGTTACGGTTGATGGCCAGCACGTTGCTTTTCTCATCCGTGAGGAACAGCTTGTTACCATCAGCCACTATGGCACCCACGGCAGAAATGTCCCTGGACCAGAGTACCTGGCCCGATGTGGCGTCCAGGCAGGCTGTTTTTCCCTGATAGGTGGCAGTGCAGACATCGCGGAAACCCACAACCGGATTGCCCACTACATCATTGACCCGCTCCAGTTCGGTGGACCCCTTGGGCACGGAAACGGAAGATTCCCATCCCACATTGCCATTGGCCAGATTCAACGCCAGCAGTTTGCCGCCAGGCATGCCGATCAAGGCAGCACCACGGCCGACTGTCAGCCCACCCACACCCCGAAGCACCAGCACTGGCATGGGTCGAACCAGCATCCAGCGGCGCTTTCCGTCTGCGGCATTGAGCCCGAAGATGTGGCCATCAGCCGTGCGCGTCACCACCACACCGTCTTCGGCCTCCGGAGATACCATGAGCTCGCTGGACAATTGGGAGCGCCACAAAAGTGCACCCTTCAAGTCATAGGCCAGTGCCTCGCCCCTGCGGTTACCCAGTAACAACATGTCCTGGCCTGAGCCAACCCCTGCAGAAAACAGTTCCTTGGTTTTGACGGTCCACAGTTCCTTCCCGGAGAGTGGCTCGAGCGCGCGCAAATCGCCGGCTTCGTTGGCGATAAAGAGCGTATCCCGATAAACCAGTGGTGCCATGAGTCCAGGGGTTTCGGCTGTTAAATACTGCATGGGAGACCAGATCGAGCGATCGCTTGAGCTGTAGTTTTTCTTCCATTTGACATCGATGGTCAGGGGCGCACGCAACGGCTGCAGTGGCGTCACGGGAAACGACTCCGTGCTGCAGCCTGCCAGAACCCAACCAATGACCAGGAATGTGCAACCCAGACGCAATGCTCGAACCACGGCGTTCATCGTCATCCTCATTTTGGATCTCCCAGCGCTTCAAGCTTGCTTTGCGCAATCTGATGCAACACATCCTCGGCGGGGGATTTTTCTACAGCCAGCTTGTACGCTTCGCGGGCCTGGTCCGTACGCTTCAAAGCGAGCAGGATGTCGCCACGAAGATCTGCCGTGAGCGCGGCAAAGTCGGGTTCGTGATTGGCGTCGAGAAGGCGCAAGGCGTCTTCATATTTTTTGTCGTCGGCCAGCAATCCTGCCAGGCGCAAACGCGCAAGGTCGGCCAGCGCGGCCTCCTTGGCATGTCCGACAACCCACTGCAGTTCGGTCTGCGTGGCTGCATTGTCAGCCTTGGCATGGTTCACCGCTGCGGCAATGAGTGCCCCGCGCGTGGCCAGCGCACTGTCCGGTTGAGCTTCCTGCAACACGCGTGCAGCCTGCAGCGTTTTTGCCGCATCACCTTGCTGGGCTGCCATACGCACCGCCTCAAACAGGACCCCTGCCTTGGCTGCCTGGTTTCGCTGGTAATATTGCCAACCCTGATAGCCAGCATACCCAATGGCCAAAACAAGAACGGCGCCCCACACCCACTGACCATAATCCTTCCACCAGGCCTTGATGGCATCGACTTTTTCCTGCTCTTCCAGATCGTACATAAGGCTGTCCTACTTCAAAAGTTGAATCGCTTGCTGCAGCGACAAGGTTTGTTGAGGGCCCTGGCCTCGCAGCGGTTTGATGCTGACCGTGTGCTGGCGCACCTCGTCCTCACCGACGATGAAAGCGAAGGCGGCCTGACAGCTGTCCGCGCGTTTCAGCTGGGCCTTGAAATTACCACCGCCGCAATGAAGTACCGCGGCATGGCCGGCAGATCGCACGGCATCGGCAATCAGGAATGCGGCTTCCTGTGCCCCCTCTCCCTGATGAACCACATAAACCTCCGGCCCAATCACCGGCTGGAGGTCGGTGCGCGATTCATGAAGCAATGCCAGGAGGCGTTCCAGGCCCATGGCAAACCCGCATGCGGGCGTTGGTTTCCCGCCCAACTGCTCCACCAGGCCGTCATAACGACCGCCGCCGCAAATGGTGCTCTGGGCACCCAACAACGGCGTGACCCACTCGAACACCGTGGCATTGTAATAGTCCAGGCCGCGCACCAAACGGGGATTGATGCGATATGACAGCCCGGCCGCACGCAGGAGGGTCTGCAATTTCTCAAAATGAAGTGCAGAAGCGTCATCCAGGACGTCCATCAAGCGCGGTGCACCCTCAATGATGGCAGTCAGTGCCGGGTTCTTGCTATCCAGTATCCGCAACGGATTGGAATGAAGGCGACGCTTTGCGTCTTCGTCCAGCACATCAAGATGGCCTTCAAAATAGGCGATCAGCTTTTGACGATGCTGCTGGCGACATTCCAGGCTTCCGATGGAATTGATTTCCAGCGTCACGTCCCTCAGTCCCAGCATCTCCCACAGACGCGCCGTCATGACGATCAGCTCGGCGTCGATGTCGGGTCCGGCAAAACCCAGCGCCTCTGCTCCACATTGGTGAAACTGGCGATACCGTCCCTTTTGCGGACGCTCGTGACGAAACATGGGCCCCAGATACCAAAGGCGCTGCGGGCCCGCGTAGAGCAGATTGTGCTGCACCGCCAGTCGTACACAGGAGGCGGTCGCCTCAGGTCGCAACGTCAGGCTCTCGCCATTCAGCCCGTCCACGAAGGTGTACATCTCCTTTTCGACGATGTCGGTCACTTCGCCAATGGAACGAATGAATAACCCCGTGGGTTCCAGAACCGGTGAGCGCACTTCGCGATAGCCGTACTGATTAAGCCAGCGACGCAGCGTTTCTTCGAGGAAGGCCCATGCTGGCGTGTCATCGGGCAGGATGTCGTTCATGCCGCGCACGGCCTGAAATTTTTGTGGATTCATCGACTAGCCAACCCGTTTGGTCTGGGTTGCACCATAGCGACGTTGTACATATTCGTACACAATCGCTTGAAATTCTTCAGCAATACGGTCTCCCTTGAGCGTGACAGTCTTTTCACCGTCCACATAAACCGGTGCCACCGGCCGCTCACCCGAACCCGGCAGGCTGATGCCGATGTCGGCGAGCTTGCTTTCCCCTGGACCATTGACCACACAGCCCATGACGGCCACATGCAGGTGCTCGACGCCGGGATAATCGATGCGCCATTGCGGCATGCTCTCGCGCAAGTAGCTCTGGATACGACTGGCCAGTTCCTGAAAATAGGTACTGGTGGTACGCCCGCAACCCGGGCAGGCCGTCACCATGGGGGTAAACGCCCGCAGTCCCATGGTTTGCAGGATTTCCTGGGCCACCACGACCTCCTGGGTGCGGTCACCATTGGGTTCGGGCGTGAGTGAAACCCGAATGGTGTCGCCAATCCCCTCTTGCAGCAGAATGCCCATGGCCGCCGTGGAAGCCACGATGCCTTTGGAACCCATCCCGGCTTCGGTGAGCCCCAAGTGTAGCGGATAGTCACAGCGCGCCGCGAGATCACGGTAAACGGAAATGAGATCCTGAACCCCGCTGACCTTGCAGGACAGGATGATGCGATCCTGGGGCAGACCCAACTGCTCCGCCATCGTGGCACTTTCCAGGGCGGAGGCTACCAGCGCATGGCGCATCACGATCTCCACTGGTGCCGGGTTGGCCAGGGCGGCATTCTCATCCATGAACCGGGCCAGCACCTCCTGATCCAGGCTGCCCCAATTCACGCCAATGCGCACGGGCTTGTCGTAACGACAGGCAAGTTCAATCAACTGGGCAAACTGTTCGTCGCGCCGGGAACCACGTCCCACATTACCCGGGTTGATACGGTATTTGTCCAGTACTGCCGCGCATTCCGGAAATTCGGCGAGGAGTTTGTGCCCATTGAAATGGAAGTCTCCCACCAGCGGTACGCCGATGCCACGGCGGTCCAGCTGACGGCGAATCTCGGGGACTGCTGCCGCAGCTTCGGCAGTATTGACCGTCACGCGCACCAGTTCTGAACCCGCTTGGGCCAAAGCCGCCACCTGCGCCACCGTACAGGCCACGTCGGCGGTATCCGTATTGGTCATGGACTGCACGACGATCGGGGCAGTGCCGCCGATGACCACATCCTTGACCCTCACCTGTCGGGTCGTGCGTCGCGCCGGATGCAGGTTGTCTGTAGACTTCATGGTTCTGGAGGACGGTTGACTGTGGTAGGTGCAGGAGCAGGAACGGCAGCGCCTGCAGGGACCGCAGGCTGCAGCGCTTCTTGTGGCGCACTGCCCGCGCCAGTGGACACGTCGTCAAGGTGCCATACCCAGGCACCAATCAACGCCAACACCAGCAACAGGAGTGCCGCAATGATCCAGCGTCGGTTGCCCTCGCGAACCTCGCGAAAAAAGGCCACGCCCTGACTCGGGACCGAAACGGGTTGCACAACCATCAGGCGCGGCACGGCGTCAGGACGCTCGGCTTCCAGTGCGGCAATCAGGGGTGCAGGATCGGATTCCAGAAAACGCGCATAGGTCCGGATCATGGCTCGCACAAAAGTCATGTCCGGCAGGGCATCGTATTGGCCTTCTTCGAGCGCGGCGAGTTGTCGTGTGGAAAACCGCAGCCGCGTCGATACATCATGAACGGAGAGCCCCTTTTTCTGGCGCAGGGCCGACAATTGCTGGCCTACGCCCGCCGAAGAAGGATTGGATGGGCTGGTTTCAGTCATGCGATCAGATTTGGAATTTGAACGTTGCGGCGACTTTTGTCGACCACCTGCCCTGCAAGCTGGCCGCATGCAGCATCGATGTCGTCACCGCGGGTTTTACGCACGGTCACGACAAAGCCCGCCTGCATCAGAATGTCGCGAAAACGTCGTACGGCTTCCGGGCGTGATCGCTGGTACCCAGAATCAGGAAAGGGATTGAAAGGTATCAGGTTGAACTTGCAGGAGACGTCTGCAACGCAGGCAATCAACTGGCGCGCATGCGCCTCGGAATCGTTGACGCCATCGAGCAGCACATACTCAAAAGTCACGAAATCACGGGGTCCAACCTCCAGGTAACGGCGACAGGCTGCCATCAGTTCCTGGATGGGGTACTTTTGATTGATGGGCACCAGGACATCGCGCAGCGCGTCCGTTGGCGCATGCAGCGAAACAGCCAGCGCCACCGGCGCCCGCTCCCGCAACCGTTCCAACGCAGGCAACACCCCCGAAGTGGACAGGGTTACGCGACGACGGGACAGGCCATAGCCAAAATCGTCGAGCAGGATATCGATGGCCTTCACCACCGCATCGTAATTGAGCAGGGGTTCGCCCATGCCCATCAACACCACGTTGCTGATGATGCGCTCGCCTTTAGGATCATGCCCCAGCGCGCGATTGGCCCACCACACCTGGCCGATGATCTCGGCCGTGGTGAGGTTGCGATTGAACCCCTGGCGTCCAGTGGCACAGAAAGTACAGGCCAGGGCACAACCCACCTGGGAAGAGATGCAGAGCGTGCCGCGATCATCCTCAGGAATGAAGACGGTTTCAATGGCATTACCGGGAGACAGTTCCAGAAGCCACTTGCGCGTGCCATCCCCAGAGACCTGCTCGGAGAGCAGACGCGGCACCGCCACGACAGCATGCTGTGCAAGCAACTCACGCAGCGATTTGGCGATATCCGTCATGTTGCCGAAATCGGATTCGCCAAAGTGGTGGATCCAGCGCATCAACTGACGGGCTCGAAATGGCTTCTGACCCAGGCCATCCAGGGTCTGTTCCAGTTCTTCGCGATTGAGCCCGAGCAGATTGACACGCATATCGATGGTCAAAACCTCTGTCTAGCGAGCGTAAACGTTCAGCGCCGGGAAGAAGTAGGCAATCTCCACCGCCGCCGTTTCAGGGGCATCCGAACCGTGCACGGCATTGGCATCAATGCTGTCGGCAAAATCCGCACGGATGGTGCCTGGGGCCGCCTTTTTGGGATCGGTAGCACCCATCAGGTCGCGGTTCTTGAGAATGGCGCCTTCGCCCTGCAATACCTGAATCATGACCGGTCCGGAAATCATGAATGAGACCAGATCCTTGAAAAACGGGCGTTCGCGGTGCACGGCATAAAAGCCCTCGGCTTCAGCCCGGGACAGTTGAACCATGCGTGCAGCAACGACTTTGAGGCCTGCCTTCTCAAAACGGCTATAAATTTCTCCGATGACATTCTTGGCAACCGCATCGGGTTTGATGATGGACAGGGTACGCTCGATCGACATGGTATTGGCTCCGCTAACTTGATGTTTGTAAAACGGAACATTCTAACATGGCGAGGCTGACTCATGTGCGGCGTCCCGCATAAAAAGGTTCCCATCGCAATTGTAGCCCCGGCTCGCCAGGTCCTGTTTGTGCTGCCGCATCCACCGCCACCCCTGGAACACAAATCAGCGCTTCCCCGCGAAACACGAGAGGAAGCGCATCACGCCACCAGGGTGGCAGGGACGACTCCTGAAAAAGATGGCGCAGGGTTCGGGTAGGGCCTCCCAAGCGAGGGCGCAGACGCTCCCCACCCTGACGCCTGCGCAGGGAGATTTCGCCCTTCGCCAGAAGCTCGAGCCGAACCCCGGAGCCCATGGCAGGCTCATGCACCAGCCGCCCGGCCCCGGGAATCTGAATGGCCCCTTCAGGCCAGTGCGCCAGGGGTGGCATCACCCAGTCCCCGTCGATGGCCTGATGCAGCTGCCAGTACCCGGCAAACCTTCCCAGCACCCAGCCACTCCAGCTGAGTTCTGGCATGCGATCATCGGCTGCATGGGCCTGACGCAGCCAATCCTGCAGTTGCGCCTGATGGCAGGACGGGGCCCCCTGCTGACGAATCCACCAGCGCAGCATGTTCGTTGCGCGATCCTCCCCCAGCGCCATCGCAGCAAGGACGCGAATGCCTCTTGCATCGGCGCATGCGGCAAAATCCTGTTGCGCCAGCACGTCCAGCAACCCCTGGGCCTGGGCAATGAGGCGCGCTGAACGCCCCAGCGCAGCGGTCCATGAGGGGAAACGCTCGTTGATCACTGGCGCCACGGCGTGTCGCAGAAAGTTGCGCACATAGGCGCGTTGATCGTTCGAAGGATCCTGAACCCAGTGCAGATGGAGTACCTCGGCACAAACTTCCAGATCGCGACGCGCTACCTGAAGCAACGGCCGCAGCAACCTGGGGGAAGGGCTTTGGGGATCGAGTAATCGCGATTCAGGCATGGCACTCAATCCTGGCAGGCCAGCACCACGCAGCAACTGAATCAGCAAGGTTTCGGCCTGATCGTCCTGATGATGCGCCAACGCGATGAAATCTGCGGCTTGCCTGGCATACGCTGCGTAGCGGGCCGTGCGCGCCACGGCCTCCAGGCTTTCACCAGGCTCGCGCGCCAGCGTCACGCGTTCAACACTGCAGGGAATGCCCTGCTCGCGGCAGTAGTCCTGGCAAAATTCCTGCCAGCGCTGTGCTTCAGGGTGAATCTGGTGATTGACATGAAGGGCAGAAAGACGAAACGCCCCACGTGGTGCGAGCGTCTGCAGTAGTGCCAGCAAAACCATCGAGTCCAGGCCCCCACTGAGCCCCACGCAGAGATGATCGCCTTCCTGGATACGCCTTTGGAGGGCCCGCCAAACCGTATTTTGGACTTCAGCGAGCAGCTGTTTCCTTGAATTTGCCATAGCCCATCAGGCGCTCGTAACGGCGCGCCAGAAGCTCATCCAGTGAAAACGCGTCGACTTGCTTCAACACTTCCTGCAAAGCACGTTTGAGGTTTTGGGCCATGGTTTGAGGGTCGCGATGCGCTCCACCCAGGGGTTCAGGGACGATCTTGTCCACCAGCCCCAAGGATTTGAGCCTTGGCGCCGTGATGCCCAGCGCTTCGGCGGCTTCGCTGGTTTTTTCTGATGTTTTCCAGAGGATGGCGGCGCAACCTTCGGGAGAGATGACGGAATAAATGGAGTATTGCAGGATGAGCGTGGCATCACCCACGGCAATGGCCAAAGCGCCGCCAGACCCGCCTTCGCCGATGATGGTGCAGATGATTGGCGTCTTGAGTGCCGCCATTTCGAAGAGATTGCGTCCAATGGCTTCGGACTGCCCCCGCTCCTCTGCTCCGATACCAGGATAGGCGCCCGGCGTATCGATGAAGGTCATGATGGGCAAACCGAATTTTTCGGCAAGGCGCATGAGGCGCAATGCCTTGCGGTAGCCTTCAGGGCGCGCCTGACCAAAATTTCGATAGATGCGGTCCTTGGTATCCCGCCCCTTCTGGTGTCCGATTACCATGACCGGGCGGCCCCCAAACCGTGCAATACCGCCCACGATGGCCGGGTCGTCAGCAAAACCGCGATCGCCATGCAGCTCTTCGAAATCGGTAAACAATGCCTCGATGTAGTCCAGCGTGTAGGGGCGCTGGCTGTGCCGCGCCACCTGTGCAATCTGCCAGGACTTCAGTCCGGCATAGATTTCCTTGGTCAGGGACTGGCTTTTCTTTTGCAGGCGTTCGATCTCCTGGGAAATGTCCACGGCAGAGTCTTCCTGCACAAAACGCAGATCTTCGATCTTGCCTTCCAGTTCGCCAATCGGTTGCTCAAATTCTAGAAAAACTGTTTTCATAAGGAAGCACCCGTCAAAAGGGTTGCAGTATCCAGAAGCAAACGGGCATTATAACGACCCTGCCACCGCATCCACAACGATTCTGAAAGCTGACAAAAATGGGCCACCGACTGACTCGCATCTACACCCGTACCGGCGATGACGGCAGTACGGGCCTTGGGGACGGCACGCGCGTCTCAAAAAACCACGGACGCATCGAAAGCATGGGTGATGTGGATGAACTCAACAGCGTCATCGGACTGCTTTGCACCGAAACCCTGCCACCGACCATCCACCGCTTGCTGACGCGAATCCAGCATGACCTGTTCGATCTTGGGGCCGAGCTGTGCATCCCGGGGCACCGCGTCATCCCTGAAGCGCGCGTGGGTGAACTGGAAGCAGAAATTGACCGGTTCAACAAAGACCTTCCCCCGCTCAAGGATTTTATCCTGCCCGGAGGTTCGAGAGCTGCCGCATTGTGCCACATGGCCCGCACGGTGTGTCGGCGCGCCGAACGACGGCTGGTGACCCTGCACGTCGAGCAAGCGCTGGCACAGACCACCCTGCATTACCTCAACCGCCTGTCCGACCTGTTATTCGTGCTGGCGCGCCAGCTCAACCGTGAAGCAGGCGTCCCCGATGTTCTGTGGCAACCCGGCTATAAGTAGGCCAGCACTGCCATAGCAACTCCCGCCAAGGCACCCACACCCGCCGGAATCATCAACCAGCGCCGGTTGGTCAGGACGGTCACGGAAGCAAGCGCAATCGCGATCTGGATGAAGGTCATGGCCAGGGCCAGAGCGTGATGAGGATGGAAGGCCTTTTCCGCCAATTCATTTTCATGCCGGGATTTTTCTTCAAACTCCTCGGCCTTGGCCTTGATTTCCTTTTTTTCCTTTTCATAGCGCGCCACGTCGGCTTCATACTGGGCCCGGCGCTCCTTGCTGGGCGAGAGCTCGCCGGCAATGCTCATGATGTGGCCCTTGGTGCTTTTGGCCTGATAGAAGCTCCATTGATCGCTGGCGTGCGCCTTGTACAGCACCGCTTCGTTTTTGTGAAACAGGGCCTCATTCTGGGTGTTGCCTCCCAGGTAGCTCACCACGGCACCCACGGCGGCAAGAAGCGCGGTGAAAATGGCCACCTGTTGGGCCAGGGCAATGCCATGGTGCCCACCACCCTGATGCCCTCCAGTGGCCGCGTGTTCCACTTCGTGTTCATGGGCCCCATGAACGTGAAAATGATGTTCCATGATCAGGCCTCTGTGGCTTCAAGACGGCGGCGGCGCACGGCTTCACCCAGTGTGGCAATCACCCCGACTGTATCGTCAAACGAAATGCAGGCATCCGTAATGCTTTTGCCGTATTCCAGATCGCGCCCAGCCACGAGGTCCTGGCGCCCACCCTTCAGGTGGCTCTCGATCATCACACCCATGATGCGCGACTCTCCGGCCACCAGCTGATCAGCCACGTTCTGTGCCACCAGCAATTGCTTTTGTGGGTCCTTGAGGCTGTTGGCATGGCTGAAATCGATCATGACGCGCGCCGCAAGGCCTGCCGCTGAAAGCTCCTTGGCCGCTGCATCCACGCTGGCCGCATCGTAATTGGTGGACTTTCCGCCGCGCAGGATGACGTGACAGTCTTCGTTGCCGTTGGTGGCGACAATGGCCGAATGGCCTGCCTTGGTCACGGACAGGAAATGATGGGGTTGCTGGGCCGCGCGGATGGCGTCCACCGCAATGCGCAGGTTGCCGTCGGTACCGTTTTTAAAGCCCACCGGACAAGACAGCCCAGAAGCCAGTTCGCGGTGGACCTGGCTTTCCGTGGTGCGTGCGCCGATGGCACCCCAACTGATGAGGTCGGCAAAGTATTGCGGCGTGATGAGGTCCAGAAATTCAGTACCTGCAGGCATGCCCATGCCATTGATTTCAAGCAGCAAACCGCGCGCCAGTCGCAGGCCTTCGTTGATGCGGAAGCTGCCATCCAGATAAGGGTCGTTGATCAAACCCTTCCAGCCTACCGTGGTGCGCGGTTTTTCAAAATACACCCGCATGACGATCAACAGCTCTTCAGACCATTGCTCCTTCAGCGCCTTGAGGCGGCTGGCATATTCGATGGCCGCCTTGGGGTCGTGGATCGAGCACGGGCCCACGATGACCACGATGCGATCATCTGCACCATGGAGAATGCAACAAATGCACGGGGGGAAGCAATTCCTTGATTTCGCGAACGCGAACATCGTCAATCTTTTTGGGCGAAACAGTCGTCATGGTCTGGGTTTCCCGTCTTTCACGCCGTTACAGTCATTAGAAAACCGGATATTTTATCAGACCCTAGGCCGTGCCGCCCACTGTCAGTCCATCAATTCGCAAGGTGGGCTGTCCCACGCCCACAGGAACGCTCTGTCCTTCCTTGCCGCAAACGCCCACGCCAGGATCGAGCGCCATGTCATTCCCGATCATGGAAACCCGCGTCAGCACGTCAGGAC
>DAICZS010000060.1 GCA_027311025.1 Ferrovaceae bacterium
AACCTGCAACGCGAAGGCGTTGCCGCAGAACGGATTCATTTTGTTGGCAACGTGATGATTGACACCCTGCATCACAATCTGGCCAGAGCCATTCCAGCCCAAGAGACTCTGGCCCCGGAAACCTACGATGCGTTTGCAGTACTCACGCTACATCGCCCTTCCAATGTGGACGATGCGGAAGTGTTGCGCAAGCTGCTCGAAACCGTGGCAGAGATCAGCCAAAAAATCCCGGTTGTGTTCCCCCTGCACCCGCGTACCCGAAAGCAGATCGAGCTGCACGGACTCAATGCGTTGATTGAGGGCCCGAATCTGAAAGTGTTGCCACCTCTGGGCTATCTGCAACTGTTGGGCCTCATGAAAGAAGCCCAGCTCTTTCTTACCGACTCGGGGGGCATCCAGGAGGAGACCACGGCTTTGGGCGTGCCCTGCATTACATTGCGCCATAATACGGAACGTCCCATAACAGTGGAACAAGGAACCAATACCATCGTGGGTCAAGACCGCCAGCGCATTCTGGCCGCTGTCCAGGAAATTCTTGAAGGTGGCGGAAAAGCCGGCCGTATTCCAGAGTATTGGGACGGACAGGCATCCCAACGGATCGTGACCATCATGCGCACCTGGCTCAATTCCCGTCCAACACAGGGAGCCCGGTCCTAGATGTTGCGCAATGCCATGACCATCGATGTGGAGGACTACTTTCAGGTCTCCGCCTTCGCTAGGCACATCAAACGGGAGGACTGGCCCCAACTTCCCTGCCGGGTTGAACGCAATATTGACGTGATCCTGTCACTGCTGCAGGATCATCAAACCCATGCCACCTTCTTCACGTTGGGCTGGATTGCCCAGCGTTACCCCGGGGTGGTCCACCGCATCATTGAGTGCGGCCACGAACTGGCAAGCCATGGTTTTCACCATTATCGCGCCACCGAGCAAACACCGGAGGCCTTTCGGGAAGACATTCGCAGCAGCAAGACCCTGCTGGAGGACCTGAGCGGCCATCCCGTGAAAGGCTACCGCGCCCCCAGCTTCTCCATTGGCGCAGACAACCTGTGGGCCCTGGACCTGTTGCATGAAGAAGGCTATCAATACAGCTCCAGCATTTACCCCATCCAGCACGACCACTATGGCATGCCCGAAGCCCCCCGCTTCAGGTTTCATCCGCGCGGCACACCGGGCATCCTCGAAATCCCGGCGACCACCGCCACCCTGTTTGGCCGTCACCTCCCTGCTGCGGGCGGCGGGTATTTCAGACTTATCCCCTACCCTGTTTCACGATGGCTCTTGCAGCGCATCAATCACCACGATGGTGAATCCTGCATTTTCTACTTCCACCCCTGGGAGCTTGACCCGCACCAACCCCGGCAAACCGGCATAAACGCGAAAACGCGGTTTCGGCACTACGTCAACCTGTCCCGAATGCATGGCAAGATTGCCGCATTGCTCAGGGACTTTGAGTGGGATCGGGTGGATCGTATCTTTCTGGAGCCCTTGAAGTGAGCGGTTTGGTGGTGCGCGGCATGTTATCCACTGACTCAGAACAGTGGGACGCTTTTGTCGCAAGCTGCCCCGAAGCCACTTTTTTTCATCGCTCCGGCTGGAAGCCCATCATTGAAGGGTGCTTCGGTCATCGCACCCATTACCTGCTGGCGGAAGCTGACGGGGTCATTCAGGGCATTTTGCCGCTGGCACAAACCCGTCATCCGCTTTTTGGCCATACGCTCTCCTCGCTGCCATTCTGTGTCTATGGCGGCATCGCTGCCGAAAAGGAAGCGGCACGCACGCTACTGGATGAATCGGCCCAAAGGCTGGCGCGCGACCTTGACGTGGACTATCTGGAATATCGACAACGCGAGCCTTTCCATACGGACTGGCCCAACAAGGATTTGTACGTTACCTTTCGCAAGGCGATTGATCCTGATATTGAGCAGAACATGAAGAATATCCCGCGCAAGCAACGGGCCATGGTCCGCAGCGGTATCAAGCATGGGCTCATGAGCGTTATAGACGACAACGTGGATCGATTTTTTGCCGTATTTTCAGACAATATGCTGCGTCACGGCACGCCGGCGCTCCCCAAAAAATACTTTGCCGAACTAAAGTCCGTTTTCAAGGAGGATTGCGAAGTACTTACCGTCACCATGCCCACAGGTGAAGTGGTCAGCAGCGTGCTGTCGTTTTATTTCAGGGATGAGGTGCTGCCCTACTATGCTGGCGATACCGTTCTGGCGCGCTCCCTGGCGGGTAACGACTTCAAATATTGGGAACTGATGCGACGCGCCTGTGAACGGGGCTACCGTGTATTCGACTATGGACGTAGCAAACGCGGTACGGGCTCTTTCGACTTCAAAAAAAACTGGGGGTTTGAACCGACACCCCTGCATTATGAATACCAACTCCATCGGGCAAAGCGGGTTCCTGACCAGAACCCGCTCAACCCCAAGTATCGCCTGTTCATCAAGGCCTGGCAAAAGCTTCCCATGCCGGTGGCGAATTTTCTGGGACCCCATATCGTCAAGTACCTTGGCTGATGCCCGAACCCCTTTTATTTCTTCCCCACCGCATCCCGTTCCCGCCTAACAAGGGGGACAAGATCCGCTCTTTTCACCTGCTGCAGTATTTGAGCGATCGCTACACCGTTCATCTTGGTACCTTCGTGGACGACAAGGCTGATTGGCCCTATGCGGATTCGGTAAAAAAGCTCTGTGGTGAATGCTGTTTGATTCCAATGAACACCCGTACTTCAAGGTTACGTAGTCTGACGGGCCTGTTGACCGGCGAGGCCTTGACACTGCCCTATTATAGAAACGCAACGTTGCAATCCTGGGTGAATACCGTCATCCAAAAATATAGCATCGAAAAAATCGTGGTATTTTCCTCCTCCATGGCGCAATACGTGGAACATCATCCCCATGCACGCAGAATCATGGACTTTGTAGACGTGGACTCCGACAAATGGACCCAGTATGCGCAGTCCAAGCGTTGGCCATTCAACCAGATTTACCGGCGGGAAGGCCGACTGTTGCTCAAGTATGAACGCCATGTTGCTCAGGATTTTGACGCCTCCTTTTTTGTATCCGCACAGGAAGCTGCTCTTTTCGAGCTATTGGCGCCCGAGTCTAAGGACAGGGTTCACTGGTTTAGCAACGGCGTGGATGCCGAATATTTTTCGCCCCTTGGGACTTATCCCAACCCTTATCCACCGGATCAACAAGTCCTGGTGTTTACCGGGGCCATGGATTACTGGCCCAACATCGATGCCGTCACCTGGTTTGCTCAGGAAGTCTTTCCACAGATTCAAGCCAAAGCGCCCCAAGTCTCTTTTTACATCGTGGGGTCTAACCCTGCCAAATCAGTTTTGCAGCTTGGCCAGATTCCCGGCGTCCATGTCACGGGGCGAGTTAAGGATGTTCGCCCCTATCTTGCACACGCACAGCTTGCGGTGGCGCCCCTGCGCATCGCGCGCGGCATCCAGAACAAGGTACTGGAAGCCCTGGCCATGGCCAAAATCGTTATGGCCACGCCGCAGGCCATGGAAGGGCTGGTTGCCGGATTTGGGGCGGGCTGCATGACTGGAAGCACGCCTGCAGAATTTGTTGAATTCATTATTCCGCAAGTTTGTTCAGGTCCGCAGACCAACCCCTCGGGGCGCGAATGGGTATTGCAGCATTACGACTGGACACAAAACCTCCTCAAGATGGAGCTGCAACTCTCCCCAGATCCCATGAGGCGGTCAGGTTCATGAAACCCATACCTACATTCTGGCGCCTCCCATTGCTGGCAAGCGTTTTCATGGTGGTGATGCTGCTGGTCATCTACCGTTCTGTGGTGGGCTTTACGGTCACCCTCTGGGCTACCAATGAAACCTATGCGCACGGCTTTCTGATTCCGCTGATCAGTGCGTGGCTGATCTGGCGACAACGAGAGGCGCTGGCGCGACTCCAACCCAAACCCAATGCCTGGGGCATCCTGCCGTTCGCACTCTTCTGCGTTTTCTGGGAGCTGGGATACCAGGGCGGCACCATTGTGGTTCAGCAATATGCGCTGGTGGGGTTGATGGTGATCTCAGTCTGGACCCTACTGGGCACTGAAGTCTTTCGTCAGATCATGTTTCCGTTGCTGTTCCTGTTCTTTGCCGTACCATTTGGCGAATCGTTCATCCCCGCCATGATGAATTTTACGGCCGATTTTACTGTTGCCGCTTTGCGGCTGACGGGCATTCCCGTGTATCGGGAAGGGAATTTCCTCACCCTACCTACCGGAAACTGGTCGGTGGTTGAGGCCTGCAGTGGCCTGCGCTATCTGGTGGCCTCCATGACGCTGGGGGTACTTTATGCCTATCTGGCTTACCGCAGTACGAAAAGAAGGGCACTATTTATCATCGCCTCGACCCTGGTGCCCATTGTAGCCAATGGGCTGCGCGCCTATATGATTGTCATGCTGGGCCACTTGAGCGGCATGCGCCTTGCAGTTGGCGTTGATCATCTCATCTACGGCTGGGTCTTTTTTGGACTGGTCATGTTGCTGCTGTTTTGGGTAGGGTCCCTTTTTCGGGAAGAAAATACCCCCGCCAGCTCCACTGCTGCCTTGAACATTAACCCCGCGTCATTCGCGCGCAGCTCCAAAGTACCTCTGGGGTTGAGCGTACTGCTGATTTTTGTGTTAGCACTCGTACCCCAGCTTTACGCCAGATATCTGGACGAGAAACTGGGGCTCGCCCCACTGGCCTTTACCGTATCTCCGCCCGCAGGCGCGGACTCCTGGCAAGCTGAGCCCCCCCCTTTGACGGACTGGAGGCCCCATTATCTGGGTAGCCGGGCCAGCTTTGCTCAAAGCTATGTCAACCGGGGGCGATCCATCTCTCTCTTTGTAGCCTATTACCGTCACCAAAGCCAGGGAGCCACACTCATCACTTCCGGTAATATGCTGGTGACCTCGCATGACATCTTCTGGGGAAATATCGGTGAAACCCGGCGTGACATTCAAATCGCGGGGGAAAACATTCCTCTCAACGAAGCAATCTTGCGTTCACAGAATGCGCGGCTACTCGTCTGGCAATGGTACTGGGTGGATGGCCAGTGGGTCATCAACCCCTATATCGCCAAGGTACTGGAAGCAAATCCAGAATCCTGGATGGGGAGGATGATGCCGCCGTGATCGTCGTTGCAACACCGCTGGGGGAATCCATGGAGGCCGCAAAGCGCACGCTCCAGGATTTTCTGCAACCGATGTTGCCAAATCTTGAACATACCCTGATCAACACAGCCCATCCAGTTCAAGATCATGGCCATTGATTCACCCGATAAACGACCCTTGATTGCCCATGTCATCTATCGTCTGGATATTGGCGGATTGGAAAATGGTCTGGTCAATCTCATCAATCATCTCCCTGAAGACCGTTATCGCCATGTCATTCTGTGCCTGAAAGGCTATTCCGAATTCCGCAACCGAATTCACAGAAAGGACGTGGAGGTAATCGACCTCAAGAAGCAGGAGGGAAAGGATCCACAACTCTATCTACGTTTGTGGCGCCAGTTTCAGAAGCTGAAGCCTGGCATCGTACACACACGCAACCTGTCCACCCTACCCGCGATGGTGCCTGCCTTTTTGGCTGGAGTTCCCATACGCATCCATGGGGAGCATGGCAGGGACATGGGAGACCTGGATGGCAGCAATATTAAAAACCGCCTGTTGCGGCGGCTCTTCAAACCCTTTGTTAGTCACTTCATTGCGCTATCCAAGGATCTGGAGTCCTATCTGATCCACGCCATTGGAGTGCCAAAACAAAAAATTTCGCAGATCTACAATGGGGTGGACACAAAACGGTTTTACCCCGGCAGGGAAGAAAATAACCCGATTCCCTTTAATGAGCCGGGGCTTGTCGTGATTGGTACGGTGGGGCGCATGCAGGCAGTAAAGGACCAGCTGACCCTGACGCGTGCATTCATCCAGCTTCTTGAACAAGCTCCCCAATGGCGCCAATGCGCACGCCTCGTCATGATTGGCGATGGCCCCCTGCGAAATCAGTCCTTGGCATTACTCGAATTTGCAGGATTTGCCGATTACGCATGGCTACCCGGAGCACGCAATGATGTGGCCCAGATCATGCGCCACATGAATATCTTTGTCCTTCCCTCACTGGCCGAAGGAATATCCAACACCATCCTGGAAGCCATGGCGTCGGGCTTACCCGTGATTGCCACAAGGGTGGGGGGAAATGCGGAATTGGTGGACGACCAAAATACTGGTGCACTGGTCTCCAGCAACGACCCAGAAATGATGGCACAAAAAATCCTGGATTATCTGGATCAGCCCGCGCTAACTAAAATGCACGGTCTTCACGCCAGGGAAAAAACCGAGGCCTGCTACAGCATTGGTACAATGGTTCAGAATTACGCCCGGATCTACGACAGTACAATGCTACAGGCTTCCCCATGAGGTGATAGGATGCGGCTGAATATTGAAGGGCAAACAGTAACCCTAACTATTTCCACTAATTAGCCATCTCTACCTTATGTGCGGCATTGTAGGCCTATTCGATACGCGGGATAAAGTCACCATTGACCGAAACACGCTTTCGGCCATGAACCAGTCCCAATTCCATCGTGGCCCGGATGAAGGTGGGCTTCATCTGGAACCAGGGCTGGGGTTAGGCCATCGCCGTCTTTCCATCATCGATCTCTCCTCCGGACAACAACCCCTGTTTAATGAAGATGACAGTGTGGTGGTGGTCTTCAATGGGGAAATCTACAACTTCGTTGACCTCATGCCAGAGCTGCAAGCCCTAGGGCACACCTTTCGTACCCATTGCGATACGGAGGTCATCGTTCACGCCTGGGAGGAGTGGGGGCCTGAATGCGTGCAACGGTTTCGCGGCATGTTTGCCTTTGCCTTGTGGGATCGCAATCGGCAAACCCTGTTTCTTGCCCGTGATCGGTTAGGGGTCAAACCGCTGTTTTACAGCTTCCTGCCAAACGGTACCTTTCTGTTTGGTTCAGAACTCAAAGCCCTGCTGGCCTATCCAGGTTTTCCCAAGCCTTTGGACCCCCTTGCAGTAGAAGATTATTTTGCCTATGGCTATGTGCCAGAACCCCGCACCATCTATCAAGGCACTTACAAGCTCTCTCCTGGGCATTATTTAACGCTGGTCCGTGGTCAACCGGTGCCCCAGCCCAAAGCGTATTGGGATATTCCTTTTCGCGCTCATGGCCCCATCTCGGAGCAGGATGCCCAGGAAGAGCTGATCCATAGACTGCGCGAATCCATAAAAATCCGTCTGGTCTCTGAAGTGCCTTTAGGAGCCTTCCTTTCAGGCGGGGTGGATTCTGGTGCCGTCGTAGCTTTGATGGCCGAGCTCTCACAAGAACCCGTCAATACCTGCTCCATCGCCTTTAATGACCCACGATTCAATGAGGCCGCCTACGCCGCACGAGTGGCCGAACGCTATCACACCCGGCACCGTGTTGAACAAGTAGAACCCGACGACTTTTCGCTGCTTGACCGACTGGCCTCGCTCTACGACGAGCCCTATGCCGACAGTTCAGCGTTACCCACTTACAGGGTGTGTGAACTGGCCCGTAAAACCGTCACCGTAGCCTTGTCTGGTGATGGCGGTGATGAAAACCTCGCAGGCTATCGCCGCTACCGCTTTCACATGGCAGAGGAGCGAATGCGCGCCTTGCTCCCCCTGGGCATCCGCCGCCCCCTGTTTGGCGCTCTTGGCGCAATGTACCCCAAGGCAGACTGGGCCCCGAGGGTGTTCCGGGCCAAAAGCACCTTCGAAGCCCTGGCACGCGACTCAGTGGAAGGCTATTTTCACAGCGTCTCGCTTCTGGGAGACCGGCTGAGAAACCGACTGTTCAGCCCGGCATTTCAAAGCAGTCTGCAGGGATATCGCGCTGTGGAAGTGTTAAAGCGCCACGCCGCCCAGTCTCCCACCGACGACCCGCTCTCGCTCGTTCAGTATCTGGATATGAAAACCTACCTGCCCGGCGATATCCTGACCAAGGTAGACCGCGCCAGCATGGCCCATGCCCTGGAAGTGCGCGAGCCCCTGCTGGATCATCCCTTTGTGGAATGGATTTCAGGCTTGCCCGCACATTACAAACTGCGTGGTGGCGAAGGCAAATACCTGTTCAAGAAGGCGCTGACCCCTTACCTGCCTGATGACATTCTTTACCGCCCCAAGATGGGTTTTGCCGTCCCTCTGGCAAGCTGGTTTAGGGGACCGTTGCGAGATCGCGTTCGAACTTCCATTCTTGGTCCGCGCCTTCTGGACAGCGGCTATTTTAACCGGGAATTTCTCACCCACCTCGTGGATGAGCATCAATCCGGCCGCCGTGACTACAGCGCACCGCTCTGGTCGCTATTGATGTTCGAGTCGTTTCTCCGACTTTGATCATGCGCATTCTTCACATCCTGGATCATTCAATCCCGCTGCACAGTGGTTACACCTTTCGCACCCTGTCCATCCTGAGGGAGCAGCGCACACT
>DAICZS010000061.1 GCA_027311025.1 Ferrovaceae bacterium
ATTTACGGACGTTTCCGACATACTGTAATTATGTACAGTACCCGCTTAAAGTCAAGCCCCATTAAGGTTTCACGACAAACCGTGCCTTATATCCCCGCCCTGAACGGCGAGGTCTTACGGCACATTGGATAATGAAGGACTGGGACAATCCCGGCAAGGGGAGTCCATTGTACTGTGGACTATTCCAGAGCAATTCACTAAGATCAGGCCGTTGTCGTTTCATGATGGCATTTCGGGTATGACTACCTTACGGCTATGACCGGAATCGATCCAAGGGAACGCAAAATCAGGGCATTGCTGGAACTGGCGGATATCCAGCTTAACGGATCCCGTCCATGGGATGTGCAGGTGCATCGCCCTGATTTCTATGCCAAGGTTCTGGGAAAGTGGTCTCTGGGTCTAGGCGAGTCCTACATGGACGAAGACTGGGACTGCGAGCGGCTTGATGAATTTTTCCATCGGGTCCTCTGGGTCCAACTGGATCAGAAGGTACCTGCCAAGCTCAGACTCCAGCTGCTTTTCGAAGTTCTCCGCCATCGGCTATTCAATCTTCAAAGCAGGCATCGGGCTTTTCAGGTTGGCGAGCGCCACTACGATGTGGGCAATGATCTTTTTGAGGCCATGTTAGATCCGTTGATGATCTACTCCTGCGCCTATTGGGCTCACGCAGACTCGCTGGAACAGGCGCAGCGCGATAAACTCGATCTCATCTGTCGTAAACTTGATTTGCAACCTGGTGACACCTTGCTGGACATCGGTTGCGGGTGGGGAGGGTTGGCCCGCTTTGCCGCCGAACACTACCAGGTGGCTGTGGTGGGGGTGACGGTATCGAAGGCCCAGCAGCAATGGGCCACCGAACGCTGCCAGGGGTTGCCGGTCAACATCAAGTTATGCGACTACCGGGATCTTGAAGGCGAGTTCGACAAGATCGTGTCGGTGGGTATGTTTGAACATGTGGGATTCAAAAATTATCCCGCGTACTTTGCTGGAGTGCAGCGACTTCTCAGGGATGGGGGGTTATTTCTGTTGCACACCATTGGTAGCGCCATCACAGTAAACAAAACGGATGAATGGATCGACCGCTATATCTTTCCAAACGGCCACCTCCCTTCCCTGGAAGAAATCGGCAAGACTTTGAGGCCTGGACTGCAATTAGAGGACTGGCACAACTTCGGGCATGACTATGACCGTACCCTGATGGCTTGGCACGCACGATTCGAGGCTGCCTGGCCTTCATTACAACCACAGTATGGTCAGCGTTTCTATCGGCAATGGCGCTATTACCTGCTCTGTAGCGCGGGTTTGTTTCGTTCCGGAGAGGGCCGCCTTTGGCAATTGGTATTGTCCAAACGCGGCCATCGCAAGGAATACAGGTCCATTCGCTAGGACCTATCTTTTCAATTGCCCGCGGATCTCGCCAGAAGGATTGCTTGCCGTGTGCACATTGACATACCATCGGCCCTGCATCAGATCGTTAATCTGCTCTCGGGTGAGATGCGTTTCTCCCTTGATGGGACTGCTAAGGCCACCTTCAATTTTGATTGCGACTCCGGCGGTTTCCATGGTGTTGGCTGGGCCATGAAAATGCGCAGCGGTGGCCGGGCCACTCAGGCCGGAATACCGGATGGTGTAAGCGAACATTGAACTGGCCGTGTCCAGGGTTGCATCGGCTACGCCGGTTCCTGGACCAGTTTTGGTTGGAACCTCTGCGGCCGTGGAAAGGTGCGCGGTGAAATGAATCAGTTCGGCCCAGGCTGGGCTACTCACCAGCAGGGCTAGCAATGTAGTGGCAATGGTTTTGGCAAAAGGGCGCATGGGTTTGTCTCCTTGGCATAGGCTTGGAATGATTCCAAACCGGGGTCCATGCTACTCTCACATCCAGTCAATTTCCAGAGCAAGATGACTTTATTACCCACCAACGATGTGACGATCATCAAGACGACTTGGGGACCGAATGCACCAGAGCTTGACTGAAAAAATTCCAAAGCAACCCGTGCTGTCCATTGCTTCTTTCCGTAAGCAGGAAAACGCATCTGTTGAGTGCGTCCTAGATGCCGGCGAAGTCCAGTATGTTAACCGTGGAAGTCTTGCCCTTGCCCTTGCATTGCAGCATATGAAGCTCGCTCCCAATGACGAGGTCCTGATCCCGGCTTATCACTGTGTTGCCATGGTGGAGCCCGTACTCTGGAATGGCGGGAACCCCAGGTTTTATCGTATCCATGAAGATACCTCTCTGGATATGTCGGACCTGGAATCTCGGGTGAATCAATTTAGTCGGGCCATGATTGCTCCTCACTACTTTGGATTTCACCAGAACATGGAAGTTATTCGGCAGTTTTGTGATCGGCATCAACTCGTGCTGATCGAAGATTGCGCCCATGCATTTTTCGGTTCGTATGCAGGTCGGCCCCTTGGTTATTACGGAGACTATGCCATCGGAAGTGCGTGGAAGTTCTTTCCCATTGATGAAGGGGCCTGTCTTGTATCTTCGAAACGAGATTTGTCAGATGCCTGTACGACCCATGGAGGCCTATTTTCAGAATTTAAATCCTTCTCTAACACGCTGGAATATGCTCTGCAATATGATCGCCTGGGTGCCGTCAATCCGGCGCTCCGAGGGCTGATGCGAGTGAAGGACCGATTGTGGTCTGTGATCAAACCTGAAACTGTCCAGAAACCCATCCATGATTTGGACAGCTCTGCAGCGGGTGGAATGACCGGGTTTGATGGAAGTCGTGTCAGAATATCCTGCTCGAAGTGGTCACGCTGGGTCATTGGAGCAGTGTCGCGGATGCGGATTGTTAATAACAGACGGGAAAATTACAAAAAGCTGTTGGCGGGTCTAGGCGATTTACCGGGTTGTCGCCCCTTGTTTGGTATTCTGCCGGAAGAGGTGGTTCCTCATGTTTTTCCCTTGGTGATGGATGATCCCGAAGTCGTGTTTCCCAGGTTAAAACGCATCGGCGTACCCGTCATCCGATTTGGAGAGTATTTATGGGGTGGCATGGAAAAGGGCTTATGTCATGTCAGCGAAGATTATTCAAGGCGGATATTTCAGTTTCCGTGTCATCAGGATTTGAATGATGCCGAGTTAGAATGGATGATTGCCCGAATTCGCGAACTCATGCTGGCTGTCAGCTCCACATCATTGACCGAAGGATCGGCTGCATGAAATGGACAATTTTACCTATTGGTGAATTCAGCAACTACCAGGATTCATGGCAAAAGCTGAACGAAGCAGGGCCCAGGTCCTCCCTGCTGGATACGATTTTTTTGTTACCTGCACTCAGGGAATTTGGAACTGGCGAAGAAGTGCTGGCTGTATTTGGAGGTGCATCCCCCAGTGCCATGGCCGTATTAAGACCGGAGGGCCGGCTGGGTTGGAATACGTTTCAGCCCTCTCAGGCGCCATTAGGCGCCTGGCTGAGCGACGGTCGTTTTGACTTGAAGCACTTACTGGGAACTTTGGTCAAGGCGCTTCCAGGCTTTCCCATGATCCTAGGACTCACGCAGCAAGATCCAGATCTCTTGGCGCGGCCCGTTGATCAAGGGATTCTGAGGACTTTGGATTACATTGAAACGGCCAGAATCTCTATCCATGGCAGGTTCGATGATTATTGGCAGGCGCGTGGAAAGAATCTGCGGCATAACATGAAAAAGCAGCGCAGCAATCTCGACAAGCTGGGAATTGCCACGCGACTGGATGTGGTTGCCGCACCAGAAGACGTGCCTCAGGCCATCAAAGATTACGGTCGCCTTGAAAGTGCCGGGTGGAAGGCGGAAGGGGGCACTGCAATTCATGCTGATAATGCCCAGGGTCGGTTTTATCGAGCAATGCTTGAAGCATTCTGCAGTCTGGGTAAAGGGAGGATCTATCGATACTGGTATAACGATGCCATCGTCGCGATGGATTTATGCATTGAGGGCCATGACAGCTTGATTATCCTGAAGACGGCTTACGACGAGCAGAAGAGTAACGGTACCTCTCCTGCATTTCTGATGCGGCAGGAATCCTTTCGTGAACTGTTTGACGAGGGCCGCCTGAAGCGGATCGAATTTTATGGCAAGCTGATGGAGTGGCATCGGCGATGGAGTGAGGAAGTTCGCACCTTGTATCATGTCAACTGCTACAGGTGGTCCGTGATTCCAGTTTTTCGCCCCCGTTGAAGGACGGTGATTGAACCCCGACCTGATTTAACGTTGGGACACTACTGTTTCTCGATGCAAAATCTTTGGCCGTGCGTATGTACGGTAGCGTACAGAATCAGGGTGCCAATATGACACAATGGAATGCGCATTGTGTACCAGTAACATTCAATTTAAGTGGATCAATAATTAATTTTCTGGCGAGTGCGCTTCGAAATCAGTCAAGCAAAACAAATAGCATCAATTTTTGACATATTCAGAGAACCCTTAAGGATACCTGACATGGATACAAAAGGTGTCGCAGTTCTGGTTATTGTTTCTTCCCTGATTGCGGGTTGCGGAGGAGGTGGAGGAGGTGGAGGAGGGGGAATGGTTGCGCCCGCAACCTCAATTCCAGTACGGTTGGCCATCAAAAATCTTTATACGGTAGGCTATCAAAAGTCGGGGACAGTGACCGGTACGGCCACGAATGCAAGCAACAACTCCTATCCGGTATCCGGCTCATTTACAACCACTGCCAGCCCAAATGGAAGTACGCAATTCAATGGCCAAACGGCCAATGGACTGACTGTTACGCTTTCTGAATCCTTGGTGTTCAATGGCCAGACTTCCACTGCGTCAGAAAACGGCCAGAGTTTTATATCCGCAGACTACACCCGGCCTTTGGGTAGCATTTCAACTGGCCAGTATTGCGTGGTGACCACAACCACTGCCTATCCTGTTACGGTTTCCTTGGGACAGAGTGGCAACCTGGCTACGTCAAGCTGCTATACCGATGCCACGATGAAAACTGCCATTGGCACAAATCAAACGTCTTATCTGGTCATTCCCGGAGTTTCGGCCGGCGCGCTGATTTTGGCAATCATCAATAGCACAAAGGACACCTCAGGGAATTTCATAGGACAATCCACAGCCAACTACACAGTAGATACTTCAGGAAACATGGCCTTTTTTTCGGGAAGTGGTGCAACCGTGGTCAACAGTTATGTGCTGAATCTCACCCAGTCTACCCAATAGCGTCAGCTCACACGGGTTCTGCCATGATACCTCCTGTCATAATTACCAGTGCGCGTGCTACCAACAGTGCGCGGCCTTGACTGTGATGAGCTGAACGCGCGGTGGGCACCCCTTTTAGGATTTGAAGGGCCGAGGCAATCTGGGCTGCTTCCAGGGCATACATCGTGATGAGCAGACCAAAGTGCATCCAAACGAGAAAGGAAAAAATATCATTTTGCTCGATGAGCCGGTGCCACCAGTTGCGATGGGTTGCCAAAAAGAATGGCATGGCAACATCGAAAATGATCGTAGCACCCATCACGGGCATGTGAAATGCCCTATGTTTGGGCAGGAAATAGGCAGCCAACATCAGCATATAACTGGTAATGGCCGCAATAAATGGGGTCAGGGTCATGAATGCACTTCAGAAATGGGATGGGTTTTGTAGGATACCGTTGGTGCGGTGAATAATAGGGCTAAAAATTTTGACCTGTTTAGGGAGTACCCGTCATTGGGGTTCTGGCTCAAATAATGTGATAATTTCACATTATTGCGCTAAAATGGGCCCTGAAATTCAAAGTGTTCAAGCGAATTACAGTACCATTGAGCTATGCCACCCTACGATATTGGAACAGAAAGAGAAGAAGCCGTCATTGCCTCATTTGTTGAGGAAATAATTGGCACACCCACTTCTTCTGCCTCCGCAATCATTGCAGGGGCGGCCCGTCTGCCTGAGTATCCCTCAGATGCGCGCCAGTACAACATCCATGTTGCAAATACACATGAACACAGAGAGTCAGCTAGTCTCCTGGTTGACAAAATGTATACTTGGCGCGGTTACGGGAGGACGAGCTTACGTAACAGAGAGTCCAATCGTATTACGCTGGTCATTTCAGATCAGGATAAACGAGTGATCGGAACGATCACCGTCGGCGCGGACTCCAGCTTGGGGTTATGTGCCGATGAGGTTTACCGTGAAGAGCTGGGCTTGCTGCGCCAGGAAGGAAGAATGCTTTGCGAATACAACGGGCTTGCCATTGAGGCCCATGTCAGAAGCAAAAGGGTTCTCGCCAGTCTGTTCCACATTGCCTACCTGTACCCTCATGCGGTGCTAGGGTGTACGGATGGGGTACTTGAAATAAATCCCCGCCATGAGCGGTTTTATGAGCGGATGCTGGGCTTTTCACGCGTGGGACCCGAGAGAATTTGTCCTCGTGTGGGTGCGCCATCAGTGTTGCTCAGGACGGATTTCTCTTATATGACCCAACAAATTGAAAAGCTGGGGGGATTGATGTCGGGAGCAGGCGTGGATAAATCCCTTTATCCATACTTTTTCAGCAGCATGGACGCTGTCACTATTCTGAAACGCCTGAAATCTCTCACTGGGCAGAACCAGTCGACATAGTTAAGGGTTGTCGATAATTCTTACACTTTCATGGCTTCAAGAAGCGATTTGTTATGCAATCATTTTGTAATCATGAGGTTGCATAACTCGGCACAAATCATGCTTTTCTGAAAACGAAATGAAATCAGAACTCAAGTCAACTCCCGTCAACGTGGGTATTCAGCCCAAACAACATAAGTCATCCTAAATGACAGAATTCGACGTTACCGCACGCGAAAAGGCTGAGTTGACTCTGGAGCGCATAGGGCGCGCCCTGCGCACACTCAATGCTTGTAACGAAGCGCTCTTGAGGGTCGAAAGCGAATCGGACCTGCTAAATTCCGTTTGTCGGATTATTGTAGAAAAGGGCGGCTACGCCATGGCTTGGTATGGTGCCCCTGTGCCAGCCCGGGCCGTGACAGTACAGGGCACCATGGTGCAACCCCTGGCGCAATATGGGCGTGAAGATGGCTTCCTTACCGAGGCGAAAAGTAGTTGGGTTGATCTCCAGCAAGTTCCGGATCCCACTTCCACAGCCGTACGGGCAGAGGCGGATCAAGTGTTTTCAAATTTGTCGGTAGATTTTCCTATGGACCAGTGGCAGGAAGCCGCGTTAAAGAGGGGCTACCGATCCTGCGTTGCACTGCCAATCAAGGGCCAAAACGGCACATTGGGCGTGCTGACCATTTTTGCCTCGATCCCAGATGCCTTTGATGAAACCGAAGTGGTCTTGCTGCGCGACCTTGCCAAGGACATGGCCTACGGCATTGAAACGCGCAGAATGCTCGCCAATCTCGATCACCTTTCCTCAGAAAATCAACAATACCGAGAGGTGCTGCAGAAAAGCCTTGAAGGCTCAGTCAAAGCCATTGCTGATAGTGTGGAAAAGCGCCAAACCGTCAAAACAGATTATGAAAAGGGCCCGGGCCTTGGGCATTTAACCTCAGCTCTGGCAGGCGACATCGCCAGAGAGATGGGGTTGCCGCAAGAAACCATTCACAACATCGAGCTTGCTGCGTGGGTTCATGATTTGGGAAACATTACCCTTCCTGCCGAGATGTTTACCAAACCTTCCCGGTTGACTGAAGAGGAAATGGCGCTGGTCAAGAATCACGCAAGGGTTGGCTACGAACTTCTCAAGAACATCAATTTGCCTGAGTCTGTAGCCACCATGGTGTGGCAACACCATGAACGCCAAGACGGGTCGGGCTATCCCCAAGGCCTGAAGGGAGATGAAATTCTTCTAGAATCGCGCATCATGGCGGTGGCTGATGTGGTTGAATCCATGGTCACACGTCGCCCTTATCGCCAAGCACCTGGAATTGAACTCGCGTTACAGGAAATTGAGCGGGGCAAAGGCACGCTCTTTGATGCAGCCGTCGTTGATGCGTGTTTAAGACTTTTTAAATAAATTCAGGGTAGGGCAACCCTGTTTTAAGCAATCCCACCGGCCTTTACCAAGTCTTCCCTGATTCGCCCGATCAATTTTCAGCTTCACTTCTTTTACGTATCGCATACGCTATCGTATGCCACTTTCCGACCGGCCATGGGTGGGG
>DAICZS010000062.1:0-7254 GCA_027311025.1 Ferrovaceae bacterium
GTCCAGCCCTTCCCACTGCCAGAGCTTCATTTGCCGCAAGGCCTCGGCAATCACCCACTCAGAGAGCCGCGTTTCAAAATCGCTGTTTTCGATAAGGGGCAGAAAATTTCCAGGGGCCAGCAATCCCTCCTCGGGATGCTGCCATCGAATCAACGCCTCAAGCCCCACCCCCTGTCCCGTGCGCAAATCCACCTTGGGCTGGTAATACAAGATAAATTCCTCACGCTCCAGCGCTGCTTCGACGCGCGCCCGCCCTTCAGAGCGGATATGCGCATTGCGGTCATCCACCACATCGAAGAAGTGGAATCGATTGCGCCCCTTTTCCTTGGCCAGGTACATGGCCTGGTCGGCGTGGCGTAACAGCGTATCGGCATCCACATTGTCGTCCGGATACAAGGTCACGCCGATGCTGGCCGAAATGCTTACGGTAATTTCTCCCAGGGTGTAGGGCCGGGCAATGGCATCCATGATGCGCGAGAGCATGCCCAGAAATTCCTTTTCGCTATGAATTTCGGACAGAATCAGAATGAACTCGTCACCACCCAGGCGCGCCACCGTGTCCGTTGCCCGAAGAATGGTGGTCATGCGTTGGGCGGCCTCGATCAACAGCAAATCGCCGGTTTCATGCCCATAGGTATCGTTGACTGGCTTGAAGTCATCCAGGTCGATAAAACACACCGCCATCTTGCCCCCCGAGCGACGGACCTCGGCCAGGGCCATGGTCAGGCGGTCATTGAGAAGGGCTCGATTGGGCAAGCCTGTGAGCGCGTCATGCAGCGCCATCAGTTCCAGTTCGCTTTGCTGCGCCTTGAGTACGGAGAGGTCCGATGACAGACAGACATAGCTCAGGGTTTCGCCTTCGTCGTTCCTGACGACGGAAATGGTGAGCTTGTCCGGGTAGATTTCGCCATTCTTACGCCGGTTCCAGATTTCTCCGGACCAATGCCCCTGGTTCAGGACATTCTTCCAAAGTTCGGCAAAAAAAGCCTGGTCATGGCGGCCCGATTGCAGAATGCGTGGATTGCGGCCCAGGACCTCTTCGCGGCTGTATCCCGTGGTGCGGGAAAAGGCCGGATTGACCTCGATGATGGAGCCCTGCGGGTCCGTGATGAAAATGCTTTCGTCTGCGTGCAGAAACACCCGTGAGACCAGCTTGAGGTAATCGTCCGCGACCTTGCGCTCAGTGATGTCATTGATGATGCCGACAAAATGGGTGGTCTGGCCCTCCTGGTCCTGGACAGGGGCAATCTGGAACCGGTTCCAGAACATGGAGCCGTCTTTGCGATAATTGCGCAGCGTGGCCTTCACCGCCCGCCCGTGTTCGAGCGCCTCGCGAACCTCATTGCGATCGGGCTGGTTACGGTCCTCGCCTTGCAGAAATCGGCAATTGCGGCCAATGGATTCTGCAGAGGAATAGCCCGTAATTTTTTCAAAGGCAGGATTGACGTAGACCAGGGGGAAATCGGGCTGCGTGGCATCTGAAATGGCGATGCCGTTGATACTGTTGTTGAGTGCGCCAGCCTGAAGGCGGATCAGGGATTCTGATTGCTTGCGCGCCGAATCGGAGAAATCGTCTACCTGCACCACCAGATTCGTCACCACTCCGGCGCCATCGCAAATGGCGCTCATCCGGGTGCGGACCTGGGCCAGGCTGCGGTCGAAACGGACAAAGCGTTTGTCGGCCACCACCTCATTCGTCCTGCCCGACACCAGTTGTTCAAACAGCGTGATGTCATGACCCCGATCTTCGGCAGGCGTCAGCGTGGCCCAGGTGGTTTGTAACAGGCGGTCACGGGAATACCCCAGCAGGCTGCAAAACGCGGGGTTGGCGTCAAGGATGCGCTGGTCCGGGCCAATAACCGCCATTCCGACGACTGACTTTTCGAACAGGACGCAAAAATATGGCCTGGCGTCTTCAATGGCGTCTATAAATGATGATTGCGTATGGGCATCCATCTCGAGGGGACAGGGGCTTCGTTCGTGGCATTTTCCGGCTTCGGCTGAAGTCTACCTGATTCAACCGGCACTGCCAGTACCGGGAAATTTCAGAGTCTGTCTAAATTGATCTGGGTCAAGGCACGCGCTATCGCCGCCGGTTCCGTGGGACGCACCAGCCGCGTGACTTCCCTGCCCTGATCAAGAAAAATAAACGTGGGCCAGAGCTTGACCTGGTAGGAGCGTCCCAAGGGGCGACCGCGTCCATCTTCAACCCGGATCAGGTGGACACGGGGGTACCGGGAGAGGCTTGCCGCCATCAACGGTTGCGCCGCCTGACAATGGGGACACCAGGACACACCGAACTCCAGGACCCAGGGACCGTCGAGGGCTTCGATTTGCGCACGCGTGGGGCCCGGTTCGACGTAAGGAAGGGTCATTTTTGCTTGAGCATGAACTGGGCCTTTGCGGCTTCGTTGCAATCATAGGTGTTCTTGCCCAAACGATTGCACTCGGCCAGATCCGACACCATTTCGTCGGGATGAGACATGTAATAGGACTGCGTTTTGGATTGTTCGCAGGACCACAACATCAGGGTGCCCAACAGCACGACGAGGTATTTCATGAAGATGTTCTCCTTGGAATGCGGGATGGGAAACTATACCACCCCTGCGCTACCCCGCTTCAGCCTGCAACACCTCCATCACCACCTGAACGGATTCGGTCTCGCCATTGAGCCACAAGGCGCCATCCTCAATGGTGCAGCCCAGTTTCATGTTGCGTTGTGCCAACCTGGTCAGCGCCTGGGTCACGGTGGGCGACAGGTTGAACACCGTCACATTCTTCAGACGCGCCAGTTTGGGGCTGGTGGCAGCCCACCATAGTGCGGCAGCACGCCCACCGTAGGCATAGACCGTCACGTGTCGCGCGCGTCCGCTGGCCTTGAAAATGCGTCTTTCATCGGGCAGGCCCACATCGACCCACTGTTCGATGTCGCCGGTCAGATCCTTTTGCCAAAGGTCGGGTTCGTCTGCTTCAGACAGCCCCCGGGCAAAGATCAGGTGCTCGTGGGCGCGATGCGCGAAGGCCATCAGGCGCACCATCATGCGTTCATCGGTTTCGGAGGGGTGCTGGGCGATGGTCAGGGCGTGACTGGCGTAGTAATGCCGATCCATATCGGCAATCTGCAAATCGGCTTTGAAAATGGTTGCTTTGAAGGCCATGGGGGTGGGTCGTGATGCCGTAGTGAACGCCGTCACGATACCACACCCCCACGCGCGTCCCGCCTGTCGAGGCCTGGAAAGCCTTCAGGTGGTGGTTTGCGCCAGCTGTTCCAGACTGCGCCTGCCGGTCTCGACGCCATAGCGCAATACGGCCACCATCAAGGTGATGAGCAGCCCGATCATCAGCGTCAACACACCGCGAATGCCAAAGTGGGTAAACAGCCAGACCACCAGGAAAGGCGTACCGATGGTGGCACCGCGACCAAAGGTGTTACAAATCCCTGAAGCGCGCAGGCGAACCTCGGTGGGAAACAATTCGGGAATGTAAATGCCGAACAACAGCGCCACCAGAACATAAATGGGTATGGTCAGGGCAAAGCCAACCATGGGCAGCAACACGGGATCATTGATGAAGGGATAGATGAAGCCGAAGATGATGGCCATCAACGAGGACAGCGCGATGGTGGGTTTGCGCCCCCACCGATCGGAGGTCAGTGCGCCGATGGCTGAACCGATGGGCGCCCCCACGGACATCAGCATGGAATACTGGAACGAGGTGGCAATGGTCAAGCCCTGCTTGACGAAGAAGGTGGGTAACCAGGTAATGAAGCCATAGAGCAGCGTGTTGATGACGATGAGCGCGATGCTGCCTACGATCATTCGCGGCAACAGTGCGGGCCCCCACAGGGAGGAGAGTGCGCGCGAAGGAGCACTGGTCACGGGAGGCTCTGGCGGTGGCAGCGGCTGCCCCCCCGAAGCTTCCGCCTCGATTTGTCGCATCAATGCTTCTGCCTCATCAACCCGCCCTACCGATTCCAGCCAACGCGGGGACTCTGGCAACGACTTGCGCAGGTACCACACCACGGCCCCGCCAATACCACCCAGAATGAACATGACCCGCCAGCTGAACAGGGGGATCAGGAACGTTCCGGTCAGTGCGGCAACGGGCAATCCACTGACCACGAACACCGCCATGATCCCCTGCCACTTGCCCCGCACGCGTGCCGGAACAAACTCCGTCAAGGTGGAATAGCCCACGACGTTTTCAGCGCCAAGGCCGATGCCCATGAAGAGGCGGCACACAATCAGCAGCGTCATGTTGGGCGCAAAGGCGGCCAGGAGGGAGGCCACTCCGAACAGCAGGAGGTTGAACTGGTAAGTGAAGCGTCGCCCAAACCGGTCTCCCAGAAACCCCGTCATGAAGGAACCGATCATCATGCCCACGAAGGTGGCCGAGATGAACATCGCATTTTCAGGAAAGGTTGAAAACCCGCTGTGCAGCGTGGAACCCAGTACGGTGGCAGCGATATAGATGTCAAAACCGTCGAAGAACATGCCGATGCCAATGAGCATCATGACCCGCCGGTGGAAAGATGAGATGGGTAACCGATCAAGCCTGGCTCCTGCGTTGACACTGGATTTCATGAGCGCTCCCCAAGGTGAGGTCCGACGGTTGTCCATCTGGATTCAGGCTGTGATGATATATCACGATTTTTAAACAAGTCAAACCAATCCAGCAACATAGACTAATATCATCATGTTTTATAAATGTAAATTTATAGCATTCCTTATATTGCACCGCATCGTGATATATCATAAAATGCGAATAATTCGTACTTCCTGACACCATGACCCTCACAGCCAACGCACCAGCTCCAGCCAAAAAACTGCTTCGCGAAGCAGTCCATGCCCAGCTGCGCACCGACATCCTGAGTTGTCGCATTCCACCCGGGGCTGAAATTCGTGAAGCCGAACTGGCCGCGCGCTTTGCAGTCAGCAAATCACCGGTTCGCGACGCGCTCATGCACCTGGAACGCGAAGGCCTGGTGATCAGCTCGCCGCGCCAGGGATATCGTGTTTCACCGGTATCCCTGTCGGACGTGCAGGACATGTTTCATTTGCGTTCGGTGCTGGAACGCGCCTGCATGGAACGCATCGTGAGCCTCGCGAGCGATGCCCAACTGGCAACACTGGACACGTTTCGACGATTTGATCCCGACGCCTGGGAGGGTGGGCTCGTGGCCTATAACCGCGCCTTCCACGGCACGCTGGCACAGCTGTCCCATAACAAGCGCATGCGCGACCAGATCACCGACCTGATCGAGCAGATGGAGCGCGTGGTCAGGGTCAGCCTGGCCAGCCTCAAACAGAAAAGCCCGGCCTCTCCGGTGGCCGAACACTGCCTCATTATCGATGCGCTGCAGGCTCGCAAGGCAAGACTTGCAGCACGACTGGCCGGGCAACACATCGCCACCGCCGCGCAACGGGTCAACGATGCACTCGCGCATAATGTGATAGCAAGCTAATCCATTCCAACTTCCCGAGGAACCACCATGGCAACCAACACCCCCCGCGTACATGGCCTGTTTATTGACGGCGGCGAGGTGCCCGCATCCCAGGGCGACCTGCTGGACGTGGTCAACCCTGCCACAGGGGCGCTACTGGCCCGCATCAGCCACGCCAGCGACGCCGACGTGGACCGGGCCGTAAAGAGCGCCCGGGCGGCATTTGAGGACCCTGCCTGGGCAGGACTTTCCAATCGCACGCGTGCCAAACTGATCAACAAGCTGGCTGACGTGTTTGAGGCCCACCTGGAAGAATTCTTTCAGCTCGAAACCCTGAACAACGGCCGCTCGGTCAATGAAACACGTGCCCAGATCTCACGCCTTCCCGACTTCCTGCGATACAACGCAGGGCTTGCCATCGCGCGTCGCGATGCCGTCATTCCGGTGGATGGCAACTATCTCAACTACACCATTCGCACCCCCATCGGGGTGGTGGGCAACTCCACCCCCTTCAACCACCCCCTGATGATCATGATGAAGAGCCTCGCCCCGACGCTGGCCTCCGGCTGCACCACTGTGGTCAAACCCTCCGAATACACGCCCCTGACCACCTTGCGCCTGGCCGCACTGTTCGTCGAGGCCGGCCTGCCACCGGGCGTATTCAACGTGGTGACCGGGCTGGGACCCAGCACGGGCCGCGCACTGGCCGAACACCCTGGACTGGCCAAATGGGTACTCACGGGCGGCACCGAGGCAGGCCGCATCACCGGCGCACTGGCGGGGCAGAACTTTGCGCACCAGACCCTGGAATTGGGCGGCAAAACACCCGTTCTGGTTTTTGACGACTTCAATGTGGACCAGGCGGTCAACTACGCCGCCTTCGGGGCTTTCATCGGCGCTGGCCAAACCTGCATTTGCGGTAGCCGCCAGATCGTGCAGGAAAAGATCTATGACGAGTTTGTAGAAAAGCTTGCGGCCAAGGCCAAGACCATCCGCATCGGCAACCCCATCGATCCCACCGTACAACTGGGGCCCGTGGTCTCGGCACGCCAGCAGCAACGCGTGCTGAACTACATCAGGATTGGCCTTGAAGAGGACCGGGCGCGCCTCGTGGCGGGCGGCAGGATCCCTGCCGACCCGGCGCTGCAGAACGGTTTTTTTGTGGAGCCCACCGTGTTTGCCGACGTCACGGCCCAGATGCGCATCTTTCAGGAAGAGGTCTTCGGGCCTTTCGTGTCCATCACCAAATTCTCCACCGAAGAAGAGGGCCTCGCACTGGCCAACCACTCGCAGTTTGGACTGGCCGGCGCCATACGCACCAATAATCTGACCCGGGCCCACCGGGTGGCGGCCCGTCTCAAATGCGGCATCGTCTGGATCAATGATCACCACCGCCTGGATCCTGCCTCACCCTGGGGCGGCGTCAAGGATTCTGGCATTGGACGCGAGTGCGGCACTGAATCCTTCGACCAGCATTTTGAAACCAAGAGCATCATGCTGCGCATGGAAGACTCGCCTTTCGACTGGTACAAAGACACGGCCAGCCAGCCCCGCCTCAACTAAAAGGACCCACCCATGCATCCGGCACAACCCGCATTCACCCCGCTGGACATCGCGGTGGGTCCCCACCGCGTTCAGGTTCGCATGGGCGGCGAAGGTCCGCCCATGGTCCTGCTGCACTCGCTGCTAGCCGACGATTCAAGCTTCGACCCCATCGCCCTGCCCCTGGCGCGCAGCCACCAGGTGATTCTGCTCGCCCTTCCGGGCTTTGCAGGCTCGGAACGGGTGGAAGGCGGGCTGGAAGCCGTGGC
>DAICZS010000062.1:7264-7634 GCA_027311025.1 Ferrovaceae bacterium
CGTGGCCATCCGGCATCCGGAAGTGGTACAGCGCCTGATTCTGGCTGACTGTGGCGCCGTCTTTTCCGAGTCGGGACAGGCCGCCTTTCGTGGCATGTCGGCCACCGCAAAGGAAAAGGGGCTGGCAGCAATTGCCGACGTCGCCATGCGGCGCCTGTTCTCGCCCGAGTTCCAGTCCGCCCATCCGGCATTGATCGAAGCACGGCGACAACGGTTTCTGGCGGTCGATCCACAAACCTTCCACAACGCCTGCGCCGCACTGTCCAGCCTCGATCTGCGCGCGCAGCTTGGGGCCGTTGCGGTGCCCGTACTGGTACTGGTGGGAGAACACGACGAGGCCACCCCGCCAGTCATGTCCCGGGAGTTGGCC
>DAICZS010000063.1 GCA_027311025.1 Ferrovaceae bacterium
GACTTTGACAAGGCCGTCCTGAAGCCAGAAGGCAAGCAGGCCATCGACAGCGAACTGAAGCGCACCCATTTTGAAGGCGGCGCCATCGGGATCTCCAGGATCAAGGTGGTCGGCAACACCGACTCCATTGGCACCAAGGCCTACAACCAGAAGCTCTCCGAGCGCCGCGCCGACGCCGTCAAGGCCTATCTGGTCAGCAAGGGTGTTCCTGCTTCCAAGATCCACACCGAAGGCCATGGCGAAATGGATCCTGTAGCCAGCAACAAGACCAAGGAAGGCCGCGCCAAGAACCGTCGCGCGGACATCTGGTTTGACAAGGAGTAACCAGGATCCCGCTGAACTAGCCAAGTTCAGCGCACTGGCCCACCGCTGGTGGGATCCCCACAGCGAGTTCAAACCGCTGCACGACATCAATCCACTCCGCCTGGAGTGGATTGATGCTTCCGTGGGGCTGCAAGGCAAGCGGGTTCTGGATGTGGGCTGCGGCGGGGGCATCCTCGCCGAGGCCATGGCACGCAAGGGCGCACTCGTCACGGGCATTGATCTGGCTGAAAAACCCCTGAGCGTGGCGCAACTGCACCTCCTGGAGAGCGGCCTTCAGGTGGACTACCGCCTGGTCAGCGCCGAGGCCATGGCTGCCGAGCACCCGGCCAGTTTCGACGTGGTGACCTGCATGGAGATGCTGGAACACGTGCCCGATCCGGCCAGCACCATCAAAGCCTGTGCGACCCTGCTCAAACCGGGAGGACAGGTGTTTTTTTCCACGCTCAACCGCAACCTCAAGTCTTACGTCATGGCCATCATCGGCGCGGAATACATCCTCAAGCTGCTGCCGCGTGGCACCCATGAATACGGCCGTTTCATCAAACCTTCCGAGCTGGCGCGCCTGGCACGCAGTGCCGGCCTGCAGGTGAACGCCTTCAAGGGCATGAGCTATCACCCGCTGCTCAAAACCTATACCTTGGGACAGGACACCAGCGTCAATTATCTGGTGCGCTGCCAACCGACGTGATCCAGGGCATTTTGTTTGACCTTGACGGTACCCTGGCGGATACCGCACCTGACCTTGGCTATGCGCTCAACACCCTGCTGCTGCGCTATGGACGCGACCCGGTCACGCTGGAACGCATCCGCCCGCGGGCCTCGCAGGGCGCCCGTGGATTGCTGGACGTGGGCTTTGGGGTGCAGCCCGGTGATCCTTATTTTGAAGAACTGCGGGATGAATTCCTGCAGTTGTATCGGGATAACCTGTGTCGGCACACCGTGCTGTTTGAGGGAATTCCGCAGTTGCTGTCCACCCTCGAGGCCCGTGGCCTGCCCTGGGGCATCGTCACCAACAAGCTGGCCCGTTTCACGGACCCCCTGGTGGCACAACTGGGACTCGCCGAGCGCGCGGCCTGCGTGGTCAGCGGTGACACCTACGCAAAACCCAAGCCCTATCCCGACCCCCTGCTGGGCGCCGCTCGCGAAATGGAACTCACACCCGAGCGTGTGCTCTATGTGGGGGACGACGAGCGCGACATGCAGGCGGCCCAGGCTGCCGGCATGGGTGGCGTGATTGCGCGCTACGGTTACCTGGGGACCGGCCGCCCCCCCGAGGAATGGCATGCCCTGGGCAGCATCGACGAACCACAACAACTCATGACTTACCTGCCTCATGGCCACTGAAACCCGTCACACCGAACTGCTGGCTCCCGTGGGCTCGCTCGACATGCTGGAGACCGCCTTTCGCTTTGGTGCGGATGCCATCTATGCAGGCCAACCCCGCTACAGCCTGCGCGTGCGCAACAACGATTTCGGCAAGCTCGACCACCTGGCAACGGGTATCGCACGGGCACACGCACTGGGCAAGCAGTTTTATCTGGTCAGCAATGTGCTGCCCCACAACGCCAAAGTCCGAACCTATCTTGCCGACATGGCCCCCGTGGTGGCGCTCAAACCTGACGCCCTGATCATGGCTGACCCCGGGCTGATCATGATGGTGCGAGAAACCTGGCCGGACATGCCGGTTCACCTGTCGGTGCAGGCCAATACCGTCAACTATGCCGCCATCCGGTTCTGGAAACAGCTGGGGGTGTCACGCGTCATCCTCTCGCGTGAACTGTCGCTGGACGAGGTGGCCGAAATCCGCCAGGAATGTCCCGACATGGAACTGGAAGTGTTCGTCCACGGCGCCCTGTGCATTGCCTATTCCGGTCGCTGCCTGCTGTCGGGTTACTTCAACCACCGCGACCCCAATCAGGGCACCTGCACCAATTCCTGTCGCTGGGACTACAAGCTCAAACCCGCCGCAGAAAATGCCACTGGAGATGTTTACCTTCTGGAAGAGTCCATGCGCCCCGGCCAGCTCATGCCCATCGAGGAAGACGAGCACGGCACCTACATCCTCAACTCAAAGGATCTGCGCGCCATCGAGCACGTGCAGCAACTGGTGGCCATGGGCGTGGACTCCCTCAAGATCGAGGGGCGCACCAAATCGGCCTACTATGTGGCGCGTACCTGCCAGTCGTACCGTCAGGCCATTGACGATGCATTCGCCGGCAGGCCCCTGGACCCCCGCCTGCTGAGCGCGCTGGAAGGACTGGCCAATCGGGGTTATACCGCAGGGTTTTACGAGCGTCATCCCGACCAGGATTACCAGAATTACCTGCGCGGCCATTCAGAATCGGAACGCAGCCTGTATGTGGGTGACGTGTTGGGTTACGACGCCGGGGGCATGGCCCGCATCGCCGTCAAAAACCGCTTCAGCCGGGGCGACCGCCTGGAAGTGATTCACCCCGGCGGAAACCTGGAAATCCAGCTGGAAACACTCCTGAATCAGGAAGGGGCCCCCGTTGAAGTTGCCCCCGGCAGCGGGCATGAAGTGCGCATGCCGCTGCCTGCCGGACTGGAGCGGGCTTTCATTGCCCGCTTTGTGTAACGCTCAGGACCTCTTCAGCGGACAGGTGGAGAGCCCGAACAGCTTGTAGGCGCCGCAAAAACCAAATAGTCCCGTAGCCAGAGGCAGTACGCCTATCCAGCCCCACCCGCCAATCTTGCCCGTTGCTGCAGCGGCCATGAGCGCTGCCCCTACCACGACGCGCAGTACCCGATCGATGCCACCCACGTTCTTTTCCATGATGTGCTCTCCAGAGTTGTCAATCTTCGTCAGACTGTCCGATCTGCGACCGGGCCGGCTGATTTTCACCCCACATGGCATTGAGAATGGCCAGCAACACGGCAAACCCGATGCCTAATACCCAAGAAAAGTACCACATTTCGCACTCCTTCTGATCTCGTTAATGTCAATAGGCCGAGTGGTCGTTTTTCTGCACATAGGCTGCCGTGACCTTGCCCGCCATGACCCGGTATGCCCAGGCCGTGTAGAAGATGATGATGGGCACGAAGATCAGGGTGGCCACCAGCATGATCCCCAGCGTGCCCTTGCTCGATACGCTGTCCCATACCGTCAGGCTGGCATTGGGCATGGAGGAGGACGGCATGACGAATGGAAACATGGCTACACCGGCGGTACCGATGATGCCCGCAATGGCCACCGACGAGGCCACGAAGGCCCAGCCCGTGCGTCCGAGGGACAGCAGTGCCATGGCCAGCAGGGCCCCTGCATAAGCCAGCGCCGGGACCAGCAGGGTCAGTGGCGCCTTGTGGTAATTGGCAAACCACGCCCCTGCCTCGCGCGTCACGGTCTTGGCCATGGGGTTGGACAGGGCCGCGGGATCCACCAGCGAGGTGATGACATAGCCCGGGATGCTGCGGGCAAGCCACAGGCCGGCAACACTGAATGCCACCAGCATCAGGATTCCGGCCCAGAGCCCTGCCCGCCGGGCGCGTTGCTGGATGATGCCTTCAGTGCGATGCGCGAGGTAGACGGCACCGTGAAAGGTGATCATGGCAGAGCTGACCACCCCCGCCAGTAACGCAAAGGGGTTGAGCAATTGCCAGAACGAGCCGGTGTAGGTGGAGACGAGGCTGTCGTCAAAGCCGAAAGGCACTCCCTGCAGCAGGTTGCCAAAGGCCACGCCAAAAATCAGCGGCGGTACGGCCCCCCCGATGAACAGGCCCCAATCCCAGGTGCTGCGCCAGGTGGCATCGTGGATTTTGCTGCGGTAGTCAAACCCGACCGGCCTGAAAAACAGCGCCCACAGCACTGCCAGCATGGCCCAGTAGAATCCGGAAAAGGCCGTGGCATACACGAGCGGCCAGGCAGCAAAAATGGCCCCGCCTCCCGTGATGAACCAGACCTGGTTGCCATCCCAGTGCGGGCCCACCGTATTGATGACCACCCGCCGTTCCAGGTCGTTGCGACCCACGAAAGGCAGCAGGGTGCCCACTCCCATGTCGTGTCCATCCATGACGGCGAATCCCACCAGCAATACGCCGACCAAAAGCCACCAGATGATCTTCAGTGTTGGATAATCCAGCATGATTGCATTCCTCGTCAGGTTAGGCAGCGACCGGGTGGGTCGTTGACGGTTCGTTGCGATAGCGTCCCGTACCAAGGCTGCCGGGCCCCAGACGCGCAAACTTGACCATCAGGTACATCTCTACCACCAGCAACAGGGTATAAAACCCCACAAACCCTGCCAGCGATCCGTACAGGTTTCCTGGCGTCAGGGTGGACACGGACAGGTGCGTTGGCAACACGCCGTAAATGGTCCAGGGCTGACGGCCGTATTCCGCCACAAACCACCCCAGTTCGCAGGCCAGCCAGGGTGCTGGCAACATCCACAGGGCCCACTTGAGCAGCCAGCGCATGTCTTCGCAACGGGTTTGCAGGGTGCCGATGAAGGCCGTGACGAACAGCGCCAGCAAGAGTGCCGCAAGCCCCACCATTGCGCGGAAACCCCAGAACATGGGGGTTACGCGCGGAATGGTGTCATCCACCGCTTTCTGCAGGATCCCCGGTGTGACTTCGTCCATGTGCACCACATATTTCTTGAGCAGCAGACCAAAACCCAGGTCGGCCTTATGCGCCTCAAAATTCTGCTTCGCAGCAGCATCCTGGGGATTCCGGCGCAACTGCTCGAGCGCCTGGACGGCCTGCATTCCGGACAGGATGCGGATGCGGTTCTTGTCCTTGATTTGATGAATTCCGGGGATCTCGCGGGTGGTGGAGCGGGTACCGATCAGCCCCATGACCCAGGGAATCTCCACGGCCCAGTTGTTCTTGCCCGCTGCCTCGTTGGGGCTGGCCACCAGATTGAAGGAGGCCGGTGCGGGCTCGGTTTCCCACATGGCTTCCATGGCGGCAAGCTTGGTCTGCTGGGCTTCGCCCACGGTATAACCCGACTCGTCACCCAGCACGATGACGGAGAGCACGGACGCGAGGCCGAAGGCAGAGGCCACACGAAAACTGCGCTTGGCAAACTCCACATCCTGGCCCTTGAGCAGATACCAGGCAGAAATCGACAGCACGAACGTGGACGCCGTGACATAACCCGCCGATACGGTATGGACAAACTTGGCCTGGGCATCCGGGTTGAACAGCATGGCCCAGAAATCCACCAGTTCCATGCGCATGGTGGTGTAATTGAATTCGGCACCCACCGGGTTTTGCATCCAGCCATTGGCAATCAGGATCCACAGGGCCGACAGGTTGGTGCCCACCGCCATCAGCAGCGTCACCATCAGGTGCTTGGGCCGGGACAGGCGGTCCCATCCAAAGAAAAACAGGCCAATGAAGGTGGATTCCAGGAAGAAGGCCATCAGCCCTTCAATGGCCAGTGGCGCGCCAAAGATGTCGCCCACATAGTGTGAATAATAGGCCCAGTTGGTCCCGAACTGAAATTCCATGGTAATGCCCGTGGTGACGCCCAGGGCAAAATTGATGCCGAACAGCTTGCCCCAGAACCGGGTCATGTCCTTGTAGACGGCCTTGCCGGTCATGACATAGACGCTTTCCATGACCACAAGAATCCAGACCATGCCCAACGTCAAGGGGACAAACAGAAAATGGTACAGGGCCGTCACGGCAAACTGCAGCCGCGACAGATCCACCAGCTGTTCACTGATCATGATGATCACCTCCGGAGTTTACAGATTGAATCTCGTTGAGCCGCAGTGCCGTCGCCATCCCGGCCTCGTCCACGGCAACCCGGTGGCCCCGCACAAAGGCCCACCAGATCAGCGTGAGTAACAGCACCTTCAGGATCACCACAACGGTGAGCTCGCGCGTCAGTTTCGAGTGAAACATCCGCCGCAGCATGATGTCAGCCGCCCCGGCGAATGTCTTTGGAAAGCCGCATGGCCAGGGCCCCTACGCTGCCACCATTGAAGACCTGCTGGTACCCCAGCTGGCGCATGACGGACAGCGCATGGCCGGAACGCGCGCCAGAACGGCAATACAGAATGACGGGTGTGGCCTTGTCGGGCACCACGCGCTGGATTTCGTGATTGAACCGATCCAGCGGCAGGTTGAAAGCCCCATCCACGTGGCCCGTCACGAATTCAGCGTGAGAACGCACGTCAATCAACTGGGCATTGGCCGGAAGTTCGGCGGTGTCCTTGTTGCTGACGGCCGCCATGAAATGTGAAAACAGCCCCATGAATCGATGCTCCCTTAATGTTTGTCCTGCAGGCGTTCAATACCCATCCAGCGCAACACATGCTTTTCGTAAATGGGTTCGGAATGGCCCTGTTTCATTTTGTAGATGAAATATTTTTCGAAAGCGACCTTGGCCCAATGCACCCAGCGTGCCTTCTTGAACCAGTTGACATTGCGCGGCGGGATCTGGGGCAGCGCAACGAAGGCGGCACCGGTATTGCCCATGTCTGCGAGGCAGAACGCGTTCCAGGTGCCCTTGCTGTCGGCAGGCTGATTGTTGATGTCGGCCCAGATGTTATGCACGATGGCCGTCACCATGGACTCGATCATGTACCCCGTTTTGGGGGTTCCGGTGGCTACCGGCGTGGTTTCTACCGGGGGAATGGCCACACAGACACCCGCCGAGAAGATGTTGCGGAATTTCTTGCTGCGCTGGTATTCATCCACGATCACGAAGCCGCGCGGATTGCACAGACCTTCAACCGCGGCCACCGGCTCCACGCCCTTGAAGGCGGGCAGCATCATGCTGTACTTGAAGGGCAGTTCATGTTCCTTCTTGACGTTGCCCATATCGTCCAGTTCGGTGACGAACATCTTGCCCGGCTCCACCTTGGTGACCTTGGCGTTGGTGATCCACTCCATGTGATGATCGCGCAGTTCATCCTCCAGCATGCCCTTGGAGTCGCCCACCC
>DAICZS010000064.1 GCA_027311025.1 Ferrovaceae bacterium
ACACAGAACGGGGCGTTGGGCATGCCCGCCACGGTGGCGAGGATGTCCACGGTGGGCTTGAGCGTCAGGGTCAGTGCATCTGAGGATTTCTTGAGCTTGTGGGCGGCGGGTTCGGCAGGCGTGTAATCCGCCACGGCCGCCACGGCAAAGAAGAGGTCTGTGCCCGGCAATGCGGACTGGACGGCGGCCAGCATGTCGGCGGCACTCCTGACCGGCAGCACGGTACAACCAGGCGGCGGGGAAATTGCAGTTGGGCCGCTTACCAGCACCACTTCGGCACCCTCGTCGCGCGCGGCTTCGGCCACTGCGTACCCCATTTTGCCGGAACTGCTGTTGGTGATGCCGCGCACCGGATCGATGGCTTCAAAGGTGGGGCCGGCGGTGACCACCACTTTGCGCCCCACTAGTCGCGGTGCGGGATATAAGGCCAGGATGGCTTCCAGCAGTTGCTGGGGTTCCACCATGCGACCCTCCCCCACCTCACCGCAGGCCTGTTCGCCGGCATCGGGCCCCAGCAGCACCACGCCATCCGTCACAAGCTTTTGAATGTTGCGCTGGTTGGCCGGGTTGCTCCACATTTCGCGGTTCATGGCAGGCGCCACCAGCAGCGGGCAATTGCGGGCCGCCACCGTGGTGGAAAGCAGGTCGTCTGCCGTGCCCTGGGCAATTTTTGCGATGAAATCCGCACTGGCGGGCGCAATGAGAATGGCATCAGCCTGCCGCGACAATTCGATGTGGGCCATGCGGTTGGGAACGCGCGGATCCCACAGATCGGTGAGCACGAGGCGCCCGGACAGGGCCTGGAAAGTAGCGGGGGTGACGAAGCCACAGGCGGCCTCCGTCATGGCCACCTGGACGCCGATGCGGGCCTTGACGAGCAAGCGGGTGAGTTCGGCCACCTTGTAGGCCGCCACGCCCCCGGTGACCCCCAGCAGGATCTGTCGATGAAATCGTTTGAACATCAGGGGATTATATAGGGGACAGACCCCAAAATGGGGTCTGTCCCCAAGTGGGCTTGCTTGCCGTTCATCCAGGACCTTGCGAAACACCCTGTTTTCATGACATAATCCTCGTTTACCTTAATCCGTTACGGAGAATCACCATGGCACGCGTATGCGCGGTGACCGGGAAAAAGCCGATGGTCGGCAATAATGTTTCCCACGCCAACAACAAAACCAAGCGCCGCTTTTTGCCCAACCTGCAGTACCGCCGTTTTTGGCTGGAAAGCCAGAACCGCTGGATTCGCCTGCGCGTGTCCAACGCTGGCCTGCGTTTGATTGACAAAAAGGGTATCGAAGTCGTTCTGGCCGAACTGGGCGAGAAAGCCGTTCAGGCTTAAGGAAGGATCATCATGCGCGATAAGATCAAACTGGAATCGACCGCAGGTACGGGTCACTTCTACACCACCACCAAGAACAAGAAGACCATGCCCGAGAAGATGGAGATCAAGAAATTCGATCCCGTCGCCCGCAAACACGTGCCTTACAAGGAAGCCAAGATAAAGTAGTTTTGGCTGGTTTCAAAGGCACAAGGCAGGTCAAAAACCCCCGGCATTCCCGGGGGTTTTTTCATGATGGCTGTGATATTAATAGGTTCGAACACGCGTTGCGATCGACGCGTAGGGCAAAGTTAGCGTCGCCTGTACTCATCTTTCTTACTCGGGAGAAGTCGTGATGAATACCTTACAGCACGTCAAGCGGTTCTTCGCTTCGGAAGCAGGCGTCACCTCCCTCGAGTACGCCCTCATCGCAGCCCTGATTGCCGTAGCCATCATCTCTGGCGTCACGCTGTTGGGCACCAACGTCAGCACCCAGTATTCCAGCGTCGCCGTCGTCATTTAACCGGGATTTTGGGACAGACCCCAATATGGGGTCTGTCCCCAAGAGCATCCTAGAGCATCATCCCCGCGGCAATGGTGTCGTTGCTGACTTCATCGATCAAGATGAAGCTGCCGTTGGGCCGGTTGCTGGCGTAGCTGTCGTAGGCCAGGGGTTGCTGCACCCTGAACTGCGCCTTGACGATGTCGTTCATGGACACATGGTCTGGAGCCGGCACCTGTTCCGAAGTGTTGACGTCCAGTTTGTATGCCACTGCCCCCACCTTGCCTTGTACCGTGCGCGTGCCGTGACGGATCAGCACCCGCCGGGCAGGGTCGAGCGGCGTGGCCGAAAACCAGCACATCAGCGCGTCGAATGATTTTTCGCAGCGCGGCGGCTCGGCACGGCTTGCGATCATGTCGCCGCGCGAAATGTCCACCTCGTCCTGCAGGGTCAACGTCACGGACTGCCCGGCCCGCGCGTCCGGCAGGGGGCCGTCATAGGTCAGGATGGATGAGATGGCGCTGGTGATGCCGGCGGGCAGGACCACCACTTCGTCGCCCACCGCCAGCGTGCCCGACTCGATGCGTCCCAGATAGCCCCGCCGCTCATCTGCCGTGCCGGCCCGCAGGCGCTGCACCAGTTGTACCGGAAAACGCAACGGGGCATGCGCCACCTCCTCGTCGGACGGCACACTCTCCAGCACCTGCAGCAGGGTCTTGCCCAGATACCAGTGCAACCCGGTGCCGCGCTCCACCACCATATCGCCATGCAGGGCGCTCATGGGCACCGGAATGACGGCATCGAAACCCAGGGGAGCGGCAAAGTCGAGAAACGCATCGCACAAGCGCTCGAAGGTGGCCTGATCGTAATCCACCAGGTCCATTTTGTTGATGGCCAGCACCACCCGCCGAATGCCCAGCAGACGCACCAGGTGCGCATGGCGCCGGGTCTGCGGCAGCATCCCCTTGCGTGCGTCCATCAGAATGATGGCCAGATCGGCCGTACTGGCACCGGTCACCATGTTGCGCGTGTACTGCTCGTGCCCCGGGGTGTCGGCCACGATGAAGGCGCGCCGCCGCGTGGCGAAGAACCGGTAGGCGACATCGATGGTGATGCCCTGCTCGCGCTCGGCCTGCAGGCCGTCGGTGAGCAGCGCGAGGTCAGCCTCGGACAGCCCGCGACGCTTTGAAGTGGCGGTGATGGCGGCAAGCTGGTCATCGAAGATGGCCTTGCTGTCAAACAGCAGGCGGCCGATGACGGTGCTCTTGCCGTCGTCCACCGAGCCGCAGGTAATGAAACGCAACAATTCTGTATGCATGATCCGTTATGCCTGGTCCATCAAAAATACCCCTGTTTCTTGCGCAATTCCATGGAGGCGTCGGAAGTCTGGTCGTCCATGCGGGTGGCGCCCCGTTCCGTGATAGAGGTCACGGCCGTCTCGGCAATGATGGCTGCCACCGTGGCTGCGGTGGAGGACACGGGGCAGGTGCAGGTGATGTCACCCACGGTGCGAAAACGCACCGACACCTGTTCCACGACCTCGCCCGCCAGGGGTGGGGTCAGTTCGGTCACCGGCACCAGTTGGGCGCCACGGCGCACCACAGGGCGTACATGGGCGTAGTAGATTTCCGGCACGGCCAGGCGCTCGCGGCCGATGTAACTCCACACGTCGAGCTCGGTCCAGTTGCTGATGGGAAACACGCGCAGGTTTTCGCCGGGGTGCACGCGTGCGTTGTAGAGATTCCAGATTTCAGGACGCTGGTTTTTGGGATCCCACACGCCAAATTCATCGCGAAACGAAAAGATGCGCTCCTTGGCGCGTGCCTTCTCCTCGTCGCGCCGCGCACCACCTAGGCAGGCATCGAACTGGAATTCGTTGATGGCATCCACCAGCGTGACCGCCTGCAAGGCATTGCGGCTGGCACTGGCATCCTTGACGCGGGCCCTTCCCTGGCGAATGGAGTCTTCCACGCTGCGCACGATCAGGCGCTCGCCCAACTCTGCCACCCGTGCATCGCGAAAGGCGATCACTTCGGGAAAGTTGTGCCCGGTGTCGATGTGCAGCAGCGGAAAGGGAAAGGCGTTGGGACGAAACGCCTTCTCTGCCAGGCGCAACATGACGATGGAGTCCTTGCCTCCGGAGAATAGCAACGCCGGATTGCGGCACTCGGCCGCCACTTCGCGCATGATGTGGATGGCTTCCGACTCCAGGCGGTCCAGGTGGTCCAGCGGTTCGGTACGGCCTGCGCGATGCGGATGCAGATCAACAACCTCCGCGCTGTGGTGACTGCTCATGCGATGCTCCCTTCGGGTTGTGCGGACAGGTGCAGCCCGCATTCTTTGGTTTCCGGATGTTCCCACCACCAGCGTCCGGCGCGTTCATCCTCGCCTGCTGCTATGGCGCGCGTGCAGGGACTGCAGCCGATGCTGGCAAAGCCCTGGTCGTGCAGCGCGTTGTAGGGCACGTGATGGGCCTTGAGGTACTCCCATACGGCATCGCGCGACCAGTCAGCGAGCGGACTGAATTTGGTCAGGTTGTGATCGGCGTCCCAGGCTTCCACTTCCAGAGCGGCGCGGGTGGAAGACTGGTCGCGGCGCAGTCCGGTAATCCAGGCCTTCCTGCCTGCCAGCGCGCGCCCCAGGGGGGCCACCTTGCGCACGGCACAGCAGGCCTTGCGCGCGGCGATGTCATGATAAAAGCCGTTCACGCCCTGGCGTGCCACCAGCGCTTCCACGGCAGCGGCTTCGGGATAGAACACGCGAATCGATTGCCCATAGACTTCCTGCACGCGTGCCAGCAACCGCTGGGTGGGCTCGGGCAGGCGCCCGGTGTCCAGGGTAAAGATTTCCACGGGCAGGCGGTTTTTGAAGATCAGGTCGGTCAACACCATGTCTTCGGCGCCCAGGCTGCTGGCCATGACGAGCGGTTGAAAATCGCGCGCGGCGCGTTGCAGCAGGGCCAAGGTTTCCTGCACCCGGTGATCGAGGTTCATGAGGGTGTTTCCTCTGAAGCGGCTTTCTGCAGACGCCGCCGGAACAAGGGGGACTGGCGATCCACTGAAGTCTGGTAGGCCTCGCTGAAGACATCAAGTCCGCCCAGGGCGTGCGTGAGCGATTCGCCCGGGCGCAGGGCAAAGGCATTGAAGCCGCAACGCGAGAGATAATGCAGCGTTTCCTTGAACACGTCGCCGACAGCGCGCAGTTCGCCACGAAAGCCATAGCGCTCGCGCAACAGTCGCGCCGTGGAATGCCCACGCCCGTCGGTAAAGGAAGCAAAATGCACCACCACGAGATCGAGGTGGGCGAGATCTGCAGCAATGATTTCGGGGCCTTCCGAAGTTTCCAGCCAGACACCCAGCTTGCCCTGATGTTGCTCGAGGCGTGCGCGCTCAGCCACAAGCAATGCGGGGGTGACGATCGCGTCCTCCTCGGGGAGGATGCCGTCGAGGGAATCGGTGCGCAGGTGGTAGGTGTCCCGAACGATGGCGCGATCGCGAATCAGTTCATGCATAGAGCGCCTCGCGTTCTTGCGACGCATACACGCGCGCCTTGAAAGGCTCGATGCCCAGACGCTCCACCACGTCCACGAAAGGCTCTTCCTCGTGCAGGCGCGCTTCCAGGTACACCTCGATCAAGCGCTCGATGGCGTCGGGAATGTCTTCCTGACCCAGTGAAGGCCCGATGACGCGGCCCAGACGCGCGGGTGCCTGATTGCCACCGATGGTGATCTGGTAGAACTCGGCACCATGCTTGTCCACACCCAGGATGCCAATGTGCCCCACATGGTGGTGGCCGCAGGCATTCATGCAACCCGAGATGTTGAGGTCGAGCGGGCCGATCTCGTAGAGCCGGTCGAGGTCGTCAAAGCGTTGCTGGATGGCCTGCGCCACCGGGATGGAACGGGCGTTGGCGAGCGAGCAGAAATCGCCTCCCGGGCAGGAGATGATGTTGGTGAGCAGGCCGATGTTGGGCGTGGCAAACCCGAGGGCCTTGAGTTCGCGGTAGAGGTCGTGAAGGTCGGCCTGGCGCACGTCGGGCAGGATCAGGTTCTGCTCATGGCTGACCCGGATCTCTCCAAAACCGTAACGGTCCGCAAGCTCGGCCACGGCATCCATCTGGTCCGCAGTGGCGTCGCCTGGCACGCTGCCGGTCGCCTTGAGCGAGAGCACCACCGAGGCGTAGCCTGCCACCTGATGGGCATGCACGTTGCGCTCGTGCCAACGACGAAATGCCTTGTCCTGTTCCAGGGCCTGCTGCAACCCTTCCGGCATGGCGGCTGGCAGCGTGGCATAGGCGGGGCGCGTCATGCGCGCGGCGATGCGCGCCAGCTCTTCGGGCACCACGGTGGCCGGGCCGTCCTTGAGGCTCAGCCACTCGGCCTCCACCTCGCGCTGAAAACGCTCGGGCGTCATGGCCTTCACCAGGATCTTGATGCGTGCCTTGTGCTTGTTGTCGCGCCGGCCATAGCGGTTGTACACGCGCAGGATGGCGTCGAGATAGGTCAGCAGGTGCGCCAGGGGCAGAAACTCGCGCACCACGACACCCACCATGGGCGTGCGTCCCAGACCACCGCCCACAATGACGCGAAAGCCGACTTCACCCTGGTCGTCGCGCACCGCATGCAGGCCGATGTCGTGCACCCAGGTGGCGGCGCGGTCTTCCAGCGCGCCGTTCACGGCGATCTTGAACTTGCGCGGCAGAAAGGCAAATTCGGGGTGGAAGGTGGACCACTGCCGGATCAGTTCGCAATAGATGCGCGGATCGATCAACTCGTCGGCCGCCACGCCAGCGAAGTGGTCCGTGGTGGTGTTGCGCACACAATTGCCGCTGGTCTGGATGGCGTGCATCTGCACGGTGGCGAGTTCCGCCAGGATTTCGGGGACGGACTCCAGTGCCGGCCAGTTGAACTGGATGTTCTGGCGCGTGCTGAAGTGACCGACACCCCGGTCATAGGTACGGGCAATGTGGGCCAGCTTGCGCATCTGGTAGGAGGCCAGCACCCCATAGGGGATGGCCACGCGCAGCATGGGCGCATGGCGCTGGATGTACAGGCCGTTTTGCAGGCGCAACGGGCGAAAGTCGTCTTCGGAGAGCTCTCCCGCAAGAAAACGCCGGGTCTGGTCCCGAAACTGGGCCACCCGTTCGTCCACGATGCGCTGATCTATTTCGTCGTACTGGTACATGAGCCACCCCAACAAAACTGGTATGACCCATTGTAGTGGGGAGCTTTATATCTACAAAGACTAAAAAACTATTGGATGATAGCCGAAAAGAATATAAGAATGGGGACAGAACC
>DAICZS010000065.1 GCA_027311025.1 Ferrovaceae bacterium
CCACCCCACCCTGCCCTCTCCCAACTGCGCCAGATCGATCCCGACACGCTTTCGGCGCGCGAGGCCCTGCAACTGCTCTACGAACTGGTGCACGTGGCGCGCCAGGATTGACGCGGATCAATCCCTCACGCAATTCCCTCGTTCAGGCAAAGCCATCGCTCCATAATGGTGCTGGTTTGCCCATCCATGGGCCTCATGTTTCATCGGTTTCTGCCGATAATCCAGATAGCCGTGGATGGCTGTGGGGGCAGACCCCAATTTGAGGTCTGCCCCCAAAACCAAACCCACACCATCCACCAAACTATAGTCTCTAAAAAAGATGATTCGAGGAGCTTGATATGAAAAAGTTTTTGTTCGCAGTTGCCGCAGCATCCTTCATCGCCATGCCCGTGCTGGCGGAGAACTATGCCACGCCGAAGGAAGCCGAAGCCATGGTCTCCAAGGCCGCCAAGGCCCTGCAGGCCAATCGCGATGCCACACTCAAGGAAATCACCGCGAAAGACAAAAAGTGGGTGGACCGCGACCTGTACCCCGTGGTCTATGACATGAACGGCAAGTGCCTTGCTCATGGCCAGAACGCCAAATCGGTAGGTAAAGACCTGATTGATCTCGCCGACGCCGATGGCAAGGAATTCATCAAGGAACGCGTGGAACTGGCTAAGAGCAAAGGCAAATTCTGGCAGGACTACAAATTTACCGACCCCGTCAGCAAGAAGGTACTGCCCAAGTCGGCCTATTGCGAAAAAGTGGGCGAAGACATCGTCTGCGCCGGCATCTACAAGCACTGATCGCACTGTTCAACCGTCCTGAGAGTCCACTGTGAACATCAAGAAAAAGATACTGCTAGCGCCCTTGTTGACTGTCGTCATGATGCTGGTACTGGGCGTCGTCACTTTCTTTGGCATGCGGACCATGCAGGGCGCGCTTGAGACCATCACCACCAGGGGCATGCAACACACCGCGCTGCTCAACGGTAGCCGCGATGAGCTCCTGGAGGCCAACATCGGCGTGTACCGCTTGTTTGCCTCCTTCTCCAATTTCGACGCTGAGCGCATCCAGAAGGAAACCACGACGATCCTGGGGCATACAGACAACGCCATCAAGCTGCTCAAAAACCTGGCCGAACGCAGCGACTTGGGTGAAGAGGAAAAGAAAAACCTTGCGGCGCTGGATCAGCCTATGGCCAAGTACCGCAAAAGCGTAGCGCAAGCCATCGACATGGCCCAGTCTGATCTCGCCAGCGGCACCGGCATGATGCAGGCCGCTGACAAGCGCTTCATTGAAATCACCACACAAATGGATGGCATTCTGGCCGCACAGAAAGTGAAAGGCGAAGAGGCAACGACCAGCGCCTCCGCCAGCGCCTCGCGCACCATCACCCTGTCCATGGTGATTCTGGCGGCTTCGGTGGTTGCGGCACTGGCCATTGCGCTGACCCTGGCCAACCGCATCGTGGTCCCCATGCTGGCCGCCATCCGTACGGCCGCTTCCGTGGCTTCTGGTAATCTCACCAACCAGATCCCCAAAGGCGACAAGGATGAAACCGGCGACCTGCTGCGCGCCCTGAGCAGTATGCAGGCCAACCTGCGCCAGCTGATCGACACCATCGCTGGCAATGCCCGCCAGACGGCCGCCACAAGCGCCAACATGTCCGGCGCCCTGAGCAACATCAGCCAGTCCGTGGAAGGCCAGAATGACGCAACCAGTACCGTGGCTGCGGCCATCGAGGAGATGAGTGTCAGCATCGGCAACATCCACGAGAATGCCAACCATGCCCTGGAAGCCAATCAGGAGTCTTCGCGCTTGGCGTCGGAAGGCAGCACCATCGTACAAAACGCCTTCGACGAAATGACGCGGATTTCAAACACTGTCAAGGATGCTGCCGTCGTGGTGGAACGCGTCGGACAACAATCCAACGACATCTCGGCCATCGTTCAGGTGATTCGCGAAGTGGCCGATCAAACCAATCTGCTGGCCCTCAATGCGGCCATCGAAGCTGCGCGTGCCGGCGAACAGGGTCGAGGTTTTGCCGTGGTGGCAGACGAAGTGCGCAAGCTTGCCGAGAAGACCACGAGTTCAGCCCAGGAAATTGCCGACATGATCGTGGCCATCCAGCAAAGCGCGGGCCAGGCCGTGGAAGACATCCGTCATGTGGTAGAACAGGTCTCCGTGACGGCCACTTACGCCGACAATGCCCGCCAGTCCATCGAACGCATCCAGACAAGAGCTAGCCAGAGCGAGGGTTTTGCGAAGGAGATCACCGCTGCACTGGGAGAGCAGAGCAAGGCCAGCGAATTAATTGCCCAGAAAGTGGAAGGGATCACGCAGATGAGCGAAGCCAACGCCCTGGGCGTGTCCCATGCCAGTCAGTCCATGGGTGAAATGGAAGCGCAATCGCGCCTGCTGCAGGATGCAGTGACGCGATTCAAGGTTTAACGCATCTGGCAGGTTTTTTAGTGATGATGGCCGTGTTCGCCGTGAACATGGCCATGCTGCAATTCTTCCTGGGTAGCCGGGCGCACGCCCAGCACGGTGCAGGCAAACACCAGTGTCTTGCCCACAAGCGGATGGTTGCCGTCCACCACCACCTTGTCGTCGGTCACGTCCGTGACGGTATACAACACCGTTTCATCGTGAGCCGCGCCTTCTGGCTGGCCTTCAAACTGCATCCCCACCTTGACCTGTGGCGGAAACAGGTTGCGCGGTTCGACCCGCATCAGCGATTCGTCGTATTCGCCGAACGCCTCATCCGGTTCCATGGTGACCGTACAGTTAAAACCCTCGGCCTGACCTTCCAGCGCTTCTTCCACCATCGGAAAAATACCGTCGTAGCCGCCGTGCAGATAGCTGACGGCGGGGTCGCTGGCTTCCAGCAACTTGCCCTCGTCGTCCGACAGGGTATAACTCAGGGTGACCACAGAATCTTTTGCAATGACCATTTCTACTCAATCTCCTTCACCAGTTTCAACACTTCGACCACATGGTCACGGCTGTTCTGCGCCGGCACAGCATGCCGCACGACACCGTCGCGGTCGATGACGTAAGTCACGCGATCCACACAGGTGCGCACATGCCCACCCATCTCTTTTTCGTGCAGGACGTCGTAACGCCTACACACATCCCCCTCCACATCCGACAGGAGGCGCGAACTGAGCCCGTTGGCCTCACAAAAATCGGCATGACACAGGATGTCGTCCTGCGACACGCCCATCACCACGGCCCCGTGATGCGTGAACGCATCTTCGAGGTCGCTGAAATCAATGGCTTCGCGCGTGCATTGGGGCATGTTGTCTCGCGGGTAGAAAAACAGCACCACTTTCTTTTTTCCCTTGAAATGGGACAGGCGGACCATTTCCATTCCGGAGTCTGGCAGCTCGAAGCCTGGTGCTTTTTGTCCCACTTTCAGCATGAAATATCTCCATCACCCTGGCGCTGATTCTATCCCATCCCCGCAGATTGTGTTGGACTGCTCCTGCCCCGTGGCATGTGACTTCTGGATTACAATCCGGGTTTGGTTGCGAGACACTCATGAAGACATCGTTACTGGGCGCACTGAGTCCTAAGGCCTTTCTGGCACGCCATTGGCACAAAAAGCCCCTGCTGGTGCGCCAGGCCATACCAGACTTTCTGGGTTTTCTCACCCCCGCCGAAATCAAGAAACTGGCCACCCGCCCCGATGTGCAGGCCCGCCTCATCCTGCGCGAAGGACGCCGCTGGAAATTGCACCACGGCCCATTTCGCCCCATCGACTTCAAGATCCTGCCTGAACGCAACTGGACCGTGCTAGTGCAGGAACTCAATCACTGGATTCCGGAAGCCGCAGCGCTGCTGCAGGATTTCAACTTCGTGCCGCACGCGCGCCTGGACGACCTGATGGTGAGTTATGCCGTGCCCGGTGGCGGGGTGGGGCCGCATTTCGATTCGTATGACGTGTTTTTGCTTCAGGGATTTGGTACGCGACATTGGGACATAGCGGAAACCGACGACCTGGAGCTGCTGCCCGACAGCGACCTCAAAATCCTGCGTCGTTTCAAGGCGCAGTCGCAATGGGATCTGGAAGCCGGCGACATGCTCTACCTGCCCCCACAATGCGCCCATGATGGCGTGGCCGTGTCGGAATGCTTTACTTATTCCATCGGCTTTCGCGCACCCACACATCAGGAATGGGTCAATGCCTTCCTTGACCACCTGCGCGACCATCTCACCGTGGCCGGACGCTACGCCGATCCTGACCTGACCCTCCAGGCCCATCCGGGCGAACTGCCTGCAGCCCTGTTGCAACAGGTCAGTCACATTTTGCAATCCATTCGCTGGAACGATCAGGATATCCTGTCTTGCGTCGGGCGTTACCTGACCGAACCCAAACCGCACCTGTTTTTCGACCCGCCACAGTCGCCGCTGACCCGCGCGCGCTTTGCCCGACAGGTTGAACGGCGGGGGCTGCGCCTCGATCCTCGCAGCATCATGCTGTTTCGCGGCAACCGGCTGTTTCTCAATGGCGAGGAGCACCCACTAGTCGGCGCTACCAAACGCCCCCTGGTGACCCTGGCAGACCACCGCCGCCTGGCCCCGGGGCCGCTGCCAGAGGCCGCGGTTTCCCTGCTCTACGAAGCCTATCTTGCAGGCTGGCTGGCCTGACAAAAATCACTTGCTGCAACGCAACGGTGGGTGTAACCTCTCGGAATCTGTAAGGCCCACCGGAGGCTCACCAGATGTGTCTTTAACTTTCTATCGATAGGAATTGCAAATGAAACTGAACCTCTTGATCGCTGCTCTGTTCGCCGTTGCTGTTGCTGCTTGCAGCAAGCCCGAAGCCCCGAAGCCCGAAGCCCCCAAGGCTGACGCTGCTCCTGCTGCACCGGCTGCTCCTGCTGCCGCCCCTGCTCCTGCTGCACCGGCTGCTCCTGCTGCCGCCCCTGCTCCTGCTGCTCCCGCCGCCGACAAGAAGTAATTCGGCGCAGCGTCAAGCTGCTGAAGCAAAAAGCCGACCTTTGGGTCGGCTTTTTTTGGGGTTTGGGAAGGGGCCCTTGGGGTCTGTCCCCAATGGCCCCTTCCCTATCTGATTTCCAGCCAGGCCAGGCCCGCCCCCTGGTCAGCCACCACCACCTCTTCGGGGGCACAACCCAGCACCCGGGCCAGCGCAGCCTGCGCCAGTTGCGGGGTGTTGTTTTTCTTGCTGACATGGGCGGCCACCACGCACTGCAGGCGGGAATGGTCGAGGCGCGATAGCAGTTCGGCCGAGGCTTCGTTGCTGAGATGGCCATAGCGCCCGCTCACCCGGGCCTTGAGCTGGGGCGGATAAGGGCCCTGCTGGAGCATGACGGGATCGTAGTTGGTTTCCAGGAAAAGTCCATCGCAGGTTTTCAACATGGCTTCGATATGCGGCGTGGCACACCCCACGTCGGTGAGCACACCCAGGCGGTGCACCCCGTTGCCCACCACGAACTGCAACGGCTCGCGCGCATCGTGCGGTACGGCAAAGGGTTCGATGGCCAGCGCTTCGAGGTCAAAGGGCACGTCGCTGGTAATGGCATGGAGCTGGGCATCCGCCAGCTGGTCACGCACGGCCGCAAGGGTGCCAAAGCTGGCATAAACAGGTAGGTCGTAGCGTCGGGCCAGACGGGCTACACCCGCAATGTGGTCGGAATGCTCGTGGGTGACGAGTAGCGCCGTGAGCTGCTGCGGCGCTACCCCAAGGCGTTCGAGACGCATCGTCGTCTCGGCCAGCGAAAACCCGCAGTCCAGCAGCACAACCGTGGCCCCGCAATGAATCAATAGCCCGTTGCCTTCACTCCCGCTACCCAGTGATGCGAAGCGGATCACGCGTCAATGCAACTGTTCGTAGATCAGGCTCAGCATCTTGTTGGCGGTGTCGGGGTTGACCTGGTTTTCAGCCTTGTCCCGCACATCCACCTTCGACCCCTTGCCGCTGATGGTGGTGATCGTGATGCGATAGGTCTGGGTATCCTTCGATTTGTCGTCAGATTTCCAGAACTGCAGGCTGGAGAAGAAACTCTCCTTCTTCTTGGTTTTCAGGGCGGCGTCGCTGTCGGTGTAACGCACAAAATACACGCCTGCTGCACGGTCCCGATCTTCCACGGTAAACCCGCTGCGATCCAGCGCCAGGCCAACCCGACGCCAGGCCCGGTCGAAGGGCTCGTTGAGCGAGATGATGGTGTCGCCATCCGGCTGCTTGACCAGGGTAGCCAGTGCATTGGACTGGAGGGCGGCGGGAGCGTCCTTGGTGCCCGGAGTTCCAGCGCTGGCCACCAGGGCGGCAGCCTGCTCGGGCGGGGTGCCAAAGCGCAGGGCCAGTTTTTTGAGGTATTCGTTTTCCATTTCAGGATCTTCCGGACGCATCTGCCAACTGGTTCCGGTGTAATCCTTGCTGACCACTTCTTCCATGCCGCGGTGGGTGATGAAAATCTCCGTGGTGCCGCTCACCGAGCCGCGTTCTACCCGGGTGCGGAACTTGTCGCGCAGCGGGCTGGAGAACAGGTTATCCACCACGGTGCTGAGCATGCGTTTGAGAAAATCTTGCGGGACGTTGGTACGGTTTGCCGTCCAATCGGTTTCCATCAGGCCGATTTGTGGGTCATCCACTTTCAGTTCAAAACCATTGCTGATCCAGAACTCCTTCAAGATGGGCCATACCTGCTCGGGCGTGGCCTTCACCACCAGCCAGCGCTGCGCACCGTCATGCTCGATGTGAACGC
>DAICZS010000066.1 GCA_027311025.1 Ferrovaceae bacterium
GTGGGTTTCCTGGGCGGGCGAGGCGTCGTCTAATTCCAGATAGGCAGGAGGTAATCCGGTGGCCGCAAACTGTGCCAGCAGATGGCGCATCAGGGGGGCTTGGGGATCAGAGGGCGTGGCCGCACTCTGCGCGCTCTTGAGAAGTGTATCCGGGGTCGGCTGGATGATCTGGCGTCTTCGCCCATCCCCATGGCGGGTCTTGTCCAGAGGATAGATGGTGGCTTGAATGACGCCGCTACGGGAATCAACGATGTCGGCCTGGTTACGGTCCCAGCGAGCGTAGCGTAGCGTCAGTTCGCGCAGATGCCCGAAGGCTTGGGGAATCTCGAAACGCCTGCCATCGAGAGACACGGTGCCATCGCTCTGGCGTTGCTTCCGGGTGACCTCGATTCGAAAGTGACGCCGCAAGGTTTCTGAATCCGGGCACTCGCGCAGGACACTGGGACTGGCAATGAAGCGTTGCATGGGGGTGGCACCGTTCAGTTCCCGGTGCGGGCTGACTTGATACTCGTGTTCGACCCAGGCAAAGGAGGCTTCGTTGAGTTGAGCCAGGGTCAGATTGGGAATCGCATCAAGCATGGCCATCAGACGACTTTCCACCCGATTCCAGAGGGTCTCCTGCTTGCCATTCATCCAGGCGCTGCGCGGGCGCGTGTTGAGCGCCAGAATGCCCAAATGATGCAGGCCGGCAGTGAATTCGCCGGAGATCATGGCGGAGCCATTATCACTATAAATCGTTCTGGGTGAACCCCGTCGCTGCAGGGCTTGGGAGACGCAGTGCACCAGGCACTCGGTGTTCTCGTGGGCGTACCATTGCAGGTGGCAGATCAGGCGCGAATGATCGTCGATCACGCCCAGAGCGATTGGGGTGATCCATTCGCCCTGCCGGTTCAGGACCTTGAGAGACCCTTGATGCCCATCCAGATGAAACAGGGCCCCGACATGGGTGGCTTCGAAACTGCGGACTTCACGGGTCCCATCCGGGACGGCAGTGCGCTGGGGACCACCGCGTGGATCACGCACCCGCCATAACCCTTGGGCGCGGAAGAAGCGTAATACGGTGGCGTAGGATGGGAACTCGTTGGCACCAAACACCAGTCTGAGGTTGTCGTAATGCAACTGGATGTTCCATTTGGGACGATCCGCATACTGGGTGCGTATGGCCTGAGCCAAGGGTTCGCTGATGACACGGACAGAGCCCGCATCAAGACGCGGGACGGTGGCCAGGAAGGCGGCAGGATCCGGGCTTTGCCGTGCCCGTGCCAGCCAGCGTTCGAGGGTGGAGACGCCGAAACGTATCTCACCCCCATGAATCGGATGACGCCAGGTCTGGCGACTCAAATCGAGCAGGCGTGACTTCAATTCCCCGCGTGGCGGAGGAGCGGCCAGCAGTTGACCGATGATCAGCAGGCGTAGCCGGGACCATCGATCCCGGGCACTGGTTTCGTTTGGGATGGGCATGAATGAATTTCCTTCGCATGAATTCGGGCACAACGCCCGAGTTGCGAAGCCTATGCCGGAAGGGCCCCCCTGGCTAGCGCCATCTTGTGCGTGACGAGGCCCCTCATTTATTGATCCTCAGTGAGCGTGCTCAGAGGAGCCAGCCAGCGCATTACCTGGGTCATCGAATCCTGCAGAAGAGTGCTCTTGGTCGCTGTGCGTGCAGAGCAACGATGCAGTAATTCACCGGGCAGAGAATGGGCTTCCACCGGGGGGAGAAATCGACCGCGCAGGGTCTGCCATACCGGAGTCAGGATGAATTCTGTCAGCCACCATTGACGCCAGCGCCGGAGGGTCTGGATGGGAACCCCGAAGTGTTGAGAGAGTTTATTGCTTCGCCTCAGGGGCAGGCCATGACACAGAGCGGTGACCAGAAGCACCGTAGCACCCCAATAAACCCGGCGTCCCAAAAAGCGTACCGAGGCGGGAGTGCAACGGCGGCGGCAGTGCCCACAACAGAAACTGAAGCGGATCTTCTCCTCTATCCAACTCGAGGGTGCATCGCGAGGTTTGCGTTCGTAGTGAGTTTGATGAAGGGGACCCCCGCAATGGAGACACCCTCGCAAACGGATCGTGGCGGCATGATCCTGATCGATACGCAACAGAAATTTGAAAAAGGATGGATTCTGAAGGATGGTTTGGCAGACAATGGGAGGGTCTTTACTTGGGAATCCAAAGCCTCGCCCTTGAGGCGCTTGCCAGTCAAGTTCTTTGAGGGCGCTCAACCCCCATACCCTCATCTATTTTGCAAAAAACCGCCCAAACCACCCTCAAATAGATTGATCGCGCTCAAGGGGCTACCGCAATACTGGAAATTTCATCAACATGATTTACTTTTTGTGCGGCAAACTGAAATTCAGTTACCCACTGTATTTCACATAGAGCCAAAATAATTGACTTAAGGCACCTTAAAATCGGTCGAAAAAACGCATGTTATCATTCTGTTATTCAAAATGATGGCGTGAAAAATGGCAAGTCTGGATAAGACCTCGGTACGTAGCCAGGTAGAAAAAGTCAGGAAGGATTTTGAGCAACTTCGCTCTGACGGCAAAGTTTCGCCCGAAGTTCAGGCAATCATGAGCAGCATGCTCATGATTGTCGAACTTATCCTTGCCATTTTTTTGGAGCGCACCACCAAGAAGAATAGCGCTAACTCCAGCATTCCTCCCTCGCAAACCGACAAGGACAATTCGTCGCTCACCGATCCGGGCAGCAAGGGCAAAGGTAAGAAGGCCGACGGTGAAACGGTGAAGAATCGGCGCACAATCGAAACACTGACCATCGTACCGGTCGATTACTGTGATAAGTGCGGTGCCGATCTGAGGCAGGTTGGTTGCACCCATGAGCGCCGCACCAAGATCGACATCATATTCGAGAAAGTCGTCGAACATGTGGAAGTGGAGATCAAGCAGTGCCCCTCCTGCGAACGAGTTATCAAAGGCAAATTCCCGGTGGACATGCCCGGCCCGTTGCAATATGGTCTGGGTGTGCAGGCGTTTATCATCAACCTGCTGGCCTGCCAGATGGTTGCGCTCAAACGCGCGCAAGCTTTGGTTTACTCCATCATTGATGTGGTCATCGCCGAAGCCACTATGTTGCAGTTCATTCTGCGTTTGCATGCCGCATTGGAAAACTGGGAGGTACGGGCAACCGAAAAGTTATTACTGGAAGCGGTCATGCATGTCGATGAAACCTCGTTACGCGTCGACAAGACAAATTACTGGATTCATGTGCATTCGGCGGGTGGCATCACCCTGAAAAAATTGCACCGAAAGCGGGGTATAAAGGCCATGGAAGAAAATGATATTATCCCGCGATATATGGGCAAGCTTATCCATGATTGCTGGGCATCCTATTTCAGTTACTCAAACTGCGGGCATGGCCTATGCGGTTCGCACCTGTTGAGAGAACTGACTTTCGTGGTGGAGACCAATCGTTATCGATGGGCGCGCCGGATGAAACGCCTGCTGCAGGCCACCTACAAGCGCGTTTCTGATTGCGAGAAGAAATGCCTTGATGATAGGGAATATGCCCGATTGCTAAAATGCTATCGAAAAATTCTGGAACTGGGCACCTTGGAAATGCCTGCTATTCCAGATAAGCCAGCAGGAAAACGCGGTAGAATCGCCAAGTCGGACGCGCATAATTTGCTGGAGCGACTGCAAAAACATGAGGCTTCCGTATTGCTCTTCGCCAGAGACCCACTGGTACCGTTCACCAATAATCGCGGTGAACGCGACTTGAGAATGAGCAAGGTCAAGCAAAAGGTGTCTGGCTGCTTCCGCTCTGAAATCTATGCCCATGCCTATTGCCGCATCACCAGTTACCTGCAAACCATGGCTTACAAAGGGGTCAATCCCATGATTGCCATTCAAATGGCTTTGGCTGGTGAATTAGGGGGCGAGTAGTTACGTTTTATCTTCCATTTGCTGGTCAATGTTGCGCGTGAGCAGTTGCTTCCGATCCTGCTCTCTCTCCAATTTTTTCCCGGTCAATTGTTCGTAGGATAACCTGCCAAGCTCCGTGAGCCGGGACTTCTCGTCAATCAGATCCGGATGTTTTCCACTACGAAGCAGTGATACCTGTTCCTCAGTCAGAACCCCGCTACTCCCAGCACTCCGAAGTGCCTGAGCTCCGCGCCAATCGAGTCGGGCCAGAACACAGTCTGCTGCAATACCCTCCTGATCGATGTAACCTTTGCGTCCGACGCCAGAAGAGCTTTCCTGGACAGATGACACTGGCATGGTCGATTCGGAATTTTGTCTTGCGGACTCAGTTCTTACTGCGGGATTTTGACCTCGTTGCCTTTCTGCCTGTAAGTCCTGATTATGGATTTTGAGGCCCATCCTCCCAGCGATTTCAGCGGCTTTTACCAAGAATTCTGGGCTTCCCTTCAAAAGCAGGCCTTTGGTCATGTCGAATTTCTGCTCCGCCAAGCGCAAAGCTGCCTCGATTTCATGGTCTGCTGTGTTGATCAGGTCTACCTGTGCCCCACGGTCACTCATGACCCGTTCGCCGTTGCGCGCATAGTGAACGGCTTTGCCATCCGGCCCATCTTCGATTTCATGGGTCAAACCCTCCAGTACTGCGGCAGGTTCAATAGCCTCCTTGCGCTGACCTCGTTCAAGTCTTCTTTGCAGATGCGCGTAGCCTCTGGGCTTTGCGGTGCTGTCAGGCCGTTGATTTCCACGTGGTACTGGCCAGTGCGTTCATTCACGCCCATGTTAGTGCGGCCTAGTTGATAGCCTTCGGGCCCATAGTCAAAGCTTCCTTCGCCATGCCCAGAGCGATGATGACATCGACGTGGTCGCGGTTGTCTTTATGCGCCGGGTCTTTCAGCGCAGCCAACACGCGGGAACGCCTGACTGCATCGCTGTCATCAACGAGATCGGCCAACTTCAAGATACGTCCATCCTTTGCCTTTACCAGATGGAAGCCTGTGGCCGGGTCAACCCCATACCAATCTCCTGAGCGCGATCAATCTATTTGAGGGTGGTTTGTAGTTCGGCAGGCAGGGATTCGAGCAATTTATATTCGGCAATCCCCATGGGCTGGGTCTTATCGCCCAAGGCATATTCGGCCACGATCTTGTTTTTGCTCTTGCAGAGCAAAAGCCCAATGGTTGGGTTGTCCTGCTCGCTTTTTACCTGACGATCCACGGAAGTCAGGTAAAAACCCAACTGGCCCAAGTGTTCGGGTTTGAACTTGCCTCCCTTGAGTTCAATGACCACATAGCAGCGCAATTTCAGGTGATAGAACAGCAGATCGATGAAAAACTCGTCACCGCCCACATCCAGCAGCACCTGCCGCCCGACGAACGCAAAGCCCGCGCCCAACTCCAGCAGGCGGGTTTCGATCTGCATCCCCAGGATATTGCGCGACCAGTTGTGCTCAAGGGTCCTTGCGATGTACCAGCGGCGTTCTGTCTCTGTGTTTAACCTGTCCAGCAGGACCAAATTGTGGCCCCATGGCAATTGTGCAACAGCCTGTTGCACAAATTCGGCATCAGTCCACGCTTCGGCAAATGCCCGCATGTACTTAAGATTGCGCGGCGAAAATCCTTTCATTTCGGGAAAAGCAGCGCGCAAATCATGCGCCAGACGCTCGGTCACCTTTGCCCCCCATCCCTGTGCAGCCTGCCGCGCCAGAATATCGCACCCGAGTAAGCGGTAAGCCAGCGGCGTTGTATTCAGGGAGGATTGACCCCGGCATACTCCGATCATCAAGGATAGATGATCGGGAGGGGGTTACAAATGGCTGTGCTGGGTGAAACGATACAGATCGGAGCGCAGGGGGTTGTCTGCGAAGTGCGCTTTTCAGCAGCGTGGGGTCAATTGCCCGATATCCCTGGCCGGATGCTGTCCCACCCGTTGCAACACATCCACCAGGTAGTCATAGGGATTGATGTCGTGCAGCCGACAGGTGGTGATCAGGGACTGGGCCACTCCGGTCAGTTCGGCACCCACTTCGGTCCAACAGAAATTCCAATTCTTTTTCCCCATGGGGATCACCCGCAGAGCCCTTTCCAAATGGTTGGTGTCTGGGGGAACTTCGGGGTCATTCAGAAATACCCGCAGCCCTGCCTCCCGTTCCCGCGCGTAGCCCATGGCCTCCGTCAGGGGACTGCTGGGCAGGAAGTCCTGCTTGCGAAACTGCTCCTCGATCCAGGCAAAGAAGGACTCCACCACAGGCTTGCTGTGCTTCAGTCGGTGGGACTGCTTCTCCTTCCCCGTGAGTTGTGCGGCGCGGATGTCTTCCTCCACGCGATAGATCTGGCCGATCAGATTCAGCGCAATTTCAGCACGCTCTGGTTCCACGCCGCGGGCATTATGAAACTTGCGTCTGCTGTGAACCCAGCATTGGGCATGGGTCAATCCCAACTGGGTTGCATATTTGGCATAAGCCCCATAGCCATCCGTCAACAGGACTGCATCTGCTGGGGCATGCTCACTCTGGAGGGCCTGGGCCACCCGCTTATGCTGGCGATCCGGGTAGAACAGGAAACAGATTTCATCCTGCTCCCCATAGACAGGCCAGAAATATCCCGTCTTCATCTGCCCCTGATCGGTGCGTCCGGCTTTGACTGGAGTTTCATCCATGGTGATG
>DAICZS010000067.1 GCA_027311025.1 Ferrovaceae bacterium
TTTTTTTGCTGCCACTCATGTGCCGGTTACTGTTGCGCTTACCTCGTGTTCGCGCAGGTCATTCTCCATGAGTATGACCTGCTCTGGCTGCAGGGCGCCGTCGAGCATCAAGACCAGCGCCGTGCCCGATTTGCCTTGGCCACCGGCTGTTTTCGTGACCACGATGTGATAGACCGTTTCATGAAAACGATAGTGCATCTTGTAGGTCTGCCAACCCGCAGGCATGCAGGGCACGAGGCGCAACCGGTTTCCCTCAACCGCAAGGCCCAGCAGGGATTCGGTCACCAGCCGGTACATCCAGCCGGCTGACCCGGTGTACCAGCTCCAGCCCCCGCGTCCGGTGTGGGGCGCGTTGCCATAGACATCCGCGGCAATGACGTAGGGCTCCACCTTATACACGGCCGTTTCGGCTGCAGTCATTGCATGATGAATGGGATTGATCATGCCCATCAACTCCCATGCCCGTTCTCCCTCACCCAGCGCTGCAAACGCCATCGTGGCCCAAACGGCCCCGTGGGTGTATTGCCCGCCATTTTCCCTGACGCCCGGCACATAGCCGCGAATGTATCCCGGATTCAGGCTGGAATGATCAAAGGGGGGATCGAGCAACTGGATGAGCGCGCTATTTCGATGCACCAGCCGGTCATCAACGGCTTTCATGGCCTTGCGCGAGCGGATGATGTCCCCGGCACCGGAGAGCACGGCCCAGCTTTGGGGCAGCGAATCGATCTGACATTCCTCGTTGCCAGCCGAGCCCAGTGGCGTGCCATCATCAAAATAGGCACGCAAATACCAACCGCCATCCCAGCCGTGAGCCTCGAGGTTGTGACTCAACTCAACCCGCTTTTCCTCGCAGAAAAGGGCAAAGGCCGGGTCTTCGTGCCTTTGGGCCAGCGGTGCAAACTGGCGCAACACCTCACACAGGAAAAACCCCAGCCAGATGCTCTCGCCCTTGCCCTCGATGCCCACCAGATTCATGCCGTCATTCCAGTCGCCAGACCCGATCAGGGGAAGTCCGTGCGAACCCCATTGCATTCCGTGCCGGATGGCCCGGACACAGTGCTGGTAGAGGCTTGCCGCCTCGGCTGAGCGGGTGGGCATGTCGTAGTAGGAATCTTCCCCTGCCCCGATGGTGCGTCCTTCCAGGAAAGGCACCGCCTCTTCCAGCACGCCGGTATCCGCAGTAACCGTCACATACCGGCACACCGCCAGGGGAAGCCAGAGATAATCATCCGAACAACGCGTGCGCACACCACGGCCCATCGGTGGATGCCACCAATGCTGCACGTCTCCTTCAACGAACTGGTGGCTTGCGCACAGCACCACATGTTGGCGCACCAGACGCGGCTGGGCATGGATGAGGGCCATGACATCCTGCAACTGGTCGCGAAAACCAAACGCCCCACCCGACTGGTAGTAACCACTGCGCGCCCAGAGCCGGCACGCCAGGGTCTGGTACACCAGCCAGCCGTTGGCGAGGATATCCAGCGACAGATCAGGGGTTTCCACCTGGACTGCGCCCAACGTATGGTTCCAGTGCTGCCACACTGCTTCCAGCGCACCGCGCGCCGCCAAATCTCCCCGAAACCGTTGTACAAGCAGGTCGGCTTCATGGAGATTGCCACCAACCCCCAGCCTGAAGACGATGTCGCGCTGTTGCCCTTCGGCCAGGTCAACGTTCACCTGGAAGGCGCCGCAGGGATCGAGGGCGGGGCCCACCTTCCCTGACAGACGTGCGCGCCCCATGGCGGCCGGTTTCGTCAACGCGCCATTGCGCCCGATGAATTCCGTACGGTCCCCAGTCAGGCTGTGCGCCGGTTCATCCACATCAAGGAAGGCCACGCGTTCAGCAAACTCCGTGTTGTAGGGGTTGCGCGCATAGAGTGCCCCATTTTGCGCGTTGACCTCCGTGGTGACATGCATGGCCGACTTCTCGGGAATATCCCCCAACACCCATTCCACATAGCCTGTGGCGGAGAGTTTGCGCGATCGCCCGGATTCATTCCTCACCTTCAAAACGGAAAACCGGACGGCGGCATCCATCGCCACATAAACCCATAATTCCGAGTAAATGCCGGCCACCCTGACTTCAAAAACACTGTAGCCAAATCCATGTCGAACCACGTAGGGCACTGGCGCGCGCGCAGGCAGCGGCGTGGGTGACCAGAAATATCCCGTTTCTTCGTCGCGCAGATAGAACGCCTCTGCGCAGGGGTCGCTGACCGGATCGTTGCGCCACGGCGTCAGGCGGAATTCATGGGCGTTCTCACCCCATGTATAGGCATTGCCGCTCTCGGAAATGACCGAACCAAAGCAGGGGTTGGCCAGGATGTTGACCCAGGGCGCCGGGGTTACATCCCCAGGGGCCAACACCATGACATATTCGCGACCATCCGCGGTAAACCCGCCCAGTCCGTTGAACAGCACTAGGTCCGAACGCGTCGCAGCAGCCACGGGCCATTCCGGCTTGTAGGTTTTGCTGCGGACCAGCGCAGGCATGCGCGCTTCCACCGGGATGCGGCGATCAAGCTGCTCCACCAGCGTCCCCCCTTCATCCGAGATGACCACGCGGGCCACTGCCTGCAGCAGGATGCGGTCTTCGCCGGAGATCTGCTCAGCCGGGCGCACAAAAATGCCGCCAGGCCGATCAATCACATTCGCTTCCAGACCTGAGGCAATCAGCCCCATGATCTGTTCATGCAACCGCTGCCGGTATCCCGCATGGTCTTCGTTCCAGATCACAAGGTCGACCGCCAGGCCTTTCAGGCGCCAGTACGCATGGGCCTGTACCAGCTGGCGCACGAGATCGATATTGGCGGCATCCCCGATTTGCAAGAGCACGATGGGCAAATCGCCCGAGATGGCATAACCCCACAGGCCAGACTGCCCCCTGCGATTTTTCAGCAGCAGGGACGCATCGGCGCGCAGGGGCGCGCTGGCGTAGATGATGGCACTGGCCAGGCGGGCATAGAGCTGGGCGTCGGCTTCAGTGGCGTTGAGCTGTCGCAACACGACCTGACAGTGCGTCCAGGTCAGGTCGAAGACCCGATCCGAGAGGTATCGATCCTGGTATTTTTCCGCCAGACCCAACACCATATCCCGGGTATCGCCAACGCCGGTGACCAGATCCACCGTGACCGACTGTTCCGGCTCGAGCATGATGCGGTAGCGAATGGAAACGATGGGGTCCAGCACCGAGCCTGCCGTACCGGAAAGCGCCCCCGGTTGACTCATGGCCAACGGATCAGCCGTGCTGTGCGTGCGCCCGATGAACTGGAGGCGATCGGTTTCGTAGGATATTTCAACGATGTCGGCGCCGTACGCCGTCATCTGGTGAAACATCCAGGGAGGGTGTTCCACAAGGGAGCGTGGCCGGCGCGTACACAGGATGGCATGGTGTTCGCTCAGGATCTCGGTCTGCACGAAGAGGTTATTGAAGGCAGGATGCAGCGCATCTGAAGCCGGTGACGCAATCACCACTTCGGCGTAACTGGTCACGTCAATTTCCCTGGGCATGCGCGCGCGGTTGGTGATGCGCGTGCGGCGCAGCTCGATGTCGTCCTCGGGGGACACGACCATTTCGGTATGCGTCTCGAAATCCTCGTCCTCGGTGCCCACCCGATCGCGGCGACGAAACTCTGCGCGCCCCTCGGAGAAGATCACGCCAAAGCTTTCAGGGCGCTTTTGCGTTGGCTGGTGTGCCGTGGACCAGAATGCACCGCTGGCAATGTCCCGGATGTAGCAAAACATGCCCCAACCATCGCGCGTGCCATCTTCGCGCCAGCGCAGGACGTCGATGTTTTTCCAGCGACTGTACCCACCGCCGGCATTGGTGACCATGACATGATAACGACCGTTGGACAGCAGCTGCACTTCCGGGGACGGCGTGTCAGGCGTGTTGAACGTTCGAATCGGCATCTCTGCCGCAACCGACATCGAGCGTATTTCTGACAGTTGCGCCGCGTGCGTCAACACGGTTGTCGCTTTGGGAATGCGTTCCTGAAGTAACGGCATGACCGCCTGGAACATCCGCTCAGACTCAAAGCGCCGCTGCATGGGGCGTTCCAGCAGCAAGTGGGCCAAAGCAAGCAGGCTCATGCCCTGGTGATGGGCCATGTACGATCGGACCACGGTGCCATACTGTCCGCGACGCTGACGGGCCGGGGTGTAATCAATCGCTTCAAACAAGCCAAGCCGGCCCACATACCCCTCAGCCGAAAGCCGCTGCAGGTTCTGGCATGCTTCCTCGGGGGCCACCATCAATGCAAGTGCCGAGGCATAGGGTGCTATGACCATATCCTCGGCCAACCCGCGCTTCAAGCCCAGGCCTGGCACGCCAAAGGCGCGATACTGGTAATTGAGGTGGACGTCGAACGTGTTATAGCCGGATTCTGATATCCCCCAAGGCAGGCCGCTCTGCTTGCCATACTCGATCTGCCGTACCACGGCCGCCTTGCAGGTCTGGTCGAGCAGGGTATCGTCGTACGTGGGCATCACCAGCAATGGCATCAGGTACTCGAACATCGAACCGCTCCAGGACAAGAGCACCGGCTCTCCGCCTGCATTGGTCAACAGGCGCCCCAGGGCAAACCAGCTTTCCTGGGGTAACTGTCCCTGCGCGATGGCCACAAAGCTGCACAAGCGCGCTTCTGAGGCCAGCAAGTCGTAGTAACTGGCGTCCGTTCGGCGCTCGTCCGCGTTATAGCCGATGGACAGCAGATGACGCCCCTTGTCGAACAGAAAGTCAAACGCCATGGTCGCCAGCGCTCCGGTTTGCAATACCAGCGCTTCGATGGCGGCGATTCTGTCCCTGGCCCGGGCACTCCCCTGCGCCACATGCCCGCGCCATTCGGAATTGCCCGATAACGCCCCATCCAGGCTTTCCAGTTCACGCAATGTTGGAATCGGGGCAAGGGCCGCGGCCAAACCCTCCACCGGCGCAGGCAGCGATGCCCAGGGGATCAGGAACGTGAGTTCGTCCAGGGCAACGCGCACCTGCCGGGCCAGCGTCTCTGCCCACCACGCGGCTTCGCTCGGTGCATCTATGCGTGTCACCAGGGCGGCGGCTTGTGCATCCAGGCGCAGCAGATGCAGGTGCACGGTCGTCACCGTGTTGGGGGCCGCCGCGATTGCCGCCTGAAGATCCCTGCGAAACGCCGACACCCGATCTGCGGCATCGCCTTCCAGAGCGTCTTCAAGAATGCTGCACGTATCCGCCATGCCGTGAAACAGGCGCATTCCAAAAACCCTTTCATCGGCCAGATCACGCAGGCCTGCGCGCAGGGTCAGCAAATGGCCTGCCAGATTGCCACTGTCCACCGTCGAAATGTACAGGGGCAGCATCGGTTGTAATGTCGATGTGTCATACCAGTTGTAAAAGTGCCCTCGATACCGCTTCAACTGGCTCATCGTTCGCAGCGTATCCGCTGTGCGGGCCACCATCTGTCCGACCGGGATATACCCGAAATCACAGGCTGACAGATTCGCCAGCAGCGCCAGCCCCATGTTGGTTGGCGACGTGCGGTGCGCAATCGGGTCCGTACGGTACTCCTGCACATTGTCAGGTGGCAGCCAATGGTCTTCCACGCCCACATAACTTTCAAAAAATGCCCAGGTGCGGCGTGAAAGTGCGCGCAGAAAAAGCCGCTGGTCGGCCTTCAGGGCCACCTTGCGGCGCACCAGCAAGCGGCTTAACCACCAGGCAGCGCCGGGGGACAGAAACCACAAGAGCAATACGGGCGAGGCCACAACCAACACCGACGGTCTTGTTGTTGCCAGGAAAAGCGCCAACGCAATGGCCAGCACAGGGCCCATCCACATGGCCTGCAAGCTGGCAGCGAAGCCGTAGCGCCCCTTCCTCGCAAGACCATGCTCGGCTACTGCCGAAGGATTCCATTCCAGCAAGCGCCGGCGTGTGACAGCCATCCGCCAAACCGTTCGAATCACGGCATCCAGACTGAAAATCGCTTCAAATGGCAGGCAGGAGATTTCGAATGCCACCTGGATGAGGCGGTTGGACGTTGAATGCCATACGGCCAGAAGATGCTGTTTCCACAACATTTCTTCCGGTTTGCGACACACGTCC
>DAICZS010000068.1 GCA_027311025.1 Ferrovaceae bacterium
GTGTTCCTAGACGGAAATTTACTTCTCGTGAGTGCTGCTTAACTTCTTGTACCCGCAGCACCCACACCTATCGGTTATCTGTATTTTAAAGAGCGTGTCGTTTTGCATCCAAAATCAGATGTTGAGCGACGAAAAACCGCAATTATACAGTCCGTATCGAAACGGTCAATGGTTTGCTGTAAAAAAACTGAAAAAAGTTTTCAAATCACCGCCCAGAGCGGTTCCCAGGGCAGTTGGGTTAGGCTAGAATTTTGCCAGCAGCGGCTTTTGGCCCGAACGAAGCTTGCCGGGCCTACAATATACAGACATCAAGTAAGGCGAGACCGTGGATCCGTTCATACTGACTGTAGACATGTCCGGGCTACCCCAGGCCTGGGTCGAGATCGAAGATGCCATCACCTACCACGCCAAGCAGATGGTAGCCTGGTCTCTGGGGGCCCGCGTGGCCACCTTCCACGGCGGCTGGGGCCGTGACGGCCAACGCTCCGAAATCGAGACCAAATCCATCATCGCCATCAAAGGCAGCGTCCACGGGGCGCGCCTCCTGTCCAACAGCCCAGGCCTCAGTAACCCATTGTTATTCAACAGAGATCGGCAAGTTTGCGCGTACTGCGGCGCACGTTTTCCAATACGCGAACTGTCGCGCGACCACATCGTCCCCGTGTCGCGGGGGGGCAAAAACCAGTGGAGCAACGTGGTCACGGCCTGCCGCCACTGCAACACCCGCAAAGCCAACCGTACCCCGGAAGAGGCCGGGCTTGCCCTGCTCTACGTACCCTACGCCCCCAACCGCTACGAGCACTTCATCCTCAGAAACCGCCGGATTCTGGCCGACCAGATGGAATACCTGATGAGTGGGGTGCCCCGCAGCAGCCGGTTGCACAGCTAGCCCCCAGCCCCGCCGCAGTTTAAGTGACAGGATGTGTCAACCGATGGTTTTATGGGCCGTTGTTGGCAGGCAGTCATTGCATTTGGAAAACTGCTATGATACTGCACCCCTCGAGGGGGTAATCCCAATAGTGAGTCACTAAAAAAGGAAAATACCATGATCCGTTCCGCTCTGATCGCTGCTCTGTTGGCCGCCTTTACTGCTACCGCTTTTGCTGCTGATGCTCCTGCTCCTGCCGCCGCTCCTGCTGCCAAGAAGGAAGAAGCCAAGAAGGTAGAGAAGAAGGCTGAGAAGAAAGAAGCCAAGAAGGCCGAAAAGAAGAAAGAAGCCAAGAAGGAAGAAGCCAAGAAAGACGAAGCCAAGAAAGACGAAAAGAAAGCCGCTGACAAGAAGTAAGCTTTCTTCGCCAGTCTTCACTGGTGATGGCATCATGAAAGGCGACGGTTACGTCGCCTTTTTTCTTGCCCGTCACAACCTGCCGAGGTGCCCCATGAAACGCGGTTATAAAACCCTGGTGGATGAAGCCCAGGCCCTCATCACCACCTACTCCGTCGCCGAAGTCCTGCAAAAACTGTCCCGTCCCGATGTGCTGCTGGTGGATGTGCGCGATACGCGCGAACTGGAACGCGAGGGCACCATCCCCGGCGCCTTTCATGCCTCACGGGGGGTGCTGGAGTTCTGGGTGGATCCCGAATCGCCCTATTACAAGACGGTTTTCGGTGAACCGAAGGAGTTCATCCTGTTCTGTGCCGCGGGCTGGCGCAGCGCGCTCGCCACCAGAACGCTGCTGGAGATGGGACTGGAGCGCGTGGCACACATGGACGGCGGCTTCACGGCCTGGAAGGCGGCGGGCGCCCCCGTGGCGGAAAAGCCCCGAAGATCAGCCTGACGGGAACTTATGGCTTTTTATCCAGCGCGTCCTGCATGGCGCGCGCGTTGGCCTCGGCCATGTCCATGGCCTGTCGGGCCGTCTTCTGCGCCGCAGCGTACGCGCTGGTGCCGGCCGCCATCAGGGAATTAAAGGCAGCATTGAGGGGCTCGTATCCTTGGGGCAGCTTGGCGAAAGCGCCAAAGGCATCGTTGAGCTTGTGGTTGAAGGCGTTGATCTGCGCTTCCACCATGCCGGCGATTTCCTGTGCCGTTTCCTTGGAGATGGTGTAGGTCCGCTCCACATGCGCCTTGGCCTTGTCGCTGCTGGGCGTGAGAAATTCCACTTGCAGCGCGTACCATTCCTGAGGCGTCTTGGCTTGGGCCAGGCGACTGGCATGGTTGTGTAGTGCCTCGATCTGCTCGCGCACCGCCGTCATGTTGGCCTCAGAGACCTTTTCGGTGCTATCCAGCAATACCTTTGACAGGCTCATCAAACGCTCAAAATGATCCTGCTGGACCTTGAGCAGTTGCTCGGGGGGGGTGGACATAGAATTTCTCCTGAAGATGGAATCAGACACCGTCTGCAGAAAACATACTCCTTTTCTGATGACAGTTCTACCTTTGACAACTGTTTTCAGTAACCCAGCAGGGTTGCGAGCGCCCCCACCGCACCTGAGCCCAGCACCACCGCCCAGGTGGGAATGGCAGGGCGCGCATAAAGCACATAAAAAGCCAGGGTGGCCAACACGGCCATCAGGCTATTCACGGCCAGCCCGCCGACAGCCACCACGTGGCTCAGGGCGCGCAGCGCCAGCAACCCGATCAGACCCACCACCGCCGCAGAAATGGCGATCAGAGGTGCGCCCAGATTGGGCAGATGGCGGGTGCGCTCCACCCAGGGCGCCCCCACGAGAATGGCGATGAAGCCTGGCAGGAAGGTGTACCACACAGCCAGCACCCCCCCAAGAAGGGCCATCAGGTCGCGCGTCCAGTCCACGAGGTGCAGGTGGTTCCAACTGGACAAGTAACCCACGAAAGCCACGATCATGATGAGCGGCCCGGGCGTGGTTTCTCCCAGCGCCAGCGCATCCATCATCTGGGTGGTGGTGATCCAGCCATGCTGCTGTACCGCCCCTTGCCACACATAGGGCAGCACGGTATAGGCGCCGCCAAAGGAAAACAGGGCGGTTCCCGTATAGAAAAACCCCTGCTGGCGAAACCACTCGCCCTGCGCACCAGCCAAGGTGGCCACGGCGAGGGGCAAGAGCCAGAGCAGCACACCTGAGAGCAGGATGCGCCAGCCTCCCTGCGAGGGCTTGAAACCTGCAACGGGAGGCAACCCCTGCGGACTGCCAGGCAGATAACGCCTGCGCCAGGTCCAACCCGCCGCTGCGGCACCCAGAATGATGAGGGCGAAGGGCACATGCACCATGGACAGCCCTACAGCAGCGCAGGCGGTCCATACATGGATGTCCTCGCGCAGACTTTTTTTGCCGATGCGCACCGCCGCCATCACGATCAACGCCAGCACCGCAGGCTTGAGTCCCATGAAGAACCCCGCCACGCCAGGCACCTGCCCATAATGGACGTAGAGGGTGGCAAAGCCCAGCAGGATGAGGATGGAGGGCAGGATGAACAGCAACCCGGCGGCCAGGCCACCGCGCAGGCCGTGCAGCAGCCACCCCAGGTAGGTGGCCAGCTGTTGGGCCTCGGGGCCGGGCAGCAGCATGCAATAGTTCATGGCATGCTGAAAATGGGCCTCGTCCACCCAGCGTTTTCGTATCACGATGTCTTCGTGCATCATCGCAATCTGCGCCACAGGTCCGCCAAAGCTGGTCCAGCCCAGCCGATGCCAGTAACGCACGGCTTCGCCCAGCGAGGGCGTGGCTAAGGGTGGAGCGCTCACCAGGACACCGGACGCAACAACAGGCCCTCAAACTCGCTGGCAGGCACCGGCCGGGAGTACAGGTAACCCTGCCCGAAATCGCATCCGGCTGCCTTGAGCAGGCTACGCTGTTCCGACGTTTCAATGCCCTCGGCAATGACCTTGAGCCCCAATTTGTGGGCCATGGCGATGATGGCCTCAGAAAGCGTGCGACTGTTGGCATCCTGCACCAAGTTGCGCACAAAGATCTGGTCGATCTTGAGGTAGTCAATGTGGTATTTGTTAAGGTAGGACAGAGAGGAATATCCGGTACCGAAATCGTCAATGGCCACCTGAATTTCAGCATCCCGAAAGGCCAGCAGCTTGTCGGTCACCCCAGTGTCGGCACCCAGCAGTAAACTCTCGGTGATCTCGATGGCGACACTGCGCCCCGACAGGCCCAATGACAGCAGGTGTTCCAGCCAATCCTGCACAACGTGAGCATCGTTGTGAAACTGCAGCGGCGACATGTTAACGCTAATCTGCAGGTCGGGACTGGCGCCCTTCCAGAGTTTGGCGTAACGCGCCGCCTCTTTGAACACCCAGTCGCCGATATCCATGATGAGGCCAGTCTCTTCGGCCAGCGGCACAAATTCGGCGGGGCCCACAAGCCCTTCTCCCGGATGGTTCCAGCGCAGCAGGGCCTCGGCCTTGACGATGCGTCCCAACGCCATGTCCACGATCGGCTGAAAGTGCAACTCGAACTGTCGATTGCCCAAGGCCTGACGCAAATCATTGTGCATCTTCAGCCGGTATTGGGCCTTGTCCTGCAGGGCGGGCGTGAAATAGCTGAAGCGGTTGCGACCCGCATTCTTGGCCGCATACATGGCCTGGTCGGCGTTCTTCAGCATCTGGTCCACATCCTGGGCGTCAAGAGGATACAGAGTGATGCCAATGCTGGCCGAGATGTATACCTGCCCCTGACTGTCGTCTAGCAGAAATGGTTCGGCGAGCCGCTTCAGGATGTTTTGGGCAATCTTCTCGATGTAGCCCGCATCGCGAATTTGCGACACGGCCACGGTGAATTCATCGCCTCCAAGGCGGGCCACCGAATCCGTTTCGCGCACGCATTCGCGGATGCGGCGCGCGGTTTCCACCAGGAGTACGTCACCAATGTGGTGACCCAGCGTGTCATTAACTTCCTTAAAGCGGTCGAGGTCAATGAACAGCAGCCCCAACAGATCGCCGTCGCGATGGGCTTTCTTGATGCCCTGATCGAGGCGGTCATAGAACATGTAACGGTTGGGAAGATCGGTGAGCAAGTCAAAATTGGCCTGCTTCCAGATGAGATCGTCGTAGCGCTTCTTTTCGGTGATGTCCTGCAATACCAGCACCATATGGGTCTCACCCAGCATCTGGATGGTCTCGGCGGAGATGAGGCAGGTGGCGCGGTGGTTCTGGGCATTAACTACGGTCTCAAACCCTTCCACGCGCCCGGCGTTTTGGAGTTCCGTCACCAGTCGTACGCGGTCTTCAGGATTGCCCCACACACCCAGCGCCAGCGCCGTGCGTCCCAGGGCCTCCTCGCGCGTAATGCCCATAAAGCGACTCCAAGCCGCATTGACATCCACGAAGGTGCCATCAGCTAGGCGGGTGATGGACACGGGGTTGGGCAGGTTGGAAAACACCTTGGAGAATTTTTCTTCGGAAAGGCTGAGCGCCTCCTCGGCTTGCTTGTTTTCGGTGATGTCGATCTGCAGTCCCAGCATGCGGCTGGCCTGATCCTTTTCGTCGAAGGCCACGGCCCGGCCGATGCTGTTGACCCAGCGATACGAGCCGTTGGCGTGGCGCAGGCGATAACGGATGTCGAAATGATCGAGCCGCTGTTCGCGCACCTCACGCAGTGTGCGCGACACAAGGGTTTGATCGTCCGGGTGGACGCGCTCGGCCCAGAAGGCGTGGCTTTGGCCCGAAGTATCAGGCGTGTCGCCCAGCATCTGAAAGTAGATGGGCGTGGCGTACCAGACATCGTGGCGCAAATCCCAATCCCACACCCCGATGCCGGTGGCCTCCAGGGTTAGGCGCAGCCGGGCTTCGTTTTCTTCCAGTTGGGCCAGCACACGGTGGCGTTCGGCTTCGCGATCGAAATTGTCAAGGGCAAAGGAAATGTCGCGCGCCATTTCATCGAGCAGGCGCACCACATCCTCGTCAAAGGCATCGGGATGTTCATGATAGACCACCAGGATAGCCACCGGGCGACGCGCGCGCATGATGGGAAAGGAGCCGACCGAACCCCAGCCATGGCGTGCAGCCTGGGCCTTCCACGGGGCGGTGATGGGGCTGTCCATGAAGTGGTTGACCACCACGTTGCGCTGCTCGCGCCAGGCCGTGCCCGAGGGCCCCCGGCCTTCAGG
>DAICZS010000069.1 GCA_027311025.1 Ferrovaceae bacterium
ACATATATGCATTCCCTATTCAGCAGTCAACTGCTGCATTACTGCCCGGAGTTTCGGTGCTTACTATGATGATTATTTCGAGCGCAGTCACTTTATTGTTTGCCGTGCTTTCCTGGCATTTTCTTGAGAAGCATGCTCTTAATTTCAAGGGGCACTACGTCAATCACACAAAAAAGTTGCTATCGTTTTTTCCGTCAAGCAAATCAACTTCGTAAACCGTTTACAGGCTACCAATCCCGGTCTAACCGAGGGAGATCATCTATACCCCCCAAGTTCGACAATTTTTTCGTAAGTTATTGTAATTGAACGATGTGAATGTTAAAAATTGGCACTAGAACGCGATTTTTGAGGGTTTTGGCAGATTGACCGTGTCGAATAGGTCCTTTTATTCCGGCGTCAGGGTAGTGAGCCACTTGGCCGATTGTTTGCGATGGAGTTTGACTTGGTGATACTGAATTCCGCGTACCACTTCCAGTATCCGGCTCGGGGAATAGGGGCTGTTCTTGGCCTTGAGACGCATCCGGAGTACTCGGTACAACACCAAAGCCAGAAAGCAGATCATGGCATGAGCGCGGATGCGATTGGGCAGACGATGGAACATGGGATCGATTTCGATCTCGCTCTTCAGGACCCGGAAACCCCGCTCAATATCAGCCAGAGATTTGTATCGGCTGACGATTTCTTCGGGAGTGTGGTCAGGCATGTTGGTAACCAGAAGCAGTTTCCCATCGAGCATTCGGGCTCGGTTGAGGGCCTTCTCATCCAGATCGTACTCGAAGTCCTTGGTGTTGAGGGCCACCTTGAGGATGTGACCCAAATGGGCATCGGTGACCGCCTTGTAGAAGCGTGCAGTGACGCCAGCGTCGGAGAGTTTTCTCCCACGGTAGGAGCGCCCGGTTTCTTGTTCCACCAACTTTCCAGCCCACCGTTCGGCATCTTGCTCCAGAGCCTCTATGCGCTTGTCCCTCAATTCCGACTGGGTCGTGGCCGTTTCTGGGTCATGGGCCACAATCAGGCGCTGCCCTTGCCAAACGAGTTCACCCACGATCTCGTGAGTTGCCCCAACACAATGCTGGGCGTGGTACTCCTCAAGCAAGGTATCAAATTCCCCATAACGACGGGCAGGCACCGCCAGAATGAATTCCAGTGGGCGGTCCCCCGCCGTCATTTTTTGCAGAGACTCCAGATTATCCAGAGACAGCAAGCCACGGTCAGCCACCAGCACAACCCGCTCGATGGGATAGCGCTTCAGGATCTTGGTGATGGTGGGAATCAGCGTGGTAGTTTCCGCCACATTGCCAGCAGCAAACACTTCATGGTGAATTGGCAAACCATCAGCGGTTTGTACCACCCCCAGCATGACCTGTCGTTCAACACCGCCGTTCTTGGAAAGCCCGTATTCACGCAGGTCTGCGTCTTCCGCACTGTGCCCCTCGGCAGAGATCGTGGTGAGATCGTAGAACACCACCGACAGAGTCTGATCGATGAGCGGACGAAGCAACCCCGCCATGGCCGACTCAAGAGAATCCGAACATTCCACCAAGGTATCCATGGTTCGCAACAGGTGCGAGTGCGTCACGGATTCCGGATCGACACCCGGCACGATGGCCCCTTCCAGCCAGCGGTGAATTCCCAGTTTGGACTTCGGGTCACACAGACGATTGAAGACCATGACGCGCAGCAGGGCTTCAGCATCAAACTGACGGCGGGGGCGCAATATCCGACGAAAAGTATCCGAGAATCCCAGTTCATCCCACAGGGCCGTGAGCATCCGGGTATCCCCAAGGGATCGGGCAGAAGTGAAATGAGTTTCCCCGGTCCCTTCGTCAAGGGTAGGACGACCCGTGACACGAAGCAGGCCATTGACCAGGGCATCTGTTTCACCCGCCCGGATATCTTCCAGACGCCCCAAAGTGGCAATGACCTTCTGACGCGACACGCCAGAAGCGTCGCGGTAGGCCTCCACGAGTTTGACATACTGGCGTGGACCAGAGGTTGTGATCTTAACGAACATGTCACCATTATAATCCGGCAACAAAATGATCGTAAATCAGAAAAACATGACGACGTGTCACTACAAGACTTTTTCGATAAGAAAGCCAACCCTATGATTTTATTATGGCTCCATGGTCAAAAAAGGCGATTTTATGGCCCAAGCTGTCGAACTCGGGTGCCCGACATGTAAGGCTTGTTGAACGGAATGCGTTGTTCTTTCATCTTCTTTGCCATCCCTTTAAACCTTAGTAGCAACAACCAGCTATAGTGGTCCCCAATTTTTGGACAGTGATTTAAGTTATGATCCGACCCATTGATATGGAGTAATTGGGATGGGTGATAGGAAGAAGCGCCAGGTATTTTCGCCGGAATTCAAAGCCAAAGTTGGGCTGGAGGCGATACGCAACTTGAAGACGGTCAATGATTTGGGGCAGGAATATGGAGTGCATCCAGTGCAGATTTCGCAGTGGAAGAAGGCCATTCTGGAGCAATCCGAGAAATTGTTTGAAGGGAAACGAGGCCCGAAGCCGGTGGCGGAACACCAAGAACCGGATCGATTGTATGGTGAGATTGGGCGCTTGAAGATGGAACTGGATTGGCTCAAAAAAAAGTCCGGAATATCCCTGCCATGACAAGATGTGACTGGGTTGACCCGGAGGGTACTGTCTCCATCAGTGGCCAATGCCGACTGGTGGGGGTGCAACGCTCGACGATCTATGCTGGTCATCGTATCCCGGTTGTTTCGGAAGAAGATCTGCTGATTCGTCGTCTGATTGATGCCGAATATACAGAACGCCCGTTCTACGGTAGCAGGCGTATGGTCGTGATATTGAAGCGATTGGGCCATGTGGTGAACCGGAAGCGGGTGCAGAGGTTGATGCGTACCATGGGATTGGCGGGAATGGCGCCGGGCCCGCATACGAGCCAGCCTCATCCGGAGCACAAGATATACCCGTACCTGTTGCGCGGATTGCCGATCACGCGCCCCAATCAGGTGTGGAGTACGGACCTGACCTATATTCGGTTGGCACGGGGGTTTGCGTATCTGGTCGCAATCATAGACTGGTACTCGCGCAAAGTGCTGTCCTGGCGGATCAGCAACACGATGGACGCTGATTTTTGCGTTGACAGCCTGGAAGAGGCGATACGCGCACATGGCAAACCGGAGATTTTCAACAGTGACCAAGGGTCTCAATTTACGAGCGGTGCTTTTACGGAGGTGTTGAACCGGGAGGGTATCAAGATCAGCATGGACGGGAGAGGAAGAGCCTTCGACAATATCTTTGTAGAACGGCTTTGGCGTAGTGTCAAACATGAGCATGTTTACCTGTATGGGCATGCCACGATGGGAGACTTGCTCACGGGGTTGTCGAAATACTTTGAGTTTTACAACGCCGAGAGGCCGCATCAGGCAATGGGTAACCGGACGCCGAATGAGGTGTACTTGATGGCGGAAGGTGGGGGTGCCATGATCGTGGATCGGTTTGGTGGACACGAAGCTCCGTTGCCGATAGAAGGTGAATCTGGCGTAGGGCAAGAGGAAAAAGAAATGAAGACACACGACTTTCCCACCGCGCCGCTCGCCTCCAGCCATAGAGGGGCTGGCGGCGACGCCGTGGAAAAGTCTGCACCGTTGGATGAACGTAAAGGAAAGAAGTCAACGGGACAGCGCCGACCAGCTGTGGAAACAAGGTCAGAAGAAAAACTTAAACTCGCGCTGGAACTGTCTTGACAGAGGGGTCCACTTTAGTTTTGCCGGCTGCAATCGTGCAAAGTCTTGACGGGTTCGTTAGTGGAACGAATCTCAACCACTGCGAAACTCCTCAATGACTATGCGAGTATCCTGTCTCACAGTGTGCTTCAGGCAGAGCAGGCCGTTATGGCCCAGTCAGATGCGTCACAACGGGGCGCAGCAGGCATTGAGGAAGTTTCTGTCAGCTTGAGTCATGTAGCTGATAATACCAAGGAAGTCAGTCGACTCTCGGAAAGTTCGGCAAAAACCGCCTCTGAAGGGGGGGGCTTGGTAAAGGAAGTGGTTTCTGACATCGGTACCATGAGCAAGGAAATTCAGACTGCCGCAGAAGCCGTCAGAAACTTGGGAGAACAATCGAACCGGATTGCGGAAATTGTCGACGCTATCAAAGGAATTGCCGACCAGACCAATCTTCTGGCGTTGAATGCGGCCATCGAAGCAGCTCGAGCTGGGGATGTGGGCCGCGGGTTTGCCGTTGTTGCTGACGAAGTGAGATCGCTGGCCGATAAGACCGCCAGCAGTACCGTTACTATCGGCAAGATGGTCACGGACATCACTGCTGGGACTAAGAATGCTATTAGCATGATAGAAGCAGCGGTTAAAACGATGGAACATGGGGAAAAACTGGCAGCAACGACAGGAGTTTCCGTAGAAATGATCGTAGAAGAGGCGAAAAAATCCCTCTCCGGCGTTACCGAAATTACCAACGCCATAAGGGAGCAGAACGTTGTTATGCGTGATGTGGCGCAACAAGTGGAGACCATTGCCAGCATGGCCGAGAAGAATAGTGTTTTCATGAAGAAAGTGGGAGAATCGTCAAACTCTTTGGGGTTAACTGCTGCGGACCTAGCTAAAATGGTTCAGATGTTCAAGGTGTAGGAGGATTTCCGTAGGCCAACATATCTTGTGATCCTGCACCGTTTCTTTTCTTTCTGAACACGCTTCCCAGACAATAATTGTCGAACGCCACGCATGGCAATAACCTTTGCCGCGTTGTGATCTGCGTGGTCGGTGTTCCCGCAGCTTAGGCAGACGAATTCGGCTTGTGATACCCGCTTGTCTTGGTGAACGTGGCCGCACGCGGTACATTCCTGCGAAGAATAAAACGGTGGAACTTCGATCTTCCATAGTACCGCGCCATTTCGTAGCACCACGCTCGGGACTTCAGATAAGTATGGCGTGAGTTCGGTCTTGAAGTTGCTGGTCTATCGGTGCATGCTGCCCGGCGTGCTGCAAAGATTTCTGTGCAATGCGGCGGAAATACTGGTCTTCGCGCACCTTGGAATTGTAGATATTTCGCTGACAACCAATCCACTTGTAACTCGTCTTTGTGACTAAATATCGTCGCAAGACACTTACGCCGGAACTGCTGGAATACCTCGAAACCGCCTTTGACGAAATACTCGAAGCATGGCGTTGCAAGCTGATTGAATTCGGCGGCGAGCCAGATCATGTCCATTTACATCCGGCTTCGGATATTTCGGTGTTGATTAACAATCTCAAAACAGCCAGCGCACGTCGAACACGAAACAGGTTCGCAGAGCATCTTGGCAAGTTTTAGAGTAAGCCTCTATTCTGGCACCGGGCCTACTTCGTAGGCTCAGTAGGTGCAACGCTTGAGACGGTTCGTGCCTACGTGGATGCACAGGGTACGGCAGAGCACGCAAGAAAGTCGGCGACAAAAGCCACGTCAAAAACAAAACCATCCGCTTGACCCCCTGCTGGTGCAAGGCCAGTTCGGAACTCACCTAGCAAGGGGAATGCGCGGATAAGTGTTCATCGGACTCGTTCGTGTTGATCACCACCATCACATCCTGGCGGCGAATACCCGGCGATTCCTCCAGCAAGTCGGCAAGCCG
>DAICZS010000006.1 GCA_027311025.1 Ferrovaceae bacterium
GTCAAGGCTAATTCTGCTCAGAAACACAGCTTGGAGTCTGATTATAAAGGATTATGAAACCTTCTGGTTGTGTTAAGATTTCATGATTTGATTCTTCATCAATCGGCAAGCTGCTGCAGCGTAACCTATGACCCTATTCGCCAAGGAAACACTCCCCGTCAGTCTTGAAGACGAAATGCGTCGTTCCTACCTGGAATACGCCATGAGCGTCATCGTGGGACGTGCCCTGCCAGACGTTCGCGATGGGCTGAAGCCCGTACACCGGCGTGTGTTGTTTGCCATGCACGAGCTTTCCAACGATTACAACAAACCTTACAAGAAGTCGGCGCGTATCGTCGGGGACGTCATCGGTAAATACCATCCCCATGGCGACACGGCAGTTTATGACGCCATCGTGCGCATGGCGCAGGATTTTTCGCTGCGTTATCCACTGGTGGACGGGCAGGGCAACTTTGGTTCGGTGGATGGCGACAATGCGGCCGCCATGCGCTACACCGAAATCCGCATGGCGCGCATCACCCACGAGCTTCTGGCGGATATCGATCGCGACACCGTGGATTTTGGCCCCAACTACGACGGCTCGGAAAAAGAGCCACTGATCCTGCCGGCCAAGTTCCCCAACCTGCTGGTCAACGGTTCATCGGGCATTGCCGTGGGCATGGCCACCAACATCCCGCCCCATAACCTGTGTGAAGTGGTGGATGCCTGCCTCGCGCTGCTGGCCAATCCTGACGTCGACATCGAAGACCTGATCGCCATCATGCCGGCCCCCGATTTTCCCACGCGCGGCATCATCTATGGCACGGCTTCTGTCCGCCAGGGTTACCTGACGGGTCGCGGACGGGTGCTGATGCGTTCGCGCACGCATGTGGAAGACGTGGACAAGGCAGGCGGGCGCCAGGCCATCATCGTGGATGAGTTGCCCTACCAGGTCAACAAGGCCAACCTCATCATCAAGATCGCCGAGCTGATCCGTGAAAAGCGGATTGAAGGCATTTCCGACCTGCGCGATGAGTCCGACAAGTCCGGCATGCGCATCGTCATCGAATTGAAACGCGGTGAGCTGCCAGAGGCGGTACTGAACAACCTGTTCAAACAGACGCAGCTGCAGGACTCCTTCGGCATGAACATGGTGGCGCTGGTGGACAACCAGCCGCGTCTGCTCAACCTCAAGCAGTTCCTCGAAGCCTTCCTGCGTCACCGGCGCGAGGTCATCACCCGGCGCACCGTCTTTGACCTGGGCAAGGCGCGCGATCGGGCCCATATCCTGGAAGGCCTTGCGGTGGCCCTGTCCAATGTGGATGAAATCATTGCCCTGATCAAGGCTTCGGCCACCCGGGCCGTGGCGCGCGACGCCCTGATGGCGCAGGTGTGGGATTCGCCGCTGGTACGCGACATGTTGTCCCGTTCTCCCGAAAATGCCTCCCGTCCCGCCGGCCTGCCCGCAGAATTTGGCCTGCACCCGCAGGGGTATCGCCTGTCCGAAACCCAGGCCATCGCCATCCTTGAAATGCAGTTGCAGCGCCTCACCGGGCTGGAACAGGAGAAAATCCGCGACGAGTACCGCGAAGTCATGGAGCGCATTGCCGACCTGCTGGACATTCTCGCCCATCCCGAGCGGATTTCACGCATCATTGCCGAAGAGCTCACCAGCATCAAGGAAACCTTCGGCGACGCCCGTCGCAGCGAAATTGTGGTCAACGCTGAAGACATCGACTACGAAGACCTCATCACCCCGGCCGAGATGGTGGTGACGCTGTCCCATGGCGGCTACATCAAGGCGCAGCCCGTGGGCGACTATCGCGCCCAGCGTCGCGGCGGACGGGGCCGGCAGGCCACTGCCACCAAGGAAGACGATTTCATCGATCGCCTGTTTGTGGCCAATACCCACGATCACATCCTGTGTTTCTCCAGCCTGGGGCGCGTGTACTGGCTGCGCGTGTTCAACGTCCCGGCGGGCAGCAGCGGCAGTCGCGGCAAGCCCATCGTCAACCTCATGCAGCTGGAGGAAGGCGAAAAGATCAACGCCATCCTGCCGGTCAAGGAATTCGACGAGCAGCATTATGTGTTCATGGCCACGGCACTGGGTACGGTCAAGAAAACCCCGCTCACCGATTTCTCGCGGCCCCGCGCCGCCGGCATCATTGCCGTGGACCTCGATCCGGACGATTATCTCGTGGGAGTGGCCATCACGGATGGCAAGCACGATGTGATGCTGTTTTCTGACGAAGGCAAGGCAGTGCGTTTTGCCGAGGACGATGTGCGGCCCATGGGCCGCACGGCGCGCGGCGTGCGCGGCATGCGCCTGCCAGAGGGGCAGCGCGTCATTGCCATGCTGGTGGCCGAAAATGAATCCCAGTCGGTGCTGACGGCCACTGAAAACGGCTTTGGCAAGCGTACGCCCATCTCCGAGTACACCCGCCACGGTCGCGGGGGGCAGGGCATGATCGCCATCCAGACTTCGGTACGCAATGGCCGGGTGGTCAGTGCGGCGCTCGTCAATTCTGACGATGAACTGATGCTGATCACCACGGGTGGTGTATTGATCCGCACCCGCGTCCAGGAAATCCGCGAAATGAGCCGGGCCACCCAGGGCGTGACCCTGATCTCGCTGGATGAAGGCGAAAAACTGGTCTCCCTCAGCCGCATCGACGAATCAGCCTCCGAAGCGGAACCGGTAGCCGAACCAGGCGACGCGGAGGCCTGAGTCATGAGGAGCTTCAATTTTTCGGCGGGGCCCGCCACGCTCCCCACGGAAGTCATTACCCAGGTGCAACAGGAACTGCCAGACTGGCGCGGCACGGGCATGTCCGTCATGGAACTGAGCCACCGCAGCCCCGAGTTTGCCGGCATCCTCGCCGAAACCGAGCTGGATCTGCGCGAGTTGCTGGCCATCCCCGAACATTATCGGGTGGTGTTCTGCCAGGAAGGCGCCAGCGCGCACTGGGACATGATTCCCCTCAACCTGTTGCAGGGCAATACGCGCGCCGATTACATCGAAACCGGTTACTGGTCCTATCGGGCCATCGAGGAAGGGCGGCGTTATTGCAACGTCAACATCGCCGCTTCCAACCGCGTGGACCAGTACTGCGCCATTCCGGACCAAAGTGAGTGGCGCCTTGACCCCAAAGCGGCCTATGTGCATTACTGCTCCAACGAAACCATCGATGGCCTGGAGTTCTTCTGGGTGCCTGACGTGGGCAAGGTCCCTCTCGTGGTGGACATGTCCTCCCACTTCCTGTCGCGGCCCATGGATATTTCGAAATTCGGTCTTGTCTATGCCGGCGCGCAGAAGAACATCGGTCCCGCGGGGTTGAGCCTCGCCATCATTCGTGACGACCTGCTCAAGCCTTCGGCCCCCGGTACGCCCTTTCTGATGGATTACCACAGCCAGGTGCACGCCCACTCCATGCTCAACACCCCGCCCACCTTCACCATCTGGGTGGCCGGCCTGGTCTTCAAGTGGATCAAGCGGCAGGGGGGGCTTGCGGCCATGGAACAGATCAACATCGAAAAATCCCGGCTGTTGTATGATTTTCTGGACAGTAGCGGGTTTTACCGCTCCCAGGTCAAGCATCAGGACCGTTCGCGCATGAATGTGCCCTTCCATTTGCGCGAGCCCTCCCTGGACGAGGTCTTCCTGAAGGAGGCTGACGCGCACGGGCTGCACCAGCTGCGGGGCCACAGGGTGGTGGGCGGAATGCGTGCGTCCATCTACAATGCGATGTCTATGGCCGGCGTGAAAGCGCTGATCTCGTTCATGGCAGATTTCGAGCGTCGATATGGCTGATTCAAAACCTGAAGTGTCGCTGCAGTCCCTGCGTGAGCAAATCGACCAGATCGATCTGGATGTCCTGCGCCTGCTCAACGCGCGCGCAGTGGCTGCTGGTGAGATCGGCAAGCTCAAGACCGGGGTGCTCTATCGCCCCGAGCGCGAAGCCCAGGTGCTGCGCCGCGTGCGCGAGCTCAATCCCGGCCCCCTGGGGGCCGAGACGGTCACTTTCCTGTTTCGTGAAATCATGTCGGCCTGCCTGGCTTACGAACGTCCCATCACGGTGGCCTGCCTCGGCCCTTCGGGCACTTATTCCGAGGCTGCGGCCGTGCGTCAGTTTGGACACGCCGCAAACATCCTGACCTGTACCACGCTCGATGATGTCGTGCGTGCTGCCGAAACCGGCAATGCCGATTTTGCCGTGGTGCCCGTAGAAAACTCGACCGAAGGCGCAGTCGGCCGCACGCTGGATCTGATGATCGAGACGCCACTCAAGGTCTGCGGCGAAATCCAGCTGCGCATTCGCCATCAGTTGCTGGCAGCACCAACGCTGACGGCATTGAAGGATGTGCAGCGGGTGTTCTCCCATGGCCAGTCGCTGGGCCAGTGCCAGCACTGGCTCAATGCCTGGTTGCCCCATGCCGAACGGGTTGCGGTGGCCAGCAATGCCGAGGCCGCGCGCCTTGCCGCAGAGCAGCCGGGCTCGGCCGCCATTGCAGGCGAGCTGGCGGGCGAGCGCTACGGACTGCATGTGCTTCACGCCAACATCGAGGACGAATCCACCAACACCACGCGCTTTCTGGTACTGGGCCCCGAGCTTCCCGGGCCTTCGGGGCGCGACAAGACCTCCATGGTGCTGGCGGCACGCAACCGGCCCGGTGCCATTCATGAACTGCTCACACCGTTGGCCACTTGCGGGGTCAGCATGACGCGGCTCGAATCGCGCCCGTCGCGGACGGCACTGTGGGAATATGTCTTCTTCGTGGACGTGGAAGGGCACCAGCAGGATCCCGCCGTGGCCACGGCCATCCGGGCCATCGAGGAGAAGGCCCTGTTCAGCAAGATTCTCGGTTCCTACCCGGTGGCGGCCCTATGATGGACCTGTGCGACCTCACGCCGTCCTACATCCGGGACATTGCCCCGTACCAGCCGGGCAAACCCATTGGCGAACTGCAGCGCGAGCTGGGGCTTGGCCACATCATCAAGCTGGCCTCCAACGAAAACCCGCTGGGACCCAGCCCCAAGGCACTGGCGGCCATCGAGGCAGCCCTGCCGGAAATTGCCCTGTATCCCGATGGCAACGGTTTCGAGCTCAAGAGCGCGCTGGCTGCACGATTTTCCGTGGCGCGCGACGGCATCGTGCTGGGCAATGGTTCCAATGACGTGCTGGAACTCGTGGCCCGCGCCTTTCTGGGACGCGATACCTCGGCCATCTATTCGCAGCACGCCTTTGCCGTCTATCCCCTGGTGACGCAGGCTGTCGGGGCCCTGGGCATCACGGTGCCGGCGCATGATTTTGCCCATGATCTCGAGGCCATGATCGCGGCCATCCGCACGGATACCCGCGTGCTGTTCGTGGCCAACCCCAACAATCCCACCGGCACCCTGATACCGGGTCCGATCCTGCATGAAGCGTTGAAGCGCGTGCCACACCATGTGTTGATCGTCCTGGATGAGGCCTACACGGAGTATCTGCAGCCCGAGCACCGCTACGATGCGGTGTCCTGGCTTGGCGAGATGCCCAACCTCCTGATCTCGCGCACCTTCTCCAAGGCCTACGGCCTGGCCGGATTGCGCGTGGGCTTTGGCCTTGCGCGTCCCGAAATCATCGGCCTGCTCAACCGGGTACGCCAGCCTTTCAACGTCAGCAGCCTCGCTTTGGCAGCGGCTGAGGCAGCCCTGGAAGACGGCGAGTTTCTGGAACGCACCCGTGCGCTCAATGCAGCGGGCCTGGCGCAGCTTGCCGCCGGCTTTCGTCGCTTGCGCCTGCCTTTCATCCCTTCGTTTGGCAATTTTGTGTCGGTGAAGGTGGGAGACAGTGCGCGCATCTACCAGTCCCTGTTGCGCCAGGGCATCATCGTGCGCCCCGTGGCCGCTTACCAGATGCCGCTTTACCTGCGTGTTTCGGTGGGGCTGGCAGAAGAGAACGCGGCGTTTCTTGCGGCGCTGGAGGCCAGCCTCCACGAGACGGCCTAGGCCATGGCCGAGCTTTTTCAGAAGCATCCGCGCCGCCTTGCCGTCATCGGCGTTGGCCTGATCGGCGGTTCGTTTGCCCTTGCCCTGCGCGAGGCTGCGCGTGAAGTGCATATCGTGGGCTACGATCGCGACGAGATCAATCTTGCTGCCGCCCGGCACATGGGGGTCGTCAACAGCACCGTGCACGATGCGGCGGCCGCGGTGCGCGACGCGGACATGGTCATGATTGCGGTGCCGGTGGGGCAGTTTGAGGGGGTTCTGCAGGAAATTGCCCCGGCCCTGAACCCCAGCGCCATCATTACCGACGTGGGCAGCACCAAGGGGTCGGTGGTGCGCGCAGCACAAACCATGCTGGGGTCGGCGTTCGAACGCTTCGTGCCGGGACACCCGATTGCCGGGGCCGAGCACAGCGGCGTGCGCGCTGCGCGTGCAGACCTGTTTCGCGACCGGTCCGTGGTGCTGACTCCGGTGGAGGGCACGCACGAACTGCCGCGCGACATCATGCGCAAGTGCTGGGAAGCCTGTGGCGCGCGCGTGGAGGAAATGACCGTGACGCGCCACGACGCCATTTTCGGGGTGGTCAGCCATCTGCCCCACCTGCTCAGTTTTGCGCTGGTGTACGACATCGCCACCCGGGTGGATGCAGATACCTTTTTTCGTTTTGCGGCCAGCGGTTTCCGCGACTTTACCCGCATAGCCGGCAGCAGCCCCGAAATGTGGCGCGACATCGGCCTTGCCAACCGCGACGTGCTGTTGCTGGAAATAACCCGCTACCGCGAGCATCTGGAGCGCCTGAGCCAATTGCTGACCCAGCAGGACGGCGCGGCCCTGGAAGCGTTTTTCCGGGTGGCCCGCGAAGCCCGTCGCAGCTGGACTGAAACGCCCTGAGAATTTCCATGACACAAACCTATCTTGTTCGCCCCGGTGGGGCACTGACGGGCACCGTGCGGGTGCCTGGAGACAAATCCATTTCGCATCGCGCCATCATGCTGGGTGCCATTGCCGAAGGCGTCACCGAAGTGAGCGGCTTTCTGGAGGGCGAGGATGCGCTGGCCACCATGAACGCATTTCGTGCCATGGGGGTGACCATCGATGGCCCACACCAGGGCCGGGTGACCGTACACGGCGTGGGCAAGCACGGCCTCAAGGCGCCACCCGGGCCCATCGACTGCGGCAACTCGGGAACTTCCATGCGCCTGTTGGCCGGGCTGCTGGCAGGCCAGGGTTTTGCGCTCAGCCTGACGGGCGACGACAGCTTGCGCCGGCGTCCCATGGAGCGCGTGGCGCGGGCACTGCAGGCCATGGGCGCCCAGGTGGACACCGAACCGGGCGGCCTGCCGCCCGTGCGCCTTGGCCCCGTCGGTCAGCTGCACGGCATCCATTACGATCTGCCCGTAGCCAGTGCCCAGGTCAAGTCTGCCGTGTTGCTGGCGGGCCTGTATGCAGACGGCGAAACCTCGGTGAGCGAACCTGAGCCCACCCGCGACCATACCGAGCGCATGCTGGCGGCCTTTGGCTATCCGGTGACGCGGCAGGGCAACACTGCGCGCCTGAACGGCCAGGGCACGCTGCATGCCACTCCCATTGAAGTGCCGGCCGACATCTCCTCGGCGGCCTTCTTTCTGGTGGGGGCCAGCATCGCCCCGGGGTCAGACCTCACCTTGACTGCGGTGGGCGTCAACCCCACGCGTACCGGCATCATCGACATCCTGAAGCTGATGGGTGCGGACATCACCCTGCACAACCCACGACTTGCGGGTGGCGAGCCGGTGGCCGACATCCGGGTGCGCCATGCGCCGCTGCACGGCATTGCCGTGCCCGAATCCCTGGTGCCGCTGGCCATCGACGAATTTCCGGTGCTCTTCGTGGCAGCTGCGAATGCCAAGGGAAAAACGGTCGTGACAGGGGCGGCTGAATTGCGCGTCAAGGAAAGCGACCGCATCCAGGTCATGGCGGACGGCCTGCAGGCCCTGGGGGTGGATGCCACTCCAACGCCCGACGGCATGGTCATCAACGGGGGCCGGCCCTACCACGGTGGCACCATTGACAGTCGGGGCGATCACCGCATCGCCATGAGTTTTGCCATGGCGGCCCTGCAGGCCACGGCCCCCATCACCATCCTCGATTGCGCCAATGTGGCCACATCCTTTCCGGGATTTGCCACACTCGCCGCTGCATCGGGCCTGTCCCTCAGCCTCGCATGATTCCCGTCATCGCCATCGACGGGCCCTCCGCTTCGGGCAAGGGTACGGTTGCCGAACGGGTGGCGCGCGTTCTCGGCTTTCATTACCTGGACAGCGGGGCGCTGTATCGCCTCACGGCCCTGGCAGCCGAACGGGCCGGGCTGCCCCTGGATGGGGCCGGGGCGCTGGGCGTGCTTGCGGCAAATCTCGACGTGCGCTTTGCGGACGGAGAAATATTTCTTTCAAATCAAATTGTTACTAATGAAATCCGGTCCGAGGCCTGCAGCCGGAATGCTTCCCTGGTGGCCGCCATCCCCGAAGTACGGGCGGGGTTGCTGACGCGCCAGCGCGCCTTTCGCCAGCCGCCAGGACTCGTTGCCGACGGGCGCGACATGGGCTCGGTGGTCTTTCCTGACGCAGCCCTCAAGGTGTTTTTGACGGCTGCGCCCGGAATTCGGGCACAGCGTCGGTATAACCAGTTGATGGATAAGGGAATCCCTGCTAATATGCAAGGCCTTTTGCAGGACATTGAGGAGCGCGACGCCAGGGATGCATCCCGGGCCGTGGCTCCCCTGCAACGCGGCGAGGCCTTGCTGCTCGACACCACGTCTTTAACCATCCAGCAAGCGGTGGATCAAGTCTTGGGCTGGTTTGCACAGGTAGCGCCCCGTTCGTCCTGATTTTTTGAAGTGGCATTGACCGGCATGAAGCACACCCTGCGCGATTCAGGGCGTTCTCGCAACTCTGCCGGTGTGGTGCCCGTTTATAAACCTACCCCGTGGCGCGGCGGGCAATTGAAATGAAACAAGGTCGTCAATGATGAATACAGCACAACAAACCCAGTCACCGATGGAAAGCTTTGCCAGCCTCTTTGAAGAGAGCTTGACGCACCAGGAAATGCGTTCGGGCGAAGTGATCACTGCAGAAGTGGTCAGCATCGATGCCAACATGGTGGTGGTCAACGCGGGCCTCAAGTCTGAAAGCCTGATCCCCATCGAAGAATTCAAGAATGATCGCGGCGAACTGGAAGTCCAGGTCGGTGACTTCGTCAAGGTCGCGATCGATGCGCTGGAAGACGGTTACGGTTCCACCAAACTGTCGCGCGAAAAAGCCAAACGCCTCGCAGCCTGGCTGGATCTGGATGACGCGCTTGCCAAAGGCACGCTGGTGCAGGGTGTGGTGAGCGGCAAGGTCAAGGGCGGCCTGACCGTCATGGTCAATGGTATCCGCGCCTTCCTGCCCGGTTCCCTTGTGGACGTGCGTCCCATCAAGGACACCACGCCCTTCGAAGGCAAGGAAATGGAGTTCAAGGTCATCAAGCTCGATCGCAAGCGCAACAACGTGGTGGTGTCGCGTCGCGCCGTGATGGAAGCTTCCCAGGGCGCTGATCGCCAGAACCTGCTGGAAAACCTCAAGGAAGGTGCCGTGGTCAAGGGCATCGTCAAGAACATCACCGATTACGGCGCGTTCGTGGATCTGGGTGGCATCGATGGCTTGCTGCACATCACTGACCTGGCCTGGCGTCGCGTCAAGCATCCTTCCGAAGTCCTGAACGTGGGCGATGAAGTGGAAGCCAAGGTACTCAAGTTCGACCAGGAAAAAAACCGCGTCTCCCTCGGCCTCAAGCAGTTGGGCGAAGATCCCTGGGTGGGTCTGGCACGCCGGTATCCCGAGCGCACCCGCCTGTTCGGCAAGGTCACCAACCTGACCGACTACGGCGCGTTCGTGGAAATCGAACAGGGCATCGAAGGCCTGGTGCATGTGTCGGAAATGGACTGGACCAACAAGAACGTCCATCCTTCCAAGGTGGTGCAGTTGGGCGATGAAGTCGAAGTCATGATCCTGGAAATCGACGAAGAGCGCCGCCGCATCTCGCTGGGCATGAAGCAGTGCCGCGCCAACCCGTGGGAAGAGTTTGCCATGACCCACAACAAGAACGACCATGTGCGTGGCCAGATCAAGTCCATCACCGACTTTGGCGTGTTCATTGGCCTGCCTGGTGGCATCGACGGGCTGGTGCACCTCTCCGACCTGTCCTGGAACCAGACGGGCGAAGAGGCCGTTCACAACTACAAGAAGGGCGATGAAGTCGAAGCCCTGGTGCTGTCCATCGACGTGGAGCGTGAGCGCATTTCGCTGGGCATCAAGCAGCTCTCCGGTGACCCCTTCAGCAACTTTACGGCAAGCCATGACAAGGGTTCCCTGGTCAAGGGTGTGGTCAAGTCCGTGGATGCCAAGGGTGCCGTGATCGACCTCGGTGACGACATCGAAGGGTATCTGCGTGCTTCCGAAGTCTCCCGCGATCGCGTGGAAGACCTGCGCACCCATCTCAACGAAGGGGATGCCGTGGAAGCCGTGGTGCTCAACATTGATCGTAAAAACCGCGGAATCAATTTGTCCATCAAGGCTCGGGATGCTGTGGAAGAAACTGCTGCCATGCAGCGGGTGGCTTCCGAAAGTCCCGCCAACGCAGGCACCACCAGTTTGGGTGCATTGCTGAAAGCCAAGCTGGGCAACCCAGGTTCCAGCAACTAAGGGGTTTTCATGACGAAGTCCGAGCTCATTAGCCTGCTGTCGGATCGTTACACGCAGCTGGTTGCAAAAGATACGGAACTGGCTGTCAAGACGATCCTGGACGCCATGAGTCATAGCCTGGTGTCCGGCGAACGAATCGAGATTCGTGGCTTTGGTAGCTTTGGGCTGAATCACCGCCCCCCGCGTCTGGGACGCAATCCCAAGACGGGGGAGAAGGTCAGCGTTCCCGAGAAGTATGTGCCGCATTTCAAGGCCGGCAAGGAATTGCGTGACCGGGTGGATTACCCCAAGTCGGAACCCCCCGCAGGTAACTGAAACTCGGCGGGCGTTGTGAAACGCCCGCCGTTTTATTAGGGATGATCGGATGGTTTACCTCAAATGGCTGGTGCGCATCGTCATCTTCGTCCTGTTGCTGGGTTTTGCAGTCAAGAACCTGGAGCCGGTCACGCTCAACTATTTCATGGGGTATCAGTGGCAAGAGCCGCTGGTGGTCATCTTGCTGGCATTCACGATACTGGGTGTGGTGATCGGCCTTCTGGCCGCCATGAGTACGCTGTTTCGCCAGCGGCGCGAAATCCAGGGCCTGCGTCGTGAGCTGCGGCGCCTGGACAAGAACGTGAATGAAGCCCCCGCCACATCGCCCATCGCGGATACGGCCACGGCAGGCCATGTGGACGTGATGTGAAGAACCCATCACCTGTATTGGGTGAGCAGACAGGATCGCGTTCATTCTGATGGATTTCCAATCTTACTGGTTACTGGCATTACCCATGTTTTTTGGTCTGGGCTGGCTTGCTGCCCGGGTGGACATTCGCCACCTGTTGACCGAATCGCGGGCCTTGCCTGCGTCCTATTTCAAGGGACTCAATTTTCTGCTCAACGAACAGCCCGACAAGGCCATCGAGGCCCTGATCGAGGTGGCCCGTGCCGATCAGCAGACCGTCGAGCTGCATTTCGCCCTGGGCAGCCTGTTTCGTCGTCGCGGCGAGGTGGATCGGGCCACCCGCATGCACCAGAATCTGGTGGATAGAAGCGATCTGGGCAGCAGCCAGCGTACGGCGGCATTGCATGAGTTGGCCCAGGACTATTTGAAAGCCGGCTTGCTGGACCGGGCCGAGGCCCTGTTTCAGGATCTGCGCAAAACCGAGTTTTCCGAGTCGGCCTTGCGCTATCTGCTGGAGATTTACGTCACCGAGAAAGACTGGCAGAAGGCCATCGAAACGGCAGAAGCCCTCGAAGTGGCCACCGGCAATTCATATCGCAGCGAAGTGGCCAACTTCCATTGCGAGCGCGCGGCCATGGAATACAGTCATTCGCGTCTGGAAGAGGCGCATGCCCAGATTGCCGCAGCGCTCGAAGCCCACCGCAAGTGCGTCCGGGCCAATGTGATGCTGGGCAACTGGGCCCAGCGCGAAGGCCGGCACGAAGAGGCCGTGGCCATCTGGAAGCGCATCGAGGGGCAGGCACCCGAATACCTGTTCCTGATTGCGGCACCCTTGATTGAATCTGCGCGCAAACTGGGACAGACCCCCGAGGCCCTGACGTTGTTGCGTGGCTGGCAGCAGCGCTATCCCGCCCTCGATTTGCTGGGGGTGGTGTTTCAGGCCACCCTGGAAGAGGAGGGGGCCGAAAGCGCCCTGCGGCTGGTGCGCGAAGAGCTGTACCGCAATCCATCCCTGGGTGCGCTCGACAAGTTTCTGGATGCCCAGCTTGCCACGGCAACGCCAGATCAGCGTGCCGACGTACAAATGATGCGCGACCTGGTGCATGCACACAGCAGCCGCCTGTCCCTGTTTCAGTGCGGCAGTTGCGGTTTCAAGGCGCGAACCTTTCATTGGCATTGTCCTGCCTGTGGCGGGTGGGACACCTATCCGCCACGCCGCAATGCCGAGGGTGAACTGTCGCAGGCCGGCAGCAACCGGAGCGGCATGTAATGCTGGACCGCCCCGTCATCGTCGCACTGGATGCGGCCACCGAAGCTGCGGCCCGATCCCTTGCTGATCGTCTGGATCCGGCGCTGTGTCGGGTCAAGGTGGGCAAGGAGCTTTTCACGGCTGCCGGTCCGTCCTTCGTGGAATATCTGGTCAGGAAAGGGCACTCGGTTTTTCTGGACCTTAAGTATCACGATATTCCCAATACCGTCGCCGCCGCCTGTCGCGCTGCTGCGGGGTTGGGTGTGTGGATGGTGGACGTGCATGCCTCTGGAGGGCCAGCCATGCTCGAGGCTGCCCGCAATGCGCTGGAAACCGCCCAGGGCCCAGACCGTCCCAGGCTTGTCGCCATCACGGTGCTGACCAGCCTTGCCGAATCCGATCTGCAACGCATCGGCATGGCTGGCCCCATTCCCGATGCCGTGCTGCGCCTGGCACAACTCGCCGGCGATTGCGGGCTGGATGGCGTGGTGTCCTCGGCCAGCGAAGCCGCCATGTTGCGCACCCGTGTGTCGCCTTCCTTTTTGCTGGTCACCCCGGGAATTCGCCTGCCGGGTGCAGCGAAGGATGACCAGGTGCGCATCGTCACGCCGCAGCAGGCCATCGCCGCAGGTTCCGACTATCTGGTGATTGGGCGGCCCATCACGCAAAGCCCAGACCCCGTGGCAACCCTTTCCGAAATCAATGCTTCACTCCAAAAAATAACACGATCATGAAAATCTCCATCATCGGTACCGGCTATGTAGGCCTGGTCAGCGGCGCCTGTCTCGCAGAGGTGGGCAACCATGTGCTCTGCCTTGACCTCGACCCTGCAAAGATTGCCATCCTGCGCAACGGCGGCATTCCCATTTACGAGCCGGGCCTCGAAGCCATGGTCAACCGCAACGTGGCGGCAGGACGCCTGTCCTTTACCACCGACGTTGCCGAAAGCGTCGCCTATGGCCAGGTGCAATTCATCGCCGTGGGTACGCCTCCCGACGAAGACGGTTCGGCCGACTTGCAGCACGTGGTTGCGGCGGCGCGCAACATCGGCCGTTACATGGATAGCCGCAAGGTCATCGTGGACAAGTCCACGGTTCCCGTGGGGACGGCAGACAAGGTGCGTGCAGCCATCCAGAACGAACTGGCCACACGCGGCGTGAATGTGCCCTTCAGTGTGGTGTCCAACCCTGAATTCCTCAAGGAAGGGGCTGCAGTCGAGGATTTCATGAAGCCTGACCGCATCGTGGTGGGCGCTGAAGACCCTCACGCCATCGAGGTCATGCGCGCGCTTTATGCGCCATTCCAGCGCAACCACGAGCGCCTCATCCTGATGGACATCAAATCCGCCGAGCTCACCAAATACGCTGCCAATGCCATGCTGGCCACGCGCATCTCCTTCATGAATGAGCTCGCCCTGCTGGCTGAACGCCTGGGTGCCGACATCGAGCGCGTGCGTCAGGGCATCGGTTCTGATCCGCGCATCGGCTACCAGTTTCTTTATCCCGGCTGCGGCTATGGCGGCTCCTGTTTTCCCAAGGATGTACAGGCCCTGATGCGTACTGCGGCGGGCAGCGGCCTCGATCTCAAGATCCTCAAGTCGGTGGAGGCTGTCAATCAGCGCCAGAAGTCGGTGTTGCTGGAAAAGATCGTGCATCGTTTCGGTGAAAACCTGAGCGGCCGGCATTTTGCCGTGTGGGGGCTTGCATTCAAGCCCAATACGGACGACATGCGCGAGGCACCCTCGCGGGTGCTGATCGATGGGTTGCACGCGCGAGGCGCCACCGTGGCGGCTTACGATCCGGTGGCCATGGACGAAGCCCGACACCTCTATGGCACCCAGGATTTCCTGCGTTTTGCACTCTCGCCCGAAGACGCGTTGACAGAAGCCGATGCGCTGGTCATCGTGACCGAATGGAAGGAGTTTCGCAGTCCGGATTTTGACGCGATCAAGGCCACGCTGCGCCATCCGCTCATCTATGATGGCCGCAACCTGTACGAACCGCTCCAGGTACGGCAGGCCGGGCTGGAATACTTTGGCATCGGAAGACTCTAATGACGCTGAACGCTGCTTTGCTGGATCAATTCGCTGCCGCCCGCATTCTGGTGGTTGGAGATGTCATGCTGGACCGTTACTGGTTTGGCGATGTGAGCCGGATCTCGCCCGAAGCGCCGGTACCGGTCGTGCTGGTGGGCAAGACCGAGGAGCGCCCCGGGGGGGCCGCCAATGTGGCGCGCGGCGTGGCAGCGTTGGGAGCGCACTGCGACCTGCTCTCGGTGTGTGGTGACGACGAGCCGGGAAGGCGCCTGGAACAGCTGCTGCAAGCCGATGGCGTACAGGCCGTGCTGCACCGCGACCCTACCATCGATACCACCGTCAAACTGCGTGTCATTGGACGCCAGCAACAGCTGCTGCGCATCGATTTCGAAACCCATCCCAGCCATGAAGTGCTGCTCACCAAGCTCAGTGGCTTTGCCACCATGCTGGACCATGTGGACCTCGTCATTCTGTCCGATTACGGCAAGGGTGGGTTGCGCCACATCGAATCCATGATCGAGCAATGTCGCCGCGCCGGCAAACCCGTACTGGTGGACCCCAAGGGCGAGGACTACCGGCGTTATCGGGGGGCCACCCTGTTAACGCCCAACAAGTCGGAATTCCGTCAGGTGGCGGGCTCCTGGAAAAACGATACGGAACTGGCGGCCAAGGCCGAAAAGCTGCGTGCCGAGCTCAACCTTGACGCGCTGCTCGTCACCCGCAGCGAAGAAGGCATGACCCTCTACCAGCCCGGCCGCGTCACGCACGAGCCCACCCATGCCCAGGAGGTTTATGATGTCAGTGGTGCGGGAGATACCGTGATCGCCACCCTGGGTGTGGCCGTGGCCTCTGGCATCGGCATGCAGGATGCCGTACGCCTGGCCAACCGGGCCGCAGGCATCGTGGTGGGCAAGTTGGGCACGGCAGTGGTCAGCCGTGAAGAATTGCGGCAATCCTTGTAAACAGCATACGGCAGGAACAACCAGCATGGTCACCATCGTCACCGGCGCCGCCGGATTCATCGGCGCCAACATCGTGAAGGAACTCAACCGGCGCGGCATCACCAGCGTCGTGGCAGTGGATAACCTGGAGAAGGCCGGAAAATTCAAAAATCTGGCGGATTGCACCATCGCAGATTATCTCGACAAACGCGAATTTCTGGCGATGCTCGAATCCGATTCCCTGGACCAGGAAGTATCGGCGATACTGCATCAAGGGGCCTGTTCCGACACCATGGAACATAATGGCCGCTACATGATGGACAACAATTTCCGTTACACCTGCAAGGTGTTTCGCTATTGCCAGGATCACGAAATCCCCCTGGTGTATGCGTCGTCTGCGTCCGTGTATGGCGCCAACACCACCTTCAGGGAAGAACCTGCCTGTGAAAGCCCGCTCAATGTGTACGGCTACTCCAAACTGGCCTTCGACCAGTATTTCAGGCAGCGTGCCCAGGAATCCGGGTTGACCGCACCCTGTGTTGGCCTGCGCTACTTCAACGTGTACGGACCCCACGAACAGCATAAAGAACGCATGGCCTCCGTGACCTTCCATTTTTTCAACCAGTATCTGGAGAAAGGCAAGATCCGGCTCTTTGAAGGGTGTGATGGGTACGCCCACGGCGAGCAACGGCGTGATTTCATTTCCGTGGAAGACATCGTCAGGGTCAACCTGTGGTTTCTTGATCATCCCGAAATCTCGGGCATCTTCAACCTCGGAACAGGGCGCAGCCGCACCTTCAACGACGTGGCCGTGGCCACCATCAATGCCATCCGTGCCACGAAGGGTGAGGATGAACTGACCCTGCAGGACATGCGCGCCCGGGAATTGATCGAATATATTCCCTTTCCCGACGCCTTGAAGGGAAAGTACCAAAGCTACACTGAAGCGGACATGAAGAGTCTTCTGGAAGCGGGCTATGACTACCCCTTCCTGGATGTCACCGAAGGCGTGGCACGCTATGTGGCCCAGATGACGGGAACCACCATTCGTTGAGCGAATTCGCGCGGCATGCTCCAGGGGGCCTTCGTGGCCCCCTTTTCTTTATGTGGAGACTGCCATGAACCTGAAAACGACCTGCCGTGAAATGGGCTGCTTCATGCGCCGCCTGCTCTGGGCCTTCCTTGCCAGCCTGGCCTTGTGGGGGCATGCCTGGGCGGTGGTGGACATCAACAGCGCCGATGAGGCGCAGTTGCGCACCGTCAAGGGCATCGGCCCCGTCAAGGCCCGGGCCATCCTGTCATACCGTGCCAAAAATGGTCCGTTCCGCTCGGTGACGGACCTGCGTCGGGTCAAAGGCTTCGGGGCCAAGACCATCGCCCGCATTGGGCCTTCCATCACGCTCTCGGGCAAGCCCGTGGCTGGCCTCCCTGCAGGCCAGGCCGCTGCAGCCCAGAGTGGCGTGGGCCCGCGTGGACGACACTGATCATGATGAAAACGGACGATCTGTGCTAAAGTTTTGGGCATGATAAAAACCATCGAAGCATGCATTGGCGATACGCCACTTGTTCCGTTGCGGCATTTGCCCGGCAACACCACCAACAAGATCTACGCCAAGCTGGAAGGCAACAATCCGGCCGGGTCGGTCAAGGATCGTCCCGCGCTCTCCATGGTCAAGCGCGCCGAGGCGCGCGGCGACATCAAACCGGGCGACACCCTGATCGAGGCCACCAGCGGCAATACGGGCATCGGCCTGGCGCTGGCCGCCTCGCTGCGCGGCTATCGTCTGGTCTTGATCATGCCGGAGCATTTGAGCGTTGAACGGCGCCAGACCATGCGCGCCCTGGGAGCCGAAATCCTCTTGACGCCGCAGGCGGGGGGTATGGAGGCGGCCCGGGATCTCGCCGAGAACATGCGTGATGCAGGCGAGGGCATCATCATGGACCAGTTCAACAATCCGGATAATCCCCTGGCCCATTACGAAACCACCGGGCCTGAAATCTGGCGCGACACGGCAGGCCAGATCACGCATTTCGTGGCCACCATGGGGACCACGGGCACCATCATGGGGGTGGCGCGCTACCTCAAGGAACAAAACCCGGCCGTCCAGATCGTGGGCGTCTATCCCGCTGAAGGGGCAAACGTGCCGGGCATTCGCAAGTGGCCTGAAGCCTATATGCCCAAGATCTTCGATCGCCGCCTGGTCGACCAGATCATCGAGGTCAGCCAGCCGGCGGCAGAAGAAACCATGCGACGCCTTGCCAGGGAAGAGGGCATCTTTGCCGGCGTTTCCTCGGGTGGCGGTTGCTGGGCAGCGCTTCAGGTCTCCCAGACCGTTCAAAACGCCGTCATCGTGCATGTGGCCTGTGATCGCGGCGACCGCTATCTTTCCACGGGCGTCTATCCGGCATGATGCCGGTTTTGGTCTTTGACATCGAGACCATTCCGGACTGCGAAGGTCTCATCAGGCTCTACGACCTCGACCCTGAAACGCCGCACGCAGAAGTGGCGACAAAAGCCTTTGCCGAGCGACGCGAAAAAACCGGTTCTGATTTCTTGCCGCATTACCTGCAGCGGGTGGTGTCCATTTCCTGTGCCCTGCGCAACCGTGACGGCTTCAAGGTCTGGTCGCTGGGTACGGCCGAAGATTCTGAAGCCAGCATCATTCAGCGCTTTTACGACGGAGTGGACAAGTACACGCCGCAACTGGTGTCATGGAATGGCAAGGGCTTCGATGCCCAGGTGCTGCATTACCGTTCGCTCATCCACGGCATCACGGCGGCGCGCTACTGGGACACCGGCGAGGATGACAAGGATTTCAAGTGGAACAATTACCTGTCGCGCTACCATCCCCGCCATCTGGATTTGATGGATGTGCTGGCGCTCTACAACAATCGGGCCAACGCGCCGCTTGATGCCCTGGCCAAGCTGATTGGCTTTCCCGGAAAGCTGGGCATGGATGGCAGCGCCGTCTGGCAGTCCTATCAGAACGGGGACATCGCCGGCATTCGCGCCTACTGTGAAACTGACGTCCTCAACACCTATCTGCTTTACACGCGTTTTCAACTGGTGCGCGGGCAGTTTACGCCGGCACAGTACCAGGAGGAGCTCGTCTTCATCCGCAACACCATTGCCGGGCTTGAAGGGCAGCACTGGAAGGAATTCCTGGAGGCATGGAAGTCCGCAAACTGATGGGGCTATGCCCCGAGTGCGGCAATCTGCGTGATGCCCTGGAAGACCGTTGCCCCTTTTGCGACTGCCTGGGTGCCCCGCTGCCCAACCCTGAGCTTTCAGACCAGATTTTCGTCATTGACCTCGAGGCGGACATGCCCACGGTGGCGGATGCACTGGAGCGGCTGGACCGACTGTTGCGCGTGGCGCAGGAGGCCGGCGTCAGGATGGTCAAGGTGATTCACGGCTATGGTTCTTCCGGCAAAGGCGGGCTGATCCGCGCGGCGTTTCGGGAGGGCCTGCTGTATCACCGCTGGGCAAACCGGGTCAGGGAATATCTGCCGGGTGAATCCCTGAAGGCAGGAAGCGAGGCGCTGCACGGCCTGTCCCGACATCACCAACAACGCATCAAAGACCTCAGGGGAAGCAGTCAGGGCAACCCTGGCATGACGATTCTGATCCTGGCCTGAGGCCCCCCTTTCCAATTGCCTGTGGGCTCACTATCATGAGCAAAGTCATATTCCTGTTTTGACGATAAGGGAGGCACCCATGCTGGAGTTGAACGTCAATGGCCGTATCATGCGGGTCGATGTGGAACCCGAAATGCCGCTGCTGTGGGTTCTACGGGACCATCTGGGGCTTCCTGGCACGAAATATGGCTGTGGCATCTCTGCCTGCGGCGCCTGTACCGTGCACCTGGATGGCGAGGCAGTACGCTCCTGTAGCGTGCCGGTTTCAACGGCACAGGGCAAAAAGGTCACCACCATCGAGGGGCTCTCCAAACACGGGCTGCATGCCGTCCAGAAAGCCTGGATCGAGCATGAGGTGCCGCAGTGCGGATATTGCCAGACCGGCATGATCATGGCCACCGTGGCCCTGTTGGAAAAACACCCGCAACCCACGGATGCCCAGATCGACGAGATCGTCACCAACCTGTGTCGCTGCGGAACCTATGCGCGCGTCAGAAAGGCCATCCACGCACTCGCAAAATCCTGAGGAGAATGACCATGACCCTGACCGTGTCCCGTCGTGAATTTCTCAAGGTTTCCACGCTGCTCGGTGGCGGCCTCGCGCTGGAATTTTCTTTTCCGATGTTGTCCCGGGCCGCCGCTGGCGGCCCGGGCACCGAAGTCAACGCCTGGATCGTGATTCACCCCGATGAGCGCGTGGTGATTCGCATTGCCCGTTCCGAAATGGGGCAGGGAACGTTCACGGCCCTGGCGCAACTGGTTGCCGAAGAGCTTGATTGCGACTGGTCCAGGGTGAGTGCCGAGTTTGCATCGCCCAACGAGAACTTTCGCAGAAACCATGTCTGGGGTGCCATGTCCACGGGCGGCAGCAGGGGGGTGCGCACCTCCCAGGATTACGTGCGCAAGGCAGGGGCCAGTGCGCGCCAAATGCTGGTGACGGCCGCGGCCGAGCAATGGGGCGTGCCCGTGGCAGAGTGTACGGTGGATCGCGGTGTCATCACCCATGCTGCCAGCGGTCGCAAACTGCGTTATGGGCAGGTTGCCACTGCAGCAGCCAGGATTGCGCCGCCCAAGGAAGTCACCCTGCGCGACCCCAAGGACTGGAAGATTGCCGGCAAACCGTTGCATCGTCTCGACATTCCTGACAAGGTCATGGGCAAGCCCGTTTTTGGCGTGGATGTATCCTTGCCAGGAATGCTGCATGCTTCCATTGCACAATGCCCCGTTTTTGGCGGCAAGCTGGTCAGCGTGGATGCAAGCGCTGCCGGGAAGATGCGCGGCGTCAAAAGAATCGTGCGTGAAGACAACTTCGTCGCCGTGGTGGCCGATAGCTGGTGGCGCGCTGACGAAGCCTTGAAGAAACTCGTCATCCAATGGGATGCGGGCAGCTACGCCCATGCCAGCAACGACACCGTCACGGCGATGTTGCAGGAAGGTCTGGCGGCCAGCGACCTGCCCCAGGCACGCATGATGGGCGATACGGCCACGGCCCTGAAGGGGGCGGCAAAAGTGGTGGAGGCGGAATACCACGCGCCCTACATCAACCACGCCACCCTCGAGCCCCAGACCTGCACGGCCTGGTTCAAGCCGGAAGGATTTCTGGACATATGGACTTCTACGCAGGATGGCGAGGCATCCATGATTGCTGCTGCGGCAGCCTCGGGTTTGCCGCTCGAGAAGATCGAGGTTCACAAGATGATGCTGGGCGGCGGGTTTGGCCGGCGTGGGGGCCCCCAGGATTTTGTCACCCAGGGGGTCCTGATCGCCAAGGCCTTGCCCGGGGTACCGGTCAAGTTGATGTGGTCCCGCTCAGAAGACATGCGCCACGGATTTTATCGTCCCGCCAGCATCGTTCGCATGAAAGCGGGTCTCGACGCACAGGGCCATCTCGTGGCGCTGCATACCAAAGTGGCCTGTCCTTCCATCCTGAAAATATTGCGTCCCGCAGCGCTCCCGAAGAACGGCGTCGATCCCACAGCGGTGCGTTCGTTCTATGACATGCCCTATGCGGTGCCCAACCAGCAGGTGGATTACGCCATGCGCAACGGCCATGTGCCGGTGGGTTTCTGGCGTGCACCCGGTCAGCAGAATGCCTTCTACCGCGAATGCTTCATTGATGAACTGGCTGCCATGGCAGGCCAGGACCCCGTGGCTTACCGTCAGTCCATGCTGAAGGAGGACGACAAGAATCGCCTCGTGCTGGAAGCAGTGGCCAGAGCGGCCGGCTGGGGTACGCCGCTACCCTCGGGGATGTACCGCGGCGTTGCAGTGGCCGATGGTTTCGACAGCTTTACGGCCACGGTGGCAGAAGTGTCGGTCAATGCCAAGGGTGAACCCCGGGTGCATCGCGTCGTCGTGGCCATCGATTCGGGTTATGTCGTCAATCCGGACACCTGTCGCGCCCAGGCGGAAAGCAACGTGATCTTTGGTCTGGGCAGTATCCTCTACCAGGAAAACAACCTAAAGGACGGCAGCATCGTCGAATCGAACTTCCATGATTTCCGGCTGCCGCAGATTTCTGAAATGCCGCAGGTTGAAACCCTGCTGGTGCCCACAGGAGGTTTCTGGGGTGGCCATGGCGAGCCGGCCATTCTGGCTTTGGCGCCGGCGGTGTGCAACGCCATCTATCAGGCTACCGGCACCCGGGTGCGTTCGCTACCGCTCAAGCATCACGACCTATTGCGGCACAGCAGCCTGGGCAATGAGGCTGGCGTCACTTAACTGCGCCACTTGCCAGCAGTCCGTCAGCAGTTGCCGGGTCTGCGCCGCGGACAGAATGCCTTCGGCGAGATCCGTAAATTTCGTTTCAAGCTGCTGATCGGTCATGGGCACCTCAAGACTGCCAATGGCATGCGCAATGAACTGATGCAGCTTGCGTCCGTCCTTGAGTGTGATGGTCATGTACACCTGTTCGGGCAGAATGGTCGGGTCCACGGCCGCGCTCACCCGGTCACGCAGGGCCATGACTTTCGGATCCCTGACGGCCCGATCGCTGAACTGCTTTTCTCCCGCAGCCCCATCGATGAGGGCCACTGCGACAGCGTGATACACGCTGAATTTACCTTGCAGGCCCTCTTGCGGCGTTTTCTTGCCGGTCAGTTCAATGACCAGCGGGTTGACGCGCAACTGCACCGAAGCGATGTCCCCAGCCGTGAGGTGGTACTGGTTGCGTAGCCGGATGGCAGCATCGATGGCCGGATGGATGACGATGCCGCAGGCAAAGGGCTTATAGGTATTCAGGGCCATTTCGTAACGCTGGCCCAGGCCTTCGGTGATTTCCCTGTAATCCTGTTTCGTGCTGATGGTGTTGGCCCAGCCCCGCTTGGCCTCGATCATGCCGTCGGAGCTCGTGAAATTTTTCGAGGCCAGCAGCGTTGCGAAGATGCCGTTACTGGCGGCACGCCCCGGATTGAAGCTTTTGTTCATGGAGCCAAAGGATTCGCGCAATCCCACCGGTTGCGAGGCGGCAAGGCCCAGGGCCCACACCATCTGTTGTTCGTTCAGCCCCAGAATCTTTCCGGTAGCAGCTGCGGCACCAAACACGCCGGCAGTCCCCGTGATGTGCCAGCCCACATCGTAGTGGTTGGGGTAAACCGCGTTGCCGATGCGGCAGGAGGTTTCAATCCCTAGCACCAGCGCATTGAGAAAATCCTGACCCGAGACGGGGTGGTATTCTGCAAGCGCCAGGATGGCTGAGACCACGGGACCCGCGGGGTGGATGATGGTTTTGAGATGGGTGTCGTCGTAGTCGAAGATATGGCTGCTCACGCCGTTGATGAACGCGGCATTCATGATGTCGAAGCGTTCGCGCCGCCCCAGCAACGTGGCCTGCGGCGGCCCGGAAAAAGGCGCCAGTGCCGACACGGCGCATGCGATGGTCTCATGCCTTGAGCCACCGACGGCAACACCCACCCAGTTGAGCAGCGTGCGGGTGCCTTCCTTGCGCACGTTCTCGGGCAATTCCTCATAGCGCGCATTGACGATGTAGCGGGCCAGCGTGTGCGTGACCTCGTGCGCTGCTGCAGGATTGGTAGCCGGGGCTGCAGGGGCAGGTGGCGTATCCCCGGCGGCTTGCGCCAGTCCCAGGACGGCAGGGGCGGCCACGGCCGTGGCCGCGCTGACTTTGAGGAACTGGCGGCGGGTGGACTCGTTCATGCAAGCGTCTCCAATTTCAAAAGCGGGCGTGTTGATTTTAACTGCCGCGAAGCCCGGGCAACAGCACCAGCAGGCCGCTGGTGAAAATTTCCACAGCCACCGCCGCCAGCAACAGCCCCATGAGCCGGGTCACGATGTTGACGCCGGTTTCACCCAGCCATTTTCTGGCCGGTACGGCCAGCAGCAACGCCAGCCAGGTGATGAGCGACACCAGCAGGCAGCATGCGATGACGGCGCTCAAATGTCCCGGCGAAGAGCGGTCCGTGGCGTAGATGATGGTGGTGGAGATGGCGGCAGGACCGGCAAGGAGCGGGATGGCCAGCGGGACCACGGCAATGTTTTCCTTTTGCGCGGCTTCCTGGGTTTCTTCAGGCGTCTGGCTTTCCCGGCTGGGCAGGGCATGCATCATCGAGATGGACATCAGCAGGATGAGGATGGCGCCTCCCACCTTGAATGACGCTACGGTCACGCCAAACAACGTGAGTACCGGTTCGCCCATGATGGCCGACAGGACGAGGACCACGGCCACTGAAATGCTGGCGATGCGAGCAATGTTTTTCCGTTCCTTCTCGGTGTTTCGGGCAGTCAGCGTGACGAAGATTGGCACCGCACTGATCGGATTGACGACCACGATGAGCGACATGAAAATTTTGGCGTAATCAACCCAATGCAACATGGGTGGCGGCTCCCGTTTGGCGTTGATGGGGGAAGGTGCCTACTCTACCACTTCAGAGGATGGGGATTGCGGTCTTGTCCACCACACGGCGCAGTACGAAGCTGGAGAGCACCCCGGTGACCCCCTGGATGCGCGTAATCCGGTTGAGCAGCAAATCCTGGTAGGCCGCCATGTCACTTGCCACCACCTTGAGCTGGTAGTCTGCATCCTGCCCGGTGATCAGCAGGCATTCCATCACTTCCGGGATGGCACTGATGGCCGCTTCAAAGTGACTGAAGCGCTCAGGGGTGTGTTGGTCCATGGAAATATGGATCAGGGCGGTGAGGGACAGTCCCAGCGCCTCACCGTCCACCATCGCGCGGTATCCCGTAATCAGGCCGGATTCTTCAAGGGCGCGCACGCGACGCAGACAAGGTGAAGGGGACAGCCCGATGCGGTCCGCAAGTTCCTGGTTGCTGATGCGCCCCTCTTCTTGAAGCAGTTGCAGGATTTGCCCGTCAAAACGGTCTGTTTTCATGATATTGCCCTATGTATTTATTAATTGGCATAAAAAATGAGTAACTTAATGATATTAGCAATAATATGCCAAAATCTACGGGAGATGTGTATATATTCGCAAGCGGCTGCTGGCCTGGGTTGCGTATGATTGAGGTATTGCAGTCATCCCGGGAATCCAGGAGCACCACCATGTTGAAAACACCTTCCAGCAAGTATTCCCCATTTCAGGCGGTTGCCCTGGCAGACCGACAATGGCCCAACCAGACCCTCACGGCTCCCCCCATCTGGATGAGCACCGATTTGCGCGATGGCAACCAGGCTCTTTTCGAGCCCATGAATGCCGAACGCAAAATGCGCATGTTCCGCACGCTGTGCGATATTGGTTTCAAGGAAATTGAAGTCGCCTTTCCTTCGGCATCGCAAACCGACTTTGATTTCGTGCGCCAGCTCATCGAAGGCAATCACGTGCCGCCGGATGTCACCATCGAGGTGCTCACCCAGGCGCGCGAGCATCTCATCCGGCGCACCATGGCCTCGCTCAAGGGGGCCCGCCGGGCCATCGTCCATGTGTACAACGCCACGTCAAAACCCTTTCGCGACATCGTGTTTGGCATGAGTCGCACAGAAATCATTGACATGGCGGTCTCGTCCGTACGCCTCATCAGGCAGCTGGCCCAGGAGCATCCTGAAACCGAATGGGTTCTGGAATACAGCCCCGAGACCTTTTCTTCCACCGAGCTGGATTTTGCCCTGGAGATCTGCGATGCCGTCACGGCTGCCTGGGGGGCCACACCGGTCGACAAGGTCATTCTGAATTTGCCGGCGACAGTGGAATCGGCCACGCCCAACGTCTATGCAGACCAGATCGAGTGGATGCACCGCCACCTGGCGCGGCGCGACAGCGTCATCCTCAGCGTGCATCCGCACAATGATCGCGGCACGGCCGTGGCCGCTGCCGAACTTGCGCTGATGGCCGGGGCGGATCGCGTCGAGGGTTGTCTGTTTGGCAACGGAGAGCGGACGGGTAATGTGGACATTGTCACCCTTGCCTTGAATCTGTACACGCAAGGCGTGGCGCCCGGGCTTGATTTTTCGGACATCAATGCGGTTGCGCGTACGGTGGAGCACTGTAACCAGTTGCCCATCCATCCGCGGCACCCTTATGTGGGCGATCTGGTGTTTACGGCATTTTCGGGCTCGCACCAGGATGCCATCAAAAAGGGATTTGCAGTGCAGAAACCCGATGCTCCCTGGAATGTGCCTTATTTGCCCATCGATCCGGCGGATGTGGGGCGCAGTTACGATTCGGTGATTCGGGTCAACAGCCAGTCCGGAAAAGGCGGCATTGCTTACCTGCTGGAGATGGAATATGGCGTGGTATTGCCGCGCCGGCTGCAGGTGGAGTTTTCCGGTGAGGTACAACGCCATACGGATACCCATGGGGGAGAAATGACTGCGGCTGAGATATGGCAACTGTTTTCACAGAAATATCTCGTGGCGCAAACGCCGTTGCGCTATGTGGAACATCACCTCTTCGAAAATGACCGCGGTCAGGGCATTCGCCTGCACGTGGAATCGGGGGGCGTGAAGCATCTGCTCGCCGGCGAAGGCAATGGTCCGATTGATGCCGCCGTGCACGCGTTGCGGGCACTGGATATGGAGTTGCAGGTACGCAGCTATGAAGAGCGCTCCATGGGACAAAGCGGAAAGGGGGGGGATGCCCAGGCTTGCGCCTTCATGGAAGTAACGCGCCCGGGCAGCACCATTGAATGTTTTGGCGTGGGTCTGGACACCAATATCGTCACGGCTTCCATCAAGGCGCTGGTGAGCGGTGTCAACCGTCTGGAGGGTGGGCGCCCATGAGTAGGCGTTTTGAAGCGCTTATGGCAGGGCACAAGGCGTTTATTGCACGGCAGAAAATATTTTTTGTGGGGACTGCCACCGCAGACAGCCGTGTGAATATTTCACCCAAAGGAATGGATTCGCTCCGGGTTCTTGGCGATAACCGCGTGCTCTGGCTCAACATGACGGGGAGTGGCAACGAAACCGCAGCCCATGTGCAACAACAGCCGCGCATGACGGTCATGTTTTGTGCGTTCGATGATCCCCCCATGATTCTCAGGCTATACGGTGCTGCCCGGGTCATCCACAAGGGCGATGTCGAGTGGCAGGACTGGTTTCCCCTGTTCAAGCCTTTGCCAGGTGCGCGCCAGATTTTCGACATGTCCATTGATCTGGTGCAAACCTCGTGCGGATTGGGGGTACCGCGTTACTCCCACGAAGAGGACCGTCAACAGCTCAATGATTGGGCCGCCCAGCGAGGCGATGACGGGTTGCGTCAATACTGGAAGGAGAAAAACCGCTTCAGCATTGACCACATTCCCACAAACATTTAACGAGGTGTAGACTGATCAGGTGGTTGCGTTCAAGGGGAAGATCATGCTGCCTGGATCAAAACGCGTTGCATTGGGGATCTTGTTTGCTGCCCTGGCCGAGGCGCATGCCGCACCCATTCAGAGTGCCTCGCGTGGCGAGATGTTGTATTCCACTCATTGCATTGCGTGCCACAACGCCCAGGTCCATTGGCGCGACAAAAAGCTTGCCAGAGACTGGACCACCCTTCAGGCAGAAGTGCGGCACTGGCAGAAATTCACCAATCTGGGGTGGAGCGACGAGGATGTCGCCCTGGTGGCCCGCTATCTCAATACACTCTATTACCGGTATCCCGAAGCAGAAAAGCCGGGAGAACAGGCGGGCAGCGCTTACTAGCGCACCATCATAAAAATGGCGCCACGCTTCTGGTGGCGCCATTCATTTCAAGACACTGAACTTAATCTTCTGGCTCTTCGTATTCCTTGGGGAGGTGGTGTGCAATCCCCTTATGGCAGTCGATGCAGGTCTTGCCTTCTTCCTTGGCTTTCATATGCTTCTTGTAAGGGGTCTGTTTTTGCAGCTCGCTGCTCATGGCATCGAAGTTGTGACAGTTGCGGCATTCCCTGGACCCTGATGCCTTCATCCGTTCCCACTCGTCCGTGGCCAGTCGCATGCGATTGGCCTCGAACTTCTCACGGGTGTCGATGACACCCGTGAGCTTGCCCCAGATTTCAAAAGAAGCCTTGGCTTTTCGAATCAACTTATGCGTCCAGTCCTTGGGTACGTGGCAGTCCGAACAAATGGCCCGCACGCCGGTACGATTGCTGTAGTGAATCGTTTCCTTGTATTCCTGATAGACGTTGTCGCGCATTTCATGACAACTGATGCAGAACGACAGGGTATTGGTGGCTTCCATTCCCGTATTGAAGCCCCCCCAGAAAATGATGCCCCCAAAGACGCCTGCGATCAGCAACGTCAATACGGAATACTTTGCACTGGGTTTTCGTAGGGTACTCCAGCAGCGTTTGAGGGCATTGGGTTTTTCGTCTTGCATGCGGCATTCTCCATTCAGGAAGCGTGCGGTCGGGCTATCTGAAGCTGTAGTTATAGACAGCAAACACCGTGCTGGCACTGTAGCTGGGGGGTTGCTGGTTGGTCGGCATCATGGACAGCGGCGTATACCCCATCTGGTAGGCGTTGTAGTAATAGTCGTTGGAGTCCAGGCGCTGGTAGATGAACCCCATCACGATCTTGCTGACCTTGTCGAGTGCGTAATCGCCTGTCAGCTTGAGCTGCAGCAGCCTGCTGGAGATGTCTGGAAGTGTGCCGCAGGCATAGCCGCTGTTGCTGGGTGTGGTGCACGAGGCGCTGGTGTAGTTCAACGCGGTGGAATAAGTGGATTGACCGAGGGAGTAGGTGAGGTCGCCAGCAAGGTTGAGTTTGCCGCCCATCAAGCCACCCTGCTTGATGTTCAAGCCCGCGGTATAGTCGTCGTTGTTCAGGTTGTTGGACCAGGTTTGGGTTAGCGGGGCAAAATAGGTTGAAGTTGAATGGTTCCACGCAGCGTTGAGCAGATCCCGTTGTCGCTTCTGGACGCTCAGGTAAGCCGACACCGAGCTTTTTTCCGCCATGCTGTAAGTGCCATCCAAATTGGCGCTCCAGGTGGTGCCATTTTGTACACCCAGGGTAGAGTCATCATAGTTGTCGTAGGTGTAGCGACCGCTGAAACTGACGTTCAACTTTTCGGTGGCTTGCCAGTTAAGCCCTGCCTTGACCATCTGTTCGGTACGGGCAGCATCAAAGTAGGCGATATAGCCGGGCAGCTCATACCCCTCGTTCTTTGCCTGCATCGGGTTGTAGAACGAGCTGTTGACGGTGGCCGTGCGGTTGGCATAGGCGTAACCCAGATTCATGCTGAGGTTGTCCGTGGCCTTGAACTTGTAATTGCCAAGCAGCTTGTTTTCCTGGGTTTCGGGCACCTGCGCGCAGGAGGCCGAGGTGTAGTAGGCTGAAGCTGCGGCAGATGGACCTCCCGGACCGGGACCTTGCGCGTTGTTGGATAGCGCGCTGTCGCACCAGCGGCGCACGCGTTCAAATTCGTAGCCCAGGTTGAGGTTTTGCCGCCGGTCAATCCGGTAATCACCCGCCACGTCGAACTGCAACTTGCTGTTGCTCATGGGGGTGCTCACGGCTGTTTCAGCGCCGCCCCCAAGATCATTGAACTTGTAGATGTTGGCCGCGGTCTGGTTGTCGCGCTCGTTGAACTTGAGCCCCACATTCAGCGTCAGATCCCTGGTGGTCTGATTGGTAAGTTTGAGATCGCCATGCGTGATGATGACCAGCCCATTGAGCGACGACTGGGGCAATCCGCCTGCCTGCATCTGGTCGGTATTGACGTAACTGTCGTTTTGCGTGTTTCGGCCATAGGAAAACCCCCCCACCAGTTTGGTGGTGGACGAAAAGTTGTATCCGCCTGTCAGGTTCAACTGGTGAAACTGGTTGTCCGGTGGGGTGCTGAGCATGTCCACGGGAAACGCCACCCCGGGCATGCTGCCCGTGGCTGGCGCGATTGCTGGAGCAGTGGCATTGCCGACGTAAGGGTTCGAGAATGCGATGCCGTTGTTGGCGTTCTGGAAAATCGAGCCGTTGTAGCTTCCTGTGAAGTGGCCCTTCTCACCCACCCAGTTCAGCGCCATGTTGACGGTGTCCGTGGTGTAGTTCGTGGGATTCATCAACATCAGGATGTTTTCGCCACGGACGTTGTAGCCCGCCATTTTGATGTTGACGTCGCTGCCAGCAGAGATCAGCTTGGCGCCATCCTGGGCAAGATGGTTGAAATCGAAGCGGAAACTCCATTCGCGGTCAAGGTTGCGCGTGGCGGTAATGCCCGTGTTCTTGCGTCCTGCAGAGACATCGGTGGTGTTGAAATAGGATTGCTGATTGGGCGTCAAGGCCTGGGTGCCGTAGGGGGGAATCACGCCGCCCACCGCAGCAGGTTTGGTTTGGGTATTGATCACGCCAAAGGACCGTGGCAGGACAAAGGCGTTACCGCCCATGGAACCCTGAAATGGGGTTTGGTAACTGTCCGTGATGTAATGCCGCAGCTCGTCGTAATTGACGCCAATGCTCCACTTTCCCTGCTCGCTGGCCGTAGCGCCCAGTGCGCGCGAGGTGAGGCCGAGGTCGGTGCCTTCAATGCCCCAACGCATCAATCCGCTATCCATGCCGTAGGAGTCGCCTCCCCGGACACTGAAATTGCCAAGGATGTCGGCGCCCGAGGGATGCAGCCCCAGGCCGCTATATTCGCCATACTTGTAGGAGCCGCGCGCCGTATTGGCAGCCCCGAGTTCCACGAAATTGATGGGTTTGGTCAGGGCATCCACATCTTCCTGGCCTTCTGCAAAGGCCAACACCGGCATCACCGTCATTGCCGCCAGGGCGCCTTGTACTGCAAGGGCTATCAAGCTGACGGCAAGATTCCTTTTGGTTGCTTTCATGGTCGTAATCTCCCTGGACTCTATCTATGCAAAAAGGCGCCAGCCGGGCTGTTTGAGCCGTGAACCATGACGTGGCAGTTCATGCAGGCACGGCCAACGGCATTGGAGTTCGGGGCTTTGGGATTGGTCCCGTTGGCGACGAAGCCACCACCTGACTGGATGCCAGAGGCAGCGGTGCCATAGGGCGCCTGGCTGTTATGCGGGCCGTCATGACATTCGTCACACAGGAACGGCGCCCGTGATTTAAGCAGCGGCGAGATGTTGGAACCATGCGGGGTGTGGCAATTGGTGCAGTCTTCGGTGACAGGCTGGTGCTCCCAGAGGAAGGGGCCGCGCTTTTCGGCATGGCAGGTAAAGCAGGTTTCAGTCACCGTGTTCTTCTTGAGCATCCGTGGCCCGGCCGAACCGTGGGGATTGTGGCAATCCGAGCACACCACCTTGCCGATATCGATAGGGTGGCTGGAAATCTTGTGGCTGTCTGCGCGCTGCTCCTTGTGGCAGGTAAAGCACACCGCGGTCTGGGTTTTTTTGTTCAGCACCTGGTCTGCAGGCTGGTGCGTTTTGTGGCAATCGTTGCAGGCCAGCTGGTTTCTTTGATGCAGGCCCCCGTCCCAGTTGGTCCTTTCCGTGCCCTTGTGACAGGTCAGGCATTGTCCTGAGCGTTGCTTGTCATCAGAAACGCCGTAGGCCCCTTTCTTGAAAACGATGTCAGGAGCCGCGCGCCCCTTGACATTGGGGTCGCCCTTGAGGTGTTTTTCGCTTTCACCATGACAGGACTGGCAGGTGGGCGCTCGCGGGTCGCCCTTGACGCCATGCTTGGTCTGATAGATCGACAAAATGGGTGTTTGCTCGCTTTCGTCATGACAGCGTGTGCAGATTGCATCCTGAATCAGCGCATTCCTGGCAATGCCGGATTGGGCCTGGTCCAGCTTGGGTTTGGTGGGAGCATCGGCAGCCTGGGCAGCAGTCAGCCAACATGCCCCGGCCAGCATCACGATGAAAGCCATTAATCGCTGCACGAGTTTCATTTTGATGATCCTCTATAGGTTGTCATGGTTATTGGTCATGGGGATCCAGGAACTTTCCGGCGCGATGGGGTTTCGCGTATTACAGGGAAAGAATCCACTGCACGAGATTTTTGATCTGGTCCATATCCTTGGGAGGAGAGGTCTTGACGATCTTGTGTTCTTCTTCGTGTCCGTCGGGGAACTTGGCTTTTTCTCCCGAGGTGATGTGCTCGATCAGGCGGGCTTCAGCATTGGCTTTGCCCCGGTACTTTTCAGCCACCTTCTTGTAGGCGGGGCCATCCTTTTCCTTCTCGATGGCGTGGCACTTGAAACAGTTGTTCTGCTTGGCAAGGGCCTTGGCTGCGTCGGCATCCACGGCCTGGACCAAAGGCGAGGCCACGAACAGGGTGGTGGCGGCGACAAGCAGGGTGGAGCGGGCAATGTGGCGTTTCATTTCAGTCCCCAATCAATGAATTGACGAATCATAAAAACTGCATTTGGATCAAATGGCTTGAATACTTTGGGGAGATATTATTCTTCTGCGATGCGCCATTTTTTGATGTGCATCAAAAATGTAACAACAAGTAACAATTTGTTTGTAAATGTAGTTCTTCAGGAGTCGGTTGCAGTGTTTTGGCCAGGTAGGCATCACGAATGACTTAAAAATCAAGGCGATGCAGGAAAGTGCGCAGGTCTGGAATGCGTCAGATTTCGGCCAACGAACAATCGTGAATGAGAATAAAATGCATTATTAAATGTACAAGACTTACAAATCCTGATCATTGCTGCGCCACGACATCAAGGGCATTCAAGCTCTGGGGGCTATGGAATGAAATTGCAGTTTTTGTCCCGTCACACCTGGATGGGCTACGGCATCGTCGCTTTGCTCGTGGGGTTGGGTGTCGGCTTGAGGGAGTGGCCGTTGCGGTCCCTTGGGGCAGAACTGGAGTGGTTGACGTTTTACCCCGCAGTCATGATTGCCGCCATCTTTGGCGGGATCGATGCGGGTATGCTGGCAACGGCCCTGTCCTGCATTGCAGTGGCCCTGTTCTGGCCGTTTGGCGCAAAGCTTGCCGGAGACGGTCTGTTCACCCACTGGTTTGGCATGACTGTCTTCTGCCTGAGCGGTCTTGTCGTTTCGGGCGTGGCTGAAACGGCAAGACGCGCCCGGGAACACGCCGTCAAGCTAAAAGACCAGAATGAAGCCGCCGTGCAGGAGCGCGTCCTGTTTGAAAATTCTCCTACCGCCATGGTTTCCATCGAGCCCACCCATGGGCGAATCATCCAGGCCAATCAGGTGGCCTTGCATTTGTTTGGCTATGATGCAGCGGAATTGCTGGAATGTACCGTAGCCGACCTTACCCATCCGGATGACCGGGAGTTATCAAGACGGCATTACGACATGCTGTCTAGCGGCCAGGTCCAGCATTTGCGTTTCGAAAAACGCTATATCAAGAAGGACGGCACCCTGTTCTGGGCAGAAACGTCGGTGTCATCATTGCGGGATGACCAAGGCCAGGTCAAGCTGTTCATCGGAAATGCCATGGACATTACCGAACGCAAACGCACGTCGCAGATCCTCAACCGCGAAGCCGAAAAAAATGCACTCCTGCTGCACAATGCCAGCGACGGCATTCATATCGTGGACGACCATGGCAACATCATCGAAGTCAGCGAGTCGTTCTGTACCATGCTGGGCTACAGTCGTGAAGAGATGATCGGCATGAACGTCTCCCAGTGGGATGCCCAGTGGAGCGGCATGGAGTTGCCCGGTCTCGTCAGGGCCCGGGGCTTGCAGAAAGGCCGTTCCCAGTTCGAGACGAGGCACCGCCGCAAGGATGGCACCATCTTTGATGCGGAGATCAGCGTTTTTCCCCTGGCGCTGGAGGGTAACCCCATCCTGTTTTGCTCTTCGCGCGACATCACGGAGCGAAAAAAATCGGAAGCCGAGGTTCAGATTGCCGCGATCGCTTTCGAATCCCAGGAAGGCATGTTGATCACGGACGCAACGGGCGCAATTTTGCGGGTCAATCGTGCTTTCATGGAAATCACGGGATATACCAGTGAAGAAGTCGTTGGCAAAAATCCGCGCCTGTTGAGTTCAGGTCGACAGGATGCAAGCTTTTACCAGGCCATGTGGAAGAGCATTCACGAGAAGGACTCCTGGCGGGGTGAAATCTGGAATCGTCGGAAAAATGGCGAAATCTATCCGGAGTACCTCACCATCACCGCGGTAAAGAATGAAAGGGGCGTCGTCACGAATTATGTGGCCACGCTGACGGACATCACCTTGCGCAAGCGCTCTGAAGAGGAAATCAGGAATCTGGCGTTTTATGATCACCTCACGCGTTTGCCAAATCGTCGGCTCCTCACGGACAGGCTCAAGCAGGCCATGGCCTCCAGTGCCCGCAATGGGCGACAGGGCGCGCTGCTGTTCATTGATCTGGATAATTTCAAAACCCTTAATGACACGCTGGGCCATGGCGTGGGCGATGTGTTGCTGCAACAGGTGGCCGAGCGCCTGATCGCTTGTGTACGCGAAGGCGATTCCGTGGCGCGCATCGGCGGAGATGAATTTGTGGTGATGCTGGAAGATTTGAGTAATGTGGATATGGAGGCCGCAGCGCAGACTGAGGCTGTCGGAGGAAAAATCCTGGACTGCCTTTCCCAGCCATACCCATTGCCCACCCAGGATTACCGTGGCAGCTGCAGTCTTGGCGCGACCTTGTTCAGGGGCCATGAGCAGGGAATAGAGGAGTTGCTGAAACAGGCTGATATTGCCATGTACCAGGCCAAGAAGGCAGGGCGCAACACCCTGCGATTCTTTGATCCGCAGATGCAGCAAAACGTGAGCGCCAGGGCTGCGCTTGAAGACGAATTGCACCAGGCGATCGGAAACCGGCAATTCCGTTTGTTTTACCAGATCCAGACGGATGCCTTGGGTCATCCCACGGGTGCTGAAGCCTTGATACGCTGGCTTCACCCCGTGATGGGCATCATCGCACCAGAACAGTTCATCCCCCTGGCGGAAGAGTCCGGCTTGATACTGGCCATCGGAGAGTGGGTGCTGGAAGCCGCCTGTCGCCAGTTACGATTATGGCAGGCTCAGGAGAGCACCCGGGATTTTGTGCTGTCCGTCAACATCAGCGCCAGACAATTTCATCAGGAAGGGTTTTCCCGGCAGGTGCAGGCCTGTGTCAAAAATCATGGGGTCAATCCCCACCAGCTCAAGTTTGAGCTGACGGAAAGCATGCTGCTGGATAACATCGAAGACACGATCATCACAATGAACGCCTTGAGGCATACCGGCGTGCGGCTGTCCCTGGATGACTTTGGCACGGGATACTCCTCGTTGCAGTATCTCAAGCGCTTGCCATTGAGCCAGCTCAAGATCGATCAGTCTTTCGTTCGTGACATCACCGAGGACAGTAGTGACAAGGCCATCGTGCGCACCATCATTGCCATGGCGCAGAGTCTTAACCTGGAAGTCATCGCAGAAGGGGTGGAAACTGAAGCCCAACGGCAGTTTTTGTTCAGTGCGGGATGCCGGCATTACCAGGGCTATCTATTCGGCAAGCCCCTGCCGATCGAGCAGTTTGAAGCACTGCTCAAGCGCTCAAAACCGGCATCCTGACCAGATATGTTTCATGTTTCTGGCTACTGCTTTACGCCAGGTCTGGATCGCAGTAGGATGACAGCGTGAGGATCGTGTCCATAGAGGGGGCGTCATGTCGACGAGTTCCATCAGTACCGTGAGCAGTGCGCTGCAAATGCAGCAAGACCAGCAAGCGCAACAGGCCCTGCAACAGGCCCGTCAGCAGGCCCGCCAGACCCAACAGGATCAGCAGGCCCATCAGGCTCAACAGACCCAACAGGCTCAGCAGGATCAACAAGCCCAGCAGAGTCAACAGCCCCACCAGACCCAGCCAGGCCAATCCCTAGGTTCCAACATCAATATCCTGGCCTGATCAGGGCGTTTGGCGTTGGCCTGAAAAAGGATTATATTTCTACCACCTCGAAGTCACGGACGGCAATCCTGAATCGTGGCCGGGGGGGACGGCTTCGCCGAGGAGGCTGTGTTGAACAACAGAAATCAAGCCAAGATGAACTGAAATATCGTGATCGGCGTAGCCATAATCACTCTTCATCAAGGAGAATTTCTATGGGAACGATGGCATGGGTGGAATTGATCTCGATTTGGGGGTTGGCGGTATTGATCACCATCATGGATAACGCCATGTGGCGCAGATAATACGATCCACTCGAACAAACGCTGTTGTATAACCTGTATAAGCCCCGCATCAAGCGGGGCTTTTTTATGGCCTGTGTATAATCCGCTCCATGCCTTCAACCCCCCTGACTCCTGACTACGCCGCATTGACTCCGGATTGCGTTCTGAATGCGCTTGAGAGTGTGGGCTTTCAAGGAGACGGCCGGTTATTGGCACTCAATAGTTATGAAAACCGCGTCTATCAGGTGGGCATGGAAGCGGGGCCGGCGCTGGTGGCCAAGTTTTATCGCCCTGGCCGCTGGTCGGATACGGCCATACTCGAAGAGCATGCATTCATGCAGGAGCTGGCCGAACGCGAAATCCCCGTAGTTCCCGCTCTGGCGCGGGATGGGACAACATTGCATGCCTTTGGGGGGTTTCGCTTTTCCGTCTCGCTAAAACAGGGTGGCCGGGCACCAGAGCTTGAAGATCGTCAAACGCTCGAGTGGATGGGGCGCTTTCTGGGACGCATCCATGCCATCGGCGCGCTTCAGCCCTTCAGGCATCGCCCAGAACTCAACATCGAGACGTTTGGTGAGAGGCCCCGGGATTATCTTTTGGAACATGCCTTCATTCCGGATGATTTACTGCCTGCCTACGACAGTGTGGTCAATCAGGCACTGGAGGGCGTCCGGCATTGCTTTGCGCGTGCGGGCAAACCGGGAAGCCTGCGCCTGCATGGCGACTGCCATCCGGGTAACGTGCTGTGGACGGAAGCGGGCCCGCATTTCGTCGATTTTGACGATAGCCGCATGGGGCCAGCGGTTCAGGACCTGTGGATGCTGCTTTCGGGCGAGCGTGCCGACATGGTCCGACAGATGGGCGACGTGTTGACGGGCTATGAAGACTTTTACGATTTTGACGAACGCGAACTGCATCTGATCGAAGCGCTACGCACCCTGCGACTCATTCATTATGCCGCATGGCTGGCGCAACGTTGGGACGACCCCGCTTTCAAGCTGGCCTTTCCGTGGTTCAACACGCAGCGGTACTGGCAGGACCGCATTCTGGAGTTGCGCGAACAGGTTGCCCTGATGGATGAACCGCCGCTCTGGTCGGCGTGATGCAAGGCGCTTGACCTTGAAAAACATTGGGGTGAGGATGGAGGCGTAGGTGCAACATTCATCGGAGAACAGGCATCATGCAATTACCCCTGCAAGTCACCATTCAAAACATCGATCAATCTGAAGCCCTGGAAACGCGCATTCGCGCCAAAGCTGAGAAACTCAACGAATTTTTCCACCATATTTCGTCCTGCCGCGTCGTGGTTGAGCTCCAGGACAAGCATCGCCACCAGGGAAAGCAATTTACGGTGCGTATCACCCTCAAGGTACCCGGCAACGAGATTGTGGTGGACCGCGCCCATAGCGAAGACGTCTATGTGGCATTAAGAGACGCCTTTGATGCAGCGAAGCGCCAGCTGGAAGAGTATGCGCGCAAGTTGCGCGGCGACGTCAAGACCCACGAGCCCAAACGATCAGATTCTGTTAGTTAGTCCGTGCGGCGCGTACAGACAGGGCTTGTCATTGCTCCTGACGAAGTGGAGATCAGCGCCATACGGGCGCAGGGTAGCGGTGGGCAGAACGTCAACAAGGTTTCCAATGCCGTCCACTTGCGCTTTGCCATTGCCTCGTCATCCTTGCCCGAAGCCATTCGCGAGCGCCTCCTGAAACTGGGCGATCAGCGCATCAGCAAGGAGGGGGTGGTGATCATCAAGGCGCAGAAGTTTCGTAGCCTTGAGAAGAATCGCATCGAAGCGCTCAGCCGGCTGCAGGATCTGGTTCAAAGCGTTGCTACGGTGCCAAAGCTGCGCCGGCCCACGCGCCCCACAAGAGGCGCCGTGGAGAGGAGAATGGAAGGCAAGGCCCGGCGCGCCCGGGTGAAGGCGGGGCGCGGAAAGGTTAATGAATAACCGGTTTCAAATGCCAAGGTAGGCGCGCTTGACTTCAGGGTCCTCCGCCAAAGCCCTGGCCGTTCCGGATTGTGTCACTGCGCCGGTTTCGATGACGTAGCCCCGGTCAGCCACCTCCAGTGCGGCAAACACGTCCTGCTCCACCAGCAAGACGGTGACGCCCTGATCACGAATCGTCGCCAGAACTCCAAGCAGTTGGTCCACGATGACTGGCGCCAAACCCAGGCTCATTTCGTCCACCATCAGCAGTTTTGGTGCGGCCATCAAGGCGCGGCCGATGGCGCACATCTGTTGCTCACCCCCGGATAAACTGCCGGCACGCTGGCCCCGTCGTTCGTAGAGCTTTGGAAACAGTGCATAGACGGATTCCAGGCTGATCTGGACGGCCCGTTTGTCATGGCGTGCAAAGGCGCCCATCATAAGGTTTTCTTGCACCGTCATCCTGTCAAACAGCTGGCGCCCTTCGGGCACTTGCACGATGCCGTGCCTGAAAGCCCGTTCCGGGGTCAGCCCCGCAAGGTCATGACCATCGAAAGTCAGCGTGCCGGTGCTGCTGACCACGCGTGAGAGGGCGCGCAGCAGTGTGGTCTTTCCTGCGCCGTTGCTGCCCACGAGTGCGACGATTTCGCCGTGACGGATCTCCATGTGGATGTCCCGCAAAACCGGAACTTCGCCATATCCGGCAGACAGGCCCTGCACGCTCAACAGGATCTCGCTCATGTCCTGCGCCGTCCCAGGTAAGCTTCAATGACCCGCGGGTCTTCCAGGACCTCGTCCGGCTTTCCTGCGGCGATCTGTTGCCCATGGTGCAGCACTAGCAGACGGTCGGAAAGACGCTGGATGACCTTGATGACGTGCTCGATCACCAGGATGGAAATGCCCGTATTGCGTACCTTCCTGATGGCCTCGATCACATCATCGATTTCTGCATGATTGAGCCCCGCCATGACCTCGTCCAGCAACAGCAGCTTGGGTTTCATGGCCATGGCTTTGGCCAGTTCAAGACGTTTTCGATCAGGGCCGCCCAACTCATCAGCACGACGCCCGGCCTGCTGTTGCAGGTCCATGAGGTCTAGCCACTCACGGGCTTCTTCTCGCGCAACGCGCAGGGTTTTTGCCGCCGTCGAGGTGCCAAACAGCGCACCCACTGCGATGTTGTCCAGCACGCTCAACCCCGGAAACGGTTTCATGATCTGGAACGTGCGGCCGATTCCGGCCCGTGCCCGGCGGTATGCAGGCAAGTGGTTGATGGACCGGCCCTCGAACAGGATGTCGCCAGTGGTGGGCGTGATGCTGCCACTGATGAGGCTGACCAGCGTCGTCTTTCCGGCGCCGTTGGGACCGATCAATCCCAGGGTTTCTCCGGGGGCAATCGTGAAATTGACCTCATTGACGGCCACGAGGCCGCCAAAGCGTTTGCTCAGTCCACGGATTTCAAGGATGTGCGGTGAAGTCATAGACGGTGCTGTTTGACGTTTTCACTGAAATAGCGCCACCCTGTTTCGCGAAACCGCCGGATCAGTTCGGTCAGTCCGCGTGGCATGAAGACCACGGCAGCCACGATGACGACCCCAAAAAAGAGACTTGCCACGCTGGACACTTCGGTGGACAGCGTTTCGGAGATGCCGGAGAGCACCAATGCGCCAAACACTGGGCCCAACACGGAGCCTGAGCCACCAAACACTGTCATGATGATCATTTTGACGTTGAGGCTGATGTCGAAGGCGCTGACCGGATCAATGAAGGTAATCCAGTAGGCGTGGATGCCACCGGCCAGTGCGCTGAAAACGCCGGCCAGGGCAAAGGCCATCACCTTGTAGCGCGTGGTGTTGATACCCATGGAGGCTGCTGCGTCCTCGTTTTCACGGATGGCAATCAGGCCAAAGCCGAAGCGGCTTCGTGAAATCCAGAAGATGGTCAGCGTTGCCAGCACCAGAACGGCGAGGGACAGTTCATAAAACAACACGTCACCGTTGAGCAACGGCAATACCAGCCCCGTGTTGCGTCCGGCAATTTCGAGATTGGAAACGATCGCGGTCATGACTTGTGACAGGGCCAGTGTGGCAATGGCGAAATAGTGACCGCGCAACCGCAGCACCGGCAGGCCAACCACGAACGCAAAGAGCACGGAGAGCAGGACTCCAAAAGCGAGGCCTGCGCCAAAGGGCAGTTGCCATTGCACCATGGCGATGGCCGTCCCGTAGCTGCCCAGCCCAAAGAACACGGAATTTCCAAAGGAGGCGTAACCGGTGTAGCCGCCGATGATGTTCCAGCCCTGGGCCAGGGTGGCCAGCAGCAGCGTGGCAATGCCGAACTGGATGATGGTTGGGGATGCAAACCAGGGCAGGGTGCCTAGCAGCAGGGTGACGGCCATCGTCAGCAGAAATTTTGTCCGAAGGCTCATGAGGTTGATCCAAGCAGGCCATTGGGGCGAAAAATCAGGACCAGTACCAGAATGCCAAAGCTTGCAACGTCGACAAAGGTGGGTCCGATGTAAAGTGCCGTGAGCGATTCGACGATGCCCAGAAAAATTCCTCCGACGATGACGCCCAACGGGCTTTCAAGTCCACCGATAATGGCGATGGCAAACGATTTTGCCGTGAGCGTGGCGCCAATGTAAGGGTTGATTTGCGAGACGACACCGTAGAGATCCCCCGCACCCCCGGCAAGAGCAGCACCCAGGCCAAAGGTCAGGGCATAGATGGATTTGGGGGAAACGCCATACAGGCGAGCGGCCCCCAGATTTTGCGCGGTGGCACGAATGCCGCGTCCCAGGCGTGTGTGCAGCAGAAACAGCCACATGCCCAGAGTCAGCAGTAGCGCCACGGCAAAGGCAAGAACACGAACCCAGGGCAGGGTAATGCCAAATGCCATGAAGTTTGAACCGGCATAGCTGGGGTTGATGGTGCGAAAGTCGGCGCTAAAGAGTATTTGCGCAAGCTGGGTTAACACCACGTCAATCCCGAACGTGATCAGGAGTGTATTGAACATGGCCGAGCGGGCGATCAGGTTCAACACGCCGCGTTGCAGCAGGTAACCCACACAGAACAACGCCGCCATCGAGAGCGGCAGCGCTACGAAGGGGTCCATGTCGAGAAGGGTGAACAGATAGTAGCCCACGTAGGCTCCCAGCATGATGAACGCGCCGTGGGCCAGGTTGACGATATTCAGCACACCCCAAACCAGGGCAAGCCCCAGGGCCATCAGTGCGTAGAGTCCGCCCAGAAGTATGCCGTTGGCAAGAATTTGAGCAAGCAGTTGCATCGCGTGGAAAACCCCGCTTTAGGAATGAAGCGTGTCGAATTGACGGTCTAGCGCTTGTCCCAGGATGGCATCGGGTATTGGGGGGTGGACAGCATCCCGTTCTGTGAATAGATGGCCTTGACCTGATCGTTTTGCACCTGAATCACGGTTTGCGGCAGGCTGATCTGTCCGGTGGCGTTGAAGGCAATGGTGCCATAGAGGGATGGAAAGCTGATCCGGGAAATGGCGTCCCGCACCATTTTCGGATCCAGTGATCCGGCTGCCTCGATGGCTTTGACAAAGGCTTCCACGTCCGCAACCGCTGAGGCTGAGTGGTAATCCGGGTCGTAACCAAAACGCGCGACGTAGGCTTTGGCGAAATCTGCGGCATTGCCAAAATACGCATCCTTGCTGGTGGGCGAGATCACCCACGGTGTCATGCCAAAGGCGTAGTTTGAATCCTTCCCCAGGGCCTTGCGAAAATCTGCCGTGGGCACGCCCACCGTAAACGAATACATCTTGGGGGCCAGGTTGAGGCTTTTGGCCTGGCGCACAAAGTTGAGCGCCTCGGTTTCGTGGCCGGAGACCAGGATCGCATCCGGGTTGCCCGACTTGAGTTGCGAGATCAACGTGCTGAAGTCGCTGGTGTTGCTGCTGTAGCGCTCATCCAGAATGAGTTTGATTCCTGCCTTCTGCAGGAGTTCGCGCGTGCCGTTGGCCACGGATACGTCAAAGGCATCGTCGGCGTAAAGCAATGCAACGGTCCTGGGAGCTGGCGTGATCTTGCCCATCATCGCAATGGTGCTTTCAAAGTATTTGCTGGCTACAGGCAGGGTGCCGAAAATGAACTTGTAGCCGCGATTGAAAATCTGGTCTGAGGCGCCGCCACCCTGGATCATGGGCACCTGGTATTTTTCGGCGACCGAGGAATCCGCCAGGGCAAAATCGCTGGCAAAGGGTCCCAGCAGAAAATTGACCTTGTCCTGTGTCAGCAGCTGCACATACTGACGCACGCTCAAATTGCTGTCCGACTGGTTATCCAGAATTTTCAGGGCGAGGGTGTAGGTTTTTCCACTCACCTTGACGCCGCCGCGTTCGTTGATTTTCTCCACGGCGAAGTTGTAGCTGTCGCGGTAATACCGTCCGGTGTTGGCAAGGGCGCCGGTTTCCTGAACTGAAGCGCCCAGGGTGATTGTTTCCTGGGCAAAGGCGCAAGACATGCTCATTGCCAGCGTGACAGCCATGAACCCCAAAGCTCGCTTCATTGCAGGCCTCCTCTCCGTAGCGTTATGTTGTGGGCCTGGTTGCCCAGGCCACGCGTTTGTATCGAACAGTATACGAGATTGGTGATGATTCCTGAAGGTTGGGAAAACCCGTTCAATAAGCGCGACGGGTTCATTTATACTGGTTCAATATTTTTTCCAGGAATGAGGAGTCACCCCACATGAGCCCAGGTTTGCCTGCCACCCCAGGACAAAAGATTCCCCATGGCCCGCTTCCAGGCCTGCTGCTCGCCCTGACCATGATCACCGGCGTGGTGGATGCCATCAGCTATCTCAAGTTGGGTCACGTCTTTGTGGCCAACATGACGGGAAACATCGCGTTTCTGGGCTTTGCCGTGGCCGATGCCAAGGAGTTTTCCATTGCGGCATCCCTCACCGCCACCATTGCCTTTTTGACGGGCGCCCTCGCTGGCGGACGGCTGGGAACGGTATTGGGGTCGCATCGCGGCCATCTTCTGGTATTTTCAATTTTCATTGAAACGGCCATTATCGGTGCCGCACTTTGTGCCTGGATACTCTCGGACGATTCCGACGGCGAGACCATGCGCTACCTGCTGATTGTGGTGCTGGCGCTGGCCATGGGCCTGCAAAATGCCACGGCCCGCCGCATCGGCGTTCCTGACCTGACCACGACCGTGCTGACGCAAACCCTGACGGGGCTTGCTGCGGACTCAAAACTGGTGGGCGGCAACAACCCGCGCCCGGTTCGCCGTCTTGCGGCCACCTTCACCATGTTTCTGGGTGCGGGCATGGGCACGTTCGTCATTTTTCATTTCAGCCTGGGCGCCGTGCTGGCGCTGGTATTGATGCTGCTGCTGGGTAGCGGCATTGCAGCACTTCGATACTTTTCGTCTTCAGACCCCTGGACGGAAGGGGCCTGACTGCCCGTGCTAGGGTTCGCGCACCCAGGTCTGGCTTCGGCCAAACAGTGAAATGCCGAGATAGCCCCGCACGTCGAGTTTGTCTCCCAAGACGCGCATCCTGCAGCGGTAGGTATTTCCATTATCCGGGTCCAGGATTTCGCCGCCATCGTATTCGCCGCCATCGCGTCGCATGCCCCACAGAATCGTCATGCCAGTGACGGGTTGGTTCTTGCGAACGCCTTCGCATTTCTCGCAGAGGGCATCAGCGGGATGGCCCGGACGGGGCAGGATCTTGATGACGCGGCCTTCGAGCATGCCGCCCTTGTCCTCGATGCGCACCAGGGAGGCCGCCTGCCCATCCTTGTCATCATAGGTGCGCCATAGCCCCACGGGCGAGGCCTCACCGGACCAGGCATTGCCTGTGACGAGACTGATGGCCAGAAAAGCTGCAGCGAGTGGCTGGATCGTCATGGAAGGGGGCCTTGACTGGTATTCGGTCAATTACTATAGAATGCCTCGTCGCAAAATACAAAAACGGTTACCGGTGGGGGCGCGTCATGAATATCACGTTCACATGGGATCAAAGCGTCGGTAGCGCCCCTGCAGGTTTCAAAACCGCGATGCAGACCGCAGCCAACATTCTGGATGCGCAGATTGCCGACAACATTTCTGTAAACATCGAGGTGGGGTACGGCACCGATGCAGGAAGTCCCATTCCTGCCGGAGCGTTGGCCACCGGTGGTCCAAATTACGTGACCTGCAACAACTATGCGCAACTGGCGAATGCCTTGACCGCGCAGGCCACCAAGAACAATTGTTCTGGCATCGTGGCAGCCTTGCCCGCCACCGACCCCACGCAAGGCGCCGGAAGCTGGGAACTCAGCACGGCCCAGGCCAAGGTGCTGGGCATTCCTGATCCTGCCAATAACATCATAGATGGCTCAGTCGGGTTTTCCAATTCGACGTCCTGGGGGTTCAATGCCAGCCAAGGGCTTGGCGGCGCGTATGATTTCGTCAGTACCGCGTTGCATGAAATCACCCATGCACTGGGGCGAGTCAATCTGGCCGCCTCCAATACGGCTTCTTCAGGAAGCGTGCTCGACAGCAGCTTCAATCTGTATACCTATTCTTCTCTGGGTACGCTGCAACTGGGCAGCACGGCACCGGCGTATTTCTCAATTGACGGTGGCAACACCAACCTCAACAACTTCGACATGAGTTCAGGAGGGGACCCGGCTGATTGGGCGACCACCCTGACCGATAGTTTCGGCCCCGGGCCTGCTGGAGTTGCTGGTCCTATGACGGCAACCGACTGGCTGGTGATGGAGGCCCTGGGATTCAAGATTAACCCCACCTATATCCTTTTCGGGCCAACGGCCGTCAATGCGGGGGCTCATGATTACCTTCAGCTCTCCACGGTCAATGTGACTGCAGGAAGCCAGCAAAGCTATACGATCAGCGGCCTTAGTGCGTCACAACTGGACAGCGGCAGCCTCACCGGCACCGTCACCGTGGGTAGTGATGGCACGGCAATGATCGACCTTGGTATTTCCGCGGCCAATCCCGTGGCAGCGCCCACGCAGGTCACGGTGACACTGGGCAACAATCTCGCCACTTATACGCTCACGGTGGAGAATGCCACCAACAACATCATCAATTTCACGCCACAAAACACGATCATCACTACCACCGCTGCCAACGATACAATCGCCGGGGTGAGTCCGCGCGATGTCGTGGCTTACAGCGGGGTATCAACGGACTACATCATTACGGCACCCAGCGCCGGCACCTTGCAGGTGATGGATGCCTACCAGGGCAATCGGGATGGCACGGATACGCTCATCAACGTCGATCGCCTGCAATTTTCGGATACGAATGTGGCCTTTGATATGGGAACAAACCAGTCGGCTGGGCAGACGGCTGAAATCATCGGTGCCGCCTTCGGCAAGTCGGCGCTCTCCAACGCAGGCTACGTGGGTATCGGGATCAAGTTATTCGACTCGGGGCAGTCACTGGCTAATGTTGCCGCCCTGGCGGCTTCGGTGATGCATGCGGCTGACTATGGCTCGTTTGTCCAGACTGTCTGGAATAACGTCGTGGGCTCTCCCATTTCACCCGCAGACCTGAACTCGTTTACTCAGTTACTCAATAATGGAACCTACAACGAGGGTTCGTTATTGTCGCTGGCGGCCACCGTTCAGGCCAATCTGAACAATATCGGCCTGGCGGGGCTTGCCACGCATGGTATCGATTACACCCCGGCATGATGGTTGCTATAGCCTGAACACGCCACCGGCACAGCTCTGTGCCTCTTCCAGGCGCGACAAGGTGGGCAGCAGGTTGAGCCCGGTGGATTTTTTAAGCCGATGCGCCTCTTCCCGAAGCGCTTCCAGTGAGACGCAGACAGGATCGCCCGCCGTGGCAAAGGTGATGACGTTGCCACTGTCACAGGATGGAAATGCCAGGCAACGCCCGTCGAAAGCCTCCTCAATGCGTGCATAGCTGGATTTGAAACCGCGCTTCAATCCCAGCAGGTTGACCACGAGAATGCCCTCGCTGCTCAGGCGTGCGCGGCACAAGTCGTAGAACGGGCGAGTGTCCAGATCGCCGGCGCGGGCTTCGGCATCAAAACCATCCACCAGAATCAGGTCGTAATCCTGCCTGGTGCTGGCGATAAATTCTGCACCGTCACCAATCACGATGTTGATGCGCTTCGGGTCGTCGGGAAGCTTGAAAAACTGGCGCGCAGCGGCAACGACCGAAGGCGCTATCTCGACCACGGCCAACTTGGCTTGCGGACAGTTGCGATAGAGAAACTTGGTGAGGGAGGCCGCACCCAGTCCGATCAAGAGGACCTTGCGCGGAAAGCGGGCGTCTTCGCGCAATAACAGGCTGGCCATCATGTCCTTGGTGTAGTCAAGTTCCAGATGCCAGGGTCGGGCAATGCGCATGGCGCCCTGAATCCAGTCCGAACCGAAGTGCAGGGTGCGCACGCCGGCTTCTTCGCAAATGTCGATCGGAAATGTCATCGTGAAAATTTTAATTACAAAACAGAATCCAGATTTATTTTGGATGCTCTACCATGGTCGTGGTCATCCGAAAACCCGATATTGCGCCGACGACATGGTATGCACAATGACTCAAAAACCCTGCTGATTGCCATTGCCACGCTCGTTTTGAGCGCCTGTAGCACTTTCGTGCCGCAGCAGCTGGGCGGTAACGATTTTGCCGATGTGACACCACACATGGCGCAGCGCCGCCCCGATGTGCTGGGGCAACGCGTGCGTTGGGGGGGCAGCATTGCCAGCGTCACCTCCGAGAAGGATCGCACCTGTTTTCAGGTGGTCAGCCATCCGCTCGATTATACGGCGCGTCCCGAAGAAGATGATCGCACCAATGGACGATTCATTGCCTGCATTTCCGGTTTTTACGACCCTGAAATCTATGCCGTGAAGCGGCAGATCACTGTCATCGGCACGCTCCAGACCCCCACCATCGGCAACATTGGCCGCCATCCGTATATTTTCCCAAACCTCGCCATTGAAACACTTTATCTGTGGCCGAAACCGTCACCCATCACCAACGTCCCGCCCTATGCATTCGGCCCTGATCCCTTCCTGTATCAGGCCTACCCCTGGATGGACGATCCCATGGACCCCATGAATCCATTGGGCCCCATGGATCCCATGAGTGCCTGGGATATGCCATGGTAACTGCGGATTTGCTATAGAATCAGTGCCTCATCATTGAACAATGGCTGTATGAACGGGAGGGGGTGCCCATGCTGAAAACCAGACTGATTCAGGTTCTTTCCCATTCGGCGTGGGTTGCCATGCTCGGACTGGGGGGGTGTGCCGGACTTCCTCCCCACACCAACATTCCCGATGCAATCGCAACGCCACCACATCAAGTTCTTGCATTCGAAGCGATGGCTGCAGGCGTTCAGGTTTACGAATGCAGGGGCAACGGTGAAAGCCCGCAAAAATTTCAATGGGTTTTGAAGGCGCCTGAAGCAGAGCTATACGATGCAGGCGGCAGCAGGGTCGCCAGGCACTATGCGGGCCCCACGTGGGAAGCCTGGGATGGCAGCAAGGTGGTGGGCGAAGTGAAGGCGCAATCCGGTAGTCCTGACCCCAACGCCGTGTCGTGGTTGCTGTTGAGCGCCAAATCCAATTCCGGCAAGGGAATTTTTGCGCAGACCGTCAGCATCCAGCGCATCAATACCAAAGGGGGTAAACCTCCTGAGACGGAATGCAACCAGGCCCTGTCTGGAAAACTATCGCGCGTACCTTATACCGCCACCTATAATTTTTACAATACCCAACCGTAATGGCAGTTTGACTCAGTTACTCATGGCCAGCCGTGAGTTGCCAGGCGGCATGGCAGCCCACGCAAAGTCCGAGCGTGGTGGTCAGTTGTTTTAATATTTCTGGTGCAGGGGTGCCACTTTCAGCTGCGTGGGCCATGTCATCCATGTTGCGATGAACGCTCATGCCCATGGATTTGAAGGGCAAGGGCAGCTTGGCCATGAGCGCAGGGTTGACGTCCGCCGCCGCACCCATGCCTGCCGAACGCGCAGCCCTGGCAACGGATGCCAGGTCGCCACGGTTGATGCCGTCGAGGATGTCGTGGGTTGCCATCAGCAGCGCACGCATTTCCTGCAGGATCAGGTCGCGCTCTCCTGACTTCAGTACGATGGCCGTGCGGTTATCCGGGCCACGCTCAACGTTGCCGCGAATGAAAAACCAGGTGCCAACGGCTAAACTCGCAACCCATAACAGAATGGCAATTGAGGCAACTTTGCTGATTTTCATGGAGGGTTCCTTGTGTTGGCGAAGCCCGTCTCCGTTCCGAAGGCTTTTCTGTGATGGACCATCAGGACAGGGTACGAAATTCAAGGAGAGAAGGGAATGGCTATCTTAACGAACATTGTCGTGGCAGATGAGAGTGAAATTGAAGCCATCGGCGAATCGCTGCACCCTGTAGAGGAGTGGAGCGGTTTTGAAGTCCGCGATGTGGATACGGCCAGGATCACGACGCTGCATTGCCTGCTGACCGGCGAGTTGTTTGATGATGCGGTGATTCAATACGAGCCCCTATATGTATCGCCCGTTGAAGGGGCCATGGTATTGCGCCTTGCCGATGAAGTACTGGAGCGCCTGATCGAGCTGGACGAGGAGATGCTCGTCCAGGTGGCCACCGAATTGACGGCCACGGAAGATTTCGAGACGGCAGGCTGGACGGAAGAGGAAGTGACCGTGATGCTGGCCGAACTGTGCGAATTGGCACAACGCGCTGACGCTGAAGGCCAGGCCCTGTTTGTCTGGTTGCATCCGCTACGGACCTGAGTTGCCATGGCCAGGGGGCTGCGTGAGCTGCCAGGAACGGTAAACGCGCAATGCCACATGCGCGTCATTGGCGGCATACAGAATCTGCTTTTCATTCAGAACGCGGTTTGACCAGTTCGTGGTGGACGTTCTTTTGGATTTCTGCAGGCGCTGGCCAAAAAAATGAGCCACGGCTGCCTTGGCACCCATGTCGCAACGCCTGTCCTGGCGCAGGGCAATAGCCAGGTCGAGAACGGGGAGGGTATCGATGGCCAGCTTGGCTTGCAGGCGGCGCAAGTCGTCGCGCAGGCCGAAGCCCACCTTGAGTACCCGTGGCGATTCCAGGATGGTGCGCAGTTCATTCAAGGCGGGCTGGGTAGTGATGGGAAAGAGGTAGGCCCGTTCGTCGGTAGCCAGTTGAATCAAGTGCGGTCCCGTAGAAACTTCTCCCTTGGCAAAGGTAGGTCGGGATTCGGTGTCGAAACCGATGGCATCCCCATCCAGCAAGGCTGCCAGCGCATTTGCAGCATCAGTCTCAGAGCGCACAAGATGGACGTCAGACAACCGGATTCCGGGGTATGGTGGCAGCACTGAATCCTGGGATGTGGGCACGCGGGGGGCTCGAAAATAATGGAAGTGATGCTAATGGTGTAATACCCGGCTTAAGGTTTCCGGGCTGATGTTGAGGTGCAGGGCCAATTCCTTTCTGGGCAGGAGCATGGCCATTTCAGGGTTTTTTTGTTGAAATCGTTCCATCCTCCCGGCAGCATCAAGCAGATGGAAGGCAATGGTGTCGGCCATGACCTCGCTCATCAAACGCATGACCTCGTATTCAAATTCATGTTTCAGGACGGGATGGTCATTCATGAAGTCGGCCCACACCTTAATGGGGCACTTGGCCACGCGAACCTTCGTTACTGCACAGATGCTGTAGGGCGCCCGATATTCAAGGCGCCAAGCGGCATAGCTGGTTTCAATTTCAGTTTCGCGCGCAAAACGCAGGGTCATTTCCTTGCCTTCGGCAGTGGTCACCACCCGTTTTAACACACCTTCGAGGATGAAATACTGGTTCATTTCAGTGGCACCCTGGATGAGCAGGGCGTCGCCCTTTTTGACTTCGGCGATCACCAGATGGTGCTCCAGCTCGGCCAGCTCGTCGTCCTTGAGGTGTTGCAATACGATGTTGGCGTGAATCAAGGTACGCAGCAGCAGGCGTAAGGGGTGTTGCGCCAGGGGCGTTTCAATAATGGCAGGGCAGGGTAGTCCCATGACAGGCGATTCCGGAAAATCATCACAGCATGATATATTATCACCATGGTTAACGGGCGAACAAAATCAACTGAAGGCAGCATGTCGAAAGAGGAATTCGAACGGCTCGCCCAGTTTCGCTATCAGTTGCGCCGTTTTCTTCGGTTCAGTGAAGAACTGACTCGCAGGGAAGGCGTGACACCGCTACAGTACCAGCTCCTGCTGCAAATCAAGGGTTTTCCAGGCCGGGACTGGGCCACGATCGTTGAACTTGCAGAACGGCTACAAGCCAAACATCATGGCATCGTGGCCTTGATTACCCGCTGCGAAAAATCCGCACTGGTGGTGCGTAGCACCAGCAGCAGCGATCTGCGGCGGGTTGAGGTGAGATTGACGCAAAAGGGGGAGGCCTGCCTTGAAAAGCTGGCACGACTGCATCGTGCCGAACGCCTGTCATTGCAGGAAGTATTTACCAGATCACTCAAATCATAAGAGGGACGCTTCATGATCGAAACGATGATTGGACTGCTTTTTCTGTGCGCCGTGATTTTTGTGGCGACTACCGGAGGTCGCAGCGATGATGATTCAAAGGATGGCAAAGACAACCAGAAAAAACCCGAGTAATCCCCACACGGCCGGGTTACCCAGGCCGGCTAGCGACCCCCTTCCAGTGCGGCGAGGTCGGTGATGACCTGGGCGGGGTTGCGCTCTGCGTCAACGCTTTCATACACTTTGGCAATGCGCCCCGAAGGGTTGATGATGAAGGTGTTGCGTTTGGCAATCCTGAATCCCAACAGGCGCATTTCTGAGCCATATTGTTGCGAGACGGTGCCATCCTTGTCAGCCAGAAGCGGAAACGGCAGATGGTGGTTTCTGGCGAAATCTGCGTGGCTGCTGGCATCATCGATGCTGACACCCAGCACTGCGGCGCCGAGCTGATGAATTTTCTGGATGTCGTCCCGGTAGGCGCAGGCCTCTGCGGTGCAGCCGGGCGTTTCATCCTTGGGGTAAAAATACAAAACCAGCCATTTTCCCCGATAATCCGCAAGGTGTTGCAGCGTGCCATTCTGGTCGGCCACACTGAATTCAGGAGCGATCTGTCCTGCTTGCGGCATTTCAGCCGAGAAGGCGGCGCCAGTGCAGGTCAGTCCCAGGGTAGCTGCAAGCCAAAACAGGATTTTCATTTCACGTCCTTTTGTGACTATCGCCCGTAGGTGGCCGTGAAGCTGGCCTTGCCCAGGGTGTTGGCATGAATCATGTACCCGGTCAGTGCTGCCGTGGCGTCGGCAGGCACTTCAAGCTTGCCGGTTTTAAGCGCGTATACGGTGAAAATGTATCGATGTGGTGCATCTCCCTGGGGTGGGCAGGTGCCGCCCCAGGCAGGCGTGCCGAAGTCAGACCTGCCCTGCACTGCGCCGTGGGGCAGCAGGGTGCTGTTGAGGGCGCCCGCTCCTGCTGTCAGTTCGGTGACGTCGGCCGGAATATTGATGACGATCCAGTGCCACCAACCCGAACCCGTGGGGGCATCGGGATCATACATGGTGACGGCATAGCTCCTGGTGTCTTTGGGGGCACCGCTCCATTGAAGCGCGGGCGACCTGTTTTCGCCTGAGCAACCGAACCCATTGTACTCAAAACGCTTGGGGATAGTGCCATTGGCTTTGATTTCAGGACTGATCAGCGTGAAACCGTCGGCGCAAGACCAGGAAGACAAACACGCCAGGACAACGAAAAGCAGGGTACGGCGCATGGCAGTACTTCTCCTTACACGGGGGGACGATGGTGCAGCAGATATTTACACTGATTCCAGCCCTAGTAAAGTCAATTTTTGGTAGTCTCTGTGACTTTTGTTATTCAGCCGTGGATTCAATGGGGCGCTTCACCACCTATGTACTGACCGCTTTGGCCGCGATTTTCTGGGGTGCCAACTTCAACCTGGCAAAACCCGTGGTTGCGGAAATGCATCCCTATGTGGCGGGCGCAACCCGCTACCTGATGGCTGCCACGATCATGCTGCTCGTCACCCAATACCGTAGGGAATGCATTCCGTTACGCCATCTCAAGGTGTATGTCATTCTGGGCCTGATGGGGGTCTTTGGTTTTAACCTGTTTTTCTTCCTGGGCATGCAGAGCACGTCGGCTACCAATGGCGCCTTGATCATGGCCATCAATCCCATGCTGACCAGCCTGCTGGCCTATGTTTTCCTGAGGCAGCAACCCAGTTACCGTCAGCTGCTGGGGTTTCCCATTGGCGTGATCGGCGTGGCAATCGTCGTTCTGGGGGCGGGCGCCCAGGTGCATGTGGCCAGTGGCGATGTACTGATCCTGGCTGCAAACCTGAGCTGGGCTTTCTACACGGTCTTCGCACGCGAGTTGATGCCCACGGATACCAGCGGCATTGCCAGCACGACGGGCATCATGGTGGTTGGTGCCCTGGCCCTTACTGCAGTGGCCCTGTTCAGCGGTGAACGCTTCGTCCTGCCCAGTTGGCATGCAGGTAGTGCATTGCTGATGATGACCGTAGGGGGAGGCGTGCTGGCCTATTTGTTCTGGAATGCCGGCATAGCCCGGCTGGGTGCTTCGCAAGCGGCAATTTTCCTGAATCTGGTACCGGTCTCCTCGCTGGTGATTGCAGCGTTTGAAGGCATGCCGCCCACCCAGGCCAAGTTGATCGGGGGGGCGGTGGTCATTGGCGCCGTGACGTTTGCCTCCTTACCCGTAGGAGGCGCTGCGGCAGACCGACAACCCCGGTGATGCATTCCTACTGGGGGTGAGGGTCCCCTCATGACCGGTTTCTAGGCTATAGTCCCGGAATGACTGATCTGGCAGACTCCACCTCTCAGAATGCCTACGCCACATCCTACGTATCCTTGCGTGAGGTGGGGGTATTCATCAGCATTCCCAACGTGTCATCCCAGGAAACCCTGCGCGAATTTGCAGACCGGGTCTTCACCAATGGCTCCTATTTTGTCGGGCTCAATTATGGGGTTTTCATGGAGCTGCTCTATGGCAATGAGCCCATGGCAACCCTGGGAAAGGGCAAGGACGAGGTCAAAATTGCCGACAGCATTGCCATTTTTGCAGAGGAACGGCAAGGGTTGTACAAGGGGCTCAAGATCGAACGGCGTGGCGACCTGGCAGAATACCTTTTTGAGCCCGTCTTTATCGAAACCGAGAGGGACGAGCCTGTATTTGGCCTCCCGGACAAGCAAGGCGTGGTTCCCATCATCAAGTACCGTCGGGCCATCGTTCAGGTCCCCGCCAGGATCAACTTCGATGAGTTCGTCGCCGCCCTGTGGCTGAAGGGACTGCGCTTTGGAATTGACGAGAAGGTCGTTCGGGAAGCCATCAACACCGGAATGACCGGGCGGGTCAACATTGCCGCCCAGCGCTTGCCCACTGACAGCAAGGATGCCGAAATCAAGGAGGAAAGCGACCGTTTGCATCAGGACAGGTCGCCGCTCGTCCTTCCAAACGGGCGCATCGACATTCGCAGGGCCAAAAACCGGTTTCCACAGGTCAGCAAAGACATGCTGCTGTTGCGGAAGATTCCCCGTCGCCTGGGTTTGCCGGGATATAGCGTCACAGGCGGGGTGATCGAGCCGCGTCCGCCGAAGGACATCCGCCTTGAATCCCTGGCCGGTGAAGGAACGAGAATCGAACACACCACCACAGGCGACGTGCTGATGGCCAGCAGGGATGGCTTTTTGAGCGTCGACACCCACAGTGGACTGCTGCGCGTCTCCACCAAAATCGAAAATCGGGAAGGCGTGAGCATCAAGTCCACGGGAGGGGACATCAGCCTTGATGTGAACGACTTTACCGAATTCGGCGAAGTTCAGGAAAAGCGGGTGGTTGAAGGCGTCAACCTGACCTTCAATTCTTCCGTGTTTGGTACGGTCATTTCGCGCAACGGCACCATACAGATCAATGGCAACCTCTCCGGAGGTCGCGCCCAGGCCATCAATGGCCACATCAACATCAAGCAAAAGGCCATCAACGCCAGGATCGAGGCCCTTGATGGGGATATCCATCTGCACATTGCCGAGGAATGTTCGATCATTGGCCGCCATGTTACCGTGGCACATGCGGTGAATTGCGAAATTGTCGGTGAGCAGTTGCAGATCGGCCTGGCTGAAGGATGCGCCCTGGCCGGCAAGGTCATTGAGGTTGAGCGCTCCAACATCCGTAAATTCAACGAAACCGTCATTTCCGTCGTTTTGCCCGACCTCCCGGCCCTCGATCGGCAACTCACCGAGACGAAAGCGCACGAAGCCCAGCTTCAGCAGGACATGCAGTTAAAACTGCGCAGGCTCATCGAAACCCAATCCAATGATGGGTTTGCCAATTATCTGGCCCTGAAGGCAAAGATCGAGGCGGGTACGGTACACCTGTCGACCGAGCAGCAGGAAGGCTGGAGCAAACTGGTGGCCCGATACGCCCCGCTGCTGCATGGTGTGGAGGAACAGACAAAAAAGCTTCAGGACCTGCAGGCGGAAATACTCGTGCTCGAGGAACAGCGAATGTCCGCTGGAACGACTGAAAGTTGCCAGGTCAAAACCGTCCTGGGCGACACGGTGGTGCAAAAACTTGTTTCAGGAACAGGGCTTGCCGCGTTTTACAGGCTTTCCGGGCAACAGCTCGGCGTGGTTCTGCGGCAGGTGAAGGAAGGCTGTAGCCGGATCTTTTCCGGAAGCCATGGCGCCGTGGTCTATGCATCCCAGACGGATGCGGGTGTTTCGAATGACGCCTTGAGCAACCCGAAGTAATGGCGTTGACGCGGTCCCGTTGATAAAAGGGGGTCAGGCTTGTGGCCTGCCCCCTTCCTTTTTTTCTTCCTTCCTCTCTCCCTTACTGCCCCAGCAAGTGGGTGACTGCGTGCCGCTCTTCCAGAAGTTCGTCATGGGGGGCCGTGATGCGGGCCCCGCTGAATTCGCTGATCGACAATCCCTGCACGATACTATATTTCCCGCCCGAGCAGGTGACGGGATAGCCAAACAGCACGCCCTCGGGAATGCCATAGCTGCCATCCGAAGGAATGCCCATCGTTACCCAGTCGCCTGCAGGGGTACCGTGTACCCAATCGCGGATATGGTTCATGGCGGCATTGGCCGCCGAGGCAGCTGAGGACAATCCGCGGGCCTCGATGATGGCGGCGCCGCGCTTCTGCACCGTGGGAATGAACGTGTTTTCAACCCAGGCCTGATCGTTGATGAGGCGGGATACGGCCTGTCCATCCACTTCGGCATGGTACAGGTCGGGGTATTGGGTGGCAGAGTGGTTGCCCCAGACGATCACCTTTTTCACGCTGGCCACGGGCTTGCCCAGTTTTGTGCCAATTTGCGACAGGGCACGATTGTGGTCGAGGCGCATCATGGCGCTGAAGTTGGCGGGTTTGAGTTCCGGCGCATTCTTCATGGCAATGAGGCAGTTGGTGTTGGCGGGGTTGCCCACCACCAGCACCTTGACGTCGCGACTGGCCACTTCAGAAAGTGCGCGTCCCTGCTCGGTGAAGATGGCCCCGTTCATTTCCAGCAGGTCCTTGCGTTCCATGCCCTTGGTGCGGGGACGGCTGCCTACCAGCAGGGCCACGTCGGCATCCTTGAAGGCCACACGCACGTCGTCGGTAATGATGACGCCCTGCAGCAGGGGGAACGCGCAATCGTCCAGTTCCATCACCACGCCGCGAACGACGGGAAGTGATGGGGTGATGTCGAACAATTGCAGGATGACGGGCTGGTCAGGGCCCAGCATCTCGCCGCTGGCGATACGGGACAGCAGGCTGTAGCCAATCTGGCCACCAGAGCCGGTGACCGCAACACGCATGGGTTTTTTCATGGGATCAATCTCCTAGGGATAAATAGTCAGGCGGTCATCAGTTCGCGCAGTACGAAGGGCAGGATGCCGCCATGGCGGAAGTAATCCACTTCGATGGGGGTATCGATGCGCAGCAACACGGACAGGGTGTCGTGGCGGCCATCCTTGCGGTGGATGGTGAGGGTGACATCCTGTTGCGGCTTGATGTCGCCATCGATGCCGCTGATGTCAAAGGTTTCACTGCCGTCCAGCTTGAGGGATTGCGCCGTGGCGCCATCCTTGAACTGGCAAGGCAGCACACCCATCCCCACCAGGTTGCTGCGGTGGATCCGTTCAAAACTGCGGGCCACCACGGCCTTGACACCCAGCAGCTGGGTGCCCTTGGCGGCCCAGTCGCGCGATGACCCGGTACCGTACTCCTCGCCAGCAAAAATCACGGTGGGTACGCCCGCGGCCACGTACTTCATGGCGGCATCGTAAATGGCCAGTTGTTCGCCCGAAGGCTGGTGCAGCGTGATGCCACCTTCGCTGCCGGGAATCATCAGGTTCTTGATGCGTACATTGGCAAAGGTGCCGCGCATCATGACCTCATGGTTGCCGCGGCGCGAGCCGTAGCTGTTGAAGTCGGCTACGGCCACACCATGGGCCTGCAGGTACTTTCCGGCGGGGGAGGAGGGTTTGATGGCACCGGCCGGGCTGATGTGGTCAGTGGTGATGGAGTCACCAAAAATGCCCAGGGCCCGGGCGCCGCGAATGTTGGCGGTGCTGCCCGGCTGCATGGAAAACCCCTTGAAGAACGGAGGTTCTGCGATGTAGGTGGAAGTTTCCCAGTTGTACACCATCCCGGTGCTGGAGGGGATGTCGTTCCACAGCGGGTTGTCTTTGGTGAAATCCGCGTACAGGCGGCGGTAGGTGTTGGGATCGGTGGCGTATTTCATCACGGCCCCCACTTCTTCCTGGGTGGGCCAGACGTCCTTGAGGTATACCGGCTTGCCGTCCGAGCCCACGCCCAACGGCTCGGTGGAGAGGTCCATGTTGACGCGGCCGGCAATGGCAAAGGCCACCACCAGCGGGGGGCTCATGAGGAAATTGGCGCGGATGTTGGCATGGATGCGCGCTTCAAAATTGCGGTTGCCCGACAGGACGGCGCATCCCACCAGATCATTCTTGACGAGGGTTTCTTCCAGGTCGGCATCCAGCGGTCCGGCATTGCCGATGCAGGTGGTGCAGCCATAACCCACCAGGCGAAAGCCCAGCTGGTCCAGGGGCGCCTGCAACCCGGCATTCTGCAGGTATTCCGTGACCACGCGTGATCCCGGTGCAAGCGATGTTTTGACCCAGGGGTTTACTTTCAGGCCGCGCGCCACGGCTTTTTTGGCCAGCAGGCCCGCCGCCAGCAATACGCCCGGGTTGGAAGTATTGGTGCAGGAGGTGATCGCGGCGATCAACACGTCCGCATCCGCAAGGCTCACTCCGGCCTTCGCCGTCGCCACGCGCCTGGCCGGGCTGTGCGCAGGTTTGCCGTAACCCCCTTCAGCCACGGGCTGGGTCAGCAGCGCCTCGACCCTGTTCTTGAGCTGCGAGAGCGCGATGCGGTCCTGGGGACGCTTGGGCCCGGCCACGGAGGGCTTGATGGTGGACAGGTCCAGTTGCAGCGTTTCGCTGTAATCGCACTGGCCCTCCTGGGGAATGCCGTACATGCCCTGCGCCTTCCAGTAGCTCACGAAGGCGTCAATCTCGGCATCGGTGCGGCCGGTGGCTCTGAAGTACGCCACGGTTTCGTCGTCTACGGGGAAAAAACCCATGGTGGCGCCGTATTCCGGCGCCATGTTGGCAATGGTGGCGCGGTCGGGCAGTGCCAGCGAGGTGGCGCCTTCGCCGAAGAATTCCACGAACTTGCCCACCACCTTGGCCTTGCGCAGCATTTCTGTGACCGTCAGCACCAGGTCGGTGGCCGTCACGCCTTCCGGCAGGCGGCCTTTGAGATGGACGCCTACCACGTCGGGAGTCAGGAAGTACACGGGTTGACCCAGCATGCCAGCTTCTGCCTCGATGCCGCCCACGCCCCAGCCCACCACGCCGATGCCGTTGATCATGGTGGTGTGCGAATCGGTGCCCACCAGGGTGTCGGGGTAGTACACGCCGTCCTTTTGCAACACGCCGCGTGCCAGGTATTCCAGGTTGACCTGGTGCACGATGCCAATGCCCGGGGGCACCACGCGGAAGGTGTCAAAGGCCTGCATGCCCCATTTCATGAACTTGTAGCGTTCGTTGTTGCGCTGGAATTCCAGCGCCATGTTGTCCTTGAGGGCGGTGGGCGTGTTGTAGTAGTCCACCTGCACCGAATGGTCCACCACCAGGTTGACCGGCACCAGCGGCTCAATGCGCTTGGGGTCTTTGCCCAGGCTCTGCGCCACGTTGCGCATGGCGGCGAGGTCAGCCAGCAGGGGCACGCCGGTAAAGTCCTGCAGCACCACGCGCGCCACCACAAAGGGAATTTCCTCGGTGCGGGCGGCACGGGGCTTCCAGTTGGCCAGTTCGCGCACGTGCGCCTCGGTGATGCGTTTGCCGTCAAAGTTGCGCAGCACCGATTCCAGCACGATGCGCAGCGAAACGGGCAGGCGCGACACCTTCGCCACACCTGCGGCTTCGAGCGCAGGAATGGCGTAGTAGGTGCCCTGGCCAGACTGGAGGGCAAATGTTTTGCGGGAATCAAACAGGTTGTGACTCATAAAGCTCTCCCAAAAACCGCTTAGATGACGAACAGGTCAACGAATGCGTTGACCGGGGTGTTTTCCAGGCGCGATTGATCCAGCGCGAGGGCCAGAATGGCCTGTTGTTGCTTTGCCGGAAATCGGCGCGCCAGGTTGGTGCGGAACTTGGCCTCGAGATGCGGAATGCCTTCGGCACGGCGACGGCGGTGCCCGATGGGGTACTCCACGGCCACCTGCCCGGTTTTGCTGCCGTCCTTGAAAAAAACCTGGATGGCGTTGGCGATGGAGCGCTTGTCCGGGTCGTGATACTCGCGGCTGTAGCGGGCATCCTCCACGCAGGTCATCTTGTCGCGCAAGGCGTCGATGCGCGGGTCGGTCGCCACGTTGTCTTCATAGTCGGCGGCGGTCAGGCGGCCAAAAATCATGCCGATGGCGGTCATGTACTGGATGCAGTGGTCGCGGTCGGCAGGGTTGTTGAGCGGACCGCTCTTGTCGATGATGCGGATGGCCGACTCATGGGTGGTAATGACCACCTTGTCGATGTCATCGAGGCGGTCCTTGACCTGTGGGTGCAACTGCAAGGCGCACTCCACCGCGGTCTGGGCATGGAACTCGGCGGGGAAGGAAATCTTGAACAGGACATTTTCCATGACATAGCTGCCGTACGGGCGCTGGAACCTGAAAGGCTGCCCCTTGAACAGCACGTCATAGAACCCCCAGGTTTTTGCAGTCAGCACGGAGGGGTAACCCATCTCTCCCTTCTGCACCATCAGGGCAAGGCGCACGGCACGGCTGGTGGCATCGCCCGCAGCCCAGGACTTGCGTGAGCCGGTGTTGGGCGCATGGCGATAGGTGCGCAGGCTCTGCCCGTCCACCCAGGCCAGTGATACGGCATCGACGATTTCGTCGAAGGTCAGGCCCAGCATCTTGGCCACCACCGCGGTGGAAGCCACCTTGACCAGGACCACATGATCCAGCCCTACCCGGTTGAAGCTGTTTTCCAGCGCCAGCACACCCTGGATTTCATGGGCCTTGACCATGGCTTCCAGCACGGCACGCATGGTGAGCGGCGCCTTGCCCTCTGCCACACGGTTGCGCGACAGCCAGTCGGCCACGGCCAGGATGCCGCCCAGGTTGTCGGAGGGGTGGCCCCATTCGGCGGCCAGCCAGGTGTCGTTGAAATCCAGCCAGCGGATCATGCAGCCGATGTTGAAGGCGGCATGCACGGGGTCCAGCTGAAACTGGGTTCCCGGCACCTTGGCGCCGTTGGGCACCACGGTGCCAGGTACGATGGGCCCCATCAGCTTGGTGCAGGCCGGATAGGACAGGGCTTCCAGACCGCAGCCCAGGGTGTCGATCAGACAGTTGCGGGCGGTGGTGAGGGCTTCTTGCGAGTCGATGCGGTATTCATCGACATAGCGGGCAATGTCCACCAGGACCTGGTCGGGCGCGGGGCGGACATTGGAGATGGGTGCGGACATGAGGGCTCCTGGAAGAGAGGTGATTTTAGCGCAGGTCGATGGGCACGAAGGTACGGGGTTCCGGACCGGTGTAATTGGCGCTGGGCCGGATGATCTTGTTGTCCTCTCGCTGTTCGACCACATGGGCTGACCAGCCACTGGTGCGTGCAATCACGAACAGCGGGGTGAACATCAGGGTGGGCACGCCCATCATGTGATAGCTCGAGGCGCTGTACCAGTCGAGGTTGGGGAACATTTTCTTTTCGTCCCACATCACGGTTTCGATGCGCTCCGAGATCTCAAACAGCGTCATGTAGCCGGCTTCCGAGCAGAGGCTGCGCGAAATTTCCTTGATGATCTGGTTGCGCGGATCGCCGATGGTGTACACCGGGTGACCGAAACCAATCACGATTTCCTTGGCGGCCATGCGGCGACGAATGTCGGCCTCGGCCTCGTCGGCCGAATGGTAGCGGCGGATGATCTCCATCGCCACTTCGTTGGCGCCGCCATGTTTGGGGCCGCGCAGGGCGCCAATGCCTGAGGTGATGCAGGAATACATGTCTGAAAGCGTGCCGGACGTGACCCGTGCGGCAAAGGTGGAGGCATTGAACTCGTGCTCGGCGTACAGGATCAGGGAAGTGTCCAGCGCCTTTTCATGGCTCTTCGAGGGCGCCTTGCCGTGCAGCAGGTGCAAAAAGTGGCCCGCGATCGTCTCGTCGTCGGTTTCCACGTCGATGATCCTGCCGGAATGGGAATAGTGGTACCAGTACAGCAGCATGGAACCGAATGAGGCCATCAGGCGATCGGCAATGTCGCGTGCGCCGCTGATGTTATGGTCGTCCTTTTCAGGCAACACCGTACCCAGCATGGAGCAGCCGGTGCGCAGCACGTCCATGGGGTGCGCGGCAGCGGGAATCTGTTCCAGAACCGCCTGCACGGGAGCGGGCAGGCCACGCAGCGACTGTAGTTTTTTGCGGTAATGGCGCAATTCGGCGTTGTTGGGCAGATGGTCGTGGATCAGGAGGTGCGCCACTTCTTCGAATGTGGCATGCCGGGCCAGGTCGAGAATGTCATAGCCGCGGTAGTGCAGGTCATTGCCGCTGCGCCCCACGGTGCAGATGCTGGTATTGCCGGCGGCAACCCCGGACAGGGCCACGGATTTCTTTGGTTTGGCAGTCATGCCGCTGATTTCGCTGCTCATGCGTTGTCCTCCCGTGAAAAGAGTTCGTCCAGTTTTTGTTCGTAAGCGTGGTAGTTCAGAAACTCATACAGTTCCGAACGGGTTTGCATGAGGTCCAGCACACCCTTTTGCGTGCCATCCCGACGGATGGCCTGATACACCTTGAGCGCGGCGGCGTTCATGGCGCGGTAGGCGCCGCAACAATAGAGCACGATGTCCACGTCGGCAGAGGCCAGTTCCTGCACGCCATACAGTGGTGTGGCGCCAAACTCCGTGATGTTGGCCAGGATGGGCACCTTGACGGCGGCCCTGAACTGGCGATACATGGCCAGGTCCGTGACGGCTTCGGGGAAGATCATGTCGGCACCCGCTTCCACGCAGGCCTGGGCCCGTTCGATGGCGGCATTGAGGCCTTCCACGGCGAGGGCGTCAGTGCGCGCCATGATGACGAAGTCGTCATCACCCCGCGCATCCACGGCGGCCTTCACGCGGTCCACCATTTCGCCCTGTGAGACGATGGCCTTGCCGGGCCGGTGGCCACAGCGTTTGGTCTGTACCTGGTCTTCGATGTGCATGCCGGCAGCGCCCGCCTTGGCCAGCGAGCGTACGGTGCGGGCAATGTTGAAGGCGCCGCCCCAGCCGGTGTCGGCATCCACCAGCAAGGGCAGGGCAGAGGCGTCGGTGATGCGGCGCACGTCGATGAGCACGTCCTCGAGGCTGCTGATGCCCAGATCCGGCATGCCCAGCGAGTTGGCAGCAACACCGCCTCCTGATAGATAGATGGCCTTATAGCCCGTGGCTTCGGCCATTCTGGCCGTATAGGCATTGATGGTGCCGATGAGCTGCAGAGGCTTTTCGGCAGCGACGGCCGCCTTGAGGCGGGACCCTGGTGATGGAAGTGGTGACATGGGTTCTCCTTACCGAAACCGGGATCAACAGAACCTTTTCCCCGGCGACCGAATGATGTTAAGGTGCTGCCTTCATCATGTCAAGTAACATATAACTTATATAAGATATAACACAGTGGACATTCCTGAAAAGCCCGTGATAGACTCGCATCAACATGGAGATGACATGAACATCCATTCGTCCCCCAGCTTCAGACCGCTCTACGACCAGATCAAGATCCTGATCACGCAAAGCCTGATTGCGGGAGAATGGCGCCCGGGAGATGCCATTCCCAGCGAAATCGATCTGGCCGCGCGCTTCAAGGTCAGTCAGGGTACCGTGCGCAAGGCCATTGACGAGCTGGCTGCAGAAAACATCCTGATTCGCCGTCAGGGCAAGGGCACCTTCGTGGCCAGCCACTCCCAGGAGCGCGCCTCCACGCGTTTTCTGCGCATTGCCAGAGACGATGGCGTGGCCGAATACCCCACCAGCAGGTTACTCTCCGTCACGCGTGAACGAGCTCCCGAGGCTTCTGCCAGTCTGCTTGACCTGCGCACCGGCGCCAGCATTTTTTGTATCAAACGATTGCTGTCCTTCGAGGGCGTTCCTCGGATTCTGGACGAAATTCATGTGCCCGCCGCTTCCTTCAAGGGCCTGGATGACGCGATGATTCGTAATTACCCGGGTTCGCTCTACAGTTTCTTCGAATCGCATTTCGGCATTGCCATGATTCGCGCCGAGGAACACATCAAAGCCGTCAAGGCTGGCCCAATTGAGGCAGAATTGCTGCATGTGCCCCAGGATCAGCCACTGTTGCGCGTGGATCGGGTTGCGTTCACCTATGGTGACCGTCCGGTGGAATGGCGCCGCGGTCTTTGCCATACCGAACGTTTTTCGTATGTTACCGAGATGAGTTAGGAGGGAAAACCCGTCATGGTCCCAATCGTCCCCAAGCCGAGACCCAAAAACCTCGATCTGCGCACCATCCGGCTGCCGCTACCCGGGATCGTCTCCATTCTGCATCGGGCCAGCGGCGCGCTCCTGTTCCTGCTCGGCATCCCCCTGATGCTGGCCGGCCTGCAGGTTTCGCTGCATTCCCGCGAGGGTTTTGCCGAAGTCGGCACAATGTTTGCCCACCCTGCAGTCAAGTTGTTGCTGCTGGCCTTCATCTGGTCGTTTGCCCATCATTTCTGCGCCGGCATCCGCTTTTTGCTGCTGGACGTTCACAAAGGCGTCAAAATCGAGCCGGCCCGCACCAGCAGCCTGTGGGTCATGATCGTCAGCCTGCTGCTCACCCTCGCTGCCGGAGTGGCGCTATGGTGAACCGCATTGTCGTAGGCGCGCATTACGGATTGCGCGACTGGCTGTTGCAGCGCATCAGCGCCATCGTCATGGCGCTCTACAGCGTGGCGTTCCTGCTGTGCTTTCTCCCCCGGCTTCCCCTGAATTTTGAAGAATGGCATGCCTGGTTTGCCCACCCCGTGGGAAAGATCGCCACGCTGCTGTTCATGCTGTCGTTGCTGTTGCATGCCTGGGTGGGCGTGCGTGACATCTTCATGGATTACATCAAACCTTTTGGGCTGCGCTTCAGCCTGCAGGTACTGGTGATCCTGTTGCTGCTGGTTTATGCCTTGTGGGCAGTCGCCCTTCTCTGGAGCATTTGAAATGGCCTTGTCCCGACAAATCTTCGATACCGTGATTGTGGGAGGAGGGGGCTCTGGCCTGCGTGCCGCCCTGCAACTGGCTGAAGCTGGTCACCATGTGGCGGTTTTCTCCAAGGTGTTTCCCACCCGTTCGCACACCGTGGCGGCGCAGGGCGGCATTGGTGCCTCGTTGGGCAACATGCAGGAAGACCACTGGCTGTGGCACATGTACGACACCATCAAGGGGTCGGACTACCTGGGAGACCAGGACGCCATCGAGTTCATGTGCCGCAAGGCTGCGGAAGTGGTTTACGAACTGGAACATTTCGGCATGCCGTTTGACCGCAATCCTGACGGCACGATTTACCAGCGCCCTTTTGGCGGGCATTCGCAAAATTTTGGCGAACGGCCCGTGCAACGGGCCTGCGCTGCGGCTGACCGCACCGGCCATGCCATGCTGCACACGCTCTATCAGCGCAACGTCCGGGCCCACTGCCAGTTTTTCGTCGAGTGGATGGCCCTTGACCTGATTCGCGATTACGAAGGTGTCGTCGTGGGGATCGTGGCGCTTGAAATGGAAACCGGCCAGGTCGTGATTTTCCAGGCCAAGTCCACCATCCTGGCCACCGGTGGCGCAGGGCGCATTTACCATTCCAGCACCAATGCCTTCATCAACACCGGAGACGGCCTGGGTATGGCCGCCCGTGCGGGCGTACCGCTGGAAGACATGGAGTTCTGGCAGTTTCACCCCACCGGGGTTGCCGGCGCTGGCGTGCTGATTACCGAAGGGGTGCGCGGCGAAGGCGGCATCCTGCTCAATTCTGAAGGTGAGCGCTTCATGGAGCGCTATGCCCCTACCATGAAGGATCTTGCCAGTCGTGACGTGGTGTCCCGGGGCATCGACCAGGAAATCAAGGAAGGGCGGGGTGTTGGGCCCGAAAAGGATCATGTGCTGCTGAAGCTTGACCACCTTGGCGCCGAAGTCATCAACAAGCGCCTGCCGGGCATTCGGGAAATCGCCCTCAAGTTTGCCAATGTGGACCCCATTCGTGAGCCCATTCCCGTGGTGCCTACCTGCCATTACCAGATGGGCGGCATTCCCACCAATTACTACGGGCAGGTGGTGGCGCCGCGTGGCGCCCTGGGCACCAGCGAAGTCATTCCCGGTCTGTATGCCATTGGCGAATGCGCCTGCGTGTCGGTGCATGGCGCCAACCGCCTGGGCACCAATTCACTGCTCGATTTGCTGGTTTTCGGAAAATCTGCAGGCGATCACCTTTGCGAGTGGCTGAAAACCAATCCCCAGCATCGCGACTTGCCGCATGACGCCGCAGACCGTTCCATGGAACGGCTCTCGCGACTGGATGGTGCGCAGTCTGGAGAAAACATTACCGAGGTGGCCCAGGCCATGCGCCGCACCGTGCAGCACCATGCCGGGGTGTTTCGCACCGGTACGCTGTTGCGGGAGGGGGTCGAGAAAATTCGCGAGGTGGCAAAACGCGCACGCAACACGGCCATCAAGGACAAAAGCCGGGTATTCAACACCGCACGCATCGAGGCGCTGGAGCTGGAAAACCTGGTCATCGTGGCCGAGGCCACCCTGGTGGCGGCCGAAGCCCGCACCGAAAGTCGGGGTGCCCAGGCGCGCGAGGATTTCAAGGATCGTGACGACAAGAACTGGCTCAAGCACAGCCTGTGGTATATGGAGGGCAGCCGCCTGGACTACAAACCGGTCAACCTGCAGCCACTGACAGTGGAATCCTTTGAACCCAAAGTACGCGTGTATTGATCAGGAGCCGGCAGATGAAATTCAGCATTTATCGATATAACCCGGAAAAAGACGACAAGCCTTACATGCAGGACTACGAGGTGGAATTACAGCATGGCGATCGCATGCTGCTCGACGCCATCCTGCGCATCAAGGCCATGGACGATTCCCTGGGGTTGCGCAAGTCCTGTCGCGAGGGCGTGTGCGGATCGGACGGCATGAACATCAATGGCAGAAACGGCCTGGCCTGCATCACGCCCCTGAAAGATCTCAAGGAACCCGTGATTCTCCGGCCCCTCCCGGGGCTGCCGGTGATTCGCGATCTGATCGTGGACATGAGCCAGTTCTTCAAGCAATACCATTCCATCAAGCCCTATCTCGTCAACGACAATCCGCCGCCGCAAAAAGAGCGCCTGCAGTCACCCGAAGACCGGGAAGAGCTCAATGGCCTGTATGAGTGCGTGCTGTGCGCCTGCTGCAGCACTTCCTGCCCATCCTTCTGGTGGAATCCCGACAAGTTCGTTGGGCCTGCCGCACTGCTGCAGGCCTATCGCTTCATTGCCGACACCCGTGACGACGCCACCAGTGAACGCCTGGACAACCTGGAAGACCCGTATCGCCTGTTCCGCTGCCACACCATCATGAACTGTGCCGATGTCTGTCCCAAGGGGCTCAATCCCACTGAGGCCATTGGCAAGATCAAGGAACAAATGGTCAAGCGGATGGTGTGAACCTGCCATGACAGCCACACTGACCCGTGAACAGGAACGACTCCGCTGGCGTAGCCGGCGGGGCCTTCTCGAAATGGATCTGATATTGCAACGCTTTCTGGATCAGCACCTGACAAGGCTCACCGAACCCGAAGTCAGGGCCTACGACGCGCTCCTGCAGTTGCCAGACAATGATTTTCTGGATCTGGCCATGGGCAGGAAGGGCCCTGATGACGCAGAACTGCTGCCGGTGCTGGAAAAAATTCGGCAATCCTGAATACCAGCGGGGAAGGCCCCGCAACGACTTTTACGGAGAATTGAGCATGAATAGCAATGGCAAGGCGGTATTGACTTACGAAGGCGGTAAATCCATCGATCTGCCGATCTACTCCGGATCGATCGGACCTGACGTCATCGACATCCGCGCGTTGGGGCAAACCGGAATGTTTACCTACGATCCCGGGTTCCTCGCCACGGCAAGTTGCCAGTCTGCCATTACCTACATCGATGGTGACGCCGGCCTGCTGTATTACCGGGGTTACCCCATCGAGCAACTGGCCGAACATGCTGACTTCATGGAAGTGTGTTACCTGCTGCTCAATGGAGAGCTGCCCAACAAGTCGCAGCGTGCAAGTTTTGAGAGCAACATCCGGCGCCACACCATGGTGCATGACCAGCTCACCAACTTCTTCAAGGGGTTTCGCCGCGATGCGCATCCCATGGCGGTGATGGTAGGCGTGGTGGGTGCGCTCTCGGCGTTCTATCACGATGCGCTCAACATCACCAATGCCGAGCACCGGGCCATTTCCGCCACCCGCCTGCTGGCCAAGGTGCCCACCATCGCAGCCATGTGCTATCGCTACAACACCGGCCTGCCGTTCATGTATCCGCGCAATGATCTGAGCTACGCGGCCAACTTCCTGTACATGATGTTTGCCACCCCCTGCGAGGAATATGTTCCCAATCCGGTGCTGGTGAAGGCCTTTGACCGCATCCTCACCCTGCACGCCGATCACGAACAGAATGCCTCCACATCCACGGTGCGTCTTGCGGGCTCGAGCGGGGCCAACCCGTTTGCCTGTATCGCTGCCGGCATCGCCGCCCTCTGGGGGCCGGCGCATTGCGGGGCCAACGAAGCGGTGCTCAAACAGCTGGGTGAAATGGGTGATGTATCCCAGGTGGGCAAGTACATTGCGCGCGCCAAGGACAAGAACGACAGCTTCCGCCTCATGGGCTTTGGTCATCGGGTCTACAAGAACATGGATCCGCGCGCCGGCGTGATGCGCAAAACCTGCCACGACGTGCTCAACGAACTGGGGCTTCATGATGACCCCATGTTCAAGCTCGCCCTGGAGCTGGAACGCATCGCCCTGGAGGATGAGTACTTCATCTCCAAGAAACTGTATCCCAACGTGGATTTCTACTCCGGTATCGTCCTGCGCGCGCTGGGCATTCCCGTCAGCATGTTCACGGCCGTGTTTGCCCTGGGCCGCACGGTGGGCTGGATCACCCAGTGGAACGAAATGATCAGTGATCCGGAACAAAAGATCGGTCGCCCGCGTCAACTCTACGTTGGTCCGGCCAAACGCGACTGGGTTCCGGAGAGCAAGCGCGCTTAACGACATTAGGGGAGTTTCATCATGATGAAGGACGAGTTCGCCACGTCGTACCTGTTCGGCTCCAATGCGCCGTTTATCGAAGAGCAGTACGATCTGTACCTGCAGGACCCTGCTGCGGTCGCTCCCGACTGGCGCGCGTATTTTGACGCCCTGCAAAAGACTGCAGGGGCCGTGGCGCACGATGTGGCGCATACCCCCATCATCGAATCCTTTGCGGCAATGGCGCGGCAGCCTCGCCCGGCAGCCACGGCGGCAGCAGAGCATACGCACCAGGTGGGTGTGCTGCAGCTCATCAACGCCTACCGTTTTCTCGGCAACCGCAATGCCAGCCTCGACCCGCTCGAGCGCCATCCCCTGCCGGTCGTCCCCGAGCTTGATCCCGCCCATTACGGGCTGACCGAAGCGGACATGGATGCCGAATTCGACACCGGTTCGCTGGTGGGCCCGCCCAGGGCCCGGCTGCGTGAGATTCTGGAGGCGGTGCGAACCACCTACTGCGGCCATGTGGGCGTGGAATACATGTACCTCACCAGTACGGATCAAAAACGCTGGATTCAGAAGCGTTTTGAGGGAACGCGCTCGCACATCGAACTGGGCAGGGAAGACAAGATCCGCCTGCTCCAGCACGTCACGGCAGCCGAGACGCTGGAGCGCTATCTGCACACCCGTTATGTGGGACAGAAACGGTTTTCGCTGGAAGGTGGCGAATGCCTGATTCCCATCGTGAATGAAAGCATCCAGCGCGCGGGCGCTGCCGGGACCAGGGAAATTGTCATCGGCCTCGCCCACCGGGGCCGCCTGAACGTGCTCGTCAACTGTCTGGGCAAGATGCCCAAAGACCTGTTCTCCGAATTTGAAGGCAAGCATCCGGATGATCTTTCCTCGGGCGACGTCAAGTACCACCAGGGTTTCTCTTCTGACATCCGCACGACCGGTGGCCCGGTGCACCTGACCCTGGCGTTCAATCCTTCCCACCTGGAAATCGTCAACCCGGTGGTGGAAGGCTCGGTGCGGGCGCGCCAGGACCGGCGCAACGACCATGAAGGGCGGGAAGTGCTGCCCATCCTGATACACGGGGACTCGGCCTTTGCCGGCCAGGGCGTGGTCATGGAAACGCTCGCACTGTCCCAGACCCGCGGCTACGCCACCGGCGGCACGCTGCATATCGTGGTCAACAACCAGATCGGTTTCACCACCTCCGATCCGCGCGACACGCGCTCCACCACCTACTGTTCTGACGTGGCCAAGATGATTGAAGCTCCGGTGTTTCATGTGAATGGCGACGATCCGGAAAGCGTGCTGCTGGTCACCCAGATTGCGCTGGATTACCGCAACACCTTTCATCGCGATGTGGTGATCGATCTCGTCTGCTATCGCCGTCTGGGGCACAACGAGCAGGACGAACCGATGGTCACGCAGCCGTGGATGTACAAGAAGATCAACGCCCGTCCGACGACGCGCAAGCTCTACGCCGACCAGCTGGAAAACGCGGGCGTGCTGCCTGCCGGTGGCGGCGACAAGATGGTGCAGGACTATCGCGATGCCCTCGATGCCGGCGTATTGATGGACCAGACCGTGCTGCACGGCTACCAAAACCCGTTTACGGCCAACTGGGGCACCTACCAGAACAAGGATTGGCGCACGCCTGCCAAGACGGCGGTGCCATTGAAGGTACTGAAGCGCCTGGCAGAAAAACTCACCACGGTGCCCGAAGACTACAAGCTGCACCCCACCGTGCAGCGGGTCATGGACAACCGGCGCCTGATGGGCAAAGGCGAGCTGCCGCTTGACTGGGGCATGGGCGAAAACCTGGCCTATGCGGCCCTGCTGGACGATGGCTACGGCATCCGCCTGTCCGGTCAGGATTGCGGGCGCGGCACGTTTTCGCACCGGCATGCCGTGATTCATGACCAGAACCGGCAAAGCTGGGATTCGGGCACCTACATTCCCCTCCAGCACATTGCAGAAAACCAGCCTGCCTTCACCGTCATCGATTCCATCCTGTCCGAAGAGGCCGTGCTGGGCTTTGAATATGGCTACGCCACCGCCGAACCCCGCCAGCTTGTGCTCTGGGAAGCCCAGTTTGGTGATTTCGCCAACGGCGCCCAGGTGGTGATTGACCAGTTCATCAGTTCGGGTGAAGCCAAATGGGGCAGGTTGTGCGGCCTGACCATGCTGCTGCCCCACGGTTACGAAGGGCAGGGCCCCGAGCATTCCTCGGCCCGTCTGGAACGCTACCTGCAGCTTTGCGCCGAATACAACATCCAGGTCTGCGTGCCCAGCACCCCCGCGCAGATTTTTCACCTGTTACGGCGTCAGATGATCCGGCCGCTGCGCAAGCCGCTCATCGTGATCACACCAAAAAGCCTGCTCCGTCGCAAGGAAGCCACTTCCGACCTGCGTGAGCTGGCAAGCGGTACGTTCCAGAACGTCATTTCCGAAACCGAAACGCTGCAGGATGACAAGGTCAGGCGCGTCGTGGCCTGTAGCGGTAAGGTCTATTACGACATCGTGGCCGAGCGCAAGGTGCGCGGCATCGAGGACATTGCCGTGATTCGCCTGGAACAGCTCTATCCCTTCCCCCACGCGGAATTCGCGGCCGAGATCAAGAAGTACCCCAAGGCCCGCTCCGTGGTATGGGCCCAGGAAGAGCCGGGCAACCAGGGCGCCTGGCATCGCATCCAGCACTACCTGTCCCGCCATTTGCGGGAAGACCAGACGCTCTCCTATGCCCTGCGGCCCTCGGCGGCCTCACCGGCAGTGGGCTACCTGGCCAAACATAACGAACAACAAAAAGCGCTGATTAACGCGGCGTTGACCATTGCGTCCTGAGGGCGCAGCACAAAAGGGAGTTAAGACATCATGCTGATCGAGGTGAAGGTTCCCCAGTTGTCCGAGTCCGTGGCCGAAGCCACCCTGCTGGGGTGGCATAAGAAGGTCGGCGAAGCCGTGGCGCGCGACGAAAACCTGATCGACATCGAAACCGACAAGGTGGTCATGGAACTGCCGGCACCCGCCGCAGGTGTTCTGGTGGACGTCAAGAAGCTGGAAGGGGCGTTGGTGGTCAGCGGAGAAGTCATCGCCACGCTCGATACGGAGGCCAAGGCAACGACCCAACCTGCTGCAACGCCCAAGGCTGCCGTCGCGGCTGCGACGGCACCTGCAACGGGCAGTGCCAGCGCAGCAGGTGTGGCCATGCCCGCAGCACGCAAAATCCTGGCCGAACATGCGGTGGACCCTGCGACCGTGGCAGGCACCGGCAAGGATGGGCGCGTCACCAAGGAAGACGCGCTCGCCCACCTGGCTCGTGCAACGGCGCCTGCAGCCGCCCGCGCTGCGGCGCTCGACCAACCAAAAGTGGCCGTGCCTCTGGGCAATCGCCCCGAACAGCGGGTGCCCATGACCAGGCTGCGTGCACGAGTGGCTGAACGCCTGGTGCAATCCCAGTCCACTGCGGCAATCCTCACGACCTTCAACGAAGTGAACATGCAGCCCGTGATGGATCTGCGCACCAGGTACAAGGACAAGTTCGAGAAGGAACACGGGGTGAAACTGGGTTTCATGTCCTTTTTCGTCAAGGCTGCCGTGGCGGCGCTCAAGAAGTATCCCGTGGTCAACGCCTCGGTGGACGGCAGCGACATCGTCTATCACGGCTATTTCGACATCGGGATTGCGGTGGGCAGCGCCCGGGGGCTTGTGGTCCCCATCCTGCGTGATGCCGACCAGCTGTCCATTGCCGGGATTGAAAAGAAGATTGCAGAGTTTGGCGAACGCGCCCGTGACGGCAAGATCACCCTGGAAGAGCTGACCGGGGGCACGTTCTCCATCTCCAACGGTGGCGTGTTTGGTTCCATGCTCTCCACCCCGATCATCAACCCGCCGCAATCGGCGATCCTGGGCATTCATGCCACCAAGGAGCGTGCCGTGGTGGAGAACGGCCAGATCGTGATTCGTCCCATCAACTACCTGGCACTGTCCTACGACCATCGCCTGATTGACGGGCGCGAAGCCGTCCTCGCACTGGTGGCCATCAAGGAGGCCATGGAAGATCCGGCGCGCCTGTTGCTGGACCTCTGAAACACTCAAACGGAAAGGTAGCGATGACGCAACAATTTGACGTGGTCATGATCGGGGGCGGCCCCGGTGGATACATTGCCGCAATCCGTGCGGCGCAGCTCGGCCTGTCCGTGGCTTGCGTGGATGCCTGGACCAATGCCCGAAACAAACCCAGCCTGGGGGGCACCTGCCTCAACGTGGGCTGCATTCCTTCCAAGGCCTTGCTGGAATCGTCCGAAAACTACGAGCGTGCCCTGCATCATTTTGCCGAACACGGCGTGCGCATCGGGGAAGTGAGTCTCGATCTGGGGCAGATGCTCTCACGCAAGGACAGGATCGTGGACCAGCTCACCGGTGGCGTGGCTTATCTGTTCAAAAAGAATAAGGTCACTTCGTTTCATGGCCACGGCAGTTTTGCTGGTCGCACCGAAGGTGGCTTTGCCATCACCGTGCGTCAGGGCGACACGGAAACCACCCTGCAGGCACGCCATGTGGTGGTGGCCACGGGGTCTGTCCCCAGGCCCATTCCGGCGGCACCCGTGGACAACCAGCTGATCCTCGACAATGAGGGGGCGCTGGCCATGACGGCAGTGCCCAAACGCCTGGGCATCATCGGTGCGGGCGTGATCGGCCTCGAGATGGGCAGCGTCTGGAAGCGGCTGGGCAGCGAGGTTACCCTCCTCGAAGCCATGGAGACTTTCCTGCCGCCGGTGGACGAGCAGGTCTCGAAGGAAGCGTTCAAGTGCCTCACCAAGGACCAGGGCCTGGCCATTCACCTGGGCGCCAAGGTCACGCGGGTGGAGCGCAAGGCCAAGGCGCTCAAGGTGCATTACACCGATGCCCAGGGCGAGAAATCCCTCGAGGTGGACAGGCTCATCGTTGCCGTAGGACGGGCGCCCAACACCGAAGGCCTTAACCTGGCATCCGTGGGCGTACAGGTAGACGCGCGCGGTTTCGTCGAGGTGGACGAGCACTGTCGCACGGCCACTCCGGGCATCTGGGCCGTAGGTGACGTGGTGCGCGGGCCCATGCTGGCCCATAAGGCGGAAGAGGAAGGGGTGGCCGTGGCCGAGCAGATTGCAGGCCAGCACAGCCATGTGGATTTCAACACCATTCCCTGGGTGATTTATACCGCGCCGGAAATTGCCTGGGTAGGGCAGACCGAACAACAGCTCAAGGCGGCAGGAACGGCTTATCGGGCAGGCAGTTTTCCTTTTGCCGCCAACGGTCGCGCCAAGGCGCTGGGTGAGACGCGCGGCTTCGTTAAAATTCTGGCCTGCAAAAACACGGACCGCATCCTGGGTGTGCACATCATCGGGCCCTTTGCCTCCGAGCTCATCACCGAAGCGGTGGTGGCGCTTGAGTTTCGTGCCAGCAGCGAGGACATTGCCCGCATCGTGCACGCCCATCCTGCGCTCTCCGAAGTTTTCCACGAAGCAGCCCTGGCCGTGGACGGCCGCACCCTTAACATGTAATGCCCCAGCGCCATGCAGTTGCACGCATCGGACAGAGTTGATACTGTCAGGGTCATGACTGAATCCTCAGGCCCAGCGCGGTGGTATCGCAGTTTTAGCGAACGCGCCGATTTTGAACCCGACCCTGCGCAACTGCAGGTCATCGCACATCTGCAGGCGCTGCATGATGACCTGATGGCGTTCAAACGCTACCGCCAGACGCTGCTGGCACGCACGTTTGGTAACCGCGAGCCACCTCGCGGCCTGTACCTGTACGGTGGCGTGGGGCGCGGCAAAAGCGCCATGATGGACGGATTTTTTTCCACGTTGCCCTATCGCCGCAAGCGGCGCGTGCATTTCCATGAATTCATGGCCAGCGTTCACGAGCGCATGCGCCGCATCCACAACCAGGAAGACCCCCTCAAGATGGTTGCGGCAGAAATCGCCGTTCAGACGCGCGTCCTGTGCTTCGATGAATTCCATGTCAGCGACATCGCCGATGCCATGATCCTGCAACGGCTGTTCGAGAACATGATCAATTGGGGGGTGGTGCTGGTCATTACTTCCAACTATGCTCCCGATGCCCTGTACCCAGGCGGGCTTCAGCGCGAACGATTTTTGCCTGCCATCGAGCTCATCAAGGAACGCCTGGACGTGCTGGAGGTTCATGGCGACATCGACCATCGCATGCGCGACCTGGAACACCTGGATACCTACTTTCATCCGCTCGACAGTGCCAGCAGGGGCGCCATGCAGGAGGCTTTTCGCGCCTACTGCCCGCAACCCTCAGCCGCCAAGGGTATTGAAGTCATGGGGCGCCTGCTGCCCGTGCTGGGCATAGGCCAGGGCGTGATCTGGTTTGATTTCGATACGCTCTGCGGCAGCGCGCGCTCGCAACGCGACTATCTGGAACTGGCCGAAAAATTCTATGTGTTGCTGCTCTCCAACGTACCGGTGCTGACTGCGCGCCAGCGCGACGCGGCGCGACGACTGACCTGGCTGGTAGACATCCTCTACGATCAGCGCGTCAAGCTGCTGATTTCAGCACAGGTCCTGCCAGACCAGCTTTATCCGGAACCGGAAGGCGATCTGGGCCAGGAGTTTCAACGCACCGTCAGCCGGCTGCTGGAAATGCAGACGGCCGAGTACCAGTCCACCCTGAAAAGCTAATCACCCGCCCCGTCTGTACGGGGGGGCCATGGGAGAAATGACATGTCGTTCAAGGCATACCGCGTGGATTCCATAGAGGGGCGCACCTGCGGCAGGATCGTGACGCTCGAGCTGGCCGACCTGCCTCCTGGTGAAGTCCTGATCAAGGCGGAATATTCCAGCGTCAACTACAAGGATGCGCTCGCCGCGACCGGTGCCGGAAAAATCATGCGCCGCCTGCCCATGACGGGCGGCATCGACGTGGCTGGTGCCGTGCAGGAATCCACCGATGCGCGCTTCAAGCCGGGTGACGCCGTCCTGGTGACGGGTTACGACCTTGGCGTGGCGCATGACGGCGGCTATGCACGCTATGTGCGCGTACCGGGTGACTGGGGGGTGCATCGTCCGGCAGGGAGGGACGCCCGCGAAGCCATGGCCATTGGCACGGCCGGGTTTACGGCGGCGCTCTCCGTGGTCAGGCTGGAGCAGAACGGGTTGCGGCCTGAAAATGGTCCGG
>DAICZS010000070.1 GCA_027311025.1 Ferrovaceae bacterium
AATGGAAGCCATGGTGCGCGCCAACCTGGGCTTTGCTGCGTGATCTTGAAACCCGTGGCGATCCAGTTGGGGTTGCGCGAAAACCTCGGGCAATTCTTGCTGCTGCTGCTCGTCAATGCGTTCGTGGGAGCGATGGTGGGGCTGGAGCGCAGCATCCTGCCTGCCCTTGCGGAACAGGATTTTCATGTGGTGGCGCGCACGGCCATCCTGTCGTTCATCGTGGTGTTCGGCGTGACCAAGGCCCTCACCAACTACTTTGCCGGGCGCCTGTCAGACCGCTTTGGCCGCAAGCATGTCCTGGTGGCGGGATGGGTGAGCGCCATCCCCGTCCCCTTCATGCTGATGTGGGCGCCGGACTGGAATTGGATCGTGGCGGCAAACCTGTTTTTGGGCGTCAGCCAGGGGCTGACCTGGTCCACCACCGTCATCATGAAAATCGATCTGGTGGGTCCCAAGCGGCGCGGCTTGGCCATGGGACTCAACGAGTTTTCCGGATATTTTGCCGTGGCCGGGAGCGCGCTTGCCACGGGCTGGCTTGCGGCACGGTACGGCTTGAGACCGCAACCCTTTTATCTGGGCGTGGTTTATGTCCTGGCCGGCCTGGCGCTGTCGGCCCTGGCGGTGCGTGAAACGCGGCACCACGTGATTCATGATGTCAAGATCCATCACGATGGCGCCATGGACAGCCTCACCCAGGGCGAAGTCTTCCGGCGCGCCACACTGACGGACCGGAGTTTGTCCAGCATCAGCCAGGTGGGGCTTGTCAACAACCTGAACGACGGCATGGCCTGGGGCCTGTTCCCCCTGGTGTTCGCAGCGGCCGGTATGACGCTCACGCAAATCGGCATGCTGGCGGCCCTCTACCCTGCCGTCTGGGGCGTCTCACAGATTTTTACCGGTGCCCTGTCCGACCGCGTGGGAAGAAAGGGACTGATCGTGAGCGGCATGGTGCTGCAGGCTGCCGGCATCGCGGTCACGGCAACGGCCCATGGTTTTGAGTCGTTTGGGGTGGGCGCCGTGATGCTGGGTCTGGGCACGGCCATGGTGTACCCCACCTTACTCGCCGCCATCGGTGACGTGGCGCACCCTTCCTGGCGCGCCTCTGCCGTGGGCGTCTACCGGCTGTGGCGCGACCTGGGCTATGCCGTGGGCGCACTGCTGGCCGGGATGACTGCGGATCGCTTCGGTCTGGCTGCGGCACTGTGGCTGGTGGCAGGATTGACGCTCCTGTCTGGCCTTGGGGCAGCGTTAAGAATGCCTTGCAAGAAAGTTTGATTATTGACACAATAATCAAATGAAAGCCAAACCCCCCCTCCGTGGCGGCCCCCGACCCGGGGCCGGCCGCAAGCCTGGCACGGGCCGCTATGGCGAACCCACCCAGACCATCCGCCTGCCCCAAGGCGCCGTGGCCGTGGTGAAGGATTTCCTCTCAGCTTATCAGGCCCGGCACAAACTGGGGCAGGCCCTCGCCACTGCGGAGGTGGCTTACCCCGAACGGGATCCTTCCCCGCTGGCCCTGCCCCTTTTCGGCCATAAGGTTGCCGCCGGCTTTCCCTCCCCCGCCGACGACTATGTGGAGGCCACCCTCGATCTCAACGCGTACCTGGTCCAGCATCAGGAAGCCACTTTCTTCGTCAGGGTCAAAGGGCATTCCATGACGGGGGCCGGTATCTTCGATGGGGATCTCCTGGTGGTGGACCGCTCCATTGAGCCTGCGGCCGGCAAGATCATCATCGCCGTCATCGACGGCGAATTGACGGTCAAGCGCCTGGCCTTTGAAGGCGGGCGTCCGGTATTGAAACCGCAAAACCCGCACTTCAAGGACATCGTGCTTCAGGATGCGCAAGAGCTGCTGTGCTGGGGGGTGGTTACCTCCACCATCCGCAAGTTTGACTGAAGGCCTTTCCGTGCCCCCTGTTGCCCTGGTGGACTGCAATAACTTCTATGCCTCTTGTGAGCGGGTCTTCAATCCCAAGCTGGAAGGAAAACCCGTGGTCGTCCTCAGCAACAACGACGGCTGCGTGGTGGCCCGCAGCAACGAGGTGAAAGCCCTGGGCATCGACATGTGCGAGCCCTGGTTCAAGATCGAGAAGGTGGCCCGGCGCCACGGCGTCGTGGCTTTTTCCAGCAATTACGCCCTCTACGGGGACATGTCGGCCCGGGTCATGGGGGTATTGCGCCAGTTTTCCCCACACCAGGAGATCTATTCCATCGATGAATGCTTCCTGGGGCTTTCCGGCTTCGAATCACGGGACCTCACCGCCTATGGCCAGGACATTCGCCGGCGCGTCAAACAGTGGACCGGCATCCCCGTGAGCATCGGGATTGCCCCCACCAAGACCCTGGCCAAGCTTGCCAACCATGTGGCCAAGAGGCGGGCCGGGTATGCGGGCGTCTGCGACTTCGGGGCGCTTTCACCGCGGGCGCTCGATGCCCTTCTGGACAGCATCGACGTATGCGAAGTGTGGGGCGTGGGCCGCAAGATCACCCGGCGCCTGGAAAGCCTGAACATCAACACCGTGCGGAAACTCAAAGCCGCCGACACCCGCTTTGTCCGCCAGCAGTTTTCGGTCACCCTGGAACGCACCGTAGCCGAACTCAATGGCACGGCCTGCATCGAGCTGGAAGAAGAGGCGCCCAACAAGCACCAGATCATTTCCAGCCGCTCCTTTGGGAAGGCAGTGGAAACCTTGCAAGACCTCAACGAGGCGGTGAGCAGCTACACCACGCGCGCGGCGGAAAAGCTTCGAGCCCAGGGTTCTGTGGCTGGCAGCATCGGGGTCTACATCCTGACCAATGCATTCAAGCCCAACGAACCCCAATACCAGCCCTCCCTCGTGGTGCCTCTGGTCAAATCCACGGATGATACCCGGCACCTGGTCCAGGCCGCATTGCACGGACTGAAGCGTATCTACAAAACCGGGTTAAGGTACAAGAAGGCCGGGATCATGCTGATGGGGCTGGAGGCAAAAGAAAACCTGCCGGGAACGCTGTTTGACGACCCCGCAGCAGAAGCCCGGTCGGCCAGGCTGATGCGCGTCATGGACGCAATCAATGGCCGCATGGGGCAGGACACGCTGCAACTGGCCTCTTCGGGTATCGAGAAAACCTGGCGCATGCGGCGCGGCGCGAAATCGCCCAACCACACGACGGACTGGTCAGACATCCCCAGGGTAATGGCTTGACCAGGCCCAAAGACGGCTCATCACCTCATGGGCCTGATCGGCACTACCGCTCGTCCAGAAAGACGCTTCGCCGTGGCCTGGACGGGCCGCTGCGATGCCAGCGTCCTCAATTCTCTGACGCAGATGGCTGGCCACAGCAGCGCCCGTATCGATAATGGACATCCGCCCACAGACCACCTGTTCGATCACCGGGCGCAGAAAGGGATAATGCGTGCAACCCAGCACCAGCGTGTCGGCCCCCTGTTCCAGCATGGGCGTCAGGTAACCGTGCAAAAGCGTTTTGACTTCATCACCGTCCAGGTCACCGCGTTCCACGCATTCAACCAGACCGATGCCGGCACGGGTAATGATGTGGACCTCCTTCCCATAACTCTCCACGAGTGCTGCGAATTGGGCGCTTTTGAGCATGCTGCTCGTCGCCAGCACGCCAATGATGCCGTTCCGTGTGGTCTCGACTGCGGGTTTGACTGCAGGTTCCATCGCAACGATGGGCAGGTCATGGCGTTTGCGCAGCAGCGCAGCCGCCGATGCCGTTGCCGTGTTGCAGGCCACCACGAGTGCTTTGGCACCATGACCTGTCAGAAATTCGGCAAGTGCAAGCGAGCGCTCCTGGATTTCTTCAGAGGAGCGGGAGCCATAGGGCGCGTAGGCCGAATCGGCCACGTACAGCAGGTTCTCATGCGGCAACTGATTGCGAATATGCCTGAGAACCGACAGTCCGCCGACGCCTGAATCGAATACGCCAATCGGAGACTCGTTCATATCCATGAAAACAAAATGAGACCGGCTGGAAAAGCAAGCCTGAAATTCTCAGGTTCATGCCCGGCCCCTGTCAAGTGAAGCTCCGTGAATCGGGCGAACAAAATGTGGCAAGATCATGGCCACCAGTCGGCACGATGATGCCGATTGAAAAGGAGCCTCATGGGCAGGATCGTAAAGCAAATCCTCATCACCGGTTGTTCTTCGGGAATTGGCGCATGCGTGGCACGGGGACTGAAGGAGCGGGGATGGCGCGTCTTTGCCACTGCACGCCATGCTGCCGATGTGGCGCGCCTGAAAAGTGAAGGCTTCGAAAGTCTGGTTCTGGATCTCAACGATTCCACGAGCATCCGGACTGCGCTCCATGAAGTGCTGACCCTCAGCGATGGCCGGCTGGACGCATTGTTCAACAACGGGGGTTTTGGCCAGGTGGGCGCCGTGGAAGACCTGACCCGGGACGCGCTGAGGGCACAATTTGAGACCAACCTGTTCGGCTGGGTGGAACTGACCAATCAGGTCATCCCCATCATGCGCAGCCAGGGCCATGGTAGCATCGTGATGAACAGTTCGGTGCTGGGGTACGCAGCCTTTGCCTACCGGGGGGCTTACAATGCAGTGAAGTTTGCCCTGGAAGGGCTCACTGATACGCTGCGGCAGGAACTTTACGGGTCGGGCATCCATGTCATCCTTGTGGAGCCCGGGCCCATCACCAGTCGCTTTCGCGAAAACTGCGTTCCCCACTTCGAAAAGCATATTGACTGGCAACACAGCGTCCATCGCCCCCAGTACGAAGGCCAGATGACGCGTCTTAATACGAAAGGTGCCGCGGTCCCTTTCACGCTCCCCCCGGAGGCCGTGCTGAAAAAGGTGATCCACGCCCTGGAAAGCCCCTCCCCCAGGCCGCGCTATCCGGTCACCGTGCCGGCCCTCGTCTTTGGGTGGTTAAAGCGCATCCTTCCCGTGCAGATGATGGATTGGGTACTACGGCAGGCTTCAGGGGGTGGCAGAAGATAGCCGCTTCGAAGCAACGCCTTTATTGCGTCAGGACCCATTTAACCAGGGTCTGGATGTCGGCATCGGAAACCTGCTTTGAAGCCGGCATGGGCATAGGGCCCCAAACACCGCCGCCGCCATTCTTGACCTTGGCAGCCAGTTTGGCTTCCGCACCGCTTTGACCCTTGTACTTTGCCGCTATGTCCTTGTAGGAAGGACCCACCAGCTTTTTGTCTTGCGCATGACAGGCGAGGCACCCACTCTTTTTTGCCAGGGCCAGGCCAGCATCTTCTGCCTGTACGGCTCCCACACACAGCAATCCTGCGGCCATCACAACAATTTTCAGAGATTTCATGGTTCATTCCTCCAGATTCGGCGCTTCAGTATGGAGCCTGTTTTATGAGACGATGTTGATCTAGCTCAACCATTGGCGCACAAGCAACCGCCGTGCGTCACCATGGATCGGACATCACGCGCCCTGAATTAAGAGGAAAGAACTGTCCTGCCGGATTTGCCTACTTTCCTGCCTTGGCGTCAGCTTCGCACTTTTTCATGAAGGAAGCT
>DAICZS010000071.1 GCA_027311025.1 Ferrovaceae bacterium
GGAAGGTGCAAACGTGGATCTGGTGGGGATTCTGCCCATCACTGAAAAGTTTTCGGCCTTCGGCAGGATTGGCGCCATTTACGCAGATGCCAAGGATTCCTTTTCAGGCACTGGATTGGTCACCGTACTCAATCCAAACCCCAGCAAGGGTGACGCCAATTACAAGGCGGGTGTCGGGCTACAGTACGCCTTCAATGAATCGCTCGGGATGCGTCTTGAGGCAGAACGCTACCGGATCAACGATGCTGTCGGAAACCGGGGCGACATTGATCTCGTCTCGGTAGGACTGGTGTACAGGTTTGGCGAAAAGAAAGCAGCGCCAGCGCCTGCACCGCGCGCGGCTGAACCGGCACCTATCGTGGTTGCCGCCGCACCCGAGCCCAAGCCTGAACCCGTGGTTACCGCTCCACCCCCACCCGTACCGAGAAAAGTCACGTTCACCGCAGATTCCTTATTTGGCTTCGACAAGTCAGCGGTGCGGCCTGAAGGGAAGCAAGCCTTGAAGAAGTTTGCCAACGAACTGAAGGGAACGGACTTTAGCGTCATTACGGTTACAGGGCACACGGATCGCATAGGCAAGCATGACTATAATGCCAAACTCTCGACGCGCCGTGCTGAAGCAGTCAAATCCTACCTGGTGGAGTCGGGCATCCCTTCCGGAAAGATCAACGCCAAGGGCATGGACGGCTCTAACCCTGTCACGAAACCTGGCGAATGCAAAGGCAACATGGTGACGAAGAAGTTGATTGACTGCCTGCAACCCGATCGTCGCGTTGACGTGGAAGTTACTGGCACAAAATAACATCTGTCCGCTGTAGGTAAAAAAAGACCAGGGCGGCTATCATGCCACCTTGGTCTTTTCATACGTACACCCCATCACATCAGTCCTCCGAACACCTCAGAACACCCTTCTAGACCACCAGGATCACCAATACCACCACGAGCAGGATAATCATAGGACCAGCACCAGCAACACGACAGCCAGCAGGATAATGATGAGTTCATTATTGGAAAAACTGCCACCTGCCGGCAGCGCGTCAATTTTTTGTGAAAGCTCACGTGCTTCATCGTCGCTCAGCAAAGCCACGCGTTTGGCCGTGACAATGGCACTCAACCCCATCTCCTGCAACTTTTTTTGAACATCAGACCGTGCAATAAAACTGCTGACAGCCGCCTTGTCCTGACCCTGCTCCGGATGGGCCAGTTGATCCGTTCCAATCAATTCAGCATGGACGGCAGGAGATGTCGCCAGAACACTCATTCCGAACAATGCGGCCAGCAATGGATTAAAAATCATTTTTACATTCATAGCATAACCCTCTGAAAACCGGATCATGCGCAAAACTATCTGCAGACCCGGCTTTGATTTGATTTACTTTTTAGTACTTAACGTATTCGCATACTTTTTGCTGGCTTCTGCTCCATGCTCGCTGGCTTGGGTCATATGGCCATGGGCCACCTGGGCATGATGCGCTGCCGCCTTGTGATCACCAGATTCATGATGCTTGGCGGCTTCCTTGTGGTGCTTTGAAGCCTGCTCATGATGCTCGGCAGCCTGATGATGATGTTGCTGCTGCGTATGCAACGGGGCTGTTTCAGCATGTTTTGCCTGTAACTGTGTCATTTACTTCTCCTGGAATGCATCAATAAAAAATCCAATACTTCAGTGAACCAAACAGCAACTCACAGAGGCATGGTAGATCGCAACCGCAGAAATATCTGTCTGCTGGCGCACATCAATATCAATCAGATAAACACGGACTATGTGCGATAGCGAACGGAGCACCCTTTAAGAACAGGTGTTAAATGATGTTCACAAATCAGAATTGCGAGGGAGCCCAAATGAACACCATCAAGAATATCCAGATCATCGGCGTTTCACTCTTTATTCTCGCTGGCCTCACTGCGTGCAACAAACCAGGACCCGGTGAGACAGCAGGAAAAAAGTTTGACCAGGTTGTTGAAGATGCCAACAAGAAGCTGGATGAAAAAAGCGAAAAAATGAGCGCAGCCCTTGACGATTCAGAGGTGACAACCAAAGTCAAAGCGGCCATCTTTGCAGAGCCCGGACTCAAGTCAATGCAAATCAGCGTGGATACTGCAAAGGGCGTCGTGACATTAAGCGGATCGGTCGATTCGCAGCAGAGTAGTGACAAGGCAAAATCATTGGCCAGTGCAGTCGCGGGTGTAAAGAGCGTTGAAGACAAACTGCTCGTCAAGTAATGATCAAATCCGTTTCATTACCTTCTTATCTGGAGTAAACCATGGATTCACAAGATGCATACAAGCAAAAAATGGCAGCGCAACTGAAAGAGTGGAGCGCTCAGATCAATTTGCTGGAAGCCAAGATGCAAAATGCCAGCGCCGACATGAAAGTTCAGGGTGTGGAACAGCTTAGGGCATTGCGTGCCAAGCAATCTGCCGCTTCAGAACAAATGAATGCGCTTGGAAAAGCCAGTGGCGAGGCGTGGACGCATGTCATGAAAACCGCTGACAAGGTCTGGGAAGATCTCAAAACAGGCCTTGCTGAGGCCCATTCCAAGTTCAAGTGACTTGCTGCTTCCTTACAAACGCCCCATCAGCATCAGCACAATCACAATAATCAACACCAGGCCAAGCCCACCGCTCGGACCATAGCCCCACGAGTGGCTATGGGGCCAGGTGGGTATGACGCCAAGCAGTAACAGCACCAGAATGATAATCAGTAGTGTTCCAAGAGACATTATATAATCCTCGTGATGTCAGGTTATCGTGGCGCAATTTTTCCATTCTCATCTGAGAGAACGATTTCAACGCGCCGGTTCATTTGGCGATTTGCAGCGGTGTCATTGCCAACAATCGGATAAGACTCGCCATAACCACGCGTATCGATCCGGTCGCTGCTAACACCCATTCCTGACAGTGCATGGCGTACCGCATCGGCACGGCGTTCTGAGAGGCTTTGATTGAGGCTTTCGCTGCCGGTACTGTCGGTGTAACCTTCAATCAACACGCGCTCTTGCGGGTACTGGTTGAGATAGTCAGCCAGTTTTTGCACATTCCGCATGCCACCCGGCTTCACTTCAGCCTTATTGGTGTTAAACAGAACGTCTCCCAACGTAATCACCATGCCACGCTGCGTCTTCTTGGCATTGAGCTCCTTGAGTTGCATGGCCTGCTTTTCAATACGGTCATGGTCACGCTCGGAATTGGCGCCGGCTACCGCCAATGCAGTGGCTTGTTGGTCTGACTTTTGCTGAATCACGGCTACCTGGGCTCTGGAAGCATCAGCTTCAGCCGTCCTGGCGGCCAGTCTGACCTGATCGCGCCGGGCGTCTGCCTGGGCAACTTCCTGCTCGGCCGCCTTGCGCTGCGCAGCTTCCTTGGCAATTTTTACCTTCTGTCCGGCGATATAAGCCAGTTGATTGACCTTGGCTTCATTTTCATCCTTGTTCAGGGCGTTGTCCGCTTTGGCCAGTGAATAACCGGCTTCACGCAGCTCTGATGGCGCCAGCGTGGCCACTTGGGGGTCGCTGCGCGCCGCATCATAACTGCGATGGGCTTCAGTCAACTGCGAGTTTTGCGGCATGCTGCTGCAACTAGCCAGAACCGCAGCTGCGATCAAGGTCATCGGGAAATTCAAATTCTTTTTCATGATTGACTCCAGTGTGTATTACTTGGCGTTCCGGTTCATTTCTTCACGAAGGACGTGGTCGTCTTCATGCAAGGCATCTGCTGCCTTTTTGGCCTTGGCTGCACGCGTTGTGGCCAGTGCCAGCTGGGCATCCACCTGGGCCTGTTCGGCAAGGCTTCTGGCCTGTTCATAGTTCTTGTCAGTCATGGCCTGTTCTGCCCCGCCCATTTTTTCCAGGGCTGTCTTGAGTTGTCTTGGGGCATATTCACCGCTGCCCGCATTGGTAGCCTCAGCCACTGCTGCCCTTGAACTCGTCATCTGTTCTGTGGGCGCCGGAATGCTGGCGCAACTCGCCACAAACAGTGCACCAGCAGCAACGAGACCAGCAACCTGCACTGCCGAAGCTGATTTGATACGGAGAATGTTTTTCATCGTTTTTCCATGAATAAAATGAATCAGACCCATTAAACGCCTTTGCAATGCCTGCCCACCGTACGCTGGCGTACATACATTTATAAATTCGAAGCGCAAGATGCGTCATGATCCGGTGATTCAACAAATAACCCCGGAATACACCAGTGACGTTCCCCAGGAGACCGGCAATGAATCAACAACTTTTTAAATTGAACTACAGCAGCGCGCGCACCGTCATGGCAGCCGCTCTTGTTGCCGCCATCGGATTTACGGCCATTCCGTCCTTTGCAATGGCTGCCGGCGCCAAGCCTACCGAAGTCGAGCGTGTCGAGCTGCGCATCAAGAGCATGCATACCAAGTTGAAAATCACTCCCGAAGAAGAAGCGAAGTGGTCTGTGGTCTCTGACGTCATGCGCGAGAACGCCAAAAAAATGGATGCGCTCACGCAAGCCCGGATGGACCACGTCAAGACCATGAATGCGGTTGAGGATCTCAAATCCTACGGCGAAATCGTCGATGCCCATGCTGAAGCCATCCGCAAGTTTGCACCGGCCTTCGAAAACCTTTACGCCAGCATGACCGATGCCCAGAAGCTGGAAGCGGACGAACTGTTTCGTCAGGGCGCCAACCACAAGCCCAGGCAGAAATAGTCATCGCTGTGGGTATTGCTTCGAATCAATGGAGAAATCAATTGGAAATCACAGGAACTGGAATCACAAGGGTGGCGCTGGCCATGGTACTTGCTGCTACGACATCAAGCCTCATTGCCCTGCCTGCATATGCCGATCACAACGACCAGGGTGGGCACAATCGCGGCCAAGAAGGTAACCAGGGCCCGCGCGGCAATGGGCACTACCAGCATGATGGGCGTCACCACGACAACCAGCGCGAAGGCGGCCCTGGGTATTACCC
>DAICZS010000072.1 GCA_027311025.1 Ferrovaceae bacterium
GTACCAGGTGCAAAGACTGTTCGTGCTTACTCCTTTTATGGCGACTCCTTTGTTTACATCCTGTTTGAAGACGGTACAGATTTGTATTGGGCACGGTCACGAGTACTCGAATATCTTAACCAGGTGCAGGGCCGTTTGCCAGCCACGGCCAAAGCATCACTCGGGCCGGACGCCACTGGGGTGGGCTGGATTTATGAATACGCGCTGGTGGACAAGACGGGCCAGCACGATCTAGCACAACTTCGCAGTCTGCAGGACTGGTTTCTGAAATTCGAGCTGAAAAGCCTGCCCAACGTGTCCGAAGTAGCTAGCATCGGTGGCATGGTCAAACAGTATCAGGTCCAGCTCGACCCCTTGAAACTCGCAGCCTACCGCATTCCGCAAGCTAAAGTTATTGATGCCATACAGAAAGCCAATCAGGAAACCGGCGGTTCTGTACTGGAGATGGCCGAGACCGAATACATGGTGAGAGCATCAGGCTACCTTAGCTCTCTCGATGATTTTCGCAACATTTCGGTTTCTGTCACGCCAACCGGTGTACCCATAAGGCTTTCCGATTTGGCGACCATACAGCTAGGGCCTGAAATGAGGCGGGGTATTGCTGAACTGAATGGTCAGGGTGAAACGGCAGGGGGTGTAGTCATTCTACGTTCTGGAAAAAATGCTCGCGAAACTATTGCTGCGGTCAAAGAGCGCCTGAGTGAACTCAAAAAAAGCTTGCCTCCTGGTGTCGAGATTGTACCCACGTACGATCGCAGCCAACTGATTGATCGCGCCATAGACAATCTGTCCCACAAGCTGGTTGAGGAGTTCATTGTGGTGGCTCTGGTATGCGGGATATTTTTATGGCATCTGCGTTCGGCTCTGGTGGCCATCGTCTCCTTGCCATTGGGAGTGATGACTGCATTCATCGTGATGCGCTATCAAGGAGTGAACGCCAACATCATGTCGCTGGGAGGCATCGCCATCGCCGTGGGGGCGATGGTCGATGCAGCCATTGTGATGATTGAAAATGCACACAAACGGATCGAGTCATGGCGCCATCAGCACCCGGGTGAGATTTTGCAGGGTGAGGCTCATTGGCGAGTGGTGACTGAAGCAGCGGCAGAGGTAGGGCCTGCGTTGTTCTTTTCCCTACTCATTATCACCCTCTCGTTTATTCCTGTCTTTACCCTGGAAGCTCAGGAAGGGCGGTTGTTTGGCCCGCTAGCGTACACTAAGACTTACGCCATGGCCGCTGCCGCTGGGCTGTCCATCACCCTGATTCCGGTGCTGATGGGCTATTGGATCCGGGGGCGCATTCCTGACGAAAATCAGAACCCTCTTAACCGATGGCTGATTCGTTTGTATCGACCACTGCTTGATGCCATATTGCGCCGACCGAAGACGACTTTGCTCGTTGCGAGCCTGATATTGCTGACAACTATTTGGCCCATCACCCGGCTTGGGGGAGAGTTCATGCCGCCCCTTGATGAGGGAGATTTGCTTTACATGCCCTCAGCGCTACCGGGCTTGTCTGCCGCAAAAGCATCAGAATTGTTGCAACAAACGGATCGACTGATCAAGACGGTACCCGAGGTGGCAACCGTATTCGGTAAGGCGGGGCGCGCCGAGAGCGCTACCGATCCAGCTCCGATGGAAATGTTCGAAACCACCATCCAGTTCAAACCCCGCGATCAGTGGCGCCCCGGCATGACACCTTCCCGTCTGGTGGACGAATTGGACAAGGTGGTCAGGATACCCGGGTTGGCAAATATCTGGGTCCCGCCCATCCGCAACCGCATTGACATGTTAGCAACAGGGATCAAGAGCCCGATTGGTATTAAAGTCTCTGGGACTAGTCTCGCTGTCATAGACCAAGTAGCCCAGCAGATCGAACGGACGGTAAAGAGGGTGCCAGGCGTCAGTTCTGTGTTGGCTGAACGATTGAGTGGTGGGCGCTATGTGGATGTTGATATCGATCGCCTGGCGATCGGTCGTTACGGGCTCAACATTGGAGATGTGCAAGCCATCATCGCGTCTGCGGTAGGCGGAGAAAATATCGGTGAGACGGTAGAAGGGCTAGCACGTTACCCGATCAATGTGCGCTATCCACGTGAAATTCGCGACTCACTTGACGGCTTGAGAAATCTACCTATCCTGACCGAAGGTGGTCAACAGATTACTCTCGGGACGGTCGCACAGATACATGTCAGTGAAGGCCCGCCGATGATCAAAAGCGAGAACGCACGCCTCTCGGGGTGGGTCTATGTGGATGTACGTGGCCGTGATCTGGCTTCTGTTGTATCCGATCTTCGCTCAGCTGTAGCCTCACAAGTCACGCTTCAGCCAGGCATCAGCATTGCCTACTCAGGACAATTTGAATATATGGAGCGAGCGGCCGCTCGCCTCAAGTTGGTGGTGCCAGCCACATTGCTGATCATCTTTGTGCTGCTCTACCTTACCTTCCGTCGTCTCGATGAGGCTGCATTGATCATGGTAACACTGCCATTCGCACTGGTTGGCGGTATCTGGTTTCTGTACCTGCTGGGCTACCACTTTTCAGTGGCCACTGGAGTGGGTTTTATCGCGTTGGCCGGTGTGTCGGCTGAATTTGGCGTAGTGATGCTGGTCTATCTGAAACAGGCCGTGATCGCGCGTGAGGCTGAAGGATTGGAATTGACTCCAGCCGTGCTTGATGATGCGATTCGCGAGGGTGCCGTACAGCGCGTGCGGCCCAAGGCCATGACAGTGGCCGTGATTCTGGCTGGGCTGCTACCCATTCTGTTGGGCAGTGGCACCGGTTCAGAAATCATGAGCCGCATTGCGGCTCCCATGGTGGGCGGCATGATCACCGCGCCATTGTTGTCCCTGTTCGTGATTCCGGCTGCGTATCACTTGATGCGACTGCGCCGGAGCTAATTTTAACGCTGGGCGGGTCAGCCCGTATTTTAAACATAGGAGAGATTTGCCATGTCCAACACATTAAAAACCTTGCTGATCACACTCGGCTTTTCACTCGCATTGCCAGTCATGGCTGACGATATGGGTGGCATGGTTCATAAAGAGGGCGGTATGGGAATGCAGGGCCAGACGACTGCAATAAAAATAGCGCATGGAAGTGGCATCGTTGAGGGTGTGGATGCAACAAAGGGAACAGTTACACTTTCTCATCAACCCATCAAGGAGCTGAACTGGCCAGCCATGACTATGAGTTTCAAGGTTTCGAAACCTGAGTTGTTGAAGGGAATTGTCACTGGTCAGCAGGTGCATTTTACATTACAGAACAACAACATGGGTCCGGTGATTACGGCCCTTGGTGTCAGCAAATAGCCGGTTGGACTGAATGAGATGACTTCCAGACGCGAACCCTGGGTTTTCCACGATGCTGTTAGGTTAGCAAGGAGAGGTGTAACGAATGTTATTTGATAGACGTGACCAAATTGAAGTTTAGATTATCGCAGGAATGAAATGACTTCCTGATATCGGTGTTTTTGATTAATGATGTGGAGGTTTATTATGAGCAAAAAATCGTTGTGGGTTTCAGGGGCGTTCTGTGGTGCAGTTCTTGCGCTCGGACTATCGTTCGTAGGCGTCTCTGTAAGTGCAGACCAGACTACGCCGTCATTGTCCATTGAACAAAAAATTATTGAAGCTAAGAGCAAGGCTGACCATGAGGCATTGGCTACGCAGTACGAGAAGGAAGCAGCCGAGCTTCAGGCAAAAGCGCAGGATCACAAGGAAATGGCCAAGGCCTATGGCAAGATTGGATTTTTGGAGGGGAAACATGATTTAGTGCGTCACTGTAATAATCTTGTTCAGAAATATGATGACGCTGCAAAGGAGAATCTTGCGCTGGCAAAAGTGCATCGCAGTTTGGCAGAAAAAATGAAGCAGTAAATACTAATGGATATGTTGATAGGCCCGAAGCTGGCACGGTTGGTTCCATAGCGAAAAGCCGTTCCAGCAGGTCCGTCAGCGCGACAGGGAAGTAACCAAATGCCAACAGAGCGAGTCTACCCAGTCATTTCAAGTCAAACCAAAGTAGTAAAGGAGTAACGTCATGAAAAATATAATGATTATTATTGCTGCATCCCTGATGCTGTCGTTTACCGCATACGCTGATGTACACCATCCCGAAAAAAATGCTGAAGTAGCTGCCACAAAAGTTCCTGCCCAGTCTGGCAACGAGGTGGTCAAGATGATGCAGAACAATGTGAAGAAAATGCAATCCCAACTCGACCGAATCGGCAAAGCTAAGGACGATGAAGAACGGCAGAGGCTGATGGCCGAGTACATGCAGACCATGCGCGAGAACATGATGGCCGCCAAGGGAATGATGGGCGATGGCATGCACTGTTCCATGATGATGGGAAAAAGCGGTATGCCGATGCGTGGTGGCATGATGGGTGGACAGGATGGTGAAAATCCAGAACACGAAACGATGATGCAGCATATGCAGCAGATGGAAAAGCGCATGGACATGATGCAAATGATGATGGAGCAGATGAACAAATTCTCATCGATGCCTATGCCATCCAAGTGAAGTGGACTTTTGAATTTTTCCAATAGGTACTGTTGATCCCGGGTCAGTATCGTCAGTTTATCCGCTTCGGATTTGGAGAAATAAAATGGACGAGCATCGTCAGGAAAATTGTCCCATGGGAATGCGACCAAAAATCGCCTGGATCGTTTTTGCCGCGATTGCAGGTTTCTATTTGTGGACCGAACATCGAGCTCACCTGCTGGGAGCTTTGCCCTTCCTGATCTTGCTGGCTTGCCCCCTGATGCATATGTTCATGCATGGTGGCCATGGACACGGGCACGGCCATGACCATGGCGCAGGCGGAGAAAATCAGGGGCAGCAGATCAAGGGAGAAAACAAATGAACGAAGATATCCC
>DAICZS010000073.1 GCA_027311025.1 Ferrovaceae bacterium
TCCCTACTCCATCTCACTGACGCTGTTTGCCCTGGCGCTGTTCGGTTTTCTCAAAGGCGGGTTCACGGGTACGCCTCGCATGGCCAGCGCACTGCAGACGTTGACGATTGGAAGCGTGGCGGCAGCGGCTGCGTTTCTCCTGGCCCGATTGATTGCATAGCGCACCATCCATGCGTTGCCATTCAACCCTGCTCAAGATATCGATCGTGTGTGCCGCCCTGTTTTGTCTGGAGGCCGGCAGCACCGGCCTGCCCCACACCCTGGATGAAGAACTTGGTGCCATGACTCCAGATGTGGAGTCCTTTTACATGGACCTTCACAGAAACCCGGAGCTGTCCTTCAACGAATACGCGACGGCCAGGAAACTGGCCGAACGCGTCAGGGCTTTGGGCTACGAAGTCACCACAGGCGTTGGCGGTACTGGGGTCGTGGCCATCCTGCGCAATGGCCCCGGCCCAACGGTCATGCTGCGCACCGAGATGGACGCCCTGCCCGTGCAGGAAAAAACCGGGCTGCCCTTTGCCAGCTCCGTGATTACCAGGAATGCTGCGGGTGATGCAATTCCCGTCATGCACGCCTGCGGCCACGACATACACATGTCCGCCTGGGTGGGCACTGCCCAACTGATGGCGGACCATCGCGCCCTATGGCATGGCACGCTGATGCTGGTGGGCCAGCCGGCGGAAGAACTCGTTCAGGGCTCTGCCGCCATGCTCAAGGATGGGCTGTTCACCCGCTTTCCAAAACCGGATTACGCCTTGTCCGTGCATGACGAATCCACCCTGCCCTCCGGACAGGTGGGCTATCACCCTGGCTACTTCCGGGCCGCAGCGGACACGGTCCACATCACCATCTTTGGCCAGGGCGGACACGGTGCCGCGCCACACGACACCATTGATCCCGTCGTCATCGCAGCGCGCGTCATCATGGCGCTGCAAACCGTGGTGTCCCGTGAAAACAATCCGATGGATCCCGTGGTCATCACGGTGGGCAGCATCCACGGCGGAACGCAAGCCAACATCATTCCAGACCAGGTACTGCTGCAACTGACGGTGCGCACCTTCAGTGAATCCGTGCGCAATCGCGTTCACGCCGCCATCGCCCGTGAAGTGAAGGGCGAAGCCCAGGCCGCAAATGCGCCGAAGGAGCCCCTGATCGAAGTGCATCGTGGCGTGGATGCGGTCTACAACGACCCGGAGCTGACCGCCCGGATGGTACATACCCTGCGCGAGACGATGGGTCCCCAAAGTGTGGTGGAGATGCCCGCCAAAATGACTTCAGAAGATTTTGCAAACTACGGACTGGCGGGCGCCAAGGCCGTATTGCTGCACATCGGCGCGGTGGAGCCCAGCCGGCTGGAAGCTGCCAGAAAAAGCGGCAAGCCGCTGCCCGGCCCCCACTCCCCGCAATGGGCCCCGGAATACAAGCCGACCATCCGGGCGGCAATCACCGCAGAAACCGCGATGCTGCTGGACCTGATGGGCAACCAGAAATTCTGAGGGTGCAGCGAAAACCGGGAGTCTCGTGATCCTCAACGCCTGGCTTGTGAGCGCCAGTCCCGGAACACATCGATGTCAATGCCATCAGGATTGTTGAGCTGACCCGGACCATTTCCCGGATGATCCGTGACACCATATTGCCAGATGATCTGCTTGGTCTGCCGGTCAATGACGATGACGCGATGCCGGTAGTCATCGTTCAGGATGACGTCACCGTTGGGCAACTCCTGCGCCAATGACGGGTGGTCCAGCATGGCTTCGCCACTCCTTGCAAAGTAGTCCCAGGTCACCTTGCGCTTGACCGGATCGAAGATGATGACGCGCCCCGGCTTGCTGTAGTCCGCCACGATGACCTGGCCGTCGCGGGTTGGCATGGCGTCAGAGGGATAGCGCAACCCGAATGCCGGCATGGACCAAACGAGCTTGCCCTCGCGGGTGAGTCGTGAAATCCAGGACCCTGTGATTTCGGTGAGCAGGATGTCGCCCCCCTCCATTTCCACCACGCCATTGGGCAACCCCAGAAATTTGGGCGGGTCGTGGCGGCAATTGGGATTCTTGCTCCAGTGGCCATGCTTGCTTCCGGGATTACCCCACTGGGCCGTGATTTGTGAAGTTGCCCGGTCGATAAACAGGACACGGCAGTTGCGGATGTCGGCCCCCAGGATGGTGCCATCAAGGAGTACGTGGGTGTCGTCCGGAAAGTTCAAATACCCAGGCCCGTAACCTGCCACGTCCGGAACGCCATAACTCCAGACCAGTTCTCGGCGGGCATAGTCAATGAGGTGAATGTCCTGGTTATCCTCTTCGCTAATGGCCAGCAGCAGCCCATCCGGCGAAAAATACACGTCATCGTTGTCGTGGTAGATTTTCAGGTTGGGCGATCCAAACTGCCAGATGATGCGTTTGTCGGGGGAGACCTCGATCAGCCGGTTGTTGCGGCGATCGGCGATGACAACCGGAAAAGGCAGCGGTTTTCCCCACGAAGGGACGGGCGCATTCCGGTTTCCGGTGACTGGAGGCGGAACTGATGCCGTGGGGTCTTCAGCGGCGACGGCAACCATGCCGGCTGCGAGCGTCACGACCAGCAATGCCATCCAAAGGTTATGTCTGTTCAATACGGAAATGCTCATGGAACCCTCGCGCTCATCAATGTCTGCCTGGAGACTGTACAGAGGCAGGCAGTGCGCATTTTTGACCTAAATCAAACAGGGGCTAGAATGAACAGAATTGGCTTCTATCCCGAAGCGTCTGGTCTTATCATCAAGGGATGAATGTGAGATTGAGTCGACGGATGGTTGTATGGCTGGCGCTCACGCTGGCAATGGGCGCATGGGCAGAACCTTCAGGCAACCACCCTGATGCCGTGTTGCAATACCTCTCTGATCGGGCATTGGAGACGTCAGGGGTGAATCTGTTGTCTCCGGAAAAGCGCTTTACCACGACAATGCCAGAACAGACTGCCAACAGTTTTGAAAAGGCCGTGGGCACATTACCGGAAAGCCCCGTTCAATTGAACCTGGGAGGAAACCTGCCCCTGCCCACCGCCGATGACGAACGCCTGGGGCCCAACCACAAGGATGTGGGCTTTCATTTCGGCCTGGATTTCCATCCCGACAAGGATTGGGTGGTAACCGGTGTGGCCGGGGTTAAAATGAACAATGGCCCGGTGATGGCCCCGCCCACCAAGCCCACTATGGATCAGGTGGGCGTGGAAGCCAAGATACGATTCTGACGCAGCAATCACAGCATTCCCAGGGAGCAACGCATGACAGAACCTGCCCAAAAGGCCGCTGACGAGAAATACTGTTCGGAATGTGGCGCCATCATCAAGGCGAAGGCTGAAATCTGCCCCAAGTGCGGGGTTCGCCAGTTTTCCATCCCTTGTAACCTTGACGTGCTGGCACCCAACGGAAAGAGCAAACTGGCGGCCGCATTGTTTGCCATATTCCTGGGTGGGATCGGCATCCACAAGTTCTACCTGGGACGAATCGGCTGGGGCATTTTATACATCCTGTTCTGCTGGACGGGCATTCCCGTCATTGCCGGCGTCATCGAAGGCGTCCTCCTGCTGGTGATGCGCCAGGAGGATTTCAATCGCAAATACGGCTACTCCTGAACGGATAGCCTTCGCTACTTCTGCCTATCCAGAAAGTGGGTCACCAGGTCCATGGGGAGCGGAAAAATTACCGTTGTATTCTTGTCAGCCCCGATCACCGTCAACGTTTCCAGATATCGCAGCTGGATGGCTTGCGGTTCCCTTGCCAGGATCGTAGCCGCCTGGGCCAGTTTCTCGGAGGCCTGTAACTCCCCCTCGGCGTGGATGACCTTGGCACGCCGTTCGCGTTCTGCTTCCGCCTGTCTGGCCATGGCACGAATCATGGATTCAGTGAGATCAATCTGTTTGATTTCCACGTTGGAAACCTTGATCCCCCAGGAAGTGGTCTGCACGTCCAGAGCCTGCTGGATATCGGTGTTGAGTTTTTCGCGCTCGGAGAGCATGTCATCCAACTGGTGCTTTCCTAACACGGAACGCAAGGTGGTCTGCGCGAGCTGACTGGTGGCGTTCAGGTAATCTTCCACCTCAAGCACTGCATGTTCCGCATCGACGATGCGGAAGTACACCACGGCACTGACTTTCACCGACACATTGTCGCGTGAGATCACATCCTGGGTGGGCACTTCAAGCACAACGGTGCGCAGATCCACGCGTACTACTTTTTGCAGCCCGGGCACGATCAGCACAAATCCCGGCCCGGCTACCTTTTGTAGCCGACCTAAAAAAAATACCACGCCGCGCTCGTACTCCCGAAAAATCCAGACCGCAGAAAATAAAACGATTGCAATAAACAGCAGTACAACGGCCCCACCGAATTCATATTGCATGATCGCGAGCCTCCCATATCAAATCCCAGCCGGTGTCATCATCCTGGATGGCTGTACCCAGAAGTCATATTCCAGTTCGGTGGCATAACCAGTTGCTGGCGCTGGCTGTTTCAGCGTACTTCCATCACAGTACGCCCGTTTTGCGATTTCGGCAGCGCGATCGTATCCGATATGCGGCGTAAGGGCAGATACCAGCATCAGCGACCGCTCCAACAAATCGGCGATGCGGACATGGTTGGCCTCAATGCCCCTTGCGCAATGCTCATCGAAGCTGGTCATGCCATCAGCCAGCAGACGAACACTCTGCATAAAATTGTGAATGATGAGCGGCTTGAACACATTGAGTTCGAAGTTTCCGGATGCGCCTCCGATATTGTTGGCCACATCGTTGCCAAACACCTGACAGCACAACATGGTCAGCGC
>DAICZS010000074.1:0-276 GCA_027311025.1 Ferrovaceae bacterium
GTACCAGTACGTACTGGACCCCCATTACTTCTCGGCGCATTTCCGCTACACGCATGAAGACATGAACAACAGTTCAGCGCTCATCGGTACGTCGGCAACCAACCCGACCGACACCCTGAATGAGACCTGGGCGGACGTGACCTACATTTACAAGGCCAAGTACGGTGCCATGCTGTTCTATCATGGTGCTACGGGAAGCACGGATGCGCTGATGAACCCTGCCAGCCCCACCGGCAGCCCAACTGGCAGTCCTGGATGCCTAGCGTATTCTGGGCC
>DAICZS010000074.1:286-4462 GCA_027311025.1 Ferrovaceae bacterium
GGATGGGCCCGGGTGGTAGCCCCGATTGGCAAGCTCTGACACCTCACGTGTTCTGGGCTCCTGTTCAGAATGTTCGTATTGGTTACCTCTACACGTTCTACACCAAAATGGGCGGCGTGACCGGAAATCAGTTGATGTTCAATGGAGTCGGTGTTGCACCGCATGACTTCAATACGTCCATGCTGTATGCCACGCTTATTTACTAATAGGGGATGAATATGAAACAGATCGCTAAAATTCTGACCCTTTCCGCTGTCGCACTGACGCTGGGGGCCTGTTCCACCGGACTTGATCGCAGCCGTAGCCTGGGTAACCCGCAGGTTTCCGGCCACGTTCTGGCCCAGCAGGTGTGCTCCATCTGCCACGGCGACGTGGGTAACAGTGTGAATGGCAACTCCGTCAACCCGACGTTCCCCAACCTGGCTGGCCAGCAAGCGGTTTACCTGGAAGCCGAGATGCAGGAATTCCATGAGCACACCCGCAAGGATGATGCTGCCCAGGCCTTTATGTGGGGGATTGCGCGTGACTTCACGCCGGAGCAGATCAAGCAACTGGCCGAGTTTTACTCGCATCAGACGCCGTTGCCCAACCCTGCTGCTGCAAAGGCCGATCCGGCCATGGTGGCTGCTGGCCAGAAGATCTTCAACGAAGGCAATCTGGAAAAGGCCGTTCCTCCCTGCATGGCCTGTCATGGATCCAATGCCGAAGGCAATGGCCCCATTCCGCGTCTGGCCGGGCAACACGCCGACTACCTCTACAAGCAGTTGATGGTGTTCAACAACGATGCGGAGCGCGAAGCCGAGCACGAAAAGAACCCTTCGATGCATGAGGATATCGAGCGCGCCCATGGCGTGGCCATGGAAGGCATCGCCCATGGTCTGTCGGATGAGCAGAAGCACGAAGTTGCGCTGTACCTGCAATCGTTGAAATAACAACCCTGATGCAGCTGGGTGCTAGCCTCGCAGCATCCCTAAAACGCCCTGCCTTGTGCAGGGCGTTTTTTTATGGGTATCCGGAATCTACTGTGGAATTGAGGGGGGCAATCTCAGGTTGACCAGAGTGGCTGTACTGCTGGTCTATGAGCGCATATTGCCCGGTGTGCTGCAACGAGGTTCTGGAAAAGCGACGGAAGTACCGATCCTCGGACGTCTTGGTATTTTCAACAGACTGGCATTGTGCTTATTCCAGAATTTGAAAACCCCCGGCATCATGGATGCGCGGGGGGTGGTGTTAAATCGGCAGGAACAAATTAAGCGGATGGTCCGCCATCTGTTCAAAGCCATATTGTTTGTAAAAGTCGATGGCTGACGGTTTTGCGTTGACCACAATACCTACTCCACCAACCTCCTGCGAAATGCGAGTAATTCGATCTATGGCATCGAACAGCAATGATTCGCCAATCCTTTGCCCTTTATGCCGAACTGAAACAGCCAATCTTCCCAATCGAAATACTGGAACCCTTTGAGGTAAGCGCTTTCGATATTGTTCTGGAAGGTCAACATTCATCAGCTCGGCTACCGTGATGGCGTAGTAACCAAGAACTTCTGCGCTCGTATTGCCAGAGACAGCCACAAAGGCAGAAGAAACGCCTCTATCCTTGTGTTGTCTGGCTACTTGGTAAAACCAACGGTTTAGATCATCATTACCACAATCAAAGCCTTTCCGGTCATGCTGGCTATTCAGTGGTAGAAAGATCACTGTTTTTCATCCCCTGATACCGATTCATAGCCTGAAGGAATTTTTCATTCCTGGGTGGCGGATTTTCAATCAGTTCCAGTAAACGCAACGATTCCCGACGTGTCAGGACGATTGTTGATTCGCTTTCAATGACCTTGTCCGCCTTTTCCAGTGCCGCCTGTACTACAAACTGGTTCATCGTTGCACCAACGAGATCCGCCGCCATCTGCAATTTATCTTGCACATGGTCTGTGATGCGTGTGGTGAGACGTTTTCCGGTATGAGCTAACATGGCAGCCTCCTGTTTGGGCGTTCGTTCAACGCGCCTAGTATATGACGATGGCGTCATTTTGTCACCTCATGTTTAGATTTTGATTTCAAACAGCTTTCTAATGGAAGTTTTCCTTACCCCATGCGCAAGCGGAGAGCGGTACAAAACATATGGAAAGAACAGGAAGGGGTAATCTCAAGAAAATGGTTTCCAGAATCAACAGTAGATTCCGGAAACCCTTTTTTATCCTGGTCCTTGAAAGCAGCACTGGCATGTATTCCTGTGCGCCACAGGAGTAAGATCGCAGAATCAACACGATGGAGGGGTCATGTCACCATTCATGGAAGCCATGGAAAAAACGGTGTCGGAAATCACGGCCCCTGGCAAAGGCATTCTTGCTGCCGACGAAAGCACGGGGACCATCGAAAAGCGCCTCAAGGCCGTCCAGGTGGCCTCTACCGATGACGCCCGACGCGACTATCGGGAACTACTGTTTTCTACTCCCGAGCTGGGCGCCCACATCAGCGGGGTCATTCTTTTTGATGAAACCCTGCGACAACGCACGACGGCAGGCATCCCCCTCACCCAGCTGTTGACCGCACAGGGCATCGTCCCCGGCATCAAGGTGGATCAGGGTACGGTGGCGCTGCCCGGATTTCCCGGTGAAAAAATCACCCAGGGGCTGGATAGCCTGGGCCAGCGGTTGAGCGAATACAAACAACTGGGCGCGCGTTTTGCCAAATGGCGCGCAGTGATCAGCATTGGCGCCGGCATCCCCACTCCTGCGGCAATCTCGGCAAATGCCCATGCGCTCGCCCGTTACGCCGCCCTCTGTCAGGAGCAGGGCCTCGTCCCCATCGTCGAACCCGAGGTGCTGATGGATGGCGATCACACGCTTGCCACCAGTGCACTGGTCACCGAGGCGGTGCTGCACAGGGTGTTTCATGCGCTGCACCAACAACGCGTGGTGCTGGAATGCATGCTGCTCAAGCCCAGCATGGTCATTCCAGGCGCCTCATGCCCGAACCAGGCCACACCCCAAGAGGTGGCCCGAGCCACCCTGACCTGCCTGCGCCGCACCGTGCCTGCTGCGGTTCCCGGGATCAATTTTCTGTCGGGAGGCCAGAGCGATGCCATGGCCACGGCCCACCTCAATGCCATGAATGGCGGTGCGGTAAAACAACCCTGGGTCTTGAGTTTTTCGTATGGCCGCGCCCTCCAGGCGCCCGTACTCCAGGCCTGGCGTGGAGAGCCCCGTAATAAGGTCAAGGCGCAACAGGCCTTGCATCATCGGGCCCGCTTAAACAGCGCGGCCTGCCTGGGCCAGTACACCCCCGACATGGAATAGGAGAGACACCCCATGCCCTTTGCCTCGATCCGTTTGCTGGCCTGCATCCTTACCCTGGGACTGCTGCCTGCTCCTGTGGCGTTCTCCGCCGACACCCATCCCCTCGATGCCGTCTATGCCCAGGCCATCGCCAGCCCCCTGCGCACCGATGAAGACCGGCGGGCCGATGCCCGCCGCCAACCCCTGGCCTTTCTCAAATTCACGGAGATGAAACCGGGCATGACGGTGCTGGACATTGACACCGGCGGCGGCTATACCACGCAGTTGTTGGCCCTGGTGGCGGGCCCCCAGGGCATGGTCTGGGCCCAGGCTGACCGGTTGCGCCCCGGATTTGCCCAACGCATGACCGAGCATCCCCAGGCCAACATCATTGCCGCTGCCTTGCCCTATGAGGACCCCGTCCCCCAGGGCGCCAGCCCACTGGACCTGATCACGATCGTGCTGAACTACCACGACATCGCTTTCATGTCGGTGGACCGAGCCAGGATGGATCGTCACCTGTTCGATGCCTTGAAACCCAGAGGCCATCTGGTGGTCATCGACAACGCCGCCCCATCCGGTAGCGGCACGACGGTGACAAAATCCCTGCATCGCATCGAAAAGAAAGTCGTTCTGGAAGAATTCCAGCAGGCGGGATTCAGGCTCGAAGCTGAAAGTGCCGACTTTCAAAACCCTGCCGATTCCCGGGATCAGCCCTTTTATAAAATGGACATGCCCACGGACAAATTCGCGCTGCGTTTCGTCAAGCCCTGATGAGCAACGGGGCCATGAAAAAAATCGTTTGGAGCATCGTCATGGTGGCTGTGGTTTTGGGAAGTGCCACGGCCATTTACTTCTACTGGCGTCATGGCCACCCCCCCCAGGTTGCACAGAATACAGT
>DAICZS010000075.1:0-3381 GCA_027311025.1 Ferrovaceae bacterium
GTTGGGATGCACTCCCGGCGGCATCCGGGGCCACCAGCGTGCCGGGAGTGCCTGCCGGGACGGGGGCTGGCTGGTTTTGCGGCTCCTGCAGCAGCTGCGTGGTGGCGCGCCCACCCTCCATCCACTGGGCTTGATGAGACTCGTAAAACAACCCACTGTTGTTGATGGCCTCGCGCAGCAGGTTGGCCAGGGGTTGGGTCTGGGGCGGCTCGGCCGTCGTCACCAAGGGAGGCTTGGGAGATGCGCTCACCAGGGCTTTTTGGGGTTGCTGCTGTGACAGGGCAGAGAGCATGCGTGCCGTGGTGCTCAATTGTTGCGATGTGGACAGAGGGTTGGACGAGGCCACCATGCTGAAGGTGAGGCGGGGCTGCAGTGAAAGCACCTGGAGCTCCACCGTGTCCCCCGCATGCACCATGGCAGGAAGTTTCATCTGAACCAGCTGGTTGGCTACCCGGACCGTGAAAAGTCCTGGGGAGACTTCTGCCAGTACGGCCCCCTGCAGTTTCTGCCCCTGGGCGAGGGAAGACGCCAGGGCACCCTGAGTGGGTGTCGGTGTAGGGTCAGTGGCAGCTACGGGGAGTGTTTCCCTGGAAAGCGCGTAAGCCTTCAGTGCACTGAGGATTTCCGTAGGGATCATGCATGTCAGCCCCCCGCGTAAGCACGCCGCACCTGCTGTTCCTGGCGGGTGGTGTGCATGACGCGTTGCAGCTGTTCCATCCATGACTGCGTATGACTGCGAATGATGGCATCATCAGCGAGCATCTTGCGGATGAGCGCGGCTTTTTGCTTTCTGGCGTCTTCTTCAACCAGCGCGGTTTGCGCATCTGCACCCTTCATGATTTCCACGCGCTGACGGCATTGCTTTTCCAGATCAATGAGATGATCCCACTGACCCTGCGCGGCAGCTGCGCGCATCTGTCCCATCAAGTCTGAAAGAAACTCGTAGTTTTCGATCACTGGATTCAAGACAGGTCACCTTCTCCCGTAGACCAGCGCTGCTGGTCGAACCGGCGCTGCAACTTCCGGTTTTGCAGCCGGAACCATTTCAGGCGCCGTGCCAGCCCCCTGGGGCTGGCGAATGCTCTCCCAAGCTGCTCGCAACTCTGCCAGCAACCGGCTGACTTCATCCAATACAGCGACATCATTATGAAGATTGGCATGCACCAGGCGCTGGCACATGTAGTCATAAAGCGCTGCCAGGTTATGCGCCAGATCGCCCCCCACTTCCTTGTTGAGACTGGCCTTGAGGCCGGCATCGATGATGGAGATGGCGTGCGAGATGGATTTTCCCTTGGCGGCAACTTCCTTGCGCAGCAAGTGATTTTTTGCGGTGGCAATGGCCAGCAAGGCGCCCTGATAGAGCAGCAAAATCAGCTTGTGTGAATCGGCCGAATTGACGCCGGTTTCGATGCCCACATCGGTATATGCCTTGAGTTTTGTGCTTGCATTCATGGTTGGTCCGCTCTAGCGAAGTTGAGCCAATTGTTGCGTCAAATAGGAGCTGGTTTGACTCATGGTGCCCAGGGTGACGTTCAGCGCCGAATACTGGGCCGTGAGTGCCGCCTGGATGCTGGTCAGGCGACTTTGCCAGGCCGTAATCTGGTTATTGATGCCGTTGACCGTGGTATTGAGACCGTTGGTTTCAGCAGCAATGGGGCCGTTGAAAGGGTCCAGCATTGAAGTGGCAATATTGTTGAGGGTGACCGCATATCCCTGTGAGTAGCCGACGGTGCCACGGCTGCCCGTCGCACCTCCTGCGATCTGGATGACTAGGCCATTGCTGTTACCGGCAGTGGAGCTCAGCATCTGTCCGCTGCCCGTGGCCGATTGGCCATTGATCGAGCCCGCCACATCGCGTCCGTTGCTTTGTGTGGGAGTGGCCCCCAGCAGGCCAGCGCTGGCATTGCCACCCGTAACCGCCACACTGGAGGTTGAGCCGTAGTCGTTGGCCATGATGCTCAGCACTCCCGCATTCTGGGTAACGGATACGGATTTACCCGCTGCCATCAGTCCTGAAGCGCCATTGATCAGCGACTGCAATTGGGTTGCTAGAGACGCTGCGGTGTAGGTACCAGGAGGAATCAGGACAGTGGTGGCAATGCCGTCCACGGTGAGGTTTAACGTGTCATTGCTGCCCTGGGTGATCGTCAACCCTGCTGCCGCAGAACCGGTCAGGCTGCCCGGGGTGGCTACCTGGGAAATATTGACGGCATAGTTGCCGGGTTGCGTGGCGCTGCCCGCTGACGTAAAGCTCACCAGGCTGTCAGTCGCCTTGCCGACAGTGGCAAAGAGACTGGCGATGTCGCTGGAATTGGTGTTGATGGCGTTATTGAGCTGGGTGGTGTGCACCGCAAGGCTGCCATCCTTCTGGAACGTCACCCCGATCTGGGAGAGCGTGGAATAGGTGGTCGTGGTATTGCCGATGGCTTGATTCAACGCTGCGTGCATCTGCGTCTGGATGGCATTGACCATGGGGTCGCCCATGAGCACGCCGCCTGTGCCGGTGGCACTGTTGAAACCGGTGACGCTTTGAATGGCCGTATTGAGCGCGTTATAGGCCGTGACGAACGAATTGATTGCCGAAGTGATGCCCGTGTTGTCATTGGCAACGGTCACGGTGGCGGGTGTTGTCGTGGTGGCACCCAGATTGAATGTCACCCCCTGGATGACGTTGGAGACCGTATTGGTGCTTTGGGTGACACCAATGCCATTCACGGTGAGTTGCGCATTCGTTGCCGCAGCGGTTTGCGACAGCGCCTGCGTGCCCGCGGGATTCTCGCTGAGCAAGCTGCTCAAGGTGGCATCGCCGCTAACGGAAATCTGCATGCTGTTGCTGGCCCCTGAAGGGCCGGTCAGCACCAAACGATACGGCGAGGCACTGCCATCGTTGACGATGCTGGCCGTAACACCCATGTTGGCCGCATTGATGGCCGCCGCAATGCCGGACAGGGAGTTGTTGCTGCTGTTAATGGTGACGGTTTTGGTGGCATTGCCATTGGGCGTGAACGTGGCACCACTGTAGGTACCATTGCTCAGCGTGCCGCCACTGACGGTACCGAAGTTGAACGTCAACGTCGTGGAAGCACCACTGCCAATTGCAGCCGTCGAACTGGTCTGCCCTGCGGCCACCAGGCTCTGCGCCTGGGCCAGCGCCGACACACCCACGGAATAAGCACCCACCGCCGCATTGCTGGCAGCTAACACCCCTATTGAAGGATTTGATGATGTGGCCTTGAGCGCCTGAAACTGGCTTGCGGTGGTCAGCCCCTGTACAGCAGTCTGAAACGACGAGAGTGCACCCTGTACCGTGCCTACGGCAGTGATCTGGGTCTGGTAGCTGGCTACCTGCTTCTGCAACAGGGTCACCGGCTGGCTTTCAAC
>DAICZS010000075.1:3391-3729 GCA_027311025.1 Ferrovaceae bacterium
GACTTTGCACCGTAATCAATTGACTGACGATGCTGGAGACGTCAATCGAACTTGTCGTGACTGGTGCAGCAGAGATGACTGAATTTGAAGAAGTCACTGCCATGAAACGCTCATAGGCCTTTTGCCGGATCAGCGAACCGGCTTCCTGCTGCAGACTGTCGTCAATGGCCTTGGCAATGGCCAGGGCCTGCTCTGAAGGAATCTGCTTGATCACCGTTCCGGTACCATCTTCCACCACTTTCACCACGGTTTCCTTCGTACTCTGATATACACTGAACGGCAGGCCTCGGTTGCTGAACTGCATGGACTGATTGATGCTGTTCACCGCCGCCTGGACC
>DAICZS010000076.1 GCA_027311025.1 Ferrovaceae bacterium
GCATTATATCATGGCTGATATCCAGAATTTATCAGGTGGGCGTAACCTTCTGCCCACGACGGTTATGCACATAGTGCTCAGTCATGGCGTCAATGGGCCGGGAAGCTTTCCTATCAGTAGGTAAGCCCCGTTCTGTACAGGCTTATCCACAGAAAATGTGGGGTATCACAGTCATCCTCGAAAATGACCCCAGATGGGGTCCTATCAAGACTCTGTAGGGAGGTGTTGTCTCCCGCACTAAATCGCGATCCACCGGCTATTTTTTCTCGTAATACGCCACCGTAAAGAAGTGGGGGGTGGTGAAGGAATGCGAGCGGGAAGAGTGCAGACCGGAGTGGTCATTGGACGGATCGTGCCTGTATCGGTAAACTTTTCCGTATCGTCATAAAAACAAAAGGAAAGGCCCGCGAGGTTTATCCCTCCTCGCGGGCCTATTGCCGGTGCAACTTCGATTCGCGTCGGGGAACACCAGCGAGGACTACATTACACGACAAGCATGGCTTTCTGCAAGTTTGCCGTGTTGCCCTCTTCACCCCAAGGGGGGCTGTGGTTTCGCACGCCATGGAACCTACCGGCGGGTCACGCCGGCAGGGACCCTGATTCCGCGCTGGTACTGCCCCCAAGGGCATTGCACCTTCAGTCTCCTGCCTGATCATCTGGCTGCTCGCTTTCCTGGAACTCTCAATGAGATTGAGCGGGTGGTCGCCACCGTTGATCAGGCAAAAACCCTGGAGGCCGCCGCCGATCTCCTACGCCCGGATTGCGCCTCGCTCATCAGTGCGGTTCGCTGGATCCGCCGCCGGGTCATGCCGGTGCGCACCGTATTCACCCTGCTGGCGGGCATGTTTCCGGGAATATTCCAGGGGTGCGCGCTGACTGTGGCAGATTTCCGTCTCCGTCTTGACTGTGTCACCGTTCTGGTCCAGGCCCGTCATCTGGCCCGCGATACTCTGCCCAACTTACCTCGTCCACTGGGTTTTATTCCCCCACAAGCGGAGGGCGGTGGACGCAAAATCCGCTTCCAACAACGGATGGGGACTGACCAGCCAGCCTTGGCAGGGTAATTTGGACGCTCCACCCACCTCACCGGAGCGTTCCTCATGAAGCAACCCGATTCCCAACAGACCATGGCCCTGTTTCGCTATGGCCTGATCGCCGATCTCATCCATTTGCCGCCGGGCAGCAAAGGGATTCAGGCTCGCCTGAACGACAAGGCCCAACACGCTTATACCATTCCCGGAAGCCAGCGCACCCGGGTCGCTGCTGAAACCCTGCGCGATTGGCTCAAGGCTTACCGCCGGGGTGGCTTCGATGCCCTGCTCCCGAACGCACGGACCGACCGGGGTCAATCACGCACGCTCCCTCATGCTGTTGCCGAGGTCCTGCTCAATCTCAAGGAACAACGGCCCGAACTCTCCATTCCCCTGATCATCAAGACCGCACAGGAGCAGGGCACCGTACCCGCAGAACTCGATTTGCCGCGCTCCACGGTCCACCGTCTATTCAGTCGCGCCGGTCTGATGCACAAAGACCGAGATGCCCCCACGGATCTGGATCGCCGCCGCTTCGCCTATGCTCACGCCGGTCAAATGTGGATGAGTGATGTCATGCACGGTCCCACCGTACTGGTCGGAAAGGGACTACGGCGCAAGACCTACTTGATCGCCTTCATCGATGATGCGACCCGGGTGGTGCCCTATTGCGCCTTTGCCCTGTCCGAAAATACCCAGGCATTCCTTCCCGTATTCAAGCAGGCCATCCTGCGCAGAGGGTTGCCCGAACGACTATTCGTAGACAATGGGGCCAACTACCGTTCTCAGCACCTTGCTCTGGTGTGTGCCAAACTCGGCATCGCCCTGATCCATGCCCGACCTTACCAACCCGCTGGCAAGGGCAAGCAGGAACGCTGGTTCAGAACCCTGCGTGCCCAGTTCCTGACCCGCCTGACCCAAGACGACACCTCCAGTCTCGACGCCCTCAACCGCCGCCTCTGGACTTGGGTGGAAGGCGAATATCACCAGACTCCTCATCGCGGCCTCGAGGGCCAGACCCCCATGGAACATTGGGCCCTCTGTGGCGATCAAGTCCGTTTACCCACGGCCGCTCTCAATCTTGATGACGCCTTCCTGTTCGAGGTCAAACGCCGCGTGCAGCGTGACCGTACCCTCAGCCTCAACGGCACCATCTTCGAGGTCGATGCCCACCTGGTAGGCGAAACTGTCCTCCTGCGCTTCGACCCAGCCCTGGCTCCCTCCCGCGGAATCGAGGTCTGGCACAAGGATGCCTTCGTGTCTCTTGCCAAACCTGTAGATGTCCATGCCAATTGCTTCGTGCGCCGTAACCACTCCCCCAAAACCACAGAGACCGCAGCCCCCCCGTCCACTCCTCTGGCCCTGCGCAATCTGCCACATTCCAACAAGGAGCCCCACTGATGTATCTCACTCACTTCGGCTTTACCCATTATCCCTTCGAGCGCGAACCACATCCCGATGAACTGTTCGGAGCCATCACTCTGCGCGAAGCCCATGCCCGCCTGCTGCATCTCACCGAACTGCGCGGAATCGGACTGATCACCGGCGAGGTGGGGAGCGGCAAGACCACCGCCTGCCGCCAACTCGTGGCCTCCCTGCATCCGGGTCTCTTCCGCCTGTTCTATGTCACCCTCTCCACCGGTAATGTCCTGGACATGTACAAATCCATTGCCTGGGAATTGGGACTGCCCATCGAACGCAACCGTGCCGCCGCCTATCGCTCGATTCATACCGAAGTAACGCGCCTGAGCAGCGAAGCGCGCCAGCATCCCGTCCTGATCCTCGATGAGGCCCAACACCTGCGTAACGATGTCCTCGAAGACCTGCGGCTACTCACCAACTACGCCATGGATTCCGAGCGTCGCCTCACCTTGCTGTTCGTAGGCTTGACCGAACTTCGCCGCCGCCTGGCCATGGCCGTCCACGAATCCCTCAACCAGCGGATCGTGATGCGCTATCACCTCACCGGTCTGGCCCGAGACGAACTGCCCGCCTACCTGAGCCATCGCCTGCAACTGGCCGGCAGCACCCTTCCTGTGTTTGAGGAAGCCGCCATCGAATCTCTCTATCAGGCCTCCCAGGGATTACCGCGTCGGCTTAATCGCGCCGCTCACTATGCCCTGTCTGCCGCCGCCCTGGCCAAAACCCGCCAGGTCAGCGCCGCACATGTGGAAAGTGCTCTCGAGGAAATCCGGCCATGAGTTCCTCCCACTCCAAGACAAAAAACCCTCCGTCTCTTACGCAAATAGTCATCGATGAACTGCCAGATCTCTTTTATTGCAACCTCTCGGACGAAGCCGCCTCCCACATAGCCGAATTCCTCAGCAACCTGGCCTTCATCTTCGAGGGAACTCGCTTCGCCCAGATCCACCGCTACCACCGCTCCATGATTCCCGACCCACCGCCCCCAGATCCAGGACAACTCGACCTCTTCACCGACTTGCCACCCGTCTGAATCCGGTCGCCCCCCTCAGCATAGGGGGGGTACGTCCACAGTTTCTCCCATCTCCCAAAAAGCCATCACCCTGGCCCGCATTCCACCACCTGCCCACACTATTCCACCTGGGGAATCATTCCGGGAAATCAGGCTCATTACCGCGCGGATTAATGTGGGATTTGACCGGTGGAATAATCAGGGTCCTAACA
>DAICZS010000077.1 GCA_027311025.1 Ferrovaceae bacterium
ATATACAATATCTATCAGTAGCGATTCTGGAGACTTCAATGAATATCAATGAGTTGCGATACATCGTTGCAGTGGCACACGCCAGAAACTTTCGACGTGCCGCTGAAAAATGCTTCGTCAGCCAACCCGCACTCTCCACTGCGGTACTGAAACTGGAGGAGGAACTGGGCGTGCGCCTGTTCGAGCGGTCGCGTGCAGAAGTCAGCGTCACGGCGGTAGGCAGCCTCATCGTGGAAAAGGCGGCGCAAGTGCTGGAAGAGGTGGAACAGATCAAACTTCTGGCGCGCCAGGGCAAAAACCCGCTGGTGGGCCCGCTCAAACTGGGCGCCATCCATACGGTAGGACCTTATCTGCTGCCTGACCTGATTGCACAATTGCACCGCATCGCACCAGAAATGCCGCTGGTGGTAGAAGAAAACACCACCGTCAACCTCGAGGCACAACTGCGCAATGGCGCAATCGACATCGCGCTCATTGCCCTGCCCTTCTCCTCACCGGGGATCTCCACGGCACCACTTTATGCCGAGCATTTCGAGGTGGTGGTCCCAAAAGGACACCGCTGGTCTGGCCGCGCCTCGATCAGCCCGGCCGAACTGGGCGAGGAGCAGGTGTTGATACTGCCTTCCGTGCACTGCTTCAGCACACAGGTGGTGGAAACCTGCCCCGAACTGGGTGCCAGGCATGCCCTGGTCCAGCAGGGCAACAGCCTCGAGACGCTGCGCAACATGGTGGCCTCTGGCATGGGTATTACCGTGCTTCCGGCCAGTGCCAACAGCCCCAAGTATCGTAGCGCCCTGCTGGACGTCATTCCCTTCAAGGCACCACGCCCGGTCCGGAACATTGGCATGGCCTGGCGCAAAAGCTTTGCCCGGCCCGAAGTACTCGAAGTCATTCGTGCCAGCGTGGCACGCCTGAAACTGCGCGGCATCACGACACTGCCGGCCGCTGGTGCTAGTGATGCCTTACCGAAGGCTTCATCAGATACACGAGGGGAATGAAGGCCAGGAACAGGTAAGCCAGATGCCTGAAGTTGTCCAGGAAGGAAAGCATGGAAGCCTGTTGCTGCACAAAGGCATAGAGCGTGGCCTGCGCCTTGAGCAGCGCGTCGCCCACTGGCGTGCCCTGGGAAGAAATGGCTTGGGTCAGATCCTGAAGCATTTGTCGCGTTGTCAGGGAGAACGCGTCCACGTTGGCCACCAGCATGGCCTGGTGCCGTTGGGCGCCCTGGGTCAGCCAGGTCTGCACCAGGGAAATGCCAAAGCTGCCGCCCAGATTGCGTGACAGGTTGATGATGGCGGAGGCATTGCTGCTCTTGACCATGGGCATATCGGCAAATGCTGCCGTATTGATGGGAATGAAAAGAAAGCCCAGCCCCACGCCCTGAAGAATGCGCAGTGACGCAAGGGACCAGTAATCTGCCTGCAGATCGAGTTGCGCCATTCCATAAAGCGCCAGCGCATTGCACAGAATGCCAAAGGTAATCATGTGGCGTACATCCACCCGGCTGACCATCATCCCGATCAGTGGCATGAAGCAGAGCACCGCAAACCCCCCTGGCGAGAGCACCATGCCGGCTTCGGTGGCAGAGTAGCCCATCAGGTTCTGGACAAACAGCGGCAGTAATACCGTGCTGCCAAAGAGGATGAAACCCAACATGAAAATGAGGATGTTGCTGACCAGGAAATTGCGCTGCCCCAGCAGGCGCACATCCACCATCGGGTCACGCTGACGCAACTCCCAGAAGGGCAGCACCAGCAGCGCCACCCCTGCGATCAGCGCCATCACCAGGATGAAATGCGAATCAAACCAGTCTTCCTGCTGCCCCTTGTCCAGAACAATCTGCAAACAACCAAAACCGAGGGAGAGCAGGGCAAAACCGACGTAGTCGATCCTGAATCCGCGCGCCAGGAGCTCGCTGCGTTGCCGTGCGAAATGGGGGGGGTCAAAAACGAGGCGCGTGGTGAGGTACAGCGAGAGAACGCCCACGGGGACATTGATCAGAAAGATCCATCGCCACGTGAACGTATCGGTGATCCAGCCGCCAATGGTGGGTCCGATGGCGGGAGCCAGCACGGTGGTGATGCCGTATACGGCAAACGCCATGCCCCGTTTGGCTGGTGGAAAGGTATCCGCCAGAATGGCCTGGGAACAGGGCTGCAGCCCTCCTCCCCCAATACCCTGCAGGGTGCGAAACAGAATCAGCATGGGCAGGTTGGGGGCAATGCCGCACAGCAAGGAACTGGCCGTGAAGAGGGCCACACAGAGCATGTAAAAGCGCCGGCGCCCCATGAGGCTGGATAGCCAGCCGCTGATGGGCAGCACGATGGCATTGGCCACGAGGTAGGAGGTCAGCACCCAGGTGGATTCATCCTGTCCGGCCGACAGATCACCCGCGATGTGACGCAGCGACACGTTGGCAATGGAGATATCCAGCACTTCCATGAAGGTGGTCAGGGCCACCGTGATGGCGATGAACCAGGGATTGAGCAATGCACCGTTCTGGTCGCGAGGTGCGAAGGCGCTGCTCGACGAGGCATTCATGGGAAGGCTACTGAACCTTGTCCGTCAGGTGAACCTTGGGTTCCACTGACATGCCCGGAGCCAGTTTCAGAAGTTCTTCCGGTTTTTCGTCAAATACGATCTTGACCGGCACGCGCTGGACCACCTTGACGTAGTTGCCACTGGCGTTTTCCGGGGGTAACAGGCTGAAGCGGGCTCCCGTACCGGCTTGCAGGCTATCCACATGGGCCTTGAACACCTTGCCTGGATAGGCATCCACCGTGACGTCCACGGCCTGCCCCGGATGCATGCGACGCAACTGGGTCTCCTTGAAATTGGCCACGACCCAGGGGCTGCCATACACCAACGCCATGATGGCAGGGCCTGGTTGAATCAACTGACCCAAATAAAAGGATTTGCGCGTCACCCTGCCATCCACCGGCGCCACCAGGCGCGTGTAGGACAAATCCAGCATGGCCTGGTCCAACGCCGCGCGGGCCTCCTCGACGGAGGCGTGCCCGCTGGCAGCCTGCTCACGCTTCAAATCCACCTGGCGAGGCCCGGAACGCGTCTCGGCAAGTTTGGCCCGGGCCTGAAGCACCTGTGCTTCAGCAGCAGCGGCACCCCGCCTGGCTGCTTCCCATTGGGCCTGGGCAGCGCGTTCCGCAGTGCTGGCCTGTTCCAGCCGTTGCTTCGAGATCTCGTCCTTCCTGTACAGCGCTTCATAGCGTTGCAGGTCTGCATGCGTCAGTTGTGCCTGGGCTTCCGCAGCGCTGGCTTGGGCGCTGGCTTGCGCACTGCTGGCCTGTGCCGCTTGCAGCGCGCTGGCGGCCTGCTCAATCTGGGCCTTGCTGGTGGTGGTCACCACCGAAAGGTCCTGCTGTGCCGCCCCATGTCGGGCTTGGGCTGCCTCCAGCAAGGCCTGCGCCTGCTTGACGCGCAGTTCATAGTCTCGCGCATCGATTTCAGCCAGCACTTCGCCCGCCTTGACCCACTGGTTGTCGTTGACCAGCACACGCGTCACATAGCCTCCCACGTGGGGACTGATCTGCACCACATTGGATTCAATGAAGGCATCGTCGGTGGTTTCCTGATTGCGCGTGACAAACCAGAGTAACAAGAAGCCCGCCAGAACCACACCGAGCACGGCCAGCGCGGCCTTGCGCATCCAGGGAC
>DAICZS010000078.1 GCA_027311025.1 Ferrovaceae bacterium
CCAAACCATCCTTCAGAATCCATCCTTTTTCAAATTTCTGTTGCGTATCGATCAGGATCATGCCGCCACGTGAGCGCGATCAATTGTCTGTTCAAACGGAAAGCGCTATGCAACCCCGCTCAAACTTCAGGTGCTGGAGCAACGCAAGCGCCGTTACCAACGCGCTTGCCGCCGAAAGGTTGCGGCGGCCAAGGTGTCGATGGGATTGAGCCGGAATGCGAAATTGTCCAAGGGCGTAAAGTTGCCCGTTTCCAATAATTTACGCAAAGCCTACTGGAAAGTGGGTCGCGTCACTGAACATGCCGCCAACGTCCGCAAGGACTGGCAGCATAAACTCACCACCTCCATCGTTCGCGAGAACCAAACGATTGCGATGGAATCCCTGTATGTCCGTGGCATGACGGCTAGTGCAAAAGGAAGTGCTGACAAGCCCGGATCGAACGTCAAGGCCAAGTCAGGCCTGAACCGTTCGGTCCTGAATGCGGGATTTGGTGAGATTGCCCGACAACTGGAATATAAGGCTGTCTGGGCCGGTCGAACGGTTGTCAAGATCGATCGTTGGTACCCGAGTTCGAAGCGGTGTTCGAGTTGCGGATACGTCCTCAAGAGTCTTTCGCTTTCGACACGTCAATGGGTTTGTCCAGATTGCGGACAAAGCCATGATCGGGATCTGAATGCCAGTATTAACATCCTGATGGCTGGGAAAGCGATATTGGCCGGTGCAGACGGCTTGAGGATTCACGAATGAACAAAACCGGAGGATTTCCGGGGTTAGCCTGTGGAGCGAGCAAGGATGTGAAACGGCGTAGCCGTATCAGCAGACCTCTCGCGTTGAAGCAGGAAACATCTCTCGCAAGGGATATGCGGCTGGTCTTCGTAGACCAGGAATCCCTACCCTTCCCGTGCTTGCACGGCAGCCAAAAGCTGAGGGCGGGGAGGATGTCAATTGTCAATAATCTTTCTAAAAGTATTTTAGGTCGGTGACCTTGCCAAAATCGTCAAATGCTACCCAAAGGGAATTTTTTATTGTGAGGGGCTTTGAGCAAGAACCCGGTTCAGATCCCGGCTGGTAGAATGCCCGGATGAGCCACGAACACGACAGCAGTTACAAGTATCTTTTTTCCGCTCCCGAGTTTGTCCGGGACCTGATCATGGGGTTCGTGCCAGACGAGTGGTTGCACAGTCTGGATTACACGACGCTGAAGAAGGTGGACGGCAATTACATCACCGAAGACTTTCGTGGTCGTGCCGATGACATCGTCTGGCGGATCAAGGTAGGTGGGGATTGGGTTTACCTCTATATACTTATCGAGTTTCAGAGTACCGTCGATAAATACATGGCGCTGCGTATGATGGTGTACATGGGGTTGCTGTATCAGGACCTGATCAAGCAGGGGATGGTGTTGTCCGATGGACGCCTGCCGCCAGTTTTGCCCATCGTGTTGTACAACGGCAGTCAGCGCTGGACGGCAGTAACGGATGTGTTCGACCTGATTCCGTCAGTGCCTGGGTTGGTGGAGCAGTTCAAGCCGAGGGCGAAATACCTGCTGGTAGACGAGAACGCATACACCGAGAGCGAATTGAGTTCACTCAAGAACATGGTGGCAGCGGTGTTTCGGATTGAGCATCCTGCCGACCCGGAAACTATTCAGGTATTATTGCGTCTACTGGAAGAGTGGCTGGTAGACCGGCCTGACCTGCGCAGAATGATAGCCAGATGGATACGGGCCACATTAATGCGTAAACCGGAGTACCGTATACTTCTACCAGAAGTGGATGATTTACAGGAGTTGAGAATCATGCTATCCGAACGAATGAAAGAATGGGCGCATCAGTACGAGGCTGAAGGTGTGCAAAAAGGAATGCAGCAGGGAATGCAGCAGGGAATGCAGCAGGGCGAAGCTCTGGCTTTGCAGAGGCTGCTTACTAAGCGTTTTGGCGGGATTACACCAGAAATCCTGACGAGGATTGCATCGGCCTCACAGGAACAAATCGAGAACTGGTTCGACCAGGCCATAGATGCCAGCGGCTATGCTGAAGTCTTCGGCCCAACCACGCACTGACCTTCAAGAGACAGGCCACTCCAGATCAGGTCTGGGAGGGTGAACAGACTCACACCCGCCCAACGCTACCTGATCGAAGGTCTTTGGCATGGCAGTGTCAGCGGCACTGCCTTGGACACTTCATTGGCGGCATCAAGGAGCGTGTCCTGACTCAGGTGAGCATACCGCTGCGTTGTCTTAATCTGGGTATGCCCCAGAATCTTCTGCACCTCATATAGGGACCGACCGGCATTGACCAGAAATGAGGCGAAGGAATGCCTTAGATCGTGGATACGAACTTCAGCCAGTCCGGCACGTTTGCGAGCAGAATTCCACCCGGTAAAAATCGATACAAAAGGCTTGTGGGTCTTTGGGTTGGCAAATACCCAGGGGCATTCATCGTGCGGTATGGAATCCAGTAGTTGCAGTACCCCTTCCGACAATGGTACATGCCGTGGCCTGCCTGTTTTCGTTACCGGTATCCGCCATTGCTTCCGTACTATATCAAAGTCTTCCCACTTTGCATCCAGCACCTCGCGTTTTCTGGCACCGGTCAGGATCAGCATCGGCACGATGAATTTGAGCATAGGATTCTCACTCCGGCACACCGTTTCGTATAGTTTCTGGGCTTCTTCCTCTGTCAGGAACCGCTCTTTTTTACCAGCAAGGTCCTCGAACAAGGGGACGTCCTTGGTGGGGTTTGCTGTGATGCCGGGGATTTCCCAGCGCACTGCCAGGTTCATGGCGTAGCGCAGCAGGATCAGGCAACGGTTGCAGGTGCCCAGGGCATAGTCCTTGGCCCGCATCCCGTGGTGGAACTGGATGACATCATGTTTGGTGATCTCGTCCAGGTGCTTCTTGCCGAAAATAGGCAGCAACTGGTTTCTTAGGTAGGAATCGTCCGAGATCCAGGAGCGCTTGTAACCCTTCACGAAGGGCATGTAGCGCTGTTCGATGAACTCGGAGAATGTGGGGACCTGGCGGAGTGTTGCCTTCTCAGCAGCGGGGTCGATGCCAAGGGCAATCTGGCCGCGTAATTTCACGGCCGCCTTTTTTGCTTGATCGAAAGTGATGGATTTTGCGTCACCAATGCGGTATTGTTTCTGACGACCATGGGGGTCACGATAGCGCAAGTAGTAAGTTTTTCCGCCTGATGCGCGTATTTCAATGCTGAGTCCTGGGATGGCTGGGTCAAAGAGTTCGATCCTCAGTTTGTCTTTTGGACAAGTTGTTGATCGTATGGTTGCGGCATCAAGCGTCACGGATGGCATAATTAACCTCATAATGAAGCACTATATGTTTCATTATGACATAAAAAACATCATAACGCAACTTTAGTGCGTATTTTTTTGAGATTTCGATATGGATATTTTGCATCCGAGATTCTTAAGACAGGTGAGGGCCGCACGCTCGTTGCTGGGTTGGAGCCAAAAACAGTTGGCGGAACAGTCTGGGGCTTCACTGTCCACGCT
>DAICZS010000079.1 GCA_027311025.1 Ferrovaceae bacterium
CCTCTTCTCTGTTGGGCTACTAATGGTCGATTGAAACTGCACTGCCGATTGTTCGAACGAAGAAGGCGCATTTCCCTCATAAAAACACGGATTAGAGAAGAGGCCACCGGTACTTCGTCGCACGACGCCGGATCCCCCATTGCCAACAGATATGCTCATCCAAGGGACGCAATTCCGCTCATCTCCTCGATTCAAGGTACGCAGTTTCCGGATGAACCCTTTTTATCAGATAAAGTGACCCTTTGTTTAAGCGCATAAACGGCCCCCCCAGGCGTGGCGGACACGCTGAATTCCCTGCACGCCGTGCGTGTCCTCACGCAATGCCCATCCGTCCCTAACATTTTTGGCTCGTCAGGCGAATTCGTGGGTCATTTCTGGGGTAGGTAACGCTCCAAGTTGATGGTACAGGGCATGTTGGATCGCCTCGTAGGTCCGAAAACCGTATGCTTTTCTCATAGCGAGTTTGGCCTTGTTGTTGAACCCCTCGACGACACCCGATGAGAGCTCGCCGTCGGCCCGGAACCAGTTCAGGAGTAGCTCCTTGTGGGACCGCAACGTGCGTGCGACCTTCTTCATGGGCTCGATCTTGGAACGCATCGTCCGCGAGCACCACTCCTCGAGGAACTTGGCTGCCCAGCCGACCGATTCATAATCCCAGAATCGCTGGAAATCGTCACGCGACAGCTTCGCACGCATGGATTGCAGGTTATATCGCATCAGCTCCGTCAGTTTCACGGTCTGCTTCTTCGTCATGTTCTCCAGCCGCTTGAGCAGGCACCAACGTGAGTTCTTCAGGATCGGCTCGTAACCATCTTGCTTGAGACGCTTCACTTCTTCCCGTCGTACTTCGTCAATCGCCTTGTTCATCAACTTCATGATGTGGAACCGATCAAGCACGTGAACCGCTTGAGGGGCCTGCTCGGCAATCACTTCCAGGTAAGCACGCCACATGTCGCTGCAGACGAACTTCAACCCGTGGGCGAACGGCTCGCCCATCAACTGAAAAAAGCCACGCAAGCAGTCGGCGGTGTGTTCCTTTCCAATCCACAACAGCCGCTTGCAGCCTTTGTCGATCTGGTATACCAAGGTCAGGTATTGGTGCCCACGAGCATATTGGATTTCATCCACCCCGATCGTCTTGACGCCTTCCGTGACGCGATGCACCAAGCCCCATTGAACTGCGTATTGCACCGAGGAATGCACGTGATCCCAGGTCGTGTGGAAGGCCCGGGCCACCTCCTGCCACGACATGCGCTGCGCCCAACGCGCCAGGAACCACTGGCAGGCTTTCGTCAGACGGCCTTTCCCTACGGCCCAGGGGACCTCTTCCACGATCACCTTGCCGCAGTGCGCACAATTCACTCGCCGCATGGCATACACGAAATAGACTTGAATCTGCCACAACGGCACGAACAGGAACAGCCGCTCCGGCAGCCGGTCATACGTCGGCCCGGCTCGATGGCATCCAGAGCAAATCGGCCGGCTGTTCGAGCGGGCCTTGAGGCCGATCTCCAGCACGTGATTCCCCTTGGCTTTCTCGATCATCCTGACCTTATCGTAGACGAAGGACTTGTGCCGCTGCACGCGATTGAGGATAGTCTTAAGTAGCATCCTGTGGGGCTCCGGGAAAATGGTTGTCGGTAAAACACCCTTTATAACCGGAGTGCCCGCAGGATGCACTTGATTCGACCCGAGAGTCATCTCGGAGCGGCGAGGCTTTACCATGGACTGCGGCGTGCCGTGGCCCGCGGGGAAGTACCGGTGGCCTCTTCTCTGGTTCACACCGGCAGCGGCGGTCGCCGCGGAACCTGTCGCGACACCAGGAGCGAACCACCGATGCCGGGTCTTGATTTCCAGCGGTTGCGTTCCGAGATCCCGATGGCCGAGGTGCTGGAATTGTTGGGCTTCGTCGCCACGAACGGCAGGGGCCATCAGCTTTATGGTCCCTGTCCATTGCACATCGCCAAGGAGCAGCGTAGCCGGCGCTTTTCCGTGAACCTTAAGACGGGGCGGTTTTACTGCCGTGAATGCCGCCGATTCGGCAATCAACTGGAACTCTGGGCGGCCGCAAGGCGTCTGCCCATCTATGACGCGGCCGTCGATCTCTGCGCACGCCTGCACCGCGAACCGCCTTGGATTCATCGTTGGTGACCTGCGAAGCATGGCCATCCAAAAAAGGGCATCAGAGAAGAGGCCACCGGTACTTCGTTGAACGCCATAGCACGCTCCATTTGAGCCATGGTCCTCCCACGATTATCGACTCTACGCCCTCGTTCCCCGCCTTCCGTCGCCCAACTCAGAGCCAGAAATGACCCACGAATTTGCCAGACGAACCAAATTGCTTAACGCCCATCGGCAAACTGCTGATGAAGTACCGAATGTCCACCGTCTGCTTTTCGTCGCGGATGCAGTGCAGGATGGCCACGCCAATCGTCAACAGGCCTTTCCAGCGACTGAACCCGGGTAGTGTTTTCGGTGCAGGCATTTGGACGTAGTGCCGCGTTTCTTCACGTCCATGTCCGGTTTCCTCCGTGATTTGCTGACGGGCGCCGCAGTCCGAGAACGCAGTTTCCATTTGCTTGTCGACGAACTCGATCACCGCGTCGTGCAGCTTCTCCTGATTCCCCTTCACCGCAAACAACCAGTCTCCACCGCCATTAATAACTTGTGCGGCGATCGCCGTCTGGGTTCCCATCGCGTCAATCGTGATGATTGCGCCCTTAATGTCGATCAGCCTTAAAAGCTCGGGAATCGCGGTGATTTCGTTCGATTTCGCATCCGTCGCCACCTGTCCCAGACTGAGCCCGAAGTCGCTTGCCCAAGCGCTGACCGAATGCAAGGCACCCAAGCCTTTGCGTTTGTCGTGGCTCCGCCGCAAAGTTTTCCCGTCGATGGCAACCACCGGTTTTTCGATCTCAGTAACCTCGGCAGCCTTGTCTCGCATCGACTGCAACCAATTCCCAAAGCAGGCTTGAAACGCCTGGGGTTTCAAAGTTGCCAGCACGCGCCGAAACACATCCTTCCGGGGAACGCCATTCGGAAGCGGGAGCAACCTTGTCAAAAGATCTTCCTTGAGCCGAGCCCATTTCGCGATTCCGGTCGGACCGCCCGCTCCTGCCAACACAGCCATCATGGCGATCACCACCACACTGACCAACGGATGCCGACGGTTGATCTCCGATCGGGGATCTTCCAATTCCGCAAAATGACACACAACCTCGTCGAGTCCAATCCGAATTCCCTTTGCCATCACACATCCTCCGTGAGTCACCAAAACATCACAACACGGAGGTTGGTTCTACAGAATCAGAGCGCCGGGCGCAACCTGCCCATCTTGCCATACCCCCCTAGAATGCGCGCTGGCCCTGGCTGAGAGCCGCAATTGACGCATCGCTGTTCGCCCGTAGTTCCAAGATCGTCACAACGCCATCTTTGCGGACGCTTCGCAAACTCGT
>DAICZS010000007.1 GCA_027311025.1 Ferrovaceae bacterium
TCGTGAGACAGTTTGGTCCCTATCTGCAGTGGGCGTTGGAAGTTTGAGGGGGGCTGCTCCTAGTACGAGAGGACCGGAGTGGACGAACCTCTGGTGTACCGGTTATGACGCCAGTCGTATTGCCGGGTAGCTATGTTCGGAAGAGATAACCGCTGAAAGCATCTAAGCGGGAAACTTGCCTCAAGATGAGACTTCCCTGAGGGTATAACCCTCCTGAAGGTTCGTTCGAGACCAGGACGTTGATAGGTCGGGTGTGGAAGCGCAGTAATGCGTTAAGCTAACCGATACTAATTGGCCGTGAGGCTTGATCCTATAATCGCAGGCATCTGCCTGCAGGCTCATGAAACGATCTAACCCCGAAAGAAACAAAAAACTTTACTTCTTCCAGTAGTGCCAACCGACAACCCTTTGTTTGGCGGCCATAGCGTCTTGGACCCACCCCTTCCCATCTCGAACAGGGCCGTGAAACGAGATTGCGCCGATGATAGTGTGGATTACCCATGCGAAAGTAGGTCACCGCCAGACTCCCCATGCGCCTTAACCGGCTCACAATTAGCCCCGCTGATGATTCAGCGGGGCTTTTTGCTTTTTCAGGCGTTGTAGTGGCTCAAGCGGAGCTGGTAATGACGTTCGTCCAGCATGGTGATGGCCACATGCCCCCCGACTGGCAGGGTAATTTTGTCGCGCACGTGCCCAAAGGGCAGGTTCTGCAGCACGGGTGCGTGAATCCATCCTTTCAGGAAATCAATGACGCTTTTAAGGGTGTAGGAAGCCGCCGAGGCAGTGGTGGGTTCACACCTGTTGAATTGGCCCAAAAGTATGGCGCGTTGCTTCTGCAAGATTCCGGCATGCAACAGCTGCAGCAACATGCGTTCAATCTTGTACGGCTCTTCGTTGACCTCCTCCAGAAACAGGATGCCATCTTCAAGATAGGGCATGTACGGTGTGCCCGCCAGATGTGCCACGAGGGAGAGGTTGCCGCCCCAAAGCGTGCCTTCAATACCCGAGCCCACCTGGGATCGCAGCAGACGTCCGGCTTCACCATCCGAAGCAGAAAAGGGCATTTTGATGGGTGGCGTATCGTGGGTGGCTGACTGCAGCATCTGTTCAAAATGTATGGCATGCAAGGCGCTACGCTGATAGTGCCCAAAGTCGGGACAAGCCATGGGGCCGGCAAAACTGACCATGCCGGTTTGCGCCAGCAGCGCTAAATGCAAGGCCGTCAAGTCACTAAAACCCACGATGACTTTTCCTGACCGGGCAATCGCCTCGAAATCCAGCCCGGGCAAGAGGCGCGTGATGCCATAGCCGCCGCGTGCCGCCATGATCATGTCAACTTCGGGGTTCTGGATCAGTGCGTTGAAATCATTCAGACGGTCAAAGTCGGTTCCTGCAAAATACTCCCAGCGGTCGTTGGCGTGTGGCGCCACCATAACGCGATAACCTTGTTCAGTCAGGTAGAGGGCTGCAATCTCCAGCGAACCGGGTTCGGTAATGAAGCCGGAAGGGGCGCAGATGCCAATCGTGGCGCCGGGTCGAAGCCGGCGGGGCAGGGGCGTTGTCGTGCTCATGGGCGATGTTGGGCGTCTACGACGGTCAGCGCTGTCATGTTGACGATGCGACGCACCGTGGCAGTGGGCGTCAGGATATGTGCTGGCGCATTGACTCCAAGAAGAATGGGGCCCACCGTCACGTTGTCTCCAATGACGCGAACCAGGTTGTAAGCGATGTTGGCTGCATCCAGCGTGGGCATGATCAAAAGATTGGCGCGTCCCGTAAGGCGCGAGCCGGGCATGACGCGCTGCCGGATTTCGTCCGAAATGGCGGCATCGGCGTGCATTTCACCGTCAATTTCCAGTTTGGGCAGGCGCTGCTGGATCAGCTCCAGGGCCTTGCGCATTTTGAGTGAAGACGTTGAATTCGAACTTCCAAACGAGGAGTGCGACAGCAGGGCCACTCGCGGCACTATGCCAAAGCGCTGCACCTCTTCTGCTGCCATGGTCACGATGTCGGCCATTTGTTCTGCTGTAGGGTCGGTATTGACGTAGGTATCACAGATGAAAAAAGTGCCCTTGGGGTTGAGTAGTACATTCATCGCGGCCGGGGTGGAGGTGCCAGGCTTGAGCCCCAGGACATTTTTTACATAATGCAGATGCGCTGCGTAGCGTCCAATGCAACCACAGATCATGCCATCAGCCTCGCCGCGTTTGACCATGAGGGCTGAAGTGAGTGTAGGTTCGCGGTAGACCTCGTGTTTTGCCAGTTGCGGGGTCACGCCGTGACGCTCCATGATCTGGTGGTAGAGCTGCCAGTATTCGCGATAGCGGGGGTCTGAGTTGACGTTGACCATTTCAAATTCATGGTCCGGCCGGATGCGCAACCCCAACCGTTTTATCCGCATCATGATGACTTCAGGGCGACCGATCAGGATGGGCTGGGCAAGGCGCTCGTCGCAGACCGTTTGGACAGCCTGCAATACGCGTTCGTCTTCACCTTCTGAGAAAACGACGCGACGCGGCGAGGCCTTGGCCCTGGCAAATACCGGACGCATGACGAGCCCGGAGTGATAGACGAATTGATTCAGGCGATCGCGGTAAGCCCCCATGTCGTTGATGGGATTCGTGGCTACGCCGCTATCCATGGCAGCTTGCGCCACGGCTGAGGCGATCTTCACGATGAGTCGCGGATCGAAAGGTTTCGGGATCAGATAATCAGCCCCAAACGCCATGGGTTGGCTGCCATAAGCTTCAGTAACGATATCGGACTGTTCAGCCCTGGACAGCTCGGCAATTGCATGCACGGCGGCAATTTTCATGGGCTCGTTGATGGTCGTGGCACCAACGTCCAGCGCACCGCGGAAAATGAAAGGGAAACACAGGACATTATTGACCTGATTGGGGTAATCCGAACGGCCGGTGGCGATGATGGCATCACTGCGTACGGCGCGTACAAGCTCCGGCAGGATTTCAGGCTCCGGGTTGGCAAGTGCCAGGATCAGCGGTTTATCCGTCATGGCGCGTACCATTTCCTGTTTGAGTACGCCCCCTGCCGAGAGGCCCAAAAAGACGTCCGCCCCCGGAATGACTTCGGCCAGGGTGCGCGCGGCAGTGTCCTGGCAATAACGTGCCTTGTTGGGGTCCATCAGTTCCTTGCGGCCGGTGTAGACCACGCCGGCAAGATCCGTGACGACGATGTGTTCGCGCGGCATCCCAAGTGCCACCAGCATGTCCAGGCAGGACAGGGCGGCGGCACCGGCGCCCGAGGTGACGAGGCGTACCTTGCCGATGTCCTTGCCAACCACGGCAAGGCCATTCAGGATGGCTGCCGCCACGATGATTGCGGTGCCATGCTGGTCGTCATGAAATACAGGGATTTTGAGGCGTTCGCGCAGCCGTCGTTCGACCTCGAAGCATTCCGGGGCCTTGATGTCCTCCAGGTTGATGCCTCCAAATGTAGGTTCCAGCGCCGCGATGGCATCTACCAGCTTGTCCACATTGTTTTCGTTGAGTTCGATGTCGAAACAATCGATTCCGGCAAACTTTTTGAACAGGACGACTTTGCCCTCCATCACGGGCTTTGCGGCGAGAGGCCCGATGTTGCCCAGCCCCAGGACTGCGGTTCCATTGGTGACAACGCCCACCAGATTGGCGCGCCCGGTCAGAAAGCGGGCTTCCTCCGGGTTGTCCACAATGGCTTCACAGGCTGCGGCCACCCCTGGGGTATAGGCCAACCCCAGGTCTGCCTGGGTGGCCAGGGGCTTGGTCGGACTGATTTCAATTTTTCCAGGTGTGGGGTAGCGGTGATAGTCCAGTGCATTCTTGCGCAGATCGTCCAACATGAAGTCCTCTCTGTCGGCAGGTAGGGGGCCGATGCGCCCTTGGTAGGGACAGTTGTAAAGCTGCCCGATACGCTATGTTAAACTCTGGCGATCAATTAGGCGAGGTTCCACTGCATGTCCGGCAATACCCTGGGTCGTTTATTTTGCGTCACTTCCTTTGGCGAAAGTCATGGCCCGGCGCTGGGTTGCGTGGTGGACGGCTGCCCCCCCGGCCTGGAGATTTCCGAGGCAGATATCCAGCACGAATTGAATCGGCGCAAACCGGGAACCTCCCGACATGTCACGCAGCGTCGGGAGTCCGATCGGGTTGAAATTCTTTCGGGTGTATTCGAGGGACGGACCACGGGGACGCCGATTGGGCTGCTGATTCGTAACGAGGACCAGCGCTCGCAGGATTACGGCAAGATTGCCCAGAAGTTTCGCCCCGGGCATGCCGACTATACCTACCTGCAAAAGTATGGCATCCGGGATTACCGGGGTGGCGGGCGCTCTTCTGCACGCGAAACGGCAGTGCGCGTCGCGGCAGGAGCGATTGCCAAAAAATGGCTGAACCAGCGCTATGGCGTCAGCATTCGGGGCTATCTGGCACAACTGGGGCCGCATGTCATTCCATTTCATGACTGGTCCGCGGTGGACGGCAATCCCTTCTTTGCAGCCAATGCCAGCGTCGTTCCCGAGCTGGAGGCGTACATGGATGCACTGAGAAAGTCGGGTGACTCCATCGGCGCGCGGGTTAACGTGGTTGCCAGCGGTGTGCCCGTGGGGTGGGGCGAACCCGTATATGACCGCCTGGATGCCGAAATTGCTTATGCCATGATGAGCATCAACGCCGTCAAGGGCGTTGAAATCGGTGCGGGGTTTGCCAGCATTGTGCAGAAGGGCACCGAGCATGGGGATGAAATGACCCCCCAGGGGTTTCTTTCCAATCGCGCGGGGGGCGTACTGGGCGGAATATCCACCGGACAGGACATCCTGGTCAGCATGGCCATCAAGCCAACCTCCAGCATTCGCTTGCCCAGACAGTCCCTGGATTTGACCGGGCAGCCAGCCACGGTGGAGACCACAGGCCGCCATGACCCTTGTGTGGGTATTCGTGCCACCCCCATTGCCGAGGCCATGTTGGCACTCGTGTTGATGGATCATGCGCTGCGTCACAGGGCGCAGAATGCCGACGTGGTTTCACCCCTTTCTCCCATTCCAGCCAGTCCTTCCTGAGGGTCCTGCAGGCGCCGGGCATCTGTTCGATCCGGGCGCACTATGTCATAATTTACGGTCAATTTGAGGCTGTAACTCTATGAATCCCTTATCGCTCTACGAAAAACTCTGGCAGTCGCATGTGGTTCGTGAAGAATCAGACGGCACAGCCTTGCTCTACATTGATCGACACCTTGTTCACGAAGTCACCAGCCCGCAGGCGTTTGAGGGGCTGCGCCTCGCCCACCGCGACCTGTGGCGTGTGGGTTCCATTCTGGCCACGGCCGACCACAACACCCCGACCACCAACCAGAAGGTCATCGCGGACCCTGTTTCCAGGTTGCAGGTGGATACTCTGGACGACAACTGCCGTCGCTATGGCATTACGGAATATCCCATGGGGGACCACCGCCAGGGCATCGTCCATGTAATCGGTCCGGAACAGGGCGCCACGCTGCCAGGCATGACCGTCGTCTGCGGCGACTCCCACACCAGTACCCATGGCGCATTTGCCGCACTGGCCATGGGCATTGGTACTTCCGAAGTGGAACATGTGATGGCCACGCAGACCCTGCTGTCGCGCAAGGCCAAGATCATGCAGGTTAATGTGGAAGGCGTTTTGCGACCGGGTGTGACGGCCAAGGACGTGGCGTTGGCGATCATCGGCCATATCGGTACGGCTGGCGGAACGGGTCATGCCATCGAGTTTGCAGGTTCGGTCATCCGTGGCCTGTCCATGGAAGGGCGCATGACCTTATGCAACATGGCTATCGAGGCCGGCGCGCGCGCGGGCATGGTGGCTGTGGATGACGTCACCCTGCGTTATCTTGAGGGGCGGCCCTATGCGCCCAAGGGCGCTCAGTGGCAGGCTGCAGTGGCTTACTGGCGCACCCTGCACAGTGATGAAGGCGCCAGGTTTGACCAGAAGGTCACCCTCGATGCCGGTACCTTTGAGCCGCTCGTCACCTGGGGGACATCGCCAGAAATGGTTGTCTCGATCACGGGCCGGGTGCCCGATCCTGCCCTGGAATCAGACGTCACCCGACGCGAGGGCATGGAGCGGGCGTTACGTTACATGGACTTGCAGCCCAACATGGCCATCAGCGATATCGCCATCGACAAGGTGTTCATCGGTTCCTGCACCAACTCGCGCCTTGAAGATCTGCGCGCTGCCGCTGCGGTACTCAAGGGGCGCAAGGTGGCTTCCAGCCTCAAGCTGGCATTGGTGGTTCCGGGGTCGGGGCTGGTCAAGGCAGCAGCTGAGGCGGAAGGGCTCGACAAGATTTTCATGGCGGCTGGATTTGAATGGCGCAATCCGGGCTGTTCCATGTGTCTTGGCATGAACGACGACCGCCTTTCGCCAGGAGAGCGCTGTGCCTCGACTTCCAACCGTAATTTTGAAGGGCGCCAGGGTGCGGGTGGCCGGACGCACCTCGTCAGCCCGCAAATGGCTGCAGCAGCGGCGGTGGCCGGGCATTTCGTTGATGTCCGGACTTTTTTAGATTGAGGAACGCCTGACATGAAACAGTTCACGCCCTTGAATGGGTTGGTGGTACCGATTGATCGCTCCAATGTGGACACCGACGCCATCATTCCAAAACAGTTTCTCAAGTCCATTCTGCGCACCGGATTCGGCCCCAACCTGTTCGATGCCTGGCGCTATCTGGACGAAGGGCAACCCGGACAGGACAACGCACGCCGGCCCATCAACCCTGACTTCGTGCTCAATCAGCAGCGCTATCAGGGCGCGCAGGTGTTGCTGGCACGCGAAAACTTTGGTTGCGGCTCCAGTCGCGAGCATGCGCCCTGGGCACTCGATGACTACGGCATTCGGGCCGTGATTGCTCCCAGCTTTGCGGACATTTTTTACAACAACTGTTTCAAGAGCGGGTTGTTGCCCATCGTGCTGCCGGCAGACGTGGTGGACCAGTTGTTCCATGCTGTGGCAGCCCATCCGGGCTATCGCCTGGTAGTGGATCTTGCCGCACAAACCGTGACGACACCCGAGGGGGTGGCACATGGTTTTGCCGTGGATGAGTTTCGCAAATACTGCCTGCTCAATGGCCTCGACGAAATTGGCCTGACCCTTCGCCATGCCGATGAAATCCGCGCTTATGAAGCACGGCGGGCACAAAGTGAACCCTGGATTTTTGGAGTTTCTGCATGAAGATTGCTGTATTGCCAGGAGACGGCATTGGCCCTGAAATTGTTGCGGAGGCCCTCAAGGTCCTTGACGTGTTTCGTAGTGAAGGCGTGTCACTCGAGACAGAAACAGGGGACATCGGCGGTGTGGCCGTAGATCGTCAGGGCGATCCCTTGCCGGCTGCCACGTTGGCCTTGTGCCAGGATGCCGAGGCCATCCTGTTTGGCTCCATCGGGGGGCCGCAGTACGACACGCTACCGCGCGAAATGCGTCCAGAGCGAGGGTTGTTGCGCTTGCGCAAGGCGCTCGACCTTTTTGCCAACCTGCGTCCCGCCCAGGTTTTTCCAGAACTCGCCGCAGCTTCCAGCCTCAAACCTGAAATCGTGGCAGGGCTCGACATCATGATCGTGCGCGAGCTCACAGGGGACATTTATTTCGGCGAGCCGCGCGGCATTGCCGTTAATGCGGCAGGCGAGCGCGTAGGAACCAACACCATGGTTTACAGCGAATCCGAGATTCGCCGTGTGGCCCATTGGGGGTTTCAGGCGGCACAACAACGCCGCCGCGAACTGTGTTCCGTTGACAAGATGAACGTACTTGAAACCACGCAGCTCTGGCGTGACGTCATGATGGAAGTCGCACCGCAATATCCCGATGTGAAATTGACGCACATGCTGGTAGACAATGCGGCCATGCAGCTGGTGCGCAATCCACGGCAGTTTGACGTGATCGTGACGGGGAATTTGTTTGGCGACATCCTCTCCGATGAGGCTTCCATGCTCACCGGCTCGATTGGCATGCTGCCTTCGGCATCGCTCAACGCGGCTGGACAGGGTTTGTTCGAACCCATCCACGGAAGCGCTCCGGATATCGCAGGTCGGGGCATTGCCAATCCTTTGGCACAGATCCTGTCTGTATCGATGATGTTCCGTTATTCGTTGAAGCGGCCGGACCTGGCTGATCGCGTTGATCGGGCAGTACGCAGCGTATTGCAGCAGGGCATCCGTACCGCGGATATTGCGCGCCCGGGCGAGACGGTGGCCAGCACGGCTAGAATGGGCGATGCGGTCGTTGCCGCATTGCGGGCTCAGTAATGACTGGAGAGTGACGGAATCATGTTGAAAGTGGGAATGGTGGGTTGGCGCGGTATGGTGGGCTCGGTCCTGATGCAACGGATGATCGAGGAACGGGACTTTGACCTCATTCACCCCGTTTTTTTCACGACTTCCCAGGCTGGGGCGGCCGGACCGGACGTGGGCTACGGAGCCCAGCCCTTGCTGGATGCGCGCGATCTTACCGCTTTGGCTCAAATGGATATCATTATTTCCTGTCAGGGTGGGGACTATACCAACGAGGTCTTCGCTCCCCTGCGCGCCTCCGGTTGGAAGGGATACTGGATTGATGCCGCCTCGACGCTGCGCATGAAGGATCACGCCATCATCATCCTTGATCCGGTCAACCGGCCTGTGATTGATGCGGCGCTGGGTCGCGGCATTCGCGATTTCGTTGGCGGTAACTGCACTGTCAGCCTGATGTTGATGGCGATGGGTGGATTGTTCCGCAATGGTTGGGTGGAATGGGTGTCCGCCATGACTTACCAGGCTGCGTCGGGGGCGGGAGCCCAGAACATGCGTGAGCTCCTGCAGCAGATGGGTGCGTTGCATCGCGGCGTGGAATCACTTCTGGCGGATCCTGCTTCGGCCATTCTTGACATTGACCGGACCGTAGCTGAAGCCTTGCGCAACGGAACGTTGCCAATGGCCAATTTCCGTAACGTACCGCTTGCAGGAAGCCTGATTCCCTGGATTGACGTGCCCGTCGAACACGGTCAGAGCAAGGAGGAATGGAAGGGTGGGGCCGAGTGCAACAAGATTCTCGGGTTGCCGCCGTTCCGCAGTCCGGGCAGCGTACCCATCGATGGTCTTTGTGTCCGCATCAGCGCCATGCGCTGTCATGCCCAGGGGCTGACGGTCAAGCTCAAACGCGATATCCCGTTGCAGGACATTGAGCAGGCGATTGCTTCGAGCAATGCCTGGGTCAAGGTCATTCCTAACGAACGGGAGGCCAGCGAGCGTCACCTCACTCCCGCCGCCGTTTCAGGAACGCTGAGTGTTCCCGTCGGCAGGTTGCACAAGCTTGCGATGGGTCCTGAATACCTGGGTGCCTTTACCGTGGGCGATCAATTGCTGTGGGGTGCAGCCGAGCCGCTGCGTCGCATGTTACGCATTCTGGTGGATTGAGCGTGCAGGCCCAATCAGAAGGCTGGCTGGACCAGGCGCTGCAGTTTTTGTCCCAGCTTCAGTGGCCCACACTGGAGGATGCTCAGGTCTGGAGCGAGATCCATCCCGATGCCGTCCTCTTGGGAGGCATCTTTCTGGGCTTGATCTGCCTGATCCTTGTGGTGGGCTGGTGGGTGGGCCGCAAGCCCGTGGCTGCTCAAATCCTTGAGGAGCCCCAAGTGGCTGCGCTGCCCGATCTGGAATTGCGTCTGGGAATTTCGCGCGAGGACCTCGCCGAAGTCGGCCTGCCCCTGCAGACCCCACCCCGATTGGCAGAGTCTGCCCCGATTTCCCTCATCATGACATCCCTGGAGGAGCTTTCCACGGAACACCTCATGGTGGTGGCGCGCTATTGTGTCTGGAAGGGTGACGCCGAGGGTGCGCGCGATGCAATCGCCCCCATCATGGTCCGAGGCGACTTGCAGCAAAGGCATGCAGCGCTGGCGTTACTGGAAGGTTGTTGACGCCAATCCTCATGCGATACGCATTGGGAGTGGAATACGACGGTTCGGGGTATTGCGGGTGGCAGCGCCAGCCTGAACGCCTATCCATCCAGGAGGCACTGGAATCCGCACTGACCGGCATTGCCAGCGAGCCCATTGCCGTGATTGCGGCCGGACGCACAGACAGGGGTGTTCATGCCTGTGGCCAGGTCGTTCATTTCGATACGCAGGCCCAGCGCCCGCTCACGGCTTGGGTGCGCGGCGTCAATGCGTTGCTGCCCTCCGGCATTGCCGTGCTTTGGGCCCATCCTGTCGAGCCAGGGTTTCATGCCCGCTTTTCCGCCCACAGCCGTTCGTATCAGTACCTGCTGCTCAACCACCCGGTTCGGCCCGCATTGATGGCTGGAAAATTGGGGTGGTATCATCACAGGCTGGATCTGGACCGAATGCGGCAAGGTGCGCGGTTTTTGCTGGGGCAGCATGATTTCAGTGCGTTCCGGGCAGCCGAATGTCAGGCAAAAACTCCGTTGAAAACGTTGTTGCAGGCGGACGTGGTGCAGCACGGGCCGGTGTTCAGGTTTTCTTTCACGGCAGATGCCTTCTTGCAGCACATGGTCCGCAACATGGTGGGGGCCTTGGTGGCCGTGGGCCATGGTAACGAGGCCCCTGCCTGGATTCTCGAGCTTTTGAAGTCGCGCAATCGTACTTTGGCAGCACCAACCTTTTCTCCCGATGGACTTTACTTGACCGGGGTGGGCTATGAGGCTCATTGGCATTTGCCACAACACACGTCACGGTGTGACTCGATGCTAGGACCAGGAAATCCCTGACATGCCAACCCGCGTCAAAATTTGCGGCATTACCCGAGCTGAAGATGCGCAAAGGGTGGCCAGATTGGGCGCAGATGCACTCGGCCTGGTGTTCCATCAGCCCAGCCCGCGTGCGGTCACTGCCGAAGCTGCTGCAGAAATTGTGGCGGCTCTGCCTCCTTTTGTTTCCGTGGTGGGTTTGTTCGTGGATGCCACCCCTGATCTGGTAGATGCAGTCCTGTCCCGTGTCAGGCTTGACTACCTGCAGTTTCATGGGGACGAGTCTCCTGAGGATTGCGAACGTTATCAAGTGCCCTATATCAAGGTTGCGCGCGTCAGGCCCGGGCTTGATTTGGTACAATACGCGGTTGGCTATCGTCACGCGCGAGCATTACTGGTGGATGCCTATGTGGCCGGTGTGCCCGGTGGTACGGGCAAGACGTTTGACTGGGCTGCGTTGCCGCCCGCTTTGCCGTTGCCCCTGATTTTGTCGGGAGGTCTGACCCCTGAAAACGTGGGCCTGGCCATACGCACGGTGAAGCCATGGGCCGTGGACGTGAGCAGTGGCGTGGAAGCCGCTCCGGGAATCAAGGATGCAGGAAAGGTACAGCAGTTCATACAAGGAGCGAGGAATGAAGATATACGACATGCCTGACCCTGAGGGCCACTTTGGACCCTACGGAGGGATTTTCGTATCAGAGACACTGATCGCGGCCATTGATGAGCTCAAGGCGCAGTACTTGCATTATCGCGACGATCCGCAGTTTCAGGCCGAATTTGCCTACGAACTCAAGCATTACGTAGGACGCCCCAGTCCCATATACCATGCACGACGCCTCTCTGACTCACTGGGGGGTGCGCAGATCTACCTTAAACGTGAGGATCTCAACCATACGGGCGCACACAAGATCAACAACACGGTCGGTCAGGCAATGCTGGCGCAACGCATGGGCAAGAAGCGCATCATCGCCGAAACCGGAGCGGGACAACACGGCGTGGCGTCAGCCACGGTGGCGGCGCGTTATGGCATGGAATGCGTGGTTTACATGGGCTCCGAAGATGTCCGGCGCCAAGCCCAGAACGTCTACCGCATGAAGCTGCTGGGCGCGCGCGTCGTACCGGTTGAAAGCGGTTCCAGGACGCTCAAGGACGCGCTCAACGAAGCCATGCGCGATTGGGTGACCAACGTTCAAAACACGTTCTACATCATCGGTACGGTCGCCGGTCCCCACCCTTATCCCATGATGGTGCGCGATTTCAATTCGGTGGTGGGGCGCGAATGCCTGACACAGATGCCCGAAATGGCGGGACGGCAACCGGATGTGGTGCTGGCATGTGTGGGTGGTGGCTCCAACGCCATGGGCATTTTCTATCCCTATATTCCACATGAATCCGTACGCTTGATGGGCGTGGAAGCTGGAGGCGAAGGGGTGGCCAGCGGGCACCATGCCGCTTCGCTGGTGGCGGGCTCTCCGGGTGTGCTGCACGGCAATCGCACCTATCTGCTACAGGACAGCAATGGGCAGATCATCGAGACCCACTCCATTTCTGCGGGTCTCGATTATCCCGGCGTGGGCCCCGAACATGCCTGGCTCAAGGACTCCCATCGGGCTGAATATGTGGCCATCAATGACGACGAGGCGTTGCATGCCTTTCATACGCTCTGTCGCATGGAAGGCATCATTCCAGCCCTTGAATCCAGCCATGCGTTGGCACAGGCCATGAAAATGGCGCCTGCCATGGGAAAGGAACAGATTCTGCTGGTCAACCTTTCCGGTCGGGGCGACAAGGATATGGCCACGGTTGCCGAACGTAGCGGCATTGCGCTCTAAGGAGTTACTCTTGTCACGGATTCCCGCAACATTTGAACGGCTGGCGCGTGCAGGGCGTAAAGCGCTGATTCCCTTCTTTTCGGTTGGTGACCCCAGCCTCGCACTTTGCGTGCCCACGATGCAAGCCATGGTCTCGGGCGGTGCCGACATCCTGGAATTGGGGGTCCCGTTTTCCGATCCCATGGCTGACGGTCCGACCATTCAACGTTCCAGCGAGCGCGCATTGAAAAACGGGGTGTCGCTGCAGGATGTCCTGAATGCGGTGACCCGGTTTCGTCAGACGGATGACCAAACCCCTGTGGTACTGATGGGGTACGCCAATCCCATCGAGCGCATGGGTCGCGAACGCTTTGCCGACCAATGCGCCAGTGCAGGCGTGGATGGCGTTCTGGTCGTGGATTATCCGCCCGATGAAGCGCGTGAATTGGGAAAGCTGCTGAGGCCTCATGGAATCGACTCCATTTTCCTGCTCTCGCCAACCTCCACTGACGCGCGCATCAAGGAAATTGCTGCATTGGCCTCCGGCTACATCTACTATGTGTCGTTGCGTGGGGTTACAGGCGCGTCAAACATGGACCCTCAAGAAGTGGCACGCCAGATTGCGCGGATCAAAACCGCTGCCACGGTGCCGGTAGGTGTGGGTTTTGGAATTCGTGATGGGGCTACGGCGCACCTGCTGGCTGGAGTGGCAGATGCCATTGTGGTGGGTTCGCGTATCGTGGAGGAGATCGAAGCCAGCGCCGCGGACGAGATTCCTGCACGGGTTGGCGCGTTGATCAATCTTTTTCGTCAAGCCATGGATGCCTGATCAATGAGCTGGTTTAAAAAACTGCTGCCACCGCGCATCAAGCGCGACAAGAATAACAGCAAGGGTTCCGTGCCCGAGGGTTTGTGGGTGAAATGTGGTTCTTGCGAGGCGGTCTTGTACCGCTCCGATCTCGAATCCAATCTGCATGTATGCCCAAAATGCTCCCACCATATCCGGATTTCTGCGCGTACGCGTCTGGACGGCTTTCTGGATGCGGATGGCCGCTTTGAAATCGGATCAGAAATCATTCCAGTAGACAGCCTCAAGTTCAAGGATAGCCGGCGCTATGTGGATCGTCTTACAGAGGCAGCCAACGCCACCGGCGAAACCGATGCGCTGGTGGTGATTCAAGGCACGCTAAACGGCCTTCCCCTGGTGGCGGCGGCATTTGAGTTTGAGTTCATGGGCGGCTCCATGGGTTCGGTGGTCGGCGAGCGGTTTGTGCGTGCCGTAGAAGCAGCCATCGACCAGAAATATCCCTTTGTCTGTTTTCTGGCCAGTGGTGGCGCCCGAATGCAGGAAGGCCTTTTATCCTTGATGCAAATGGCTAAAACCTGCGCAGCCTTGACGAGGCTTGCCCAGGCGCGACTGCCGTTTATTTCCGTTCTGACCGATCCCACCATGGGTGGAGTTTCTGCCAGCTTTGCCATGATCGGTGATGTGGTAATTGCCGAGCCCAATGCGCTCATTGGATTTGCAGGGCCACGCGTGATCGAGCAGACCGTGCGAGAAGTGCTTCCCGAAGGGTTTCAGCGTTCGGAGTTTTTGCTCGAAAAAGGGGCCATCGACATGATCGTGGATCGACGGCAGATGCGTGATAGGATCGCAAACATTCTTGGTCAGCTGACGCAGGTTGCCGAAACCGCCTGACTGGCAGCAAAAACGAGGGATTCATGAAACGTCCCCTGAATGCTCAAGAACAAGCCTTGCGGATTCAGAGTCGGCGCAGGATGATTGGAGCGGCGGTCATCATGCTCTGTGTGGTGCTTCTGCTGCCCATGATTCTGGATCACTCCATGGGGCCCAAGCTCGCAGCGCCCGGGCTGACACCCGCGCTCAAAGAGACGCAACAGGACAAGAACCTGGTTGATCCAGCCACCGTCGCACGCTCCGATCTGCCCCAGCCGGCTGCTGCCGAAACTCCCCCTGCTGCGGCATCGCCATCGCTTCCGGCCGAGCCATTCGCTGCTGCCGAGACTGCAGCCATTCCTGCTCCAGCCACTGCGGTGGTTTCCACGGCTGCCAAACCTGCAACCCAGACTGCGGTGCCTGCTTCAAACAAGACCGCTTACTGGGTTCAGGTGGGTGTTTTCAGCGATCGCAGCAAGGCGCAGGCGCTGATCAAAAAACTCGCCGATCATGAGATTCACGCCGTTGGGGAAGAAGCGCACTACAAGGACGGTGCTCGCGTTCGTGTTCGCATTGGCCCCCTGAACAACAAAGCGGAGGCGGTGGCAATGACGCATCAGCTCGATCAACTCACCGTTAAATCCATGGTCATCTCGCCATGATGGACGCGCTTGCAACCCTGACCTGGATCGACTGGAGCCTGCTCTCCATCGTACTCATCTCGATCATTTTCGGCGTGATTCGAGGCATGGTGCGAGAGTTTTTTTCCCTGCTGGGGTGGGTTGTTGCATTTTGGCTTGCAAAATCGTTCAGCCTGATGGGTTCTCTTTGGCTTGCACCGTTCATCAGCAGCGAAACAATTCGGTTGATGGCGGCTTTCGTGATCCTTTTCCTTGCGGGATTGGTAATCACCGCAGTGTTGGGCCATTTCCTGAGCGCCATGGCAACCAGCATTGGGTTTGGGGCGCTCAATCGCGTGCTGGGAGCAATCTTCGGCCTGTTGCGCGGCTGGCTCCTTGTGGTGATTCTCGTGATGCTTGCGGGGATGACCGCGTTTCCTATGGAGAGGGATTGGAAATCCTCAATTTTCATTGACTGGGCCGTGCACAGCGGTAAATTATTGATGCCCTACCTGCCAGCCCGGATGTCCGAGCGCATCCATTTTTAAGCACCCGGAACGGGCAATCGGAGTAGAATGCGAGGGTCCGGGAACTACCATTTTTTCAGGGACTTTCTGTTTTATGTGCGGAATAGTCGGAATCGTCGCCAAGATACCCGTCAACCAGCTGCTTTATGACGGACTGCAACTGCTCCAGCATCGTGGTCAGGATGCAGCAGGCATCGCCACCGCGGATGGCAGTACTTTCCATATGCACAAAGGGTTGGGTCTGGTGCGGGACGTGTTCCGCACCCGGGACATGCGTGCCCTGACAGGAAATGTCGGCATTGCCCATTGTCGCTATCCTACGGCGGGTTCTGCCAGCTCTCCGGCAGAAGCACAGCCGTTCTATGTCAATTCGCCCTTTGGCATCGTGTTGGGACATAACGGCAATCTGACCAATTCAGAACACCTGCGAGCCGAGCTTTTCGAGCAGGATCGTCGCCATGTCAACACCAACTCTGATTCCGAGGTATTGCTCAATGTCCTGGCGCACGAGTTGCATGATGCGGCCAAAGGCCACAAGCTCGACCCCAATGATATCTTCAAGGCAGTAGGGCAGGTCTATCGCCGCTGCCACGGAGCCTACGCGGCCGTCACTATCATCGCGGGACATGGTTTGCTGGCTTTCCGCGATCCCCACGGCATTCGCCCTTTGGTGATTGGACGCAACGTCACGCCCATGGGGACAGAGTTCATGGTGGCTTCAGAAAGCGTGGCGCTGGATGCCTTGGGCTTTGAGTTGTTGCGCGATGTGGAGCCTGGTGAAGCCATCCTCATCGACGAGGGCGGCAATTTCTATAACCGGATTTGTGCCGACGCCCCCCAGAAAAATCCCTGCATCTTCGAGTATGTGTATCTGGCCCGTCCTGACTCGGTCATGGACGGTATCTCCGTTTACGAAACGCGGCTCAAGATGGGTGAGAGTCTGGGTAACAAGATCCGGCGCATCGCGCCAGACCTCAAGCTGGATGTGGTCATTCCCATACCGGACACCAGTCGCCCCAGCGCCTTGCAGCTGGCGCTCAAACTGGGCGTTCCCTATCGGGAAGGTTTCATCAAAAACCGCTACATCGGCCGTACCTTCATCATGCCGGGGCAGGCCGAGCGTAAAAAGTCCGTGCGCCAAAAACTGAACGCCATCGGCTTCGAGTTCAAGGGCAAGAACGTATTGCTGGTGGACGATTCCATTGTACGGGGAACCACCAGTCGCGAAATCGTCCAGATGGCACGCGATTGTGGCGCCAACAAGGTCTACTTTGCTTCGGCCGCACCGCCTGTGCGCTTTCCCAATGTGTATGGCATCGATATGCCCACACGTCAGGAGCTGTTGGCCACCGGGCGCTCAGATGCTGAAATTGCCCTTGAAATCGGTGCCGATGCCGTGTTTTATCAGGACCTCGACGATCTCGTGCATGATGTCAGAGGGGCGGCTCCGGGCATCGACCGATTTGACGCCTCCTGTTTTGATGGCTTCTACATTACTGGAGACATCACGCCAGAGTACCTGGCCGACATCGAGGCGCATCGCTGTGATGGCGAAACCCGATCAGGCAATGAATCGACGCAGCAACTGGACCTCAATCTCAGCGCGGTTGAATCGGCGTGAACGAAGAATTTGATTTTGACACCCTGGCGATTCGCACAGGGATCCATCGCAGTGCATTCAATGAACATTCTGAAGCGCTGTACCTGACTTCGAGCTATGTCTTCAAAAATGCCCAGCAAGCGGCAGACCGTTTTGGCAATCGCGAGCCTGGAAACATCTATTCACGCTTCACCAATCCCACCGTCACGGCATTCCAGGAGCGCCTGGCCGCCCTTGAGGGTGGCGAGGCCTGCATCGCCACGGCCAGTGGCATGTCGGCTATTCTCAGCACCGTCATGGGGTTGCTCAAGGCGGGAGACCACATTGTCGCATCGCGTAGTGTTTTTGGAAGCACGGTACAACTGCTGGTCAACATCATGGGGCGCTTCGGCATTGAAACCACTTTCGTGCCGTTGAGCGATATTGCGGCCTGGAAGAATGCCATACGTCCCAACACCCGGATGTTCTTCGTTGAAACCCCTGCCAACCCCACCATGGAACTGGTGGATATTCCGGCGCTATCAGTGGTGGCCCGAGCAGATGCAGTCACGCTCGTGGTGGACAACTGTTTTTGTACCCCTGCCTTGCAGCGTCCCCTGGCGCTGGGCGCAGACCTTGTGATTCATTCCGCCACCAAGTATCTGGATGGTCAGGGTCGCGTTCTGGGAGGGGCGATCGTCGGATCGCGACAACTGCTGATGGAGGGTGGCATTTATCAGTTCTTGCGGACAGCAGGACCCACTTTGAGTGCGTTCAATGCCTGGGTGTGCCTCAAGGGTCTTGAGACGCTGAAGCTGCGTATGGAAGCCCAATCCAAAAATGCCCAGGCCCTGGCTGAATGGCTGGAGCGCCATCCTGCGGTGGCCCGCGTTTACTATCCCGGACTGCCTTCCCATCCCCAATACGAACTGGCTTGCCGTCAACAATCTCTTGGTGGCGCCATCGTCACTTTTGATGTGGTGGGGGGGCAGGCCGAGGCCTGGCGCGTCATTGATGCCACAGAGGTGATTTCCATCACAGGAAACCTCGGCGATACCAAAAGCACCATTACCCATCCGGCCACCACAACCCATGGACGCATTTCTGAAGCAGAGCGTCAGGCAGCGGGCATTGGTCCGGGAATGATCAGGATTTCCGTCGGGCTGGAATCGCTACAGGCCTTACAGTCAGACCTGGCCCGCGGGTTGGGTTAGAGCGGCACAAACCGACAGCCTTCACTGTCGCAACGCAATGCCCCGGCGCGGGTTGCATTCCAGTCCTGCAGCACCCAGCGTTCGCAAACATGGTCATCCAGACGATACACGTGACGAGCCGGCCGGTGCGTATGGCCGTGAATCAGTCGTGGATATTCGTATTTACGCAGCAAATCCATGACGGCTTGTGGCGTCACATCCATGATTTCCATGGTTTTGGATTGCTTGGCCTTATGGCTCATTGCCGTGGCATCACGGGCCATTTTGTAGCGGGCCTCGAGCGGCAAAGCCAGAACCTGGCGTTGCCAGGTGGCGCTTCGCACCTGTTTTCGGTAAGCCTGATATTCCGCATCTTCCGTGCATAACAGGTCACCGTGGGTCAGCAAGGTACGCACGCCATACAACATGGTCTCGGTAGGGTCGGGCAGCAGGGTGGCTCCGCACGCCTCGGCAAAACCCTGACCCAGCAGAAAATCCCGGTTGCCGTGCATGAGAAACAGGGCGGTTCCTGAAGCGGTGAGCGCTTTCAAGGCCTCCACAATCTTGCGATTGAAGGGGGCTGGCATGTCGTCGTCGCCCACCCAGGTTTCAAAAAGGTCCCCCAGGATATAGAGGGCCTCCGCTTCCTGGCAGGGACCGGCAAGAAACTCCAGAAAGCGCTTTCGGATGAGCGGCGTATCTTCGGACAGATGCAGGTCTGAAATGAAAAGGGTATGCAGCACGGCGCGATGCGTTAAATGACCTGGGCGCTTTCGATGATGATGTCTTCCGTTGGAACATCACCGTGGCCCGCACGGTGTCCCGTGGCTGCGCCTTTGATGCGATCCACGACGTCCTGGCCTTCCACGACCTTGCCAAAGACGCAATATCCAAAACCGTCACGGGAAGGGGCGCTGAAATTGAGGAAGCTGTTGTTTTTGACGTTGATGAAAAACTGCGCCGTCGCCGAATGGGGATCGGACGTGCGGGCCATGGCAATGGTATAGCACTCATTGGACAGACCGTTGGATGCTTCGTTTTCGATGGGCGAGCGGGTCTGTTTCTGTTTCATGCCTGGTTCGAAACCACCGCCCTGGATCATGAAGCCGTCAATGACGCGATGAAAAATGGTGTTGTCATAGAAGCCGGCTTCCACGTATTCCAGAAAGTTGGCTACGGTTTTGGGTGCCTTTTCTGCGTCGAGTGCCAGAACGATATCGCCAAAATTGGTTTTAAAACGAACCATGGTGTCTCCAGTTAGTTGAGTTTGTCGGCCTTGGCCTTGAGGGTTTTGTTATTGGGGTCCAGCTTCAAGGCATGGGCATAAGACTGTCGTGCCAGGGCCAGGTAAAGGTCTGCAAGGTTTTCGTAAGCGGTAGCGTAGTTGGGTTGAACCACCAGGGCCGTTTCCAGCGCTTTGCGCGCATCATCCAGACGACCCTTGCCAGCATAGAGTACGGCCAGATTATTGTAAGGCGCCACCATTTCAGGAAAGCGCTCTGTCATGCCTTCCAGGACGGCGATGGCTTCATCCGTTTTTCCCAGTTTGGTCAGGATCTGTGCCTTGAGGAACAAGACCGAACCGTCCTGGGAATTGACGTCAAGGTACTGGTTGGCTGCGTTCAGGGCCTCTTGCAACTTCCCCTCGACCGCCAGCTTCTGGATGGCTTTGGGGCTGCTGACCACGCTGTCCGGGGGCAGGGGGGCGGCCGTGACGACGGGCGTGGGCGTATCGACGGATTGCGCGGGCCCGGCAGTCTCTGCGGCCAGGGCGTTGTGGCAAAGCCCCGCCACCAAAACCGCCAAAGTGATGCGCATTGCGGCAGGGTAAAGAACCATATCGTGGTATACTTAAACTCGGTCAGGTCTGCAGAATATTTAATTATATCAATAAACTGCGTCATCTTCCACTACGGCGGCAAGAAGCCGCTCCAAAGTGGCGGATGTCCATTCAAACATGCTCAAACTCTTCAATACACTTACCCGTTCCGTAGCCCCTTTCCAGCCCATTGAGCCTGGCAAGGTTCGTATGTATGTCTGCGGCATGACGGTTTATGACCGCTGCCATCTGGGCCATGCGCGGATGCTGGTGGATTTTGACCTGGTATACCGCTGGTTGCTGGCTTCGGGGTTTGAAGTGATATATGTGCGTAATATCACTGATATTGACGATAAAATCATTGATCGTGCAGCTAAAAATCATGAATCCATCGGCGAATTGACGGGGCGCATGATTGCCGCAATGCATGACGACCTGCGTCGTCTCAACGTGTTGCCTCCCACCTTCGAGCCGCGAGCCACGGAACATGTTCCGGGAATGCTTGCCATCATCGAAACGCTGATCAAACGCGGATTGGCCTATGTGGGCGAAAACGGCGACGTTTACTACTCCGTGCATGATTTTCCGGGCTACGGCAAATTATCGGGAAAATCGCTCGAAGACCTGCGCGCTGGCGAGCGAATTGCGGTGGATGCGTACAAAAGGGACCCCCTTGATTTCGTGTTGTGGAAAGCGGCCAAACCCGGCGAGCCTTCATGGCCTTCTCCCTGGGGGCCCGGTCGCCCGGGATGGCACATCGAGTGCTCGGCCATGAGTGAACATTTTCTCGGCGAGCATTTTGACATTCATGGGGGAGGGCACGATCTCCAGTTTCCGCACCATGAAAACGAAATCGCACAAAGCGAAGGTGCGCACGGGCATGTCTTCGTCAATGTCTGGATGCACAACGGGTTTTTGCGCGTCAACGATGAAAAAATGTCCAAATCCCTGGGAAATTTTTTCACCATTGAAGAAGTCCTCAAGGTGTTTGACGCAGAAGTCATCCGATTTTTCCTGCTGCGTGGGCATTACCGCAGCCCGCTCAATTACACCGATGGGCACCTCGAAGATGCGCGCCAGGCGCTCAACACGCTTTACACTTCGTTACGGGGAAGACAGGTCAGTGCAGGTGCGGTGAACTGGGATGATGAGGCGGCACGGCAATTCAAGGCTGCACTCGATGACGATCTCAATACGCCGGAGGCCATGGCCGTCCTGTTTGGTCTTGCTCGAGAAACCAACCGTAACGGCAGTGATGCCGCCGCTACACAACTCTACCGTTTGGCACAGATCCTGGGGCTGCTGGGAAAAAATCCGGACCGCTGGATGCAGGAAGGTGCCGGCCGCGTTGCTGCCACGGTAGAGCAGGGCTCCATTGAGGCCACAGGGTCAGCGCAATCCGACGCCCAACGCATCGAAGCCCTGATTCAGGACCGGGCCGCAGCGCGGCGAGCCCGGAACTTTGCCGAGTCTGACCGCATCCGTGACGTTTTGCTCGCTGAAGGGATCGTCCTGGAGGATGGCCCCCAGGGAACGATCTGGCGTAGGGTTTAGTGGCGGGGCATCAGACCGCGCTGAAAAAATCCTTGACCTTGTCCATGAAGGTCTTGGCTCGCGGGTTGTGTGTGGCGTTGTCGCGCGTGGATGTCTCCAGCTGGCGCAGCAGTTCCTTCTGCGCTTCAGTCAGCTTGACCGGGGTTTCCACCACCACGTGACACATCAGGTCGCCATGACCGCTGCCGCGCAGCGCCTTGATGCCTTTGCCGCGTAACCGAAAGACCTGTCCGGTTTGGGTTTCAGCCGGAACCTTCAATTTGGCGTGTCCGTCCAGGGTGGGAATTTCGATTTCTCCACCCAGGGCTGCCACGCCAAAACTGATCGGCATCTCGCAATGCAAATCCGCGCCATCGCGTTCAAACACCGGATGGGCGCGGATCTGGACGACCACATAGAGATCGCCGGGCGGGCCTCCAGACACGCCATGTTCACCTTCGCCAGCCAGGCGGATTCTATCGCCATGGTCAATGCCTGCGGGAATTTTGACAGCCAGGGTTTTATGTCGCTTGATGCGTCCGGCACCGCCACAATCCGGGCAGGGATGGGCGATGGTGGTTCCGCTGCCATGACAGGCGGGGCAGGTTTGCTGGATGGAAAAGAATCCTTGCTGCATGCGAACCTGGCCCTGGCCCCCGCAGGTACCGCAGGTAGTGGGGGAAGTGCCCGGTTTTGCGCCAGAACCCTTGCAGGTGGTGCAGGTTTCCATGGCGGGAATGCGAATCTGGGTTTCGGTGCCGCGTGCAGCTTCTTCCAGCCCGATCTCCAGGTTGTAGCGCAGGTCGGCGCCGCGATATACCCCGCCTTGTCTGCCGCGTCCTCCGCCTCCGCCGAACAGATCTCCGAAAATATCGCCAAACGCGTCCGAAAACCCCCCGCCCATGCCGCCAAAGCCGGGGCCCCCAGGGCCCCCGCCATGGCTGGGATCTACGCCGGCGTGGCCGTAGCGGTCATAGGCAGCCCGTTTGTCGGAATCGGACAGGATCTCGTAGGCTTCCTTGGCTTCCTTGAACTGCCCCTCGGCTTTCGAGTTGTCCGGATTGCGATCCGGGTGATATTTCATTGCCAACTTGCGGTAGGCCTTCTTGATATCCTCCTCAGAAGCGTCCCGGTTGACCCCCAATACCTCGTAAAAATCGCGTTTGCTCATACTGGGCGGGCTTATTTGTGATTTTTATCTTTAACTTCCTCAAATTCGGCATCCACCACATTTTCTTCCTTCTGGTTGCCCCCTGATGTTGAGGCTCCAGCCCCGTGTTCGGCTCCTGCGGCCGCACCCGCACCTGCACCTTGCTCTGCACCGTACATCTTTTCAGCCAGCTTGTGACTGGCTTCGGAGAGCGCCTCAGTCTTGGCGGCCATGGCAGCCGTGTCTTCCGATTTCAGCGCGGCTTCCGCATCCTTGAGGGCGCCCTCGATTTTCTCTTTCTCGTCCGCCGCAAGCTTGTCGCCATGGTCTTTGAGGGACTTGGTCACACTGTGCACCAGAGCTTCGAGCGTGTTCTTGGTGTTGACCGCTTCCAGATTTTTCTTGTCCTCTTCGGCATGCTCTTCAGCATCCTTCACCATGCGTTGAATTTCCTCTTCCGACAAGCCGGAATTGGCCTTGATGGTGATCTTGCTTTCCTTGCCCGTGGCCTTGTCCTTGGCGCCCACATGCAGAATGCCGTTGGCATCAATGTCAAACGAGACCTCGATCTGTGGCATGCCACGCGGCGCAGGAGGAATGTCGGAGAGGTTGAACTGCCCCAGGCTCTTGTTGCCGGAAGCCATTTCCCGTTCACCCTGCAGCACGTGGATGGTCACGGCAGACTGATTGTCGTCAGCCGTGGAAAATACCTGAGAGGCCTTGGTCGGGATCGTGGTGTTCTTCTGGATCAGTCGCGTCATCACACCGCCCAGGGTTTCAATGCCCAGGGACAGGGGGGTCACGTCCAGCAGCAGCACATCCTTGACTTCCCCTTGCAGCACGCCGCCCTGGATGGCGGCACCGATGGCGACGGCTTCATCCGGATTGACGTCCTTGCGTGGCTCGCGTCCAAAGAATTCCTTCACGCGTTCCTGGACCTTGGGCATGCGGCTTTGTCCACCCACCAGAATCACATCAGAAATGTCGCTGATCTTGACGCCGGAATCCTTGAGCGCCACCTCGCACGGTTTGATGGTGCGCGCAATGAGGTCCTCTACCAGGCTTTCCAGCTTGGCGCGCGTCATTTTGACCACCAGATGTTTGGGGCCCGAAGCATCTGCGGTGATGTAGGGCAGATTCACTTCGGTCTGTTGTGCCGAAGACAGTTCGATCTTGGCCTTCTCGGCAGCTTCCTTGAGGCGTTGCAGTGCCAGCACGTCCTTGCGCAGGTCAAGACCGTTCTCACGCTTGAACTCGTCTGCCAGAAAATCAATGATGCGCAGGTCAAAGTCTTCCCCACCCAGGAAAGTGTCGCCATTAGTGGACAGCACTTCAAACTGGTGTTCGCCTTCCACCTCGGCGATCTCGATGATGGAGATGTCGAAAGTGCCGCCACCGAGGTCGTACACCGCAATCTTGCGGTCGCCTTCCTTCTTGTCCAGGCCAAATGCCAGCGCGGCAGCGGTGGGTTCGTTGATGATGCGCTTGACCTCGAGGCCTGCAATCCGGCCTGCGTCCTTGGTGGCCTGACGCTGACTGTCATTGAAGTAGGCCGGGACGGTGATGACGGCCTCGGTCACTTCCTCGCCCAGGTAGTCTTCGGCAGTCTTTTTCATTTTTTGCAGGACGGCAGCCGAAACCTCCGGGGGGGCCATTTTCTTACCTTGGGCCTCAACCCAGGCATCCCCGTTGCTTGCCTTGACGATGCTGTAGGGCACCATGTTGATGTCCTTCTGCACCATCTCTTCCGAAAACTTGCGCCCAATCAGGCGCTTGACGGCGAAAAGCGTGTTTTTGGGGTTGGTGATGGCCTGTCGTTTGGCCGGTGCGCCTACCAGAACCTCGCCATCGTCCACGTAAGCCACGATGGAAGGCGTCGTGCGCGTACCTTCGGCGTTTTCAATGACCTTGGGTTTGCCGTTCTCCATGACAGCTACGCAGGAGTTGGTGGTGCCCAGGTCGATTCCAATGATTTTGCCCATGTTGTTATGCCTCGAAATGTTTGATTTTGATGGTTCTTATATCGGGGTGAGTCTTGAATATTCAAGAGGGAGTGGTGGTTTTTGCCTTGGAGACCGTAACCAGCGCAGGGCGCAGGATCCGCTCGTTCAGGGCAAACCCCTTTTGCATGACCGTGACGACCGTGTTGGCCGGCACCGAGTCGCTTTCCAGCGAGGCAATGGCCTGGTGGCGGTTGGGGTCGAATTTTTCGTTGAGCGGGTTGATCTCGGTGACGTTAAATTTTTCGAAAACGGATGCCAATTGGCGGGCTGTCAGGGTAACGCCGCTACGATAGCTTTCCACGGTGGCTTCCTTGACCTGCTGCGCGGCTTCCAGGCTGTCCATGACGGACAGCAACTCGGCAGCAAAGGATTCCAGCGCAAATTTCCGGGCCTGGGCGAGGTCTGTTGCCGCGCGCCTTCTGACGTTCTCTGTTTCAGCCTTGGCGCGCAGCCATGCGTCTTCCTTTTCGCGCACCATGGCCTCGGCCTGGTTGAGGGCTGCAAGCGCCTGCTCGAGGGTCAGGGCTGGGATGGCTGAGGCGGCCTCTGCGGCGGCAGCTTCTGTTTCTGGATTCGTCGGTTGCATCGTGATCTCCTCAAGGAATGCACGAACAATTGGGGTGCACGATGCGATTTCAAGGGGGGAGAAAGAAAAATAATTGCCACAAACGGGGGTTAGTGCGTGGCTCCTGTGGCAATGGCCCGGTTACGGACCATCTCGCCTTCCTGCAATGCCGTCTGGCTGGACCAGTGCGGGTTGGTCCAACCGCCCAGATGATCCAGGGCAATTTCGCAGAGGCCGTCCAGCCAGACGGGGTCGTCGTTAAGCGCCGGGATGTAGTGATACTCGCGGCCCCCGTTGGACAGGAAGGTGGCCTTGACCTCCATGCCGATCTCTTCCAGCGTTTCCAGGCAGTCCGCAGGAAATCCAGGGCAGACCACATGCAGGGTTTGCAGGCCGTCCCGAGCCAGTTGCCCGACCAGGGGGTCGGTGTAGGGTTTGATCCATTCTGCCCGACCAAACAGGGACTGGAAGGAGACGACGTACTGCTCGGGCTGCAGCCCCAGGGCCTCGCCCAGCAGGCGCCCCGTCTTGTGGCATTCGCAATGGTAGGGGTCACCCTTGTCCAGGGTATAGCGGGGCACGCCGTGGAAACTCATGACCAGCTTGTCCGGACGGCCATGTTGGGCCCAATAGGCTTCAATGCGGGTCTTGAGGGCATGAATATAGGCGGGATGGTCATGGTAGTGCCGCACTACCCGCACCCCCGGGACGTTGCGGTAGGCCCGCAACGCGTTAAACAGGGCATCCATGGAGGAGGCTGTGGTACTGGCCGCATACTGGGGATAGAGCGGCAACATCAGGATGCGGTCGCAATGCTGGGCCTTGAGTTCGGCCACGGCTGATGCGATGGAAGGTTGTCCATAGCGCATGGCGTACGTGACAGCCAGGGGAGAGGGCACCCGTTGCTGCAGGCGTTCAGCCAGTCCCCCGCACTGAAGCGCCGTATTGACCCGCAAGGGCGAGCCTTCAGGGGTCCATATGGTGGCGTACTTCTTGGCCGAGCGGGCCGGGCGGGTGTTGAGGATGATGCCGTTGAGGATCAGCCACCAAATGGGACGGGGAATTTCCACCACCCTCGAGTCGCTCAGGAATTGCTTGAGGTAGCGGCGTAGCGCACCCTTTTCAGGAGCATCCGGTGTGCCCAGGTTGACGAGCACGATCCCGGTTTTAAGGGGGGTGCCATGCGTAAAGTCCGGTTCGGGGAGGTAATGTGCCATGTCAATGCTGGGATAAGGCGCTGGACAGTAATCTTGCCGTGACGTCCACGATAGGGATGACGCGTTCATAGGCCATGCGGGTAGGGCCAACCACACCCAGCGTGCCAACCACCTGGCCATCCACTTCGTAAGGGGCGGTGACGATGCTGAACTCATCCAGGGGAACGATACCCGATTCGTCACCGATGAAAATCTTGACGCCCTGGCCTTGCTGGCTCATGTCCAGCAGTTGCAGCAATCCGGTTTTTTGCTCGAAAACGTCAAACAGCCTGCGCAGTTGCGCCATGTTGCTGGAGACGTCCTGGTGGCCAATGAGGCGGGTTTCCCCAGAGAGCACGTAATCGTCCTGCCCCTGTCTCAAGGCAGCTCCACCCACCTCCAGCGCAGTTTTCATCAGAACCTGGATGTCCTGGCTGAGGCTTTGCAGCTCGATGCGCAAGGAATCGCGAATGCCATCAAAATCGCAGCCGGCATAATGCTCGTTGAGGTACAAGGCAGCCTGGGCCAGCTGCACTGAAGAATAGGATTGATCGGTAAAGATGACGCGATTCTGCACGTCGCCCTCGAGGGTGACCAGAATCAGCAACAGGCGCTTTTCCGAAAGCCTGAGAAACTCGAGGTGCCTGAAACCGCTGGTGCGTCGTTTCGGCGTTCGGACAATGCCTGCAAAGGCTGTGAGTTCGGAGAGCATCTGGGATGCCGCCGAGACCAGATGCTGGGTGTCGGCAGGATGCAGCTGGTCCTCCAGCTGGCTCAAGGTTTCAGCCCCCAGGGGTTTGATGGTGAGCAGGCTGTCGACGAAGAAGCGATAGCCCAGCGGGGTGGGAATCCGTCCTGCTGATGTATGCGGGCTGGCGATGAAGCCCATGTCCTCCAGGTCAGCCATCACATTGCGGATGGTGGCTGCAGACAGTTCAAGGCCGGACGTCCTGGACAGGGCCCGCGAGCCCACGGGCTGGCCTTCTTCGATATAGCGTTCCACCAAGGCTTTGAGAAGCGCACGGGCACGATCGTTTAACATGCGATTCATTCTACCTGAAATGTGGTTTAATTCCCGGCATGAATTCACCTTTCCAACGCATCGGTATCGTCGGCAAATATGATAGCCGCAATCTGGCCGAACCGCTCGAAAAGCTCATTGCTTTTCTTGAGGGACGGGGCCTGTCGGTGGTGCTGGACCATCGCTCCGCTGCTGCCGTAGGGAAAACGCACGCGCCGGTCGTGAGTCTGGACGATATCGGGGCACACGCCGACCTGGTGGTGGTGCTGGGTGGGGACGGTACGCTGCTGTATGCAGCCCGGGTGCTGTCCTGCCAGAAGGTTCCGCTGATCGGCATCAATCTTGGGCAGTTGGGCTTCCTGACGGACATCCCCGCAAACGCCATGGAAACCATGCTGGGCCAGGTGCTGGATGGCGAGTACCAGGAAGAAACGAGAACCCTGCTCAAGACCAAGATTGTCCGGCAAGGCAACATCGTCAGCCGGACCGTGGCGCTCAATGACGTGGTGCTGACCAAGGGTGCCCGCGGCAGCATGATCGACCTTGAAGTGTATGTGGACGGGCGTTTCGTTTACAGTTTGCGCGCAGATGGCCTGATCGTGGCTACCCCGACGGGGTCTACCGCCTATGCGCTATCGAGTGGCGGCCCCATCCTGCACCCTGATCTCGCGGCTATCGTGCTGGTGCCCATCTGTCCCCATACGTTGAGCAATCGTCCCATCGCCCTCAGTGATCACTGTACGGTGGAAGTCATCCTGCAGAAGGGGGCCGGGGCATTTGCCAACTTCGACGTTCAGGATCATTACGAACTTCAGGTTGACGACCGCTTGGTGATCAGCCCCAATGATGCCGGCGTTCGTCTCCTTCACCCCATCGGGCACAGTTACTTCGCCATGTTGCGCGAAAAACTGCGTTGGGGAACCAAGCTCTAGGGCAAACCACATGCTGCGTGCCCTGAGTATCCGTAATTTTGTCATCGTCGAGCATCTGGACCTGGAGTTCGATGCAGGCTTTACCGTGCTGACCGGCGAAACCGGCGCTGGAAAATCCATTCTGATCGAAGCGTTGTCCCTTGCCCTGGGTGCACGAGCCGAACCAGGAATTGTACGCGCTGGTGCCGAGCGGGCTGAAGTGGTTGCTGAATTCCTGGTGCCCCAGGAGGGCCCCGCTGGTCAATGGTTGCTGGAAAACGAACTCTGGTCCGATGACGTCTGTGTATTGCGTCGTATCCTGGACAAGTCCGGAAAGTCTCGTGCATTTATCAATGGTTCCAGTGTGCCGGTGCAACAACTCAAAACCCTGTCGGAATGGCTGCTCGACATTCACGGGCAGCATGCCCACCAATCCCTGCAAAAGGCATCCACCCAACGTGCGCTGCTCGATGCCTTTGCCGGTACGACGGCGTTGGCGCAATCAGTGCGGTCGGCCTACAACCAATGGCAATCAGCCAGGGATCAATGGGAAGAATGGAGCAGCCAGTCCGAGGCGCTGCTGGAAGAAAAGGCACGCCTGCAGGACGAGGTGCGTGAACTTCGTGCGCTGGACCTGACACCAGAAACCTGGCAGGCCCTGCAGACAGATCAAACCCGCCTTGCCCACTCGGCCAGCTTGCAGGAGGGGGCCCGATTTGCACTGGAGACATTGTCTGAAGCCGAGGATGCCGTTCGCGGCAAGCTCGATGCAGTCGGGGCCCTGCTGTCCGGGCTCGTGACCTTTGATCCGGTACTGCAATCCAGTGTGGAACTGATCGAATCTGCAGGAATCCAGCTGGATGAAGCCGTCCACGAATTGCGTCGTTATGCCATGGGCATCGAAGTGGATGATGCGGGATTGCAGCAGCTGGAATCCCGCATGGAAACCATCCTGGCCGTGGCGCGTCGTCACCGGCTCAAGCCCGAGCAACTGCCCGAGCGCCTGGTGCAATCCGCAGCGCGTCTGGAGGCGTTGCAATCCAAAAATTCGGGCGAGGCGTTGGAACAGGCCATGCACGCTGCGCGCGAGGTGTTTTATAACCAGGCCCAGCTGTTGTCACAGCAGCGCGCCCAGGCTGCAAAACAACTCAGTCAGACGATTACGGCCACCATGGCCGATCTGGCCATGGGGAATGGCGTATTTGAAATTGCCCTGGCTCCTCTGGAACGAGCCAACGCATCAGGTTTGGATGAAGTGGAGTTTCGGGTGGCGGCGCATGTTTCCCAGACGCCAGAATCCCTTGCCCGCGTGGCCTCCGGGGGTGAGCTTTCTCGCATCAGCCTGGCCATCCAGACCGCCCTCTCCACGGTCTCAGCCGTGCCCACGCTGATTTTCGACGAGGTGGATACCGGCATTGGTGGGCGCGTGGCCGAAATCGTCGGGCGACTGCTGGAAGACCTGGGCCAACGGCATCAGGTGCTTTGCGTCACGCACCTGCCGCAAGTGGCCGCCAGAGGCCAGCAGCATCTCTCCGTTACCAAGACAGAACATGCGGCCGGCGTCAACAGCACCATTGCGCGTCTGGATGACGAGGCGCGCGTTGAAGAACTGGCGCGCATGCTGGGTGGTGTCACCATCACGCCGACGACGCGTCGGCATGCGGCCGAAATGCTGAATCACTGAAACGCTCCGGGGCAATGGCCCGGATCAGATCCCTTTCCAGCGGTAGTGGCATCCCTGCCAGCTCAGCAGCAATGAGCTCCGCCGCCATGCTGCTCCAGATCAGGCCGCGCGATCCCATGCCCATGGTGGCGTACAAGCCTTCCTGCAAACCCAGTGCGCCCACGAGCGGCATTCGGTCGCGACACACGCTGCGAAACCCGACACGATCCACGGTGGTGAGGGGGTCGGATGCAACGCCTGGGCTGAGTCGGTGAAGTCGTTCCAGGTTTTCCAGGGTGCTGGCCAGGCGGGGGGCGGATTCCAGATCACCATCATAGGTGGCGCCGACGCACAGACCTCCTGCCAGTCCTGGAATGACATAGCCATCCTGACAGAGCACCGGTGTTTGGGGTGGAAAGGGATCGTTTGCAACCTGGGTAATCTGTCCGCGAAACAGCGTGATGGGGAGTTCGGCTGTTTGCGGCAGTGACTGGGCATGGGCCCCCAGGGCCAGAATCAGGATGGGTGCTTGTGCCAGGACCTGTCCGCGCGCATCAAAAATCCGCCAGTTCCCAGCCTTTTCGATGCGGCTTACGTCGGTATTCCAGTGACTTCGAATCTGCGCGGCGCCTGCCCGGAGAGCCGCTGCGCACAGGCTGCCCGGGTCCAGCCAGCCACCCTGCTGGAAAAGCCATCCGCCCCATTGCCCGGCAATACCGCACAAGGCCAGTACTTCTTGGGATTCCAGAAAACGCACATAGTCATGGGGGTAGCCGTAATGCGCGAGGGTGTCGCGCTGCACTGCGGACTGCTCCTCATCCTGGGCCAGGACCAGGACTCCGCTGAGCTTGTGGCGGATGGGGCCAGACCTGGCTTGTAAGCGATGCAGGGTGTGCAGGGTCTGAAAAAAAGCAGCACGCGAGAGCCGTGCAGCCAGATTGTCGTCGCGTGAGAGCACCGGGCGCAGGATTCCGGCAGGATTGCCCGAAGCTTCCCTGGCAGGCCCGTCGTGACGGTCGAACAGGTCGACTTGCCACCCCTGTTGCGCCAGGCGTTCTGCCATCAGGCATCCGGCAATGCCGGCGCCGACGATCATGGCATGCCGCTGCGTGATGGGATGGAGATGGTTGCGTGCCAAGACTGGATTGCGCGCAGTCGAGACCATGCGACTGAAAGCCGCCTCGGGAATCTTGTCGAATCGTGCTTCCAGGCGTTCCCGCTTGCGCCCGAAACCGGGGAGGCGCCGTACCGTAAATCCATGGGCCTCGAGGCGCCGACGCACGGCACCGGCCACGCACCAGGTGGCCAAAGTGCCCTGGTAAGCCATCTGGCGAGCCACGTGACGGATCACCCAGTCATCCCACATCTGGGGGTTCTTGTCCGGTGAAAAACCATCGAGGAACAGGGCGTCTGCAGCCATGGCCAGCTGCGGCAAGGTTTCCTGGATGTCTCCCAGGATCAGCGTGAGTGTGACGCGGCCCTCATCAAACCTGAGCTGATGAAAACCAGGCACCAGTGGGGGCCAGGCGGCAAGCAGGGCCCCGGACAGGGCGGCGAGGGTTGCAAAGGGGGCGAGGGCCAGTGCCAGGTCGTTGCGATTCAAGGGGAATTTTTCAAGCGAGACGAAGTGCAGTCGGGCCTCAGGGTTGGGCACCGTGTGGCGCCATGCGCTCCAGGTCACCAGAAAATTCAGTCCAATGCCGAACCCGGTTTCCAGAATCTGGAAATCGGGGCGATTCAGCCAGCGTTCCGGCAATGCATTGCCGCTGAGAAAAACGCTCGTGCACTGGGCAATGCCACCGTCCGCTGAGTGGTACACATCATCGAAGGCCGGGGCGCGCAGAACGCCGTCCTCGAAGCGGATTTCTGCAGGGGTCATGGTCGTCATCCACGCATTGTACTGTCCGACAAGTTGCGCGGCATTCATTTGTTTGATCGCTCGCAAGGCCTTTGCCGTCATTACAGTGGGCGGGCATAAAGGATTTTTTTCCTTGAACTCTTACGGGGTGCCATGGTGGGTCTTGTTGCGCAAGCCTCCCATGATCAACAGGCAATACCCAATCGCCGGACGGCATGCTTCTCGCCGTCAGGCGGGTCATCGCAAGCCTCCGGTATTTTTTTGGAGGATGAGCGATGATTGCATTCGATCTGTTTCAAGGGTTGTTTCGAAGTGTGGTTTATCTGGGGGTGGTGTTACGCCACCATTGGGGTCGTAAGGTGACGCCAGAACGATGGACGGAGCAAATGGCGGCTGCTGAAGCCATTCACGCACCGTTGGCGCTTCCGGCGCCGGCGCCGGCAGAGTCCGAATCATCATTGGCAGCACCGGAGTTATCGGCACCTCAGCACCTTGTCCCTGTGCCTGATGCCGATTATCTGGTGAGTCAAGTGCTGGTGAGATACGGTGAGGGTTTTAACGTGGTTTGTCATTTCTATCGGCGTGATTCGCGCGTGGTCCGTGCACTCTGGCTGGATTACAAAAGCCTTCAGCGTAAACATGGGGCTTATGTTGTTCGGCGCCTGCGCACTCGTGCAGGCCAACAGGTTGCGAGAGCCAGGGGTTCAGCTCGTGCGCAAGGCGTAACGCCAAGGCGTTGGGGCCGTATCGCATTACCTGACGAATTTCTGGAATTTGAATCGCTCCAGGATCTGCGGGTGATACGACTCATGGAGAAAACTCTGGCAGACGCGGGGGCGCTGATCGAAGAGGAAATTCCCGAAAACCTGCTCAACAAGCGGCCGTGGCGTCTTCTCCCTCCCTGTGCCGCACCAGAGCACGAGTTGACGGATTTGCAGAAGCGACGCAAGACCATCGAACGCTCCATGGAGGAAATCCGGGCGGAAGATGCGGCCCGTAAGGTGCCGCTAGCCAGCCAGGACAAGCTGTATCCCAACATGATCAAGCCGCCAGTAGTCAGTTCACATAGCGGTGTGCTACGCAAAACCGGTTATGTGGAGCGTACGGATCCGTCAGGCCGCAAGTACCGTACTTTTTTCGCGGAAGTGGAGGATGAGGTGCGGACTATTCGGCATATCGGCGTGGATTTGCAACGCGCCCTGTTGCGTGAACAGATCAACATCGGAGATCGGGTGGAAGTGTTCAATATCGGACTGGTCCCGGTAGGTTCGGGCAAGTACAAAAAGAAGATATGGAGTGCCCGAAAATTGCCGGTGTAATTGAACCACGGGGGTGTCAACCCCCGTTTTTTTTTTGCTGATTGTGTTAACCTCGACGGTATTCAGCCGCAGATCAAGACCATGAACTTCTTTTCCATTCTGATTGCACTGCTACTGGAACAGTATCGTACTGTTTCCGCTCAAGCCAAAGTCTTTGCTCTCTATGATCGTTATGCCAGCAGCCTGGATGACCTGCTCAATTCAGGCGAACGGCACCATGGCATAGCCGCCTGGATTCTTGCGGTCGTACCCGTCCTGCTGGTTTTTGGCACGCTCAACGTCGTCGCGGGCTGGATGGGTGTGGGCCTGGGATGGGCCATTGATGTGCTGGTGCTGACCCTGGTGCTGGACTTCAGGGTGGTGCTGAATCGCCTGTCTACGTTACAAGGCGAGTTGCGCCATATGGAGCGCGAACAGGTCGCAGAGCGCCTGGGTTTTCCGGGCCCAAGCGCTCCGGCGCTTGCCGAAATGGTGGCTCGTGGCATCGAGCTTGCGCTCATCGACATCCATACCCACCTGCTGGCCGTATTGTTCTGGTATTGCGTGTTGCCCGGACCGACCGGAGCGTTGTTGTACTTGATGGCGATGCGTCTTAACCGCCTTTGGGGCTCGGACACGCAAACCGATTTCGGACATTTCTCCCGCACGGCATTTTACTGGCTGGACTGGATACCCCTAAGGCTCACTGCACTGGCCTTTGCCATCGTGGGTAATTTCGAGGATTCGCTGTTCTGCTGGCGCACCCAGGCTTCAGGCCATCGCGTCAGTCTACGCATTATCCTGGCCAGTGCTGCCGGGGCCCTCGGGATTCGTCTTGGCGACTCATCCACGCCCAATCGTGTTTACGGAGGGCTGGACCTGGGCGTGGGCGAAGCACCTGACATTGACCACCTGAGAAGTGCCGAAGGCATGATCTGGCGCACCCTGGTGTTGTGGCTATTGATTATTGCACTGATGACGATTGCCGCCATGGTGGGGGGTTAATCGTGGTTTCGATGACGCTTGGCCTGTTGCAGGCTGGTGAGATAGCGCAACCGTAACTCGCGGCGTTCGTTTCCCCGTGCCCAGTTTTTGAGGGCGCAGTCCGGTTCATTGAGATGCTGGCAATCCATGAACCGGCATTGCCCCAGAAGCCCCGAAAACTCCCTGAAATAACCTTCAATGGCATTGGGACTCAAGTGGGCCAGGCCAAATTCCTGCAGTCCTGGAGAATCGATGAGTGCGCTTTGCGCATCCATGGCGTAGTAATGGGCTGCAGTGGTGGTGTGGCGCCCCGAATCCAGAGCCTGCGAGACGATGTTGGTGCGGGCCATGGCGTCAGGTACCAGGGCGTTGACCAGCGTGGATTTGCCCATGCCGGACTGCCCTACCAGAATGCTGACCTGTCCTGTCAGCACGGGGCGCAATGCCGATACGTCTTCCAGCGCGCTCAGTGAAACCAGGGGGTAGCCCAGTTCGACGTAGTACTCAAGTGCCGCGCGGACCCGTATCGCAGGGGCCCCCATATCCATTTTGTTGAGGATGATCATGGGTGCCACGCCGGCGGCGTCGGCAGCAATCAGGCAGCGGGTCAGCAGTTCGTCGCTGTAGGTGGGTTCTGGAGCCACGACGATCAGCGCCTGATCCACGTTGGCGGCCAACAGTTTTTCGCGCCAGGCATCCGCACGGTACAGCAGGGTACGGCGTTCATGCACCGTTTCAATGACGCCTTGTCCGGGAGAGGTCAACTGGATGTCTACCCGGTCCCCGCAGGCCACATCCTTGCGCTTGCCGCGGCGCACGCAGCTGATGGGCTGCCCGGAACCGGCAAGGGCAACGTCATAATGACGGCCAAATGCCGCAATGACTGTTCCGGTGAGGGCGTCGTTCACGCGTTTTGCAGGGATTCCAGGCGCGCAATGCGCACTGCGGCCGGGGGATGTGAGTCATAAACGGCCGAGTGCAAAGGATCCGGCGTCAGGGTCGAGGCATTATCCTGGTAAAGCTTGACCAGGGCACTGATCAATTCCCTGGCCGGGGTATGCTGGGCAGCATAGGCATCGGCCTCGAATTCATGCTTGCGGGAATAAAGGCTCATCAGGGGTTGCAGGGGAAAACCAAAAACCGGAATGACCAGGATGAACAGTATCAAGGCGATTGCAGTCCCCGGTGTGGTGACGCCCAGTCCGAGATAAAACCAGGGCGCTTCCTTGAGCCAACCCAGAAGCCCCAAAAAGACCAGGCTCAACCCAAACAACACCATGATGCGCTGGAACACGTGCTTTTGATGGTAATGCCCCAGCTCATGGGCCAGTACGGCCTCTGTTTCAGCGGGGTCCAGGCGCGTGAGCAGGGTGTCGAAAAACACGACCCGTTTGCTTTTTCCAAAACCCGTGAAGTACGCGTTGCCATGATTCGAACGTTTGGACCCATCCATCACAAACAGCCCGCTGGAGCGAAAGCCGCAACGCTTGAGGAGGGCTTCCACCCGCTGGCGCAAGTCCCCCGGGGGCAGTGGGGTAAACCGGTTGAACAGGGGGGCAATCAGGGTGGGGTAGAGCATCAGCAACACCACATTGAAGGCCATCCAGGCTGCCCAGGCCCAGAGCCACCACAGGCTTCCCAACGAATTCATCATCCAGACCGCCGCCAAAAACACGGGGGCACCCAGGCCCACGGTAATCAGGGATTCGCGCAACAAATCCATCAAAAACAGTCTCGGGGTGATGCGATTGAAACCAAAGCGCGCTTCCACGCCAAAAGTGCCGTACAGGCTGAGCGGCAAATCCACCAGTGCGCCGACCAGAAGGACGCTGCCACCGAGCGCCAGATCATGCAGGCTGCCGTTTCCCAAGGCGTCTGCCAGCCACCGGTCCAAACCCTCCAGTACGCCACCCTCGATAAAGCCCAGCAGTAGCAAGGCGTCGGTCAGGGTGTGTATCATACGAAGCCTGGTTTTGGCGCAGGTGTAATCAGCAGCTTTTTGATGGTCTTCCAGCGCAATGCGGTTTTGAAACGCCGCGGGGACGCTTTGTCGGTTAAGCTTGACGTGGCGAATCTGTCTCAATGCCAGCCACAGGCGTCCTGCAGTCACGCCTGCCAGCAGCGCCAGAAAAACCAGGTGAAACAACATCGAAGCATTCATGTAATGATGAGTGTCGTCAGAAAACGCAAGTAGGAAAAGGATCAAACCACCGAATTATGGCACAAGACAAGAACCGCCTCATCTGGGTCGACATGGAAATGACGGGACTCGACCCCGCGCGCGACAGAATCATCGAAGTGGCCATCGTGATCACTGACAACCAGTTGGCCACGGTCGCCGAGGCACCTGTACTGGTGGTCCATCAGTCAGATGCCGTGCTGGATGGCATGGATGCGTGGAACAAGGGAACGCACGGCCGTTCGGGACTGATCGACAAGGTCAAGGCCTCTTCGCTGGATGAAGCCAGGGCAGAAGAATCGCTTCTGGCCTTTCTCAAGGAATATGTTCCGTCTGGCGAATCACCCCTGTGCGGCAATTCCATTTGCCAGGACAGGCGTTTCCTGGCCAATTACATGCCCAGCCTGGAACGCTACTTTCATTACCGCAACCTGGATGTCAGCACACTCAAAGAGCTCTCCAAGCGCTGGAAGCCCGAAATTTACGGGGCGTTCAAAAAATCAGGAAAACATGAGGCCCTGGCGGATATCTACGAGTCCATCGAAGAGCTCAAACATTACCGGGAGCACTTCATCAAGCTTTAACGGAATACCTTGTTGAGGTGCTCCAGAAACTGTTGCGCGGGCACATAGCCCACGAGCCGTCCCTCGCTGACTTCGTGGCCGTCACTGCCATAGAAAATGGTGCCAGGGGGGCCGAACAAGCCGAAGCGTGCCAGCAGGGCCTGGTCTTCCGGGGTGTTTTGAGTAACGTCCGCGCGCAGCAGTACGCCCTTTTCCAGGGTTGATTTTACTTCCTGGGTGGGGAAAACCTTCTTTTCCATCTCAACGCAAGAGACGCACCAATCGGCGTAAAAATCCAGGAGTACGGGGCGCCCCTCTGCAGCAGCCCTGCCAAGGGCTTGATCCAGCGCCGCCGTGGAGGTCACGCGTTCAAAGTGGGGACCATTCGTACTGATCCGTGATCCCAGAAGCGGCATCACCATCCAGAGCGCAACGCCCAGCAAGAGCACACCAAAGAACCGTTTGACCCAGACCATCCAGCGCCCGGCCCGGGGCAACAACGCTCCAGCTGAAGTACCGATCACCAGCAGCGGCACGCCCATTCCCAGCGCCAGGATGAACAATGCTGCCCCTCCCAGGGCGATGTCATGGGTCTGTGCGATATAAAGCAGTCCGCCAGCCAGCGGGGCTGCCACACAAGGCCCCATGACCAGGGCCGAGAGGATGCCCATCAAGCCGACTCCCAGGTACTTTCCCCCGGGTAGCCGGCGGGACAGGTTGTTCAAGCCGTTTTGTAGCACGGGTGGCAACTCCAACTGGTACACATCGAACATGGAAAGCGCCAGGATGACAAACAGGATGGCCGTGCCGATCTGAACGGGTGGTGTTTGCAGGGTGTTGGACAGCAGCGTGCCTGAGAGCCCGGCCAGAACCCCGGCCATGGCGTAGGTCACCGCCATCCCCATTACATAGGTGAGGGACAGGCCAAAGGCGCGGCTTTTGGTAATGTCATGTCCCTGGCCGGCGATGATGCCCGAGAGGATGGGAATCATGGGAAACACGCAGGGGGTCATGGCCAGCAAGAGTCCGAAACCGAAAAAAGTGGCCAGCACGAGTAGTGGTCTTGCCCCTTTCAGGAAGCTCAGAAACTCATTGGGGTTGGCCGAGTTGATGTCGGGAGCACGCTCTAACGGGGTGTTTCCGGAAACGGGTTGGTAACGGCCGGTCAGCGAGGCCAGAACGAAATGTTGCGTGGTGGGCGGGTAGCAGATCCCCTGTTCGGCGCAGCCCTGATAGGTCACTGCCAGTTCCCGTGGGGGGTCCGCGGGCAGACTGACGTCCACGGCGAAGGGGTGGTGATACACCCAGACACGACCAAAACTGGGGTCCTGTTTGCTCTCGGCTTGCGGAAAGGCGATTCGGCCTACCGAAGTTTCAGTGGCGTCGACGATCTTGATCCGGTCGCGATACAGGTAATAGCCTGGGGCAGGCGTAAACGCCACGGCCAGGTCCTGGGCCGCCGCAGTACTGATGCTGACCTTGAAAGCCTCTTCGGGCATCAGGAAGGTTTTGGGGGCATTGGATGTGGCCAGTGTTGCCGGCAGGGCGGGCTTATTGAAGGGCAACGCTTCAGAAGCGCCTGCAGGGGGCATGGCAGTGGCAAGGAGCAGGGCCCCCAACAGGGGGAGCGTGCACGATCCAAGGCGTTGCAGTCGCAAGCGGGCAAAGTCCATCAATGTCTGGTTTTCCTGGGGTAACGGTCTTAAGTCGGACATTTTACTCCGACAACCGGCGCAGCGCCCAGTTCACATGTTCCCGCACCAGTGCCGAAGGATGGTCCTGGCGCTGGTGCAATGCAGCGATGGCCTTGGGCTGCGGTGGGCCATTGCCGAGGGCGACGGCAATGTTGCGCAGCCAGCGCTCATGACCGATGCGGCGAATGGCAGAACCGGCCATCTGGTCATTGAACCGGGTTTCGTCCCAGGAAAACAGGGCAACCAGTTGGTCGGACTGGAGTGCGCGACGCGGGGCAAAATCAGAAACCGGGGATTGTTGGGCAAAGCGGTTCCACGGGCAGACCAGTTGGCAGTCATCGCAGCCGTAGATGCGGTTGCCAATCAGCGGTCTTAACGGCTCGGGGATGGCCCCCTTGAGTTCGATGGTCAGGTAGGAGATGCAGCGCTGTGCGTCCAGTCGGTAAGGTCCCAGGATGGCCTGGGTTGGGCACACGTCGATGCAGGACTGACAGGTTCCGCAATGGTCCTCAACGGGAGCATCGACGGGCAGGGGCAGGTCAGTGTAAATTTCGCCCAGGAAGAAAAAAGATCCGCCATCCCGACGCAACAACAGGGTGTGTTTGCCGCGCCAGCCCAGCCCACCCTGATGGGCAATTTCCACCTCCAGCACGGGGGCACTGTCTGTAAACACCCGGTAGTTGAAAGGCCCCCAGTGCTGCTCCAGCCGGTGGGCCAGTTGCTGCAGGCGGGAGCGCAGCACCTTATGGTAGTCCCGTCCCAGGGCATACCGCGAGATGTAACCACGGTCAGGGTCAGACAGCGTCGTTTCGGCCTCGCTCAGGGGGGTGGTGAGATAGGGCATGCACACGCTGATGACGCGCAGGGTGCCCGGATGCAGCGCGGTGGGGTCCGCGCGCAGGGCAGCGTGTTGCCGCATGAAGTGCATTTCGCCATGATGCCCCGCATCAAGCCACGCCTGTAGCCTGAGGGTGGCCTCGCGCAGATCGGGGCGCGTCACGCTCACGGCATCAAAGCCCAGATCCAGTGCGCTCTGGGTTAGCAGCAATTTGAGCGCGTGGGGGGAAGGCGGGGCAGGCATCATGACGACCCATGATACCCGAGCAGGCCAACGCTTGCGTTGACGCCCGGGGTATGGTTCGATATCAGGTTAACCAATCCCAATGCCGTACGAGGTCAGAATTGAACGAGCCAGATGCCGCCGCCCCCTTGACGCTTGAATTCGGGCTTTCCGACCTCGCAGCCACGGAACATTGGGCAACGCGGTTTGCCGCCTGCCTCAAGCCAGGCATGCTCGTGCTGCTGCAGGGAGACCTTGGTGCGGGTAAAACCACCGTCGTGCGGGCCGTGTTGCGCGCCCTGGGGGTCGAAGGAAATATCAAGAGCCCTACCTATCCCGTGCTTGAAACCTATAATGTTTCGAGCTTATACTTGTATCACTTTGATTTTTATCGAATCAAAAGCCATTCTGAACTGGAGGACGCTGGTTTTCGTGAATGCTTCGGCGGAGCGGGACTGTGTTTCGTGGAATGGCCTGAAAAAGCAGGGAACTGGCTCCCTGCAGCGGATGTCCTTATCGAATTGCGTGCGGAGGGGGAAGGGAGAAAGCTGACCGTCACTGCGGGCTCATTATTGGGACGACAATGCCTCGAGCGTATTTTCATTTCCTGACAGGGCTCCTGCTCCTCGCGGGAGTCGCAAGCGCCTTCTGGGCTCCTGCTGCGGTGGCAGGCACCCGCATCCATTCCGTCAGGCTCTGGCCCGCCGAAGCCTACACCCGGGTCACTTTCGAATCGAACACCGGCATTCGCAGCACCCTGTTTTCGGTGGAGCATCCCGACCGGCTGGTACTCGACCTCGAAGGGGTGGAACTGGGCCCCCCCCTTGAAACCATGGCGCGCAACCTCAAGGCGGATGACCCCTACATCAAGGGAATTCGGGTAGGGCGTTTCAAACCAGGCGTTCTGCGCGTGGTATTCGACCTCAAGACCCGGGTCAAGGCCAGCACTTCCCTGCTCGATCCAGTGGCAACATACGGTTACCGGCTGGTCCTTGATATCTATCCCGAAACGCCTGCGGACCCCCTGATGGCGCTCTTGGAAAGCCATCAAGCTGCGGTCACCACCCCGCAGGGGCCCGATACGCCGCAGGCTGTCGAGTCTGCGCCACCGCCGGCCCCTCCCGCGGTTTCCGAAGGGGCCGGGGTGGCCCCGGCACTGGAGGCCCCGATTGCAACGGCGGCTGCCACGCTCCCGTCGTCAGGCGCGCCTGAGCCGTCCCTGAATGTTGCCCCCTCATCTTTGAAGCCCCGAAACCTGCAACAGCGCATCATCATTGCCGTGGACGCGGGTCACGGCGGAGAGGATCCCGGGGCGCATGGCCGCGGCGGCACCTATGAGAAAAGGGTGACGCTTTCCATCGCGCGACGGCTCAAGGCCAAAATCGATGCGCAACCCAACCTGCGCGCCGTCCTGATTCGCGACGGCGACTACTTCATCCCGCTCCAGGGTCGCACGGCCAGGGCTCGGCAACTGCATGCTGACCTGTTCGTGTCGATTCACGCAGATGCCTTCATCAACAGCGATGCGCGCGGTTCTTCGGTGTTTGCCCTGTCCGAAAAAGGGGCTACCTCGGTTGCGGCGCGCTGGCTGGCCAAGCGGGAAAATGATGCCGATCTCATCGGCGGGGTCAATATCAATGCGCACGAAACCTATCTGGCCCAAACCCTCTTCGATTTGTCTCAAACGGCCACCATCAACGACAGCCTCAAAATTGCCCGGGCGGTACTGGGCGAGTTGGGCCATGTCAACGCACTACACAAGGGCGAAGTGGAACAGGCAGGATTTGCCGTACTGAAGTCTCCCGACATTCCTTCCATCCTGGTGGAGACTGCATTCATCACCAACCCCGACGAGGAACGACGCCTGAACGATACTCAATACCAGGACCGCCTGGCTGAGGCAATCCTGACTGGCCTGCAGCACTATCTGGCAGCCAACCCACCCCTGAACAAATCCCGTACCGTACGATCTGACCTGAATGGCAGTCGTCTTGCTGTGTTTCCATGAGGCGTATAGAACGGCTGGACGATGTCCTGATTGCCCAGATTGCTGCTGGTGAAGTCGTTGAAAGGCCCGCTTCGGCGCTGAAGGAGCTGGTGGAAAACGCACTCGATGCCGAGGCCAGCGACATTGCCGTGACGCTTGAAGAAGGCGGCGTCAAGCGCATCCGGGTGGATGACAACGGGTTGGGCATGATGGCCGAGGACCTGCCGCTGGCCCTGGCGGCGCACGCTACCAGCAAGATCCGTACCTTGAACGATCTTGAAACGGTGTCGAGCCTTGGCTTCCGTGGTGAAGCGCTGGCCAGCATGGCCGCCATTGCAGAAGTCACCATCATCAGCAGAACGGCGGCATCCCCCAGGGCGTTCAGCATTCGCAGTCAGGGGGGAAGGGCAGAAGACGTCAGCCCTGCGGCGCGCGATCCTGGCACCACCATCGTGGTGGCCGACCTGTTTTCAGAGACGCCAGCACGCCGCAAATTTCTCAAATCAGAAGCCACCGAGTTTGCCCATTGCGATGATCTGCTGCATCGGCTGGCGCTGGCCAATCCGCAGGTGACTTTTCGACTCACCCATCATGGCCGCGTTCAACGTCATTGGCCCGCTTCCAGTCTAGAATTGCGCGTGCGTTCCGTGTTGGGCGAAGAATTCATCGCAGCCGCCCTGTCCGTGACTGAGCAGGTTGCAGGCCTCAGCCTGCAGGGGTGGGTGGCACGACCCACATTCTCCAGGGCATCGCGTGATACGCAATATCTTTTCGTGAACGGTCGCTTCGTGCGCGACAAGCTGGTGGCTCATGCCATTCGCCAGGCCTACCAGGATGTGCTGCATCACCAGCGGCACCCAGCCTATGTCCTTTTTCTCGATATGGACCCTGCTGCGGTCGATGTGAATGTGCACCCCGCCAAAACCGAGGTTCGTTTTCGGGAGTCGCAAGCGGTGCATCGTTTTGTATTTCAAAGCGTCAGCAAGGCGCTGGCAGGTACGGCCCCGGGACGCGAAGAAGCGTTTTCCCGGGAGCAACCCTACTATTCGCCCGGCACTGGCGTTCGCGCCGCAACACCGGTACAGCAAAACCTGGCCATCCGTGAGCCCGATGCCTTCCATGCGGCCCTGTTTGGGCCACTCTCCCGGCCCCTGGAACAGGCTGTGGAAAGTGCCGCAGCGAGCACGCCTCATGAGGGTGAATCGCCCCCTCTAGGGTATGCCCTGGCCCAATTGCAGGGCATCTACATCCTGGCGCAAAACCGTCTGGGCCTCGTCGTCGTGGACATGCACGCGGCCCACGAGCGCATCCTCTACGAGCGTCTGAAAGAGGCCCTCAGCCGCCAGGAGCTCCTGTCCCAGCCGTTGCTCATTCCCTTGAGCCTCAATGTGGAGCGCGGTGATGTGGCTGCAGTCGAAACCCACGCCGAAGCGCTGGCGGGGTTTGGCTTCGAACTGGCTGTGCTGGGGCCGGAGACGCTGGCCATTCGCGCGCTGCCGGCTTTACTTGCAAAGGAAGGCGCCGAGGCCCTGACGCGCAGCATCCTGTCCGAGCTGCGTCATTACGGCACTTCCCGCTTACTGATCGAAAAGCAGGATGCGCTGCTGGCCACGATGGCCTGTCACGGGGCCGTAAAGGCCAACCGGCAGTTGAGCCTGGCGGAAATGAACGCGCTCCTTCGCGACATGGAACGCATCGATCGTTCGGATCAATGCAACCACGGCCGTCCCACCTGGCGTCAAATCACGCTTGCCGAACTGGATCGCCTGTTCATGCGTGGACAGTAGCCATAGCAAGATGTCCAGCATGCGCGCCAGCGCCATATTCCTGATGGGACCCACGGCCAGCGGCAAGAGCGCCATAGCGCTCGAACTGGCGGCGCGTTTTCCCCTGGAAATCATCAATGTGGACTCGGCCAGTGTCTATCGGGGAATGGATATCGGCACGGCCAAGCCGGACGCTGAAACATTAAGGCGCGTCCCGCACCACCTGCTCGATTGCATCGAACCCACCGAAGCCTACTCTGCAGCGCGCTTTCGTGACGAGGCCCTGCAGGTGATGCACGGAATGGCCCGACGCGGCAGGGTCCCCCTTCTGGTGGGGGGCACCATGCTGTATTTCAAGGCACTGCAACAGGGGCTGGATGACTTGCCCACCGCTGACCCTGCAGTGCGCGCCGAGCTCGATCAGGAGGCTCTGGAGCAGGGTTGGCCGGCAATGCATGCAGCCCTCTCGCGGGTGGATCCGGTCTCGGCTGCCCGGTTGCAGCCGGGAGATTCCCAAAGGGTTCAGCGCGCCCTGGAAGTGTACCGGGTTACCGGAATTCCACTTTCCCAATATCATGGCTCCGAGTCGCGTCAACCGCTCGATGCCAGGGTGCTGGCTCTGGGCTTGCTGCCATCAGATCGCAGCGTTTTGCACCGGCGCATTGCCGAGCGTTTCGATGCCATGCTGGAGGCAGGCCTGGAAGCAGAATTGCGGACCTTGCGCCAGCGTCATGCACTGAACCCCGAGCTTCCCGCAATGCGTGCTGTGGGTTACCGTCAGATGTGGCAGTTTCTGGAGGGGCAGATCGACCGTGCAATGCTGCGCGAAAAAGGCATCATTGCCACACGCCAGTTGGCGAAACGCCAGATGACCTGGATGAGGAGCTGGCCCGCGTTGCAAACCTTCGACGCGCTGGCCCCGGGGGTTGTCGGCGAGATTGAACGGGAAATTGCCCGGTTTCTGCAACCAAAACCCTGAGTTCAGGGCTTGGTCTGGGTGACCCTGGCCTGAGCCTCGCCTGCTGCGAAGGCGATTTCGATGGTTTGTCCCGCAACGATTTCATGACTGGCGCGGATGATGCTTCCGGCCTCGTTGCGTACGATGCTGAACCCTCGTGACAACACGGCTTGGGGGTTGAGGTGGGTCAGTCCAGCTTCGAAGCGCTGCAGGGTTTGATGCTGGCGTTCGAAGTGCTGTTTGCCGGCGCGTGACAGCCGTTGGCGCAGGGCTTCCAGAACCAGTTTTTGCTGGCGCAGTCGCTCGCCCGGATGAACAAGACGCGCCCGCAACCTGCCCAGTTTCAATTCTTCGCGTTGCAAGCTGGTACGGGCCGTGCTTTGCAGGCGCCGTTGCACCATATCGAGGCGCATGCCATCCTGTTCCACGCGTCTTTGCAACAGGGTTCGCAGGCGTTGTCCCAAAGCGTTCAGATGGCGCAGCAGCCCCTGGCGATCCGGGCTGACCAGTTCAGCGGCTGCAGTGGGCGTGGGTGCACGGCGGTCGGCCACGAAATCGGCAATGGTGAAATCGGTCTCATGGCCGATGCCGGCGATGACGGGGACCGGACAGGCAGCCAGGGCGCGTGCCACCACTTCTTCGTTGAAGGCCCACAGGTCTTCAATGCTTCCTCCCCCGCGACAAAGGATGAGCACGTCGCATTCGGCGCGCTGACCGGCAGTTTCGATGGCGCGCGCAATCAGGGTTGCGGCCCCTTCTCCCTGAACAGGAGTGGGGTAAAGAATGACCCGGGTGGCAGGACTGCGCCGCTTCAGCGTGGTTAGCACATCGCGCAATGCGGCAGCGGCAGGCGACGTGATGATGCCGATCGTGGCGGGGTGAGGGGGGAGGGGCTTTTTCAGGGCCTCATCAAACAAGCCTTCTCCAGCCAGTTTTTCCTTGAGTTGCGTGAAGGCCTCAAACAGCTTTCCCATGCCGGCCTGACGCATGGTTTCCACGGTGATTTGACAGGAGCCGTTGGGGGGATAGAAGGTGGTGGGGCCCTTGAGCTCGATGGCCAGTCCATTGCGTGGACGCCAGTCCAGGCGCTGGTTTCTGGAACGGAACATGACGCACCGGATCTGTGCGTTGGCATCTTTGAGATTGAAGTACCAGTGCCCCGAAGTGGCTTCGGTAAAGTTGGAAATTTCCCCCTGAATCCAGACGGCGGGCAAGGCCTCTTCCAGAACCCTCTGGATGCGTGAAGCGAAGCTTGAAACAGTGAGTATCAGCTCCAAGCTGTCTGGCAATTGAGGCAAAATCCCTTCGAGAGTGGCATCAGATTTAGAAGGCGATTTCATAAGCTCGGCCACGCCTTGATGAGCGGCTATTTTTTAAAATATTGTTAAACAAAGCCATATTTTTTTGCTGTTCAAAAAATGCGCTAATCAAAAAAAGTCCATTAGGATGATGGGGTTGTCATAAATCAAAGGAAACTGTTCACAAAGTTATCCACAGACTTTGTGGACAACTCGCATGGGTCGCCAATCCCTGCTCCTTCCATTACACTACCACCCAGTTGATATCCTTGGGGAGTGGCAGTGCCACATCTGATTGAAGCGGCCGGATGGCCTAGTATCTTGCTGGTTATTGCTTCGATTGTGGGGCTTGCCATCATCTTTGAAAGATTGCTGGCCCTGCGCGCCTCCAGGGTGTTGCCCCCAGGGCTGCTCAACGACGTTCTGGCAGGTGTCCGGGACCAGGGGGTTTCGCCTCAACTGATTGAAAAAGTCGAAATGGGGTCGTCCCTGGGCCGTATCCTCGCCGCGGGGCTGCGCAACGAGCGCAATTCACGCGAAGCCATGAAGGAATCCATTGAAGAGGCGGGTCGTGCCGTGTTGGTGGATCTTGAGCGGTCGCTCTCAACCCTCGGCACCATTGCCAGCATCAGCCCCCTGTTGGGGCTGTTCGGTACGGTAGTGGGCATGATCATGCTCTTTGGCAGCCAGAATCCTGCAGGGGCCAGCCCTGCGGAATTGGCCCAGGGTATTTCTGTAGCGCTATACAATACCGCCTTCGGGTTGGTGGTGGCCGTGCCCAGCATGATTTTCTACCGTCTGTTCCGTTCGCGCATCGACAGGCTGGTGGCCGAGATGGAGCAACAGGCCATCAAGCTGGTGGAAGTGCTTCACGGGGAACGCCTTCCGTGAATTTTCGCAGGGGACGGACCCGGGAAGAACCCGAAATCAATCTGATCCCCATGATCGACGTCCTGTTGGTCATCCTGATCTTTTTAATGATTACGACGACCTACAACCGGTATGCCGGGCTGCGCGTCAACTTGCCCGAAGGAGCCGCAGGTGAGCGCGCCCCATTGCCGGCCGGTAGTGTCATTGAAGTGATCGTCGAAGCCTCCGGGCAGACGCTCGTTGACCGGCAAGCGCTTCCTGATCCAAGTCTTGCGGCGATTGAGGATGCCCTGCAACGCGCTGCCCATGGCGAGAAGGATGTTCCCGTGGTCATCAGTGCAGATGCACAGGCCACCCATGGCAGCGTGGTCAGGGTCATGGAGGCGGCCCAAAGTGCCGGTTTTCGTCGGCTGACGGTCATGACCCGGGTTCTGGCGCACTGACTGCATGGAACGGTGGCTGCAGCATCAATGGTATCAGCGCACCGCACCGCCGCTCTGGCTGTTGCCCTTGAGTCTTCTCTTCCACCTGATCGTCAGCTTGCGTCGCCGGATGGCAGGATGGGGATGGCTTGCTTCCCACAGGCTTCCGGTGCCGGTTGTGGTCGTGGGAAACATCACCGTAGGGGGTACCGGTAAAACGCCCCTGACGTTGGCGCTCGTAGAGGCGCTGCAGCAGCGCGGCTGGCATCCGGGCATCATCAGTCGTGGCTATGGAGCGGCGCTACCGGGCATTCGGGAAGTACATCCAGACGACGATCCAGTCAAAGCGGGCGACGAACCGGTTCTGATGGCCCGCCGGGCTGGGGTTCCGGTATGGATTGCGCGGGACAGGGCAAGCGCGGGACGCGCGTTGTTGCAAGCGCACCCTGAGGTTGATCTGCTGATCAGCGACGATGGGCTGCAACACCTCGCCCTCGCGAGGGACATGGAAATTGCCGTGGTGGATGGACGACGGCTGCTGGGCAATGGGGCCTTGCTGCCAGCGGGCCCGTTGCGCGAGCCCAGGACACGCCTGGATACCGTGGATGCAGTGGTGATCAATGGTTTGGTGCAGCCCGGTTTCTCCACCCGCGCGCCCCAGTTTGGCATGACATTACAGGGCCGTGCCTGGGTGCCCTTGGGTCAAGGGCTGCGCGAAGTGGCCCTGGACCATTTTCGTGGGCAAACCTGCCATGCTGTGGCAGGCATCGGCAATCCGGGGCGGTTTTTCGAGTACCTCGAGTCGCTGGGAGTCCAGGTGATTGCCCATGCATTTCCGGACCACCACGCCTTTACGCCAGAAGATTTGCGCTTTGAATTGACGGCACCCGTACTAATGACGGAGAAAGATGGGATAAAATGCCAGGGATTTGAATTGCCCGGGGCCTGGATGTTGCCTGTGGGCGCGATACTCGATCCGGGCCTGGGGGCCCTGGTCGATCATACCCTGCAGCGGAGGAGACATGGACGGACGATTGCTTGAAATTCTGGTGTGCCCGCTGTGCAAAGGCCCGCTGCTGCAACGTGCGGCACGTACCGAGTTGGTCTGTGCCCCCTGTCGTCTGGCATTTCCGGTGCGCGACGGCATTCCGGTCATGCTGGAAGAAGAGGCGCGTCGCTTGAACGACACCGAGGAAGTTTAGGGGTGTCCCCTTCGTTCACAGCGATCATTCCGGCGCGCATGGGATCCACGCGATTTCCGGGAAAAGCGCTGGCGGATATCGCGGGTTTGCCCATGGTGGTGCATTGCGCCTTGCGCGCCCGGGATAGCGGGGCCGCACGGGTGGTTGTGGCGACTGATCATGAAAAAATTGCCACCGCGGTGCGCTCGGCGGGCCTTGAAGTGGTGATGACCCGGGCTGACCACGAAACCGGAACGGACCGTCTGGCCGAGGCGGCGGGTTTGCTGGGGCTCTCAGCAGATGAAATCGTCGTCAATGTGCAGGGCGACGAGCCGTTAATGGCTCCGGAAGTCATCCGGTACGTGGCAGAACGGCTGGCTACCAGCACAGCCTGCGCCATGGCGACAGCCTGTTACCCGATTCACGACCGGGCGCACTTTGAAAGCACTTCGGCAGTCAAAGTAGTGCTCAACCGTGAGGGAGAAGCGCTCTATTTCAGTCGCGCGCCCATTCCCTGGCCGCGCGATGCCTTTGCCGCAAAGGCGTCTTCATGGCCAGGCACCTTGCCTGCCTGGCACCATGTCGGCCTGTATGCCTATCGGGTGGCCTTTCTCGAGGCTTTTACGGGCCTCTCCCGCTCCCCCCTGGAAACTTTCGAGGCCCTGGAGCAGTTGCGGGCGCTCTGGCACGGTTACCGCATCGCAGTGGTTACCACGGACCGTGCTCCGGCGCCAGGCGTGGATACGCCCGAAGATTTGGAGCGCGTGCGCGCTTTATTTGACCATCGTCCGGTTTCCGGGTAGGTTCTCGGACTAACCATAACAAGTGTAGGGTCAGGGAGCAGTAGATATGCGGGTGATTTTGTTGGGGGCGCCGGGCGCCGGAAAGGGGACGCAGGCGAGTTACATCAAGGAGCATTACGGGATTCCCCAGATCTCGACAGGTGACATGCTGCGTGCTGCAGTCAAGGCGGGAACGCCACTCGGCCTTGCCGCCAAAAAAGTGATGGATAGTGGCGGGCTTGTCTCCGATGACATCATCATCGGCCTCGTCAAGGATCGCATCGCCCAGCCAGATTGTGCCCATGGGTTTCTTTTCGACGGATTTCCAAGAACCATTCCCCAGGCAGAAGCCATGCGCAGTGCCGGCGTCAAGCTGGACTTCGTGGTGGAGATCGACGTGGCAGACTCTGAAATCATTTCGCGCATGTCAGGGCGCCGGGTTCATGTGGCTTCGGGGCGGGTTTACCACACCCAACACAGTCCACCCAAGGTTACCGGAAAGGACGATGTGACCGGCGAAGCGCTGGTGCAACGTGAGGATGACCGCGAGGAAATCGTGCGCAAGCGCCTGGAGGTTTACCACGCCCAGACGCGCCCCCTGGTGGACTATTACGCTCAATGGGCGGCCAAAGGCAACGGCGATGCCCCCCGGTACGTCAAAGTGGCGGGTACCGGTGCCGTTGAATCCATTCGCGACGCCATTTTTGAGGCTCTCAACCACTGATTGACGAGGACCGGAAATCTCCATGGCTAAACCCAATGCGTTTTACGCCCAATCGGGTGGTGTAACGGCGGTCATCAATGCCAGCGCTTGTGGAGTGATTGAAACGGCGCGCAAGCATCGCGACAAGATCGGCAAGCTGTATGCTGGCCGCCACGGCATTCTGGGTGCGCTCACCGAAGACCTCATCGATACCAGCAAGGAATCTGAAGCAGCCATCCGTGCCCTGCGGCATACCCCGGCAGGAGCGTTTGGTTCGGCCCGCTACAAACTCAAGGGCCTCGAACAGAATCGCGCCGAATACGAGCGGCTGATCGACGTGTTTCGCGCCCACAACATCCGTTACTTTTTTTACAACGGTGGTGGGGATTCCCAGGATACGGCCTATAAGGTTTCGCAAATAGGCGAGCAGCTGGCATACCCCATTCAATGTGTGGGTATTCCCAAAACCGTGGACAACGACCTGCCCCTGACGGATTGCTGCCCGGGGTTTGGCTCTGTGGCCAAATATGTGGCTACTTCCATACGCGAGGCAGGATTTGACGTGGCCTCCATGGCCAAGACCTCCACCAAGGTGTTTGTGCTGGAGGTGATGGGGCGCCACGCAGGCTGGATCACGGCAGCTTGCGGACTGGCCGCTGACAAACCCGGTGCCGTTCCGCATATCCTGTTGTTTCCCGAAATTCCCTTCGAACCACAAAAATTCCTGGAGCGCGTGGATCAGACCGTCAAGGAAAAAGGGTACTGCGTCATTGGCGTATCCGAAGGCCTGCAGGATGCCGAAGGAAAGTTTCTTTCCGAAAGCGGGCTGCGCGATGCCTTTGGACACGCACAGCTGGGCGGTGTGGCGCCGGTCATTGCCAATCTGGTGCGTGAGCGCCTGGGTTATAAATATCACTGGGCAGTGGCGGATTACTTGCAGCGCGCCGCGCGCCACATTGCTTCGAGAACGGACGTGGCACAGGCCTACGCCATGGGCAAGGCAGCCGTGGAGTTTGCCCTCAAGGGGCATAACGCGGTCATGCCCATTGTCGTGCGCAAGTCCAGCAAACCCTATGTCTGGAAAGTCGGCATGGTGTCCCTGGCCGATGTTGCCAACCAGGAAAAAATGTTGCCTCGTGATTTCATCACGCCTGACGGTTTCGGCATCACCGCCAAATGCCGCCGGTATCTCGAGCCCCTCATCGCTGGTGAGGATTTTCCGCCGTTCAAAAACGGCTTACCCGACTACGTTACTTTAAGGAACATTGCCGTCCCCAAGAAGTTGAAGACCGCGTTCAAGGTGTAGTGTCTGCAGCATCACAATAGGGAGATAAAAATGTCACAAGGTGTCTTGTTTGCCCTGGTTTGCGCAGTTCTGGCTCTTGTCTATAGTCTCAGTTCCTATCAGTGGGTACTTGCAAAACCGAATGGCAATGCGCGCATGCAGGAAATTGCAGCTGCCATTCAAGAAGGGGCATCCGCCTACCTCAATCGCCAATACCGGACCATCGCGTTGGTGGGCGCCATACTTTTCGTGGTGATCCTCTTTGCCCTGGGGGCCAAGACAGCCATCGGCTTTGCCATCGGCGCCCTGGCTTCAGGCGCCACGGGCTTCATCGGAATGAACGTTTCGGTCAGGGCCAACGTGCGCACCGCGCAGGCCGCGCATGACGGATTGAATGCAGCCCTCGCCGTGGCATTTCGCGGCGGGGCCGTAACGGGCATGCTGGTTGTCGGGTTGGGATTGTTGGGCGTGACGGGCTACTTTGCCATCCTGCAGTACATGACCCCCGCAGGAGCTGTAGTGGATGCCACGCCATTGGTGGGGCTTGCATTTGGCGGCTCGCTCATTTCCATTTTCGCACGTCTGGGAGGCGGGATATTCACCAAGGGTGCGGATGTTGGTGCCGACCTCGTAGGCAAGGTGGAAGCTGGCATTCCTGAAGATGATCCTCGCAATCCCGCGGTGATTGCCGACAACGTGGGCGACAACGTGGGTGATTGCGCAGGCATGGCAGCCGACTTGTTTGAAACCTACGCCGTCACCATCATCGCCACCATGTTGCTAGGTGCCCTGGTGATGAAAGGTTTTGAGAATGCGCTGACTTATCCGCTGGCGCTAGGCGGGGTTTCCATCATCTCTTCGATCATTGGCACCTATTTCGTCAAGGCGCGCGTTGGTGGAAAGATCATGAACGCGCTCTACCGGGGATTGATCGTGGCAGGTGGGATTGCCGCAGTGGCGTTTTACCCCATCACGACCCTGCTGATGGGAAATAATCCTGCCGGCATCTCGCCGATGAATCTGTGGTTTGCTTCCCTCATCGGTCTCGCGGTGACCGCAGCGCTCGTGGTGATCACCGAGTACTACACGGCCACGGAATATTCGCCTGTGCAGACGGTGGCTGAAGCCTCCACCACCGGACATGCCACCAACATCATCGCTGGCCTTGGCATTTCCATGAAGTCCACCGCTGCGCCCGTGCTGGTGATCTGCCTTGGCATTCTGGGTGCCCATGCCCTGGGGGGCCTTTATGCCATTGCCATTGCAGCCACTTCCATGTTGTCCATGGCGGGCATCGTGGTGGCGCTGGATGCCTATGGCCCGATTACCGATAACGCAGGCGGCATTGCAGAAATGTCTGGCCTGCCACCAGCCATCCGCAACATTACCGACCCGCTGGATGCTGTGGGTAATACCACCAAGGCCGTGACCAAGGGCTATGCCATCGGCTCCGCCGGCCTCGCCGCCCTGGTGTTGTTCGCCGACTATACCCATCAACTTTCGGGGTCGTTGGGACGTGAGACCATATTCGACCTTTCTGATCACATGGTCATCGTGGGATTGTTTATCGGCGGCATGATTCCCTACCTGTTTGCGGCCATGGCCATGGAGGCGGTAGGGCGCTCGGCTGGTGCCGTGGTGCTTGAAGTGCGACGTCAGTTCCGCGAAATGCCTGGAATCATGACCGGAGCACAACGACCGGATTACACCCGTGCCGTGGACTTGCTGACCAAGGCAGCCATCAAGGAAATGATCATTCCTTCGTTACTGCCGGTGCTGGTTCCCGTCGTGGTGGGTTTGGTGCTGGGCGCCAAGGCCTTGGGGGGCGTTTTGATGGGTACCATCATCACGGGCCTGTTCGTCGCCATCTCCATGACCACGGGGGGTGGGGCCTGGGACAATGCCAAAAAGTACATCGAGGATGATCACTTTGGCGGCAAGGGCTCTGACGCACATAAAGCTGCGGTGACTGGCGACACGGTGGGAGACCCCTACAAGGATACCGCCGGCCCTGCGGTCAACCCCATGATCAAGATCATCAATATCGTGGCATTGATGATCGTTCCGCTGCTGCACTGAAGTGAGCGCACAACCTGCCCTGATTGAACGGTTGGGTCAGGACTCGGTACGTCGGCATGATTTGAGGGAATGGCTGAAGAGCCGCTTGCGTGATCCTGCCGACGTTCCGCACTTTGACGGGCGCATCATGATGACGCCCGAGGCCTGTGCTCTCGCAACGCCTGCGGCGGTGCTGGTCCCGCTGGTGGCGCGTCCGGAAGGCGTGCAGGTACTCCTGACGCGCCGCACTGATCACCTCAGTGATCATGCCGGCCAGATCAGCTTTCCCGGTGGGCGCGTGGAACCCCACGATGCTTCGGAGGTGAATGCCGCCCTGCGCGAAACTGAAGAGGAAATCGGCTTGCCCCGACATCAGGTGCAACTCCTGGGCACGCTGCGCGAATACTTCATTCCAACGGGTTACAGGGTCGTGCCGGTCGTGGGCTGGATCGAACCCCCGTTTCAGTTGAGCATCGATCCCTTCGAAGTGGCCGAAGCCTTTGAGGTGCCCCTGGCTTATTTTTTCGATCCTGCGCGGCACGTCCTGCAGCAGGACGTCAAAGACGGGCGCATGCGACAGTATTACGCTATTCCCTGGCAGCAACATAACATTTGGGGGGCCACCGCTGGCATTCTGGTGGATCTCTACCAGGTACTTTCAGCAGGCTCGTCCTAAAGCCGGTTCTTGAAACGGTCCGTAGCCAGCACCAGCTGGCGCAGAATCCCGGGCTCGAAAGCGGAGTGTCCCGCATCTGGAACGACAATATATTCAGCCTCAGGCCAGGCCTGGTGCAGGTCATCAGCGGTCACGATGGGGCAGACGCCGTCATACCTTCCCTGCACGATCACTCCCGGAAGATGGGCAATGCTACGGATGCGGTCCATCAGGCTGTTTTCGGGCAAGAAGATGTGGTTCATAAAATAATGGGCTTCAATCCTTGCCAGACCCAGGGCTACCGTATCGCTGGAAAAATGAGCCACGGTGTCCGCACTGGGAAGGAGGGTGGAGCAGGCGCCTTCGTAAGAACTCCAATGCCGGGCTGCGGGCATGTGAATGGCGGGGTCTGGATTGCTGAGGCGCAGATGGTAAGCCTGCAGCAGGTCATCGCGTTCGGCTTCAGGGATGAAATGCGCAAAAGTGCGCCAGGCTTCAGGAAAAATGGCGCGCAACCCGTACAGGAACCAGTGGATTTCAGCGGGGCGGCAGAGAAATATGCCGCGCAGGATGAGGCCAAGGCATCGTTCGGGGTGGGTCTCGGCATAGGCCAGTGCCAGCGTACTACCCCATGAACCACCAAATACAAGCCAGCGTTCAATCTGGAACATCTTGCGCAGGCGCTCCATGTCCTCGATCAAGAGGGGCGTCGTGTTGTCGCTGATGCAGCCCAGGGGGCGCGAGCGGCCCGCGCCGCGCTGATCGAAAACGATGATGCGATAAAACGCCGGGTCAAAGAAGCGACGATGCATCGGGCCGGCGCCGGCACCCGGCCCGCCGTGCAGAAACACCACGGGTACGCCATGCGGGTTACCCGATTGTTCCCAATAAATCTGGTGCGGCGGGGTGACTGCCAGCCAGCCGCTGTCATGTGGGTCGACGCGTGGATAAAGTGGGTCGGTGGGTTGCTTGGAATTCAAATTTTCCAGGGGGTTCATCTCGGGTATCATGTTTCTTGAGAAATCGTTCCAGAGGAACTGAATGTTATACGAACTTCACGAGTTGCAGCATGCCTCATTCATGAGCTTGAGATTATGGGCTAAATCGACGGCCAGTTTGTATGGCAGCCCTTATAGTCCGCTCAGCTACACGCCTGTGGGGCGCCTGGTGTCTGCGGGTTCCGAGTTGGTGCTCAGAACCACACAGCGGTACGAGAAACCCACTTTTGGAATCCAGGAAACGGTCATCGATGGGGTCACGGTACCGGTCGTCGAGCAAGTCACGCTGGAGAAGCCCTTTTGTCAATTACGCCGCTTTGTGCGGGTGGGCAATTTTTCCGGGCAACCCCAGGTCCTGATCGTTGCTCCGCTCTCGGGGCATTTTGCAACATTGTTGCGCGATACCGTGCGTGCTTTCATCCATGACTTCGACGTCACCATCACTGACTGGCGTGACGCCAAAATGGTGCCGCTCTCGGAAGGGGCCTTCCATTTTGACGATTATGTGCGGTATGTCCAGGAGTTCATTCGTTTTCTGGGCCCCAACGTCCATGTGGTGTCGGTGTGTCAGCCCACCGTGCCCACGCTGGCTGCGGTCGCCCTGATGGCGGCCCGATCAGAATCTGTACAGCCCCGTTCAATGGTCATGATGGGTGGCCCCATCGACACCCGAAAAAATCCGACGACCGTCAACAATTTTGCCAAGGAGAGGCCCCTGGTATGGTTTGAAAACCAGGTCATTTATCGTGTGCCGGTCAGGTATCCGGGCTATCTGCGGCGTGTTTACCCCGGTTTTTTGCAACATGCCGGTTTTGTCGCCATGAATCCTGGTCGCCACATTGATTCCCATCGCGATTTCTACCGGCACCTGGTGCAGGGTGACGGCGACAGCGCCAATGCGCATCGCAAGTTCTACGATGAATACAATGCCGTGATGGACCTTCCGGCCGAATACTATCTGGAAACGCTCGACCGGGTTTTTCACCGACACGCGCTGGCCATGGGCACCCTTGTTTCCTGCAACGAACCCGTGCGGCCCGAAGCCATCACCAAAACCGCCTTGCTGACAGTGGAGGGTGAGTTCGACGATATTTCCGGAAATGGCCAGACGGCCGCAGCGCACGACCTTTGCGTCAGCGTTCCTGCGGCACAGCGCCATCATCTTCTGGCCCGTGAAGTAGGGCACTACGGGATTTTCAGTGGTCGCCGGTTTCGCGAAATCATCTACCCCGAAATCCGCAAGTTCATTGCGAGCGTGTCCTGACCATGGCCGACGAAAAAAAGCCCGGTGAAATCTTCGAAATGTTCCAGAAGATGATCAACCCCATGGCATTTCCAATGCAAAACCTCATGATGGCGGGGCTTGGCGTGGACGATCTCGACAAGAAAATCAGCGAGCTCACCACTGTCAAGCACTGGCTCAACAGCAATGTGGGCATGCTGGAATTGACCATCAAGACCCTGGAGTATCAGCGCGCCCTGCTCACGCCAACCCAGGGCAGCGAGCCGGGCAAGCCCTCGGGCGCGCCATCCCAGGATAATAATCCGATGCTCAATCCGGCACTATGGCCCTGGGCCTTCATGGGCGCGGACAAAGCGCCTCCTGACCCTGCTCTAAAACCGTCGGGCAGTGGCAAGAAGCATCCTCCAAAAAGCTGAACGGTTGTTGCGAAGCCTGATCAGGACAGACGACGATCCAGCGTCAGGAAAGTAAGGTCATAGGCATTCTGCGCATCCTGTGGTCTTTCCAGGCGTGACACTTCCTGCCATTGCGCCCGATCGATTTCCGGAAAGTAGGTATCACCGGGGATTTCCGCATGAATTTGCGTCAGGTAGATGCGTTGGGTTGCGGGGAGAAAGGAGCAGAACAGCGCTTCTCCACCGATGACGAAAATTTCAGGATCTTCGCCAGCCTGAAACAGCGCACCTTCAACGGAATGAACCACATCGCATCCTGGCGCATGGAATGTGGGGTCCCGGGTGACCACGATGTTGCGCCGCCCAGGCAGGGGGCGACCAATGGATTCGTAGGTTTTTCTGCCCATCACAACGGGGTGACCCAGCGTCGTTGCCTTGAAAAAGGCCAGGTCTGCAGGGAGATGCCAGGGCATGGCATTGTTGGCACCGATGACGCGGTTCAACGTCATGGCCACCACGAGGGACAGGCGGGGTTGAGTCATGGGGAGGCATTATGCCTGACGGAGCGCCTTCAGGCCAGATTGCCCGCTCTGGTATCATGAGAGGGTTTTTATCGACGATGCCTCCTTGCGGGAAGAATACCCAGTGACTGATTTTCCTGATAGTGAACAGCCGGACTCGTGGGCGCGCCTGCCAACGCGACACGGTGAGTTTCGCGTGCGGACCTTTTCCTGCGGCAAGCAGGAACACCTGGTATTGCAGCTGGGGGAGGTGCGTGGGCAGCAAAATGTGCTGGTCCGCATCCACTCTGAATGCCTGACGGGTGATGTGCTGGGGTCCTTGCGCTGCGATTGCGGTCCGCAACTGCAATTATCCCTGGAGTCCATCGGCCAGGCAGGACACGGGGTACTGGTCTACCTCCGGGGTCATGAGGGGAGAGGGATTGGGCTGTCCAGCAAGCTTGCAGCCTACCGGCTTCAGGATCACGGACTGGATACGGTGGATGCCAACCTGCATCTTGGCTTGCCCATCGACGCCCGAACCTACGACTCGGCAGCGGCCATTCTGGTCCAGCTCGGGCTGACGACCATCCGTCTGCTCACCAATAATCCGGAAAAAATATCGCAGCTCAACCAGCCCCCGCTCGTTGTCGTTGAACGCGTGCCGCTCTTGGTCCCACTGCACCAGGAAACGCTACGCTATCTCAAGACCAAGCAGGAACGCTTGGGCCACCTGCTCGACCTGACCGAATAGTAGGGTAGGCATCAGTCGAACGGGGTCAGACAATATTGCTGCACTGCAGTAGAATATCCCCCTGGACTCATGGAAGCCAGAACCCTGAAAGGAAATGCATGATGCTGAAAGGCAAGACAGCCATTGTGACAGGCTCAACCAGTGGAATTGGCCTGGGCATTGCCAAAGCGCTGGCGGCGTCCGGCGCGCGTGTAATGCTCAACGGACTGGGTGACCCTGCAGAGATCGAAGCGATTCGCACCGGATTGGCCCGCAGTGCCGGGGTCGAGGTGGGTTTTCAGGAAGCCGATATGCGGCATGCTGACGAAATTGCAGCATTGGTGACCGAAACAGCCAGGCGTTGGGGTGGCGTGGATATCCTGGTCAACAACGCAGGCATTCAACATGTGGCCCCTGTGGAAGATTTCCCCGAAGAACGCTGGGATGCCATCATTGCCGTGAACTTGTCCTCAGCCTTCCATGCCATACAACATGCATTGCCGTTGATGAGACAAAAAAACTGGGGGCGCATCATCAACATCGCCTCAGCACATGGCCTCGTGGCCTCCGCACATAAGGCGGCTTACGTGGCCGCCAAGCATGGCATCGTGGGGTTGACCAAGGTGGTTGCCCTTGAGACTGCGCAAAGCGGGATTACCTGCAACGCCATCTGTCCAGGATGGGTCTTGACACCCCTTGTGCAAAGGCAGATCGACGCGTTGGCGGCAAACGAGGGGCTCAGCGCTCAGGCAGCCAAACAGCGCCTGTTGCAGGAAAAACAACCCTCGGGAGAGTTTGCAACTCCCGAAGAGATTGGCGCACTGGCCGTCTTTCTGTGCTCTCCCGCCGCCAACCAGATGCGCGGCTCAAACCTCAGCATTGATGGTGGCTGGACGGCCCAATAACCCTTCTAATCTGACTGGCATATTAATTCCATGGCTCTCAAAAAAGTATTTCCTGATGCAAAAAGCGCCCTCGCAGGGCTTGTTCATGACGGCATGTCCATTGCAGCAGGTGGTTTCGGTTTAAGCGGCATTCCCGAAAATCTCATCGCCGCCCTGGTGGAGAGTGGGGCGAAGGAGCTGACCATCGTAGGCAATAATGCCGGAGTGGATGATTTTGGCATGGGGTTGCTTCTGGCAGGTCGCCAGGTCAAGAAGGTGATCGCCTCCTATGTGGGTGAAAACAAGGAATTTGAACGACAGGTGCTGGCCAATGAGCTGGAACTGGAGTTGACGCCACAGGGCACCCTGGCTGAAAAACTGCGGGCTGGTGGCGCCGGCATTCCAGGCTTTTACACACGCACCGCCGTGGGCACGCCGTTGGCGGAAGGCAAGCCCACCCGGCTGTTCAATGGCAAGGAATATGTCCTTGAAGAAGCCATCCAGACAGATCTTGCTATCGTGAAGGCATGGAAGGGTGATACCGCGGGAAACCTCGTCTTTCGCAAAACAGCACGCAACTTCAACCCGATGATCGCCACTTGTGGCCGGGTGACCGTGGCGGAAGTGGAAGAACTGGTGGAGGCGGGACAACTCGACCCCGACCAGATCCATACCCCAGGCATCTATGTGGACCGCATCATCCAGGGTGCGCATTATGAAAAGCGCATCGAGTTTCGCACGCTCTCCGGTGGGCACCATGTGCACCAGCATCATCTGTCGGTGCGCGAAGTTCTGGCACAACGTGCCGCAAAAGAATTGCAGGATGGTTTTTACGTCAATTTGGGCATCGGCATTCCTACGCTGGTGGCCAATTACATCCCGGAAGGCATTGAGGTGACGCTCCAGTCTGAAAATGGCTTGTTGGGCATCGGACCGTTTCCCACGGAAGCCACAGTGGATCCTGACCTCATCAACGCAGGCAAGCAAACCATCACCACGCTACCTGGTTCCAGCATCTTTTCCAGTGCGGATTCCTTTGCCATGATCCGTGGAGGGCATGTGGACCTTTCCATACTGGGCGGACTGGAAGTTGCCGAAAACGGTGACCTGGCCAACTGGATGGTTCCGGGCAAGATGGTCAAAGGCCCGGGAGGGGCCATGGATCTGGTGTCGGGTGTCAAACGGGTCATCGTCCTGATGGAGCATGCTTCCAAGCATGGCGCTCCCAAGATACTCAAGTCATGCTCATTGCCCATCACCGGTAAAGGGGTCGTCAACACCATCATTACGGAGCTTTGCGTGTTTCAGGTCGAGCCTGGTCGGGGGCTGGTTCTGACCGAGCTGCATCCGGGCACGACACTTGAAGAGGTCAAGGCCAAGACAGGCTGTGACTTCAGAGTTGCCCTTCCATAAGGCAGTGCGTTTTATGCAGATGGACCCTTGAATTCCTGCGCGTTTTAACGCATCCTCTCTCATTGGCGGGCCTCCCCGCATTGCAGTGTAGCCAACCTGGTCAGGTCCGGAAGGAAGCAGCCACAGCTACTTCCTGCAAGTGCCGGGGGTAAGGCTCGCCACCCTATTTTCAACGGATGTCACTTTAACGCTAATCCTGGAACGATGATGGTGAGATCATTATTTATATTTGTACTTTTTGGGCTGCTCGCTGTTCGTGGCGCCGGTGCTTCTGATGCCATTTCCATCGAGGCGGGTTATGGCTATCACACCGACATGGGGCGTATTGCCTGGTCCAGGGCTTGGGACCAGCGCTGGTTTGCCGACTCTCCCTGGTTTCTGAGTGGGTACTGGGACGTCGCCCTGGGCCGATGGACGCCACATAACGCAGCGGGCAGCAACCACGACGTGACGGATTTCGGACTGACCCCGGTCTGGCGGCTTCGGCCTTCCCAGTACTACGGATCCATTTCTCCCTTTGTTGAAGCTGCAGTGGGTTTTCACTACATCAGCGACCACCAGATTTATGCCGGCCGGGACATGAGCACTCATTTTCAGTTCGGCGATCATGTGGGGGCAGGCCTGACCCTGGGTGAGCACCATGACTGGGATGTGATGTTGCGGTTGCAGCACCTGTCCAATGCCGGGCTGCAAAACCCCAATCCGGGTATCAACTTTTATCAGGTGCGACTCAGTCACTGGTACTGACGATTCGTCCACACGACATGGAACCCTCCCAGGTACTGGCACGCAAATACCGGCCCCGCACATTCTCCGAACTGGTGGGCCAGGAGCATGTGGTGCGGGCGTTGGGTAATGCGCTCCAGACGGGCAGGCTGCACCATGCCTATCTGTTCACCGGCACCCGTGGTGTTGGAAAGACGACGATTGCCCGCATCCTGGCAAAATGCCTCAATTGCGAGGTTGGGCTCAGCGCAACACCCTGTGGCGTCTGCCCCACGTGTCGCGATATCGATAGCGGCAGGTTTCCAGACATGCTGGAAGTGGATGCTGCCACCAATACCAAGGTGGAAGAAATGCGTGAGTTGCTGGATAACGCGCAATACATGCCCGTATCCGGACGCTTCAAGGTATACATCATCGATGAAGTGCACATGTTGTCCCGTTCGGCATTCAACTCCATGTTGAAGACCCTGGAAGAACCGCCAGAACATGTGAAGTTCATCCTGGCCACGACGGACCCGCAAAAAGTTCCGGTGACTGTCCTGTCGCGCTGTCTGCAGTTCAACTTGCGGCAAATGCCGCCAGACCTCATCACGTCGCGACTGCAGCACATTCTCGAGCAGGAACATATCCCCTGCGAGCCGGCCGCATTGCCGTTGATTGCACGTGCCGCCCAGGGCAGCATGCGCGACAGCCTGAGCCTGCTGGACCAGGCCATTGCCTATGGCAGCGGCCAGGTCAGGCTGGCCGAAGTAGGGGATATGCTGGGGTCCATCGAACAGGATTATTTGCTGGAAATCCTGCGTGCGCTGAGCATTGAGGATGGTGCCGCCCTGATGCAGGTGGCCCAGGGCATGGCAACGCGCAGCCTGTCATTTGAGCAGGCACTCCAGGATCTGGCGACACTGCTGCATGATCTGGCGTTGCTGCGCGCTTTGCCCGGGCAGCGCGAAGCACTTGGAATTGATGCGGCGCTCGAGCCGTTGGCAGCGTGCTGGGATGCGCAGACCCTGCAACTGTTGTATCAGATTGCCGTGCAAAGCCGCAAGGATCTGCCCCTCGCGCCAGACGATGCAGCCGGGTTCAGGATGGCATTGCTGCGCATGCTGGCATTTCAGCCAGTTGCCGCTGCCCAATCACAGCCCATGCCGGTTTTGCCCAAGGCGGCCAAGCCAGAGCCGGCAGCACCAGTGCCGACGGTTCCTGCCGCACGGGCCAGCACCGTCACCGAGAAGGGGGCGCCCCCAGCGCTGGGAGACTGGCCAGGCCTGGTGAGTCGTTTGTCTGGGGCCGGAATGGTTTTCGAACTGGCACGGCACTCTGAACTGGTGCGCTATGCAGAGGGAACGCTGGTACTGTTGCTCGAGCCAGCTCACAGGCATCTGATGTCCTACAAGGAAAAACTGCGCACTGCGTTGGAGGCTTTGCTCGACGCAGACATCAGGATCTCAATCGACGTGGGAGAGAGCGTTGGCAAGAGCGTTGCCGCCATTGAAGACGAGGCCCGTGCCGCAACCTTGCAGGAGGCTGCGGAGGCCATTCGCAACGATCCTTTCGTGCAAACCGTGGTGGGGACTTTAGGAGGCAAACTGGTAGAATCCACCATAAAACCCAAACACGAGCGGGATCAGGGAGAACATTGATGATGAAAGGTGGTTTGTCCGGCCTGATGAAACAGGCCCAACAGATGCAGGAAAACATGCGCCGCGCCCAGACCGAACTGGCACAGCGTGAGGTTGAAGGGCAGGCGGGGTCGGGGATGGTCAAGGTGGTGGTGACCTGTGATCACGACGTCAAGCGCGTCAGCATCGACGCCTCGGTCATGGATGACAAGGACATGCTGGAAGACCTGCTGGTGGTTGCGCTGAAAGACGCGCATCGTCAGGTCGAAGCGGCCACGCAGGAACGCATGGGTGGTTTCACGGCGGGCATGGGACTGCCCCCGGGACTCAAGCTGCCCTTCTGAACCGGTTGTGAGTGTGACCACCCCTTCGCGACTCGAAACCCTCATAGAGGCACTGCGTTGTTTGCCAGGTGTCGGACCGAAGTCTGCACAGCGCATGGCCTTTCATCTGATGCAACGTGACCGTGTCGGAGCAGGAACCCTGGTTCAGGCGCTATCCGAAGCGCTGCAAACCATACAGCATTGCGTTCAGTGCAACAATTTCACCGAAGCCACCCTGTGCGAACTGTGCAATTCCGAGAGACGGGATGCGCGTTTGTTATGCGTCATCGAAACACCTGCCGATCTGCTCATGATGGAGCAGACCCATGCCTATCGGGGTATGTATTTCGTGCTCATGGGCCGCCTTTCGCCACTGGATGGCATCGGGCCACAGGAAATCAGGCTGGACAGGCTATTGGACCGCGCCACTGACGGCGTGACGGAAGAAGTCATCCTGGCTACCAATTTTACCGCCGAAGGCGAAGCTACCGCGCATGCCATCAGCGAATTGCTGCGCCCCAAGGGCCTTCGGGTCACCCGCATCGCCCGGGGCGTACCCGTGGGCGGTGAACTGGAATACGTGGACAGCGGAACGCTGGCGCAAGCATTGCTGGAACGTCGGCCCACGTCGCGCTAGACCCCTGTTAGAGAGGACCTTCCCTATGTTGGACATACAATTATTGCGTACGGATCTGGATCAGGTCGAAGCACGCCTCGCCACTCGCGGCTTCAAGTTTGACGCGGGACGTTTTCGTGCCATGGAAGAGGAGCGCAAGCACATTCAGGTGCGTACCCAAACCTTGCAGTCAGAGCGCAATCAGGCTTCAAAGGCTATTGGACAGGCCAAGGCAAAGGGCGAGGATACCCATGTGCAGATGCAGGAAGTGGCCAGGATCAACGAGACCCTTGCAGCGGATGAGGCCAGCCTGAATGATATCCAGGCCAGGCTGGAAGCGTTTTTGCTGGATTTTCCAAACCTGCCACATGCCTCGGTGCCCGTGGGAAAATCCGAGTCCGACAACGTCGAAGTGCGTCGATTTGGAACGCCGCGCACCTTTGATTTTGAGGTCAAGGACCATGTGGCGCTGGGAGAAGGGTTGGGACTTCTGGACTTTGAAACAGCCAGCAAACTCTCCGGGGCACGTTTTTCAATTCTGAAAGGCGATCTGTCACGATTGCATCGTGCCCTGTCGCAGTTCATGCTCGACACGCATACCCGTGACCATGGTTACACCGAAATGTATGTGCCCTACATGGTCAACGCAGAGACCCTGCGCGGCACAGGACAACTGCCCAAATTTGAAGCCGACCTGTTTTCGGTTCCGCGAGGTGATCAGGGCAAACATTATCTGATTCCCACCGCCGAGGTTCCGCTTACCAATGTGGTGCGCGATGTCATCCTTCAGGAGGCAGACCTGCCCATGCGGCTGACGGCGCATACCCCCTGTTTTCGTTCAGAGGCGGGCTCGTATGGCAAGGATGTGCGCGGGCTGATTCGCCAGCATCAATTCGACAAGGTCGAGTTGGTGCAGATCGTCCATCCCCAGCACTCCTACGCGGCATTGGAAGAGTTGACGGGCCATGCCGAAAAGATACTGCAATTGTTGGGGTTACCCTACCGAGTCATCGTGTTGTGCACGGGCGACATGGGTGCAGGATCAAGCAAGACCTATGACATCGAAGTCTGGCTGCCTGCGCAGAACACATTCCGTGAAATTTCATCCTGCAGCAATTGCGAGGCCTTTCAGGCACGGCGCATGCAGGCGCGCTTTCGCAATGAAAAGAACAAGCCGGAACTGGTGCATACCCTCAATGGATCAGGTGTGGCCGTGGGCCGGGCAATGGTCGCCGTTCTGGAAAACTACCAGAATGCGGACGGCACTGTAAGTGTCCCCGCTGTGTTGCAACCCTACATGGGCGGTGTTACCGTCATCGGGCGCCAGCCAGCCTAGGGACTGATGAGGCGGGGTAAGCCGCCCATCATGCCTGCCATGGTGCGGTGCGGTTTTTCAAAACGCACCAGGATGTCGTAGTAACCCCGGATATTTTCCACGAAATTGACGGGCTCGCCCCCGCGCGCAAATCCTGATTTGGTGGTTTCATAAACTGCGGGCAGGCTGAGCAGGGGCAACATCTTTTTGATGTCGTTCCACGAATCCGGGTTGAGTTTGTTGCGTTGTGCCAGGATTCTTGCATCCTCCAGATGGGCAAAACCCACGTTATAGGCCGCCAGGGCAAGCCAGGTACGATCCGGTTCGGCGATGCGCGGGGGGATCATTTCCTTCAGTTGCTGCAGATAGCGCGCGGCACCAGGTATGGCCTGGTTGGGATCCATCCGGTTGCTGACGTGCAGACGGTCTGCCGTATCCGCCGTCAGCATCATGATGCCGCGTACACCGGTTGGTGAGACGGCATCGTTGTCCCAGCGCGACTCCTGATAGGCAATCGCGGCAAGAAGGCGCCAGTCGAGGCTGCTGACATCCTGTGCACGTTTGAAATTCTCCGAGAAGCGCGGCAGTCGGGAGACGATTTTTTGTAAAAAGGTACTGGCGTCTTCGTGATCGAGCGCATTGATGTGTCCATAATAGCGTTCAACGGCGCGCGACAGGCCTCCCGAGCGGTCCAGGCTTGCCAGGTAGTCGCGTGCGGCCTTATGGAGCGGAATATCGGCATCATGTGGAAAGGCCCATGCAATGGGTTCGTCAGCTCCGAGGTCAAAGGCAACAGTCAGGTCGGGGTAGTAGTTTTGGGCGATGGCAATGGTATTGGAGTCGCTGATGGCGTAATGGATGGTGCCTTCAAACACCTTTTGCAGCAGATCAAGGTCCAGATCGCCATGAGGAAACTCCTGCCAGGTCAAACCCGGAAAACGTGACTTGAGTTGCTTCAGAATTTCCAGATGAACCGGGTCAGGAACGACCCCCAGCCGTTTGCCTACGAGATCAGCAGGTGTTTCAGGCGCAGGGGTCAAGGAGGCGTTGAATACTACCTGGGGGCGGCTTTGCTGATAGGGCAAGGTGAAGTCGAATTGCGCTTTGAGCTGTGGGGAAACGTGCACTGCAGCAGCTGCCATGTGCGCACGATGCGAGCGAACTGCTTCCAGAACCTGGTTCATGTTGTCCAGCACCAGAAAGCGTACGGGCTTTCCCAGGTACTCGCCAAATTTGAGGGCCAGATCATGTTCAAGGCCTACCGTGCGGCCATCTGGCTGGATGAGATAGGTGGTCGGACCCAGGCGCGTGGCCACCACCAACTCGCCCATGTCCTCCAGCGTGAGGACCGGATGGAGGATGGGCGCCTGGGAAAGAATTGCGGCACCGTCGCGATCCACGGTGCGTTCATAGGACCACAACACGACCAGGACCATCAAGGTCAGAGCCGCGATAAACACCCGTTCAGGCCCATTGAGCAGGAATCGCAGTACAAGGTGCCCAAGTGTGCGGTGAGGTCGCTGTGTTACCATCCGTTCAGAAGTGGATCAAGGTCATTGAATGATGAATCGCTGTGTTGCCATTCTACCGGCAGGCGGGTTTGGAACCCGTTTTGGAACCGGACGCCCCAAGCAGTTTACCCTGCTATGCGGGCAGATGCTGCTGGTTCACGCGATCCATTCCCTGCTGCAGGACCCCCGAGTTGAAACAGTATACGTGGTGCTTGCTTCCGGGCAACACGACGGGCTGGCGTGGAGCCAGTGGGAAGGGCGCGTTCGCCCACTCGCCCATGCAGGTGAAACCCGGGCCGAAACCGTTTTGAATGCACTCGATGCGTTGCACTCAGTGCTGGGTCCTGACGATTGGGTGCTGGTTCACGATGCGGCGCGCCCCTGCCTGTCGCGCAACGCACTGGCGCGATTGCTGGATACCGTGATGGCTGACGCGGTGGGGGGACTGCTTGCGGTACCGGTGGCAGATACCCTCAAGCGTCAGGATGGCAACAACCATGTTCTGGAAACCGTCAGTCGCGATGCATTGTGGGCCGCCCAGACACCGCAGATGTTTCGCTATGGCCTGTTGCATCAGGCCCTAAGACAGTCCCGTTCCCATACCGACGAGTCTTCTGCCATGGAGGCCATGGGTTATGCGCCATTGCTGGTCATGGGTGAGTCCACCAACATCAAGGTGACTTATCCTACCGATTTGCAGTTGGCAGAGGGGGTTCTCACCGCCAGGATAAAACTTCAGGAGTCACCATGAGAATTGGCCAGGGTTTTGACGTTCATGCGCTGGTTCCGGGACGTCGCCTCATCATTGGCGGCGTTGAAATCCCCTACGCCCTGGGACTGGAGGGACATTCAGATGCGGACGTCCTGTTGCATGCCATTTGTGATGCCCTGCTTGGCGCGGCTACACTGGGCGACATTGGCCGTCACTTTCCGGACCATGATGCGACATACAAGAATGCAGACAGCAGGGTGTTGCTGCGCCATGTCGCGGCACTGGTCCGTACGGCCGGATTCACGCCAGTCAATGTGGATGCCACCATCATCGCGCAGGCCCCACGCATGGCGCCCCACATTGCCGCAATGGTGGCCCACCTGGCCTCAGATCTGGAACTTCCTGCAGCAGCCATCAACATCAAGGCAACCACTACCGAAGGGCTGGGTTTTACCGGCCGTGGTGAGGGCATCGCCGCCCAGGCCGTTTGCCTGCTTGCAAGGGCGGATCAGTAAGGCAGGACAGCGTCTGGTTTGATTTTCAGGATCTGCCGTTTGAAGTCCTGCTGGATGCGTTCCAGTGCTTCCTGGGTATCCGCCTCAAATCGCATCACGACCACCGGCGTGGTGTTGCTGGAACGCGCCAGGCCAAAGCCGTCGGCATATTCCACGCGAACACCATCGAGGGTGATGATGTCCCGGGCCCCTTCAAATTGACCTGTGCGTTGCAGCTCTGCAATCACGGCAAAATTTTCACCTTCACTCAACCGAATCTGGAGCTCGGGCGTCGTGACGGCATCGGGCAATCCGTCGAGGGCACCTTCCACGTCAGCAACCCGGCTCAGGATTTCAAGCAACCGTGCGCCGGCGTAGAGTCCGTCGTCAAACCCATACCAGCGTTCCTTGAAAAAGGTGTGTCCGCTCATTTCACCCGCCAGAAGCGCGCCGGTTTCCTTCATCCTGGCCTTGATCAGGGAGTGTCCTGTCTTCCAGAGTGTGGGCTTGCCGCCATGATCGAGAATCCACCGGAACAGGTTCCGGGTACATTTCACGTCAAAAATGATTTCCGCTCCCGGATTGCGCGACAGCACGTCTGCGGCAAACAGCATCAACTGGCGGTCCGGAAAAATGACATGGCCGCTGCGGGTGACAACCCCCAGGCGGTCTCCATCGCCGTCAAAAGCCAGGCCGATTTCACCCTGACCCCTGGCCAGCGCGGCTTGAAGATCCTTGAGGTTTTCAGGCTGCGAAGGATCGGGATGGTGATTGGGGAAGTGGCCATCCACGTCGCAGAACAACTCCACCACCGTGCAACCCAGGCGACGGAACAGGGCCGGAGCAAAGCGTCCCGGAATGCCGTTGCCACAGTCCAGAACCACCTTCATCGGGCGCGCCAGGGATACTCCTCCCACCACGCGTTCCATATAACGCTCGGCGATGTCAGCCGTGCTGGACTGTCCCTGCCCGGTGGCCAGGTTTCCCTTCAGTAGCCGCTCGTGCAGGGATAAAATGGCGTCGCCTGAAAGCGTGTCTCCGCCCAGAACCATTTTCAGTCCGTTATAGTCGGGCGGATTGTGCGAACCCGTGACCATGACTCCTGAAGACTGGGTGAGCTCGTGGGCCGCGAAATACAGCATGGGTGTAGTGACCATGCCCACATCCACCACGTCCACGCCGCTGCGACGAATGCCTGCCGAGAGGGCAGCACTCAATGCCGGGCCGGACAGGCGGCCATCCCGGCCGATGGCAATGCGGGTCAGCCCCCGTGCGCGCGCTGCTGAACCGATGGCTTGCCCGATGGCTTCCACGCCTGCGGCGGTGAGGGTTTTATCCACCAGGCCACGAATGTCGTAGGCCTTGAAAATCTCTCGGGGGGGTATCACGCTAGGTTTCCTGGAGTGGAATCAAAAAACTGAAGATACCCGAAATACGAAGGTTCTGGCAGGTGCCCCCTGATTGAGCCCGTACAGGAGTGCTGAACTGTACTCGAGATTTTTTTCATGTCCCATGTGAATCTCACCAGAGAAGCCCGGCCCCAGCTGGTGGGCGTTGTCTGCCGGACGGTAGTAGGCTTCAATGCCGGGGACGAAGGCATCTTCCAGCTTGTAGCCGGCCATGTAAGTGGCGCGAAAATTGAACTTGCCCACCAGGTCCACGCCCACCTGTTTCTCCCAGATCAGGTTGAGCCGCTGCAGGGTTTCCTCGGTTTCCTTTTCCAGCAGCGGTCCCAGCTCAAGCGAGTTGGAAATACCGGCCTGGTTATTACGGACATAGGCTGCCAGAAAACCAACGTCAGCCCAATAAGTGCCATGGGGTGCCAGTTGAAAAAAGTTTTCCCATTCCCAACCGCTGTAGTTGGTGCCTGCGATGGCAGGGCCGTAGACAAATGGACCGTTGTAAAACTCGGTCTTCCACCAGGAGGTGGGAGAGTAGGCAATGGCCGCTCCAAACATGCCGGTCTGGTTGATGTCCGGGTTGGCATCGCGCGTGTTGAAACCGCGCAGTTCCACTTCAGTCTCACCTTGCGTGACGCGTGGCGAATAGATGACGTAGTCGTCAGCAGCATGGGCACAGAGGGCGAGTGCGAGGCCGCCTGAGGCGAAGAGGGTTCTGAAGAGAATCGAGTATGGGTTTCTGGAATTCATGCGCTCCCCGTTTTTTTGCGATGCAGTGTATTTTTTGACCGGCGATTATCTCATAACTGCCCAAACCAATATCATGAGCCGGTGGCTGCGTCCTGAAAAAAATGCATCACCCGTTGCGGCATCCAGGTTGCCTGACCTGGAAAACGCCCGGAGACGAATCCCACGTGTCCTCCCTGGAACTGAAAATCCCGGGTGACCTGGTCAGAACACTGTTGTCGCGGGGGCAGCACCCACTCGGGAACGAAGGGGTCGTCCCGGGCAGCAAGCAACAGGGTGGGAACCTGGATGCGGGACAACCAGGGCTTGCTGCTGCAGCGGGTCCAGTAGTCATCCACATTGGCAAAGCCATGCAGGGGAGCAATGAAGTGGTCATCAAACTCTCGCAGGTTCCGGGCCTTGAGCGTGGCATCAAGATCAAACAGGCCCGGGTATTGAATGAACTTGGCACGTGCCTTTTGTTTGAGCGTGGTCAGAAAGTGGTTGGTGTAAACCTGGTTGAATCCCTGGGCCAGATGATCGCCCACTGCGTGCAAATCCAGGGGTGCCGCTACGGCTGCGGCGCTGGTGAGGAGGGCTTGGGCCTGCTTTCCCTGTTCGCCCAGCCATTTCAGCAGCATGTTGCCGCCCAGAGACACGCCCACTGCATGAAGGCTCGCTGGGCCTTGGGTGCCACGGGCGCGCGTCAGGATCCACTGGATTTCGGCGCTGTCTCCCGCGTAGTAGGAGCGCGGCAAAAGATTCATGCTTCCGCTACATCCCCTGAAATTGGGGGCAACCACATGCCATCCTGTCCGGTATGCGTGCATGGCCAGCATCCGTACGTAGCGGGAATCCGTGCTGCCCTCCAGGCCATGAAAAATGACCAGTGTCGGCGCGTCATACGCACCGTCAAGGCGGTCTATGTCGATGAAATCTCCATCCGGACTGTTCCAGCGCTCACGCCGCCACGGGGGGCGTTCTGCAGGTACCCACAAGGCTCCGTAAAGGGTTTGGGCATGACGATTGGTCAGCCAGAAGGGCGCCTTGAACAATGCCGGTGTGGTCATGAAAAGCCGCCAGAGGAGGGAAAAAGTCGCTATTATGCGCATATTTGGGCACTGCTGCGTGCCCACTGTGCGCTTTGATCGACATGGCTCGCCCCACGCGTTTCCACATTCATCTCGACCATCTGGTCAATAACTTCAAGACGGCACGGCGTTTGCACGGCGGAAGGCTATTGGCCGTCATCAAGGCCAATGCCTATGGCCACGGGGATGAGGCATGTGCCCATGCGCTGCAGGACGTGGCAGACGGCTATGCGGTAGCCTCGACGGAAGAAGCGCTCCGCTTGCGCCAGGCGGGCATCGCGGGGCCCATCGTGTTGCTGGAAGGCGTGTTCAGTGCCGACGAGATGCGCGAAGTGGTAGCCCATCGCCTCACCCCCGTCGTCCACACGCTCTGGCAGGTCGAAGTGCTACTGAACACATCTTTTCCGGCACCCACGCCGGTCTGGATCAAGCTCGATACCGGCATGCACCGGCTGGGGTTTCAACCAGATGAGCTGCATGCCGTTCACGCAAGGCTGCGCGCGAACGCACAGGTGGGTGAGATCACCGTCATGACCCACTTTGCCAATGCGGACGACCCCATCGAGAGTGTGCTCGACGAGCCATTGCGGCGGTTTCGCGACGCCACACAAGGGCTGGCCGTTTCCACCAGCCTGTGTAACTCAGGTGCCATCCTGGGACACCCTGCTGCGCGCGGCGACTGGGCCCGTCCGGGGCTGATGCTGTACGGTATCGATCCTGGCGTGCCTGGCATTGCCCCGCGCGCGACACTGCAGCCCGTAATGCGACTGGTCTCTGAAATGACCGTCATCCGCACGATTGCACCAGGCGAGGCCGTGGGTTACGGCAGCCTGTTCAGGGCAACGCGTCCCACCCGGGTGGGCGTCATTCCCTGTGGTTACGCGGATGGTTATCCGCGCAGCGCCATCCAGGGCACGCCCGTGGCCGTTTCAGGGACGCTGGTGCCGCTCATTGGACGCGTTTCCATGGACATGATTACCGTGGACCTCACCGACGCGCCACACATTCAACCCGGAGCCCCCGTTGAGCTTTGGGGTACCCAGGTGGCTGTCAGCACCGTGGCCCAGCACGCCGGCACGGTGGCCTATGAGCTGCTGTGTCACGCAAGACGCGCATCCATTCAGTATCACACTGCAGCCCAGCCTTCCTAAAACCCTAAAATCCTGATGTTGTTTGTGCCTGTCGCAGGCGCGAACGACGGTAGCATCCTCGTCATGAATAATGACATGAACGAGCATCTGGCAATGATGCTCCAGGATGCCTTCTCCAGGCTGATGCCTTTGCTGGAAGACTCTTCCATTCGCGAAGTCATGGTTAATGGTGAGGACAATGTCTGGATTGAGCGCGAAGGCTGTCTGGAAAAAACAAATTGTCGATTCTCCAGTAACGATGCACGCAATGTCATTCAAATTCTCGCAACCATGACGGATCGCGAGGTGGGCAAACGCGCTGGAGAAACCCTGTTCGATGCTGCATTCTCCAACATGCGCATTTCAGCCGTACTCTCGCCCATCGCTACCCAGGGGCATGCGCTTTGCATCCGAAAACTTGCTGGCGTGACC
>DAICZS010000080.1 GCA_027311025.1 Ferrovaceae bacterium
CAAGTATCCAGACAGTTCGGCTGCGCAAAAAGCCAAGGCCCGTCTTCGTCAGCATTGACAGCAATGGTTTTTTGGGTGATAATTTCGGGCTACGTTAGTCAGTTTGGGTCGTTAGCTCAGTTGGTAGAGCAGCGGACTTTTAATCCGTTGGTCGCAGGTTCGAATCCCGCACGGCCTACCAATAAATCAAGTGGTTACAGATAGTTCAAAGAAATTAAGTTTCCGCAATTAATGAAAAGTAAGGGAGCCTATTGCTCCCTTACTTGGTCTCGGTTGTGGTTTTGTCGTAGTCACGATCATTCCTGATCCTTTCGGCTGGATCGAAACGCCATGCTGTGCGAGACAGTGATGCGCATCCTGCCAGGTCACTTCAGGCTGTTGCAGAACCTTCTTGAGATCCTGCGCCGGTTCCTTGGATGCCCATGACTGAAACGAATGATCGTCCCCGATATTTATTTCAGCGCGACGCGCCCGTTCACTGATACGCGCACCATCTTCCTTGAGCAGCCCCCGCTCCCGTCGTTCAGCTCGGCTCATCCGGATAATTTTTGGACCTTCCTTGGTATCAAGGGTGATGTAGGGGCCGTCGGCGTCTTTCAGGGTTTCTGTCGCCTCAACCATCTTAAGCCGCCAACCGAACTTGTCGTTCCGGATTCAATTGGACAGCACCTACAGGCTCCCAGTTACGGGTAGCCCCTGACCAGCGTTGTGGCTTCTTTTCCTTGGCTGCCTGATATACCTCATGACGCTTGGCCAGTATCCCACAATCTTCCCTCCGGTGTCGCTGTGAGGGGGTCACAAATCGAATCCGACTGTGACGATGTTCGTTGTTATACCACCGCACAAACTCCTGTACCCAAACCCGTGCCGCCTCTATGTCTGCAAACCCGTCAGAGGGCCATTGCGGACAGTACTTCAGGGTCCGAAACAGCGATTCGGAAAACGGGTTATCGTCACTGACACGGGGCCGTCCCCTGGAAGGGGTGATCCCCAGATCATAAAGTTTCTGCAGCATCGTCGACGACTTCATCGGAGCCCCATTATCGGAATGCAAGATCAGAGGTTTGCGCCAGCACTGCTCAGCCATCACCGCCCTCTGCACCAACCCGGCTGACAATACTCCAGACTCCTCAGGGTAAACCTCCCAACCGACTGTTTTTCTGCTGTAAATGTCTTCAAACAAATACAGGTAGAAATACTTTCCACGTACCTTCGTGGGGAGATACGTTACATCCCAAGACCAGACTTCATTGGGCCCTGTGGCTGTATGCGTGGTAGGCAATGCTACCCGTCTGGGCGTCTGGGATCGCCCTCGGCGGTGGTTCTGTTGTGCCTCTGCCATAACTCGGTAAAAGGAAGATTCAGAAGCCAGGTACCTCCCCTGATCAGCCAAACGCGGCACGATCTGGGTGGGCGGTAAACTGGCATATTCAGGCTGGTTAATCACATTCAAAATCTCTTCCCGTTCTTCTTCAGACAACTTGTTCGAAGGTTCCGGGCGAACTGCTTCTGCTCGCCCATCTTCCGGCCTGATCTGCCAGCGCTGCAAGGTACGCAGGCTGAGCCCCAAGATCTCGCAAGCCTTATGCCTGCGAGCCCCTGCCTCTACAGTTTCATCTATCAGTTTCATCATTTCCTGGCGATCCGAGGTGCTGATTAGTCTTCCTTTTGCACACCCCAAATCGCCTCTACTTTTTTTCCTAATACCAGCAATGCCGCGGCTTCCGCCAACGCCTTCTCTTTTCGATTCAGTTCCCGTTCCAGTTGCTTGATCCGCTTCTGGTCCTCTCTCGACTGCTGTCGCTCTGCCTGACGCGACACCTTGGCATCATGCTGGCCATGGAGGGCTGCCTGATGCCAGGTGCGCACCTGCTCCACATAAATCCCCTTCTCGCGACAATAACGGCTCAATTCGATCTCTGACAGCCCCGCCGTCTCAATCACCACCGCCAACTTCGCTTCCGCAGACCAATCGTCCGCCCCTTTCACCGATCCTGGCACTGGAACCCCCTCTGACTTCACCTTGTTTCGCCAAGCATACAGGGTAACCGTTGAGATCCCTTCCTGTCTCGATACCTCCGCAACACTCAGGTTCATCGGTGGCAATAATTTCCTCAACACCGCCGTCTTGCGCTCCTCAGAATATCCGCTCATCTCCGTTCACTTTCCGCCCCCAGTCCAAAATTAAATCAACTCGGGTGACGCGACATCTTCCCTGACACCGGGGGCTGGCTGGAGTGATATTTACCAAGAGTGGGATTCGTACTTGGCGAAAGGCAGGACCATTGCACGGCGCATGTTTAGAGAGGCTAATGCCGATGTCGGTGATGCGCATCCGGAAAGTGCAGGTGATCGTGTGTCAGTGGTTCATGGCGATGCAGATGGCGGTGTTTGGTACCAGGGGCCACCGGATAATCGTGTACATGCTGGTGATGTTCATCATGAATATGCGCATGGTCGTGTTCCATCTCTTCGTGCGTGTGTCGGTGTTCATGACGCTCGGTCAGATGCAGCCAGGTACCCAGTGCCATCAGTGCTCCAGCCATGAGTAAAGGCGTCGTTATCGATTCACCAAGTAGTACAATGGAGAGCAATGCCCCGAAGAAAGGCGCAACGGAGAAATACGCACCGGTACGTGCAGTACCAAGTTGGCGCAGACTGATAACAAACAAGGTGAGGCTCATGCCATAACTGGCGAATCCCAATAGCATTGCAGAGACCACGATCCCAATGCCAGGCAAGAGAGCATGAGTTGTTGTCAGGAGTGCCAGCACGAGATTGGTCATGCCTGCCACCAATCCCTTGGTCATTGCAATAAATGATGCGTCAGATAGGGACACTTTACGAGTGAGATTGTTATCGATGGCCCAGGCAAGGCAGGCGCCCAATACGGCCAGTGAGGGCCATGCCTCCGAAAAATGCATCTCCTGCGGAAAACTCAAGACCATAGTTCCAGCGACGATGGCAATCATGCCCAACGCGATGCGGCGATCGAAATTTTCTTTGAATACAAACCAGGCCATCAGTGTCGTAAATATTCCCTCTGCATTCAACAGAAGTGATGCACCCGACCCCGGCATCGCAGAAAGACCAAGCATCAACAATACAGGCCCAATCATTCCGCCGGCCACAATCGCTGCTACCAGCCATTGCCAGTCTCCACTTTCGAAATGTGCTGCTGGCATACGACGAAAACGACGCACGATCCATAATCCGATGCCCGATCCGAGATAGAGCAACGCAGCCAATGGCCAAGGACTCATGTAACCCAGGAGCAATTTAGCCAGAGGGGTGCTCACACCAAACAGGATTGCTGCCGCTAGCGCCGCGACAACGCCACTGTGCATACCAATATTCATTCTTTATGTCTTTTTTCAGAGGGGGGATCAGGTGTAGTGGCACTTGGCGCATTCCGATGGCA
>DAICZS010000081.1 GCA_027311025.1 Ferrovaceae bacterium
AGCATGCACAGGCGCGCCAGAGAATGGGGGTGATTATTCGGCAGAAAAGTTACAACAAAATGTGCGAAATATTGCAAAACCGTGAATTAGTTTGAATGGACCTGTGACGCTGAAGGGGTGCAGACAAATTCGTAAGGGGCCTGTTCCAGTTGCAATTCGCAGCGCAGGCGGGGATGGCCTTCCACATCCTTTTCCACAAGGGTCCAGTGCCCGTCGCGTTGCTCCAGCACCGTGTACCCAAACTGCTGCTCCGATTGGGTTTCAGCCAAAATCACCCCTGGCGCAAACTGGAAGGGACGGGGAAGCTCCTTGGGAAACTGCGGTTCCAGTAGCGAACCGCCAAATCCCGTGATCAGTGTCATGGGCTCAGGCCCTTGAAAGCTGTTGAGCTCAAAGGTGTGGATGTGGCCTTGCAGGGTTAACTGAATGCCCTCCGGAAAGAACGCCGGGAAATGCAATGATTGCAGCGCAGTGACCAGCGTGGGGTTTCCCTTCAGGTACCCTGCTTGCGACAGATAGCCATAACCCAGCACGGGATGGTGCAACATCAGCCAGTTGTAGGGTCGTGACCTGGCGAGTGCTGCGACCTGCTCAAACTGCTGCGCAAAGGCCGCTTCATCTGTCGCGCCTGTGTCGCCGGTTTTTTCTGACGCTGCAGCCGAGTCAAACACAATCAGTTGGTGTTGGGGGCTGAGCGGCACTGCGTAAGGCGCCGTGTAATCGCCAACCATCTGCCCGGGCTCATCACATGCGTGTTGCGGATCGAAGGCCCGGGGATCAAGAAACCTGAACCAACCTTGTCCTGCGCGCGCGCAGGACTCATGATTGCCCCGCGCAAAAACCCAGGGTGCAGCCTGCAATAAGGGGCGCAGGGGTACAAAAAAATCGGTCTCCCAGGTGTCCGACCCATAACCTGAAGGACTGTTGGCGCAACCTTCCGACAAACAGGGGCTTTCACGGTAATGATAGTCCCCCACATGGATCACGAGGTCAGGTTTTTCTGCTGCCGCACTCAGTGCCACCTGCGCCAGGGGCCAGACCCTAGTGTCATTACAGGACTGAAAGGCTGCGGGCCGCTTCAAACGGCAGCCGGTATCTCCCAACAATACAATTTTTTGGGTTACAACCTTTGCAGCCGGAAGTTTCCTGCCATTGAGCCAGGCCTCGGTGCCTGCCGAGGGCAGGACCATTTCACAAACCCGCACGGGAAAAACCGCTGGTCGCTCTGGTGAAAGCGCCATGTTCCGGGGTTCAGCGCGCGTGTGCATATCCTTGCGAAGACCGTTCACCACCAGGATCGGGCAAGTCGGCTCATGCGTCACCACCCGGACGATGGGCTGCCCCTGCGGGCCCAGGACCACATAGGATGAAATTTCAGAACCGGCACTCGCCTGATGCACCCAGCCTGACAGGAGCAGCCCGATGATTGCCTTGAAGATGTGAAGCCGCACGGGCCGCTACCGTTTGAACTCGACCCAGACCTGAAGCACCCGCACCTGTTCCCGATAACCCTCCGGGGGCTGAGGATAGCTTGCATCCTGCACAGCTTGCAGTGCGGCCCGATCAAACATGTTAATGCCGCTGGATACGATCACCCGGGCACCGCTTTGCTGGCCCTGATACAAACGGAATTCCACACGCGTGCGTCCGGTGTCATGTCGCGCCTCGGCCGCCTTCGGAAAAACCAGGGCCGACTGCACGGCATTGCGGATTTTAGCCGTGTAATCCGCCAGTACATCAGCTTCCGTCGGACGGGGCGGCTGGGTTGGCGGGCTTGGAGCCGGCTTTTCAGCAAAGGGAGAAGGTGCGGCATTCTGGGCCACGGGTGATTCTGTAATTGGCGCAGGCTGCGGAAGTGGCGCAGGGACCTTTCTGGGTTCGGGTGATCGCTTTTCGACTTTCCTGGGCGGCGGCGGTGCGGGTGGAATGGGTTCCGGTGCAAGGTTGCTGAGTTGCAACACCACCGAGTCCTTCGTGACCGGTGCAGCGCGAAGGATGCCCGAGGTATAGACGAAGGCGGCAAAACCCAGCAGGAAGAGCTCCAGCAACACCGCCAGCGCCAGGGCTTTGAGGCCATCATTTTGCGCAGCACCCAGGGGATGGGGGCCTGCAAGCACCCCGCTACTGGACACGACGCGCGGCAATGGCTATTTGGGACACGCCCGACGCCTTGACGGCATCCAGCACGGCCATCACTTTTTGCAAGGCCACTTCCTGGCTTCCGGCAATGGTGACTGCAGTCTTGCTGCCCAACGCCTTGAGTCGCGCCGTCAATTCCTGCAGCCCGATGGGCGCATGGTCCACGCGCACCGTGCCGTCCTCGGCCAGCTCCACCAGCAACTTGGGTGCAGGCAATAATTCTGCAGTGCTGCTGGTGGGCAACTTCGTGACCTGCCCTGAGGTGGGGATCATCTTCAACATCAACATGGCAAAAAACACCAATAAAAACAGCATGATGTCGATCATCGGAATGATCTCGATGCGGGCCCGCCGCTCCTGGAGATAGCGCATGAACTAGGCGGCCGATTGCAGGTTGCGTTGAATCGTCGTATCCGCGCGATTTAGGATCATGACCTTGAGGGTTTCCATCTGGTGGATCACCAGGCGGATTCTTGAATTGAGGCTGTTGAAAAACACCAGTCCAATCATGGCCACCACCAATCCGGAAGCCGTTGCCAGCAAGGCCTCGGCAATACCCGAGGTAATCTCGGTTGCCGCACTCTGGCCCTCGCCCAACACGCTGAACGCATTGAACATGCCCAGGATGGTGCCAAACAAACCCAGCAGCGGGGCCAGGGTGATAATGGTGTCAAGCAACCAGAGCGAGCGGTCCAGCTTGGGCACTTCATGCATCACGGCTTCTTCCAGGGTGCTGTCCATGGAACCCCGGTCCGATCGTATTGCGGCTGGTGCGCCGGCTGCCGCATCGATCAGGTTCAGGTGCGGCAGTTTTGGATGCTTCTGTGAAAACTCCATCAGTCCCAAATGCCCCTCGCCCTGCCTGGTGCGCAGCAGCCGGATCAGGTGATCCCCGGCTTCCAGCATGTTGGACAGGTAACGGCTGCGCTCAATGATGACGGTCAGTGCCAGGGTCAACAGCACCAGCATGAGGTACAGCGTCCCGCCGGAGTCGTTGGCAAGATCAATCAGGTGGGTCAGGTTCATGTTCTGGAAACTCGGGTGATGAATTGCGCGATTGTCTCCACTTTTGATTTCATTTTCATGACGTTTTTTTGACCGGCAGATGACTCGGAAAGTTGTCAGCAGCCTGGCGCCTGCGCTATTCTTTCCTGTTTTCTGTAACACTCTCCACCCGGAGCCCCATCATGCCCTTCTTCAGCCAGAACCCCGCCACCGAGG
>DAICZS010000082.1 GCA_027311025.1 Ferrovaceae bacterium
CCTGCGACGGGAGGGCGTTAGCATGCTCGCCACAGCCATCATCCTGTTTCGCGAAGTGCTGGAGGCGGCGCTGCTCATTGCCATCGTGCTGGGTGCAAGCCGTGGCATTGCCCATCGGGGACGCTGGGTCAGTGGCGGCGTGGGCTTCGGCCTGCTGGGTGCGGCTGGCGTGGCCTACCTCGCATCCACGGCCTCTTCCCTGCTCTCCGGAGATGGCCAGGCGCTGCTCAACGCGGGCATTTTGCTCACGGCGGTGGGGATGCTGACCTGGCATAACGTGTGGATGGCAACCCATGCGCGTGAGCTGCGGGCCGAACTCAATGCTGTGGGTGCTGAGGTGGAATCCGGCAGCAAGCCGTTGACGGCATTGCTGCTGGTGACGGCCATGGCCGTCATGCGTGAGGGCTCTGAGGCCGTCCTGTTTTTGTGGGCCATCGCTGCGGGAGGCGCCGAATCTTCCGGCATGGGGATGGGGGCGCTGGTGGGAATTGCCGCTGGCGTGCTGGCTGGGGTGCTGCTGTATCGAGGCCTGTTGCGCATTCCCGTGCGTCATTTCTTTGGCGTGACGAGCTGGCTGATCCTGTTCCTGGCCGCAGGTCTTTCGGCGCAGGCTGCCGGATTTCTTAACCAGGCGGGCTGGTTGCCCGCGCTGGGCCACGGCATCTGGAACACCAGCCACCTGCTGGACCAGAACAGCCTGTCCGGACAACTGCTGCATGTGCTGGTGGGTTATACGGCGCGCCCTTCCGGCATTCAGATCGTGTTCTACCTGGCAACGCTGCTGGTGATCCTGGCGCTGATGTACCGGCCTCGCAGGAGGTCCATGTAGCATGCGCCTCGTTTTTGGAAGGTTTCGGGCACGGTGCGTGCCAGGGAAGGTTGTCGCCGTTTTTCTGCTGGGCATACTGTCCCTCGCGGCACAGGCAGACGACGATTTCATCGTGTATTCACCCCATGTCACCCAGGGCCAGTCCGAAGTGGAACTGCGCGGCTACAACTTCAGCGATGGCCGCGCCGCCCTCAACGGAGTCGGCGCTTTCGAGCTGGCCGTGGCGCATACCTTCACTTCCTGGTGGAAAGCCGAGGTCTATGTGGGCGAATTCAGCCACGATCCGCTCATGGGAACGCGCCTGTCAGGACAGGAATTCGAAAACATTTTCCAGCTGGCCGCGCCTGGCGAATACTGGGTGGACCCCGGGTTCGTGGCATCCTACATCCACAACCAGCAGGCGGGATTGCCGGACGGCGTGGAGTTTGGTCCCTTGCTGGAAAAGCAGAGCGGGCACTTCATCCAGCGGCTCAATCTGATCTGGCAAAAGGATCTGGGCGGGCCAGCCAGCGGAAAGTACAATTTCCGCTCGGCCTACAGCGCGGGCTACAAGATCGAGAGCGCCATCGTTCCGGGCATCGAGGCCTATTACCGCCCTGCAGATGACGCGCATCAGCTGGGCCCCGCCTTTTCCGGTGAGCGCCACTTGGGTCACGGGGATGAACTGGAGTACAGTACGGCACTGCTCTACGGCATCAACCACGGGGCGCCCGACCGAACCGTCATTTTGCGGGTGGCCTACGAATTTTTCTAAGCGATTCACCCATCATGCCCTTGCTCACGCTGTCCCATGCTTTCCTGGCCTTTGGTCACCACCCGCTGCTCGATGATGTGGAATTCATCGTCGATGCGGCAGAGCGCGTGGGGCTCATTGGCCGTAATGGCGGGGGCAAAAGCACCCTGCTCAAGGTGCTGGTGGAAGAGGCGAAGCTCGATGATGGCATCCTCTGGAAAGCGCCCGGCCTGAAAATGGGTTATGTGCCCCAGGAGCCCTTGCTCAACGATGACGACACCGTGTTTGAGGTGGTGTCCCAGGGCGTGGTGGCCGTGGAGGACTGGGCCCAACACTACAAGGTGGACATGGTCCTGTCGCAACTGGGCCTCACGCCCGAGCGCCGCATTTCAGAACTTTCCGGAGGATGGAAAAAACGCGTCGCCCTGGCCCGCGCACTGGTGGCCGAGCCGGATCTGCTGGTGCTGGACGAACCCACCAACCATCTCGACATTGCCGCCATTGAATGGCTGGAAGACCTGTTGCGCGGTTTTGGCGGCAGCCTCGTCTTCGTCACCCATGATCGCCAGTTTCTGGACCGGGTGGCTACCCGGATCGTGGAACTGGACCGGGGACGATTGAGTGCTTTTGGCGCATCGTTTGCCGAGTACCAGCGACGCAAGGCCGAACAACTGGCGGCTGAAGCCACGGTTCAGGCCAAATTCGACAAAGTGCTGGCGCAGGAAGAGGTCTGGATTCGCAAGGGCATCGAGGCGCGCCGCACGCGTAATGAAGGCCGGGTGCGGCGACTCGAGGCGTTGCGCGTGGCCCGCGCAGCCCGTCGCGAACAACTGGGCAATGTGCGCATGGCGCTGGCCACGGGTGATCGCTCGGGTGAACTGGTAGCGGAACTCAATCATGTGTCCATTCGCTTCGATGACCGCGTGCTGGTGAAGGATTATTCCACGCGCATCATCCGTGGCGACAAGATCGGCCTCATCGGTCCCAACGGCGCCGGCAAAACCACGCTGCTGCGGGTGCTGCTGGGTGAGCGCGCCCCCGATGGTGGTACGGTGCGACTGGGCACGCGACTCACCTTTGCCTATTTCGACCAGCTGCGCGCACAGCTGGACCCTGAGGCGACACTGGCCAGCACCATCAGTCCTGGCGCCGATTTTGTGGAAATCAACGGGGTGCGCAAGCATGTGGTGAGCTATCTGGGCGATTTTCTGTTTCCGCCCGAACGCGTTCGCGCCAAGGTCAAATCCCTTTCGGGTGGCGAGCGCAATCGGCTGCTGCTGGCACGCCTGTTTACCCAGCCTGCCAACGTACTGGTGCTGGACGAACCCACCAATGACCTCGACATCGAAACGCTGGACCTGCTGGAGTCGCTGCTGGCGGAGTACACCGGAACCCTGTTTCTGGTCAGCCATGATCGCGCCTTTCTCGACAATGTGGTGACGCAGGTC
>DAICZS010000083.1 GCA_027311025.1 Ferrovaceae bacterium
GTCGAAGGTGCTGTTAACGTGGGTCCAGCGGGCTTGCGCATTGGCAAAAGTACCAAACTGATGAACCAGGTAGGGGCTGATGGATTCTGTCGTGGTATTGATGACGTTGCCCGACAGGTTGGCGCTGTTAACGCTCACGGGGCCCAAAGGGGTCAGGGGCTGCTGACTGATGGAGGCCCCGGCGTCCACAAAGAAGGTTTTTTTAACCAGTTCAAAGTTGCCAGTCGCATTCAACTGGTTGTAATACGTATGCTGCCACCCATAGTTGTCATAGATCAGGTCTTGCAGCGCATAGTCCAGGTTGAGGTTATAGCGGTCACCCTGGCCTAGAATGTTGATGCCCGGCATCAACTGGGTAATGAACCCAGCTGCTTCCTGCCCGCTGGGTGCCAGGAACATGTTGTCTGTGTAGGTTTCTGTGGCGTTGATTCTTGGGGTGACGGTCCAACCGTGGGCCACTTTGAAGCCTGTGGTAGCCCCAGGGTCTTGCCCATTTTCCTGTCCAGGGCCGTGATAGACTTCTGGCTCGACAGCGGGAGCTGCTGCGGTGTCAGCGGCCTCATCCACCGCCAGAGCGGAGGCGCCGTAGCTCAAAAAGCCTGCGACGATCAGCCGGGAAAAGGTTTGCGCCACGCTTTGGGCCTCAGGACCGGCCATAGCCATATCCATACCCATAGCCGTATTTGTCGAATCCAAGATGGGTCTGCGTCTTGTTTAGCAGCAGGCCCACATACGCGCATGAGGACAACATCCCCAAGGCCGCCTTGATGGCGGGCTGGGGCGTTTTCCCCGCTTCAATGACCATCACGATCTGTCCCATGTGCGTGGAGAGAACGCTGGACTCCGTCGTCACCAACAGGGGCGGTGAGTCAAAAAGGATCACCCGGTCAGGGTAGCGATGCGCCAGATCGTCCAGCAGCCGAGCCATGGTTTCGCTGGCCAGCAATTCAGTGGCATTGGCATTGCGTCGCCCTGCGGGCAACAAAGTGAGATTGGGAACGCTGGTTTTGATTAGGACATCGGCCGGATTGAGATCCTTGTCTTCCAACAGGTCGAGCAACCCTTTCTCAGCCTCGATGCCCAGCACATTCAACATGGTAGGTTTGGAGACATCCGCATCCACCAGCAACACGGTTCGATCCATTTCCATGGCAAAGCTCATGGCCAGATTGAGGGTGCAAAAAGATTTTCCCTCACCGGGAAAACAACTGGTGACCATGATAAGGTTGGCATTCTTGAATTTTTGACCTTCTGCACCAAAGGCGTTGTTGAGCAAGGGCCGTTTCACCATCCTGAACTCTTCGGCCGTGGCGGAGTAGTCCCCATTGGGGGTGATGATGTTAAGGCCACGCAACCTTGCCAGGTCCACCTTGGCCTGCCAGGCATTTTCAGGGGCAGTGGCGCTTTGCGCTTCGAAGGAAACGGCGGGAGCGGGGACTCCTGTTCCTGTTGGTACAGGAGCCGAGTGGGTCAGCTTTTCAGCCGCTTTTTCAATGAGGCTCATCGTGTGTTCCCCAAGGGTTAGGCTGTTACCATGTTAGCTACAAAGTGAAAGCCGACCAGTGCGCCGTAAGTGATCAGCAGGGCACCAGAAGCTATGGCGTACCTGATCAGCCCCTTGCGTTTTGTGGCAATGAGCTCAGGGGTTTCAATCATTGTCACCGAGCCTAGCAAGGGTAGTTTCGTCAAGGCATACAAATCGCTTTGGTTGTTGACCGTGGGCCGGATCTGACTGACCAGGAACGCCAGTGCAACCCCAACGCCAAACCCTCCCAGCATCACCAGGGACATCAGCAGCGGCCGGTTGGGAAAGGATGGCGAGAGGGGCACTCGCGGCGGGTCCACCACTCTGAAGTCAGCTACATCAGTCTCGGACTGCAATTCTCCGGATAGCTTGGCTGATTCACCGCGGGCAAGAAGCGCCTCGTAATTCTTCTTGTAGATGTCGTAGTTTCGGGTCAACTGCGTGTATTGGGCTTCCACCTCAGGAATCCGACCGGCCTGCGCACGCAGGCGGCCATACTGACGCTGATATTCGTTCATGCGCGCCTGAAGTGAAGAGACTTCGGCCGTGGCTTCGGCGAGCGAAACGTTCAATTGCTGATAGAAACTGTTTTGCGCAAGGCCAGAGGATGGCTTGCGAATACTGGCTTCTTTCTTCTTCGTTTCCTCCAGCTCCGCAATCAATCGCTTGGCGGCCACGATGTCGGGGTACTGGTCTGTGTATTTAAGGCGGAGGCTGTCGAGGTTCTGTTTCAGGCTCTGGATGCGGGCATCGATCTCGGGATTGGATCCCGTGGTGGTATCCATGACCAGAGAAGGGTCTTCACCCGAAATCTGACGCTTGAGGGAATCGCGTCTGTTCTCGGCCTCTCGCAGGGCCATTTCTGCCTGGTTCATTTTTTCCTGAGTGCTGGCCAGTTCAGTGTAATAATCCTGACCGATCTCGCCCGGGAGGATGCCAATGTTCTGTTGCTTGAACTGTTTCAAGGCATTCTCGGATTCAATCAGTTTGGCCTCGTAATCCTTGACCTGATCATCGATGAACTTCTGGGACGAGGTGATGTTTTTACGGTTGTTGCCCAAACCACTTTCCACAAAGATGGTCAGAAGGGATTGCACTACTTTTTTGGCAAGCTCAGGGTTTCGGTTTTCGTAAGAAATGGTGTACATGTCGCCATACCCTGCCCCCTTGAGCGTAATCCCCTTTTCCATGCCGTTAACGATCGATTCCAGTTGTGCGGGGTTTTTGGCCTGCAGGTCCTGGTCAGTCATGCGCGCCACTTTCTCAAGATTGGGTCGGCTTAGCAACGTGTTGGCCAGGATTGAAACCTGCTCGTTGATATTGGGCTGGACCGCAATCCCCGCCAGCAGGGGTTTGAGCAGCGACTGGCTGTCCACATAAACCCGCGCCGAAGCCTGGTAACGGTCGGGGAT
>DAICZS010000084.1:0-2387 GCA_027311025.1 Ferrovaceae bacterium
AGCTGGAACGAGAGCGAGCGGGAAATGCTGGAAGCGAACCTGGCCACCCGAAAACCGTTCCTGGATTTTGTCTACAGCAGGACCAAACCCGATGGCACAAGGCAATTTCTGATGGTGAGCGGAGAACCGATGTTCAATCCGTCCGGACGCTTTATCGGTTACCGCGGGATTGGCAAGGATGTGACCGGAACGATGTCCCCTGCCTGAATCATCCCCGGTTAACGATATAGGTGCAGCCAATGTGCGAGAGCGCACGGTGAGTTGCATGGCTGTACGCTAGGATCAGTCAGGTATGAAGATGATGCGCTGCCGGCAGTTCTGCAGACTTCGTCCGATTCATCCACGCCTAGCGGAGCTCATTGATGCAAAACGAATTTCGGCAATCGATCAAGAACAAAGGTCAATCACCTGCGGGCAATCACGTCCCGACCGCCAGCACGATCATGATCGCCTCGGACTGCATCGGCGATGCGGCTCAAGTCCAGGATCTGCTCCACTCGGAATTCGATCACATCCATATCTCCACCGGAGCCGACAAGGTGCCGGGAGACTTCGTGCGCTACCGCCCCAGTGTTCTGGTGCTCGCGTTCGACACGCTGGAAAAAGCGGAAAGTTATTTCCTGGAGTTGTACCGCCTGTGCGAGGAAGTACGCCAGCAACCTCTGCGCACAGTGATTCTGTGCAACCGGAGTCAAATAAACCAGGTATATGAACTTTGCAAGAAGGAATATTTCGACGACTACATCCTTTTCTGGCCGATGTCCGATGACTCATCCCGGCTGGCCATGACCATCCACCATGCATTGCACGATCTGGCGGCGCTCAAGACAGCTGGGCCGTCCAAGGCCGAGTTTGCTGCGCAGGCACGCCACTTGGCAGAGCTTGAAAACACGCTGGACCGGCAAATCGTGGAAGGCGGCATGCATATCAAAGTTGCCAGCCTGGCAGTGGAAAACGCTGCACAGGGAGTCGGCGCAGCACTGGACGGGTTTTCCCAACGGATCATCTCGGGAGCGCTTCCCGATGCGGTAGAGGTCAAAAATGCAGAGGGGCTTAAAAATGAAATCAGCCGCTTCAAGCGCGAAGAAGTTCAGCCGCACTTCAAGTCCGCTATCGAAATCACCCAGCCATTGAAGCAATGGGCGGAAAAATTCAAACAGGAATGCGAACCCTTCCTGCAATCGGCACGGGCCTTGAACGCCATGGCCGAATGTATCCAGCCTACCGTACTGGTCGTGGATGACGACGAGGCGCAGCGCATCATCATCGACAAGCTGCTGACGGCGAATCACTACAATCTTCTTTTTGCCCGGGACGGTTTTGAGGCCCTGAGCATTTTGCGCAACAAACGGCCGGACTTGATCCTCATGGACATCATGATGCCCAATATGAACGGTATGGAAACGACCCGGCGGCTCAAGGAAGTACCGGAATTCGCCGGGACTCCGGTGATCATGATCACCAGCAGGAGCGAGGAAGAAGTGGTTGTTGACAGCATGAAGTCCGGCGCGGTCGATTTCGTGGTGAAACCTTTCGATCACAACCTGCTTGTCGCCAAGATCAAGCACGCGCTGAATGCGGTGATCCCGGCATAACGGCAAGTGGCGCCTGGCCAACAATCGCCTGCAACGGTTAGCTTTGCATGGCTACCCTGCTATTCAGTTTTCCAAAACACATGACATAAATTTCGCATCACGGTATTTCCCTCACCCTAAGTCCCTCTCCCGGAGGGAGAGGGATGTAAAGCCCTTCTCCCTCCGGGAGAAGGGTGGGGATGAGGGAATACTCTTGTCATGACTTAAGGAAACATCAATAGGCAACCAAAGGACAGTTGCCAAGTGGGTGGTTAGCCTTGCATAGCCATCCCACTAGGCAACCAGAAGACAGTTGCCAAGTGGGTGGTTATGTTCGGTGGCGCACGGTGGGGGAAAATTTCGATTGCTACGATCCAGTTTCAATCAGCAAGCGACACTGCCAAATAAACAACGAAGCCGGACGCCAGCGAACTATGTTCAAGACCGTGGCATTGCAAAAGGCGATTCTCAACAGCGCCCACTTCTCGATCATCGCAACGGATGCCCAGGGTGTCATCCAGGTATTCAACGTCGGTGCGGAACGCATGCTCGGATATTCGGCTACCGAAGTGTTGAACAAAGTCACTCCGGCTGCTTTTTCCAATCCGCAGGAAATGATCGCTCACGCGAAATCGCTCAGCTTCGAATTTGGAACCGAGATCGCCCCGGGGTTCGAGGCATTGGTGTTCAAATCTTCGCGCTGCATCGAGGACATTTACGCACTGACCTGTATCCGCAAAGATGGCGGCCACCTCCCGGCGATCATGTCGGTGACTGCCTTGCGCGATGCGCAAGGCACCATCATCGGTTACC
>DAICZS010000084.1:2397-2742 GCA_027311025.1 Ferrovaceae bacterium
CGGCACCGACAACTCGTTGCACATGAAGATCGAGGCAGAACGGAAGCAACTGGCCGAGCGCCTGAGCGACCAGCAGTTCTATACGCGAGCCCTGTTTGAATCCAGCATTGATGCGCTGGCAACGACCGATATGGACGGCATGATCACCGATGTCAACCGGCAGATGGAGACGCTCACCGACAACTCGCGCGACAGCCTGATCGGCACCCCGCTCAAGAACTGCTTCACCGACATTGAGCGTGCGGATGCCGTTCTCATGCAGGCAATCAGCGGAATAAAAATCACCGACCATGAACTCACCTTGCACGGAAGGGGCGAAAAGGAGACGGTGGTATCCTTCAATGC
>DAICZS010000085.1 GCA_027311025.1 Ferrovaceae bacterium
GTCCTGCCCGCCGTCCGAACTGGCCAGCGCAGCCAGCAACAGACCCTGCGTGTCATCGAAGCCGGTCATCGGGGTGACCGTAGTGACCGTGAGTGCATTGCAGGTCAGGGTGCCCGTTTTGTCGGCACAGAGCACGTTCATGGTGGCGGCTTCATCCACGGCAGAGAGCCGGGTGGGCAGCACACCCAGCTTTGCCAGCGCCCGGGCACCCAGCGCCGAGGCCAGGGTAAACGTCGCGGGTAGCGCCACGGGGATGGTGGCAAGCAAGGCCGTGAGCACGAGGTTGATGACCTCGGTAAAGGGCAGTTTCAGAAAATAGGTGTAGGCCATCAGCGCCACAATCACGAGGCCATTGAACGCGGCAAGATTGCGCACCACGCGCATGACCGCCTTTTGTTGGGAGCTGGTGACATGGGCGGTGCGCACCAGCTCTGCAGTGCGGCCAAACTTGGTGCGCGTGCCCGTGGCCGTCACCTCGGCCTCGGCTTCGCCACGACGCACCAATGCGCCTGCGTAGGTTTGCAGTCCCGGCCCGGCTTCGATGGGAATGGATTCGCCGGTGAGCATGGATTGGTCCAGCAGGATCTGTCCGCCGGTGAGGCGGGCGTCGGCAGCAACCACTCCTCCCAGTGACAGCTTGATGACGTCGCCCGGCACCAACTCGGCGGCGGGTACGGTCACCCAATGGTTGTCGCGTTTGGCAGAGGCGCTCAACGCAAGTCGCGATTTCAGGGCGCTCAGCGTGGCCTGGGCGCGCGACTCCTGAAAAAACCCAAGCACGGCGTTGAACACCAGCAGGCTTGCGATGATCGCAGCATTCATATAGTCGCCCAGCCCGACCTGCAGCAGGATCGCTGCCTCGAGCATCCAGGGAACGGGAGCCCACAGCTTGCCCAGCGCGCTGCGCAAGGGGTGCGCCGTGGTCTCTGGCATGGTGTTGGGACCAAACTTCTGGAGTCGAAGGCGGGCCTCGTCGCCCGTCAGCCCTGAAGATGAAACGGTTGCTGTGTCCATAGGCACTCCGCTACAGGCATCAAAGGGCCATGGTGGATCGATTCTTCATGAGGCTCTGTGCGCTACCGAACGCATGCATTGCATCCCGTCATCAATGGATACGATGGCGGCCAGACGGCGGCAGCCCGAAGCGCTATCATGGTGGCGGGCAACCCCGAGAATCTCACGAGGCCATGCGATCATGAGTAAGGAGACGGCAGAGAAGGTCCATCCACTGGCAGGTCACCTGGCCACACCGGCGTTGCTGGTGGACGTGCCCAAACTGGTTTCAGCCTATTACACCGGGATGCCCGATGTTTCAGTCGCTGAACAGCGGGTGGCGTTTGGCACTTCGGGACATCGCGGTTGCTCCTTCGACAATACCTTCAACCAGTGGCATGTGCTGGCCATCACCCAGGCCATTTGTGATTACCGCCGGTGGCAGGGCATCAATGGCCCGTTGTTTCTGGGCATGGACACGCACGCCCTGTCCACGCCGGCCTATTCCAGCGCCATCGAAGTGCTGGCAGCCAACGGCGTGGAGGTGATGCTGGCCACGCACGATGAATTCACACCCACACCGGCAATCTCCCACGCCATCATCACCCATAACCGGGGGCGTACGGCTGGCTTTGCCGATGGCATCATCATCACGCCATCACACAACCCGCCCGATAGCGGCGGCTTCAAGTACAACCCCCCCCATGGTGGACCGGCGGACGCCGTCGTCACCGGTTGGGTTGAGACGAGAGCCAATGATTTCCTTAAAAGTGCCCTCAAGGGCGTGAAGCGTTTGCCTCTGGCAAAGGCCCAGCACGTGGGCACGACGCATCGCCATGATTACCTCCGGGCCTATGTCGACGATCTGGGCCACGTGCTCGACCTGCAGGCCATTCGCAATGCCGGCATCGCGATGGGCGTGGACCCCCTGGGTGGCGCTGGCGTGCACTACTGGCACGCCATTGCCGAGCGCCATGGGTTGAACCTGACGGTGGTGAACGATGGCGTGGACCCCACTTTCCGCTTCATGACCGTGGATTGGGATGGCCGGATTCGCATGGACCCTTCCTCGTCTTACGCCATGCAGGGACTGATCGGATTGAAAGATCGTTTCGACATCGCCTTTGCCTGCGACACCGACCATGACCGGCATGGCATCGTCGCCAGAAGCACGGGATTGCTGCCACCCAACCATTATCTTGCGGTGGCCATTTTCTACCTCTTCCAGCACCGACCCCACTGGCGCACCGATGCTGCCGTGGGCAAGACGGTGGTCAGCAGCCAGATGATTGATCGCGTCACGGCAAAACTGGGGCGCCGGCTGTGCGAAGTGCCGGTGGGCTTCAAGTGGTTTGTGACGGGGTTGCTTGACGTCTCGCTGGGCTTTGGCGGAGAAGAAAGCGCGGGAGCTTCCTTTGTGCGCCTGGATGGCAGCGTCTGGACCACGGATAAGGACGGCATGGTTCCGGCGTTGCTCTCGGCAGAAATCACGGCGCGCCTGGGGCGCGATCCCGGCGAAATCTATCGCGAGCTGGCAGGCGAATTTGGCGACCCTGTGTCTGATCGCCTGGAAGCGCCTGCAACACCGCAACAAAAGCGCGTGCTGGCAAAGCTCTCGCCGCAGCAGGTCCACTCGGACAAGCTGGCGGGCGAGCGCATTCAGGACATCCTCACCCAGGCGCCAGGAAACGGTGCAGCCATTGGGGG
>DAICZS010000086.1 GCA_027311025.1 Ferrovaceae bacterium
GTTTTAAAGGTGCTTCCCGCCCCCTGCATTCGCTTGAGGCAACCACCAATGCGGCCAACATCATCTGGAAGCCTGAAACGGGCTGTATCGAGTTTGGCGACCTCACGCTACCGGCCTTGCTACCCTCCAAAACACAAGACCCGTATTTGCACCAAGCGCTCACCAATAAGACAAAGTATTGCCGCGTGCTGTGGCGCGTTGTTTCCGGCTCACGCCGCTGGTTTGTGCAACTCATGCAGGAAGGCATCGCCCCGGCCAAGCACGAGCAGGCTTGTGGCGAAATCGTTGGTCTGGACATCGGTCCGAGCACGGTTGCTGTGGTCGGCGACAACTCCGCATCGCTGGTGAAATTCTGCGACACCGTGGTTCAGCCATGGAAAGAAACCCGCCGCTTGCAACGTGCCATGGACAGGTCTAAACGTGCCACGAACCCGCTCTGTTTTAACGCGAACGGCACATGGAAAAAAGGCCAGAAGTTCGCGCCGAGCAAACACTACACGGCAATCCGCACTGAATATGCGGAAGTAGAACGCAAGCTGGCGGCTGAGCGCAAACGCGCCCATGGTGAACTTGCCAACCAGATTCTCGGGCTGGGTAATGTCATCCAGTCCGAAACCCTGTCTTATATCGCCTTCCAGAAGAATTATGGCAAGAGCGTGAAAGTCAGAGCACCCGGAATGTTCGTCGAACAATTGCGTCGCAAGGCTGAAAGTGCTGGCGGCAAGTTGATTGATTTGCACACCTGGTCGCTGAAAATGTCGCAGTACGACCACACCACCGGAGTTTTCACAAAGAAGCCGCTCAGTCAGCGGTGGCATGTGCTGGGGGATGGATCGGGAGTTGTGCAACGGGATGTGTATTCCGCATTCCTCGCACGCTGCGTTATGAGCAACACGCACCACCCATCCCATATTGAAACGATGTGGGCGGCTCAGAAACCTGTGCTGCTGCAAACGGGGTGGCTGCGTTCCGAACCTGCGAAGATCGAGCCTTCGGGCAAAATCACGGTGGTAACACCGTTAGAGCAGGTCGTTTGTGATAGAGGGTTTGCCGCTGGTCATGGCTTGGATGCTGTAGTCGCAAGACGAGAGCCAGGAGACCCCAGCGGGTTCGCCCTTAGAACCCCATGCCTTTAGGCATGGGGAGGTTTAGCCTCTCGGTCTGCTGTTCCCGCATACGCACGGAACGGCGTGGCATTTGTTGCAAACCGCCTCTTCGCTGGTTTCTGTAAAACCTTTTGGATGGTTTTTCAACCACCTTTCCAAGAGGGGATCTTCAGTCTCGTAAGTGCCGTTCGCCGACTTCCAGACGATGTTCAGATCACGCAAGCCCCGCAAGGCCGACTGGGCCGATGACGCTGTTACCAGGGATCCAACAAGATCTGCATACTCGGTCATAGCGGATGACGAAAACAGTCCGTCATCGCCTTTGCTGTTAGAAATTCTCAACAACACGGCGCGCTGGACGGGCGTTAAAGAAAAAAACGATTCGCTTAATTCTTCCGAAAGGCTTTCGTTAACCAAAAGAGCCAATTCTCGTAATGCTTTTGTTTTTGGTAACGGGCCATCGTAGTTCAAAAACGCATCGGCCACCACATTTTTAAGCAATTCCGGGCGATGACCCACGGTATCGAAAGCAGCATAAACATCGTCGACTTCCAGGCGGGATTCTGGCTGAATACTCCGATTGAACCACTGCGTATAGGCTTCGCAGTAATCGCGGCCCAACAATTTAAAGTCAGTAACTCTTGCGCCAAAAAAAGGTTGGTCTTTGTGGGTCACAAGCCGCGCCAGACGGTCTCGATGCGATCCGGTAAAAACCAGCAAAAGATTGTGATTGCCCCCAGAGTTTATGGTGTCACGCGCCGATTTTAGGGCGAACATGGCGTTCATGCCGTCATTGGATAGGGTAGCATGCTGCGCCTCATCAACGATCAACGCGACGGGCCTCTTGCGTTTTTGGATTAAGGATTCGAGCGCTTCTTTCAGGGTGGCGCCGTCTTCCCGTCCGATCTTGTCAAGGTCAAACGAAAATATCGGAGTTGACACTTTTGTAATTCCGATTTGCCTGGCGGCTTTTGACAAAACCCCAACCTCACCCGCTATCGCCTTTTTAATGGCGCTCGCAATCATGATGGAAGGGTCGACACGCCGATCCTCCCACAGATCGACATAAATCGGAAGCACCTCTCGAGACTTTAACGCGGGGATCAAATCCTCGGTCAAAAAGGTACTCTTTCCGGTTCGCCTTGGCGCAGCCAGAAACAACCCGGAACTGGCATCCAAAATGCCGTTGCCCGTCACGGCATCAATCATGCTGCTGGCTAATGCCGCACGATGGAAGACAAAATCTGACATTTTTCCCCCTTTAGGGAAATTATATCAAATTATTTTTGTTTGTATAATTTATTTTCTGTTCGCTCATTGTGACCGTCCGGCTCGTCAATCAAACAGTTTCGTCCTGAAGCGATGGTTTGCTTGGAGATACTAAACCTCCCCATGCCTAAAGGCAGGGGGTTCTAAGGGCGAATCCACCGGGGTCTCCTGGCTCTCGCGTCGCCGCTACAGCATCCAGGCCATGACCGATGGCAAACCCTCTAT
>DAICZS010000087.1 GCA_027311025.1 Ferrovaceae bacterium
GGCATGATCTTAAGGTTTTGCAAAGGTCTGGTCGGGCAATCTGCAAACCTCACATTACTAATCAAAAGGATGGTTATGAAACGTCAAATGCTGATTATTATTTTCTCGCTCGCCTCCGTTGCTGCAAGTGCAGCTGAAAGTGATCTTTTGTCTTCGCCCAGTGCAAGTCTGCGGCCAGCCAATGCTCCACAAGAAGCGGAAATTGGAGGCATTGTGGGAGTGGTTCCAGGTTATTTCGGTGCACAAAAATTGTCACTAGTGGCAAGTCCTTATGTCGAGGCAAATTTTGGCAACGGAGTCTTTGTGGGCGCCAGTGGCATTGGCTATCGCAGCCCGAATTATGGGTCGTTTTCAGTCGCAGCAAGTCTTGGTGCTGGCAACGAGAGTTGGGCAACCGGGACGGTGCCGAAGGGCAGTTAGTAGGTATGTTCGACGCGGTTTCTACAAAAACCGATCTCGTCCAGTTGTATGCGGGCATTGATTACGCAAACCAGGCGCAGATGCAAACCTTTTTTGGAGTCACGGCATCGCAATCATCCACCAGCGGAAACGCAGTTTACACACCAGGAGCGGGTGTTGCCGGTAGCTCGGTGGGATCAATCTGGCGGCATGCTTTCAGCCAGCATTGGGTCGGCACCCTTGAAGTGGGGGTGATATCCTTGAGCGGTGGGGCCGCGGACAGTCCATTGACTGCACGCAAAACCAATGGGCTTGCAGTTGTTAGTTCCGGGTACCGGTTCTGAGTTAATGGCTTCGGCCCGGTTCAAGTACAGGGCCCGAAAGATTCCGGAATGCCAATTTCAAAGCAAAAAAAGTATTCCGTTTCTTTCGGGGTCTAATCTTTGTTGTTCGGTGGGCAGGCAGTAGTAACAACAATTAGACCGCTTTCCATCGGGAAGGCTGCATGTCCGGGTTAAAAGCGAGCATCAATTTCACGCGCCAAGACGGCCTTCAACAACGCGCATCAGCTTTTGGACGGCCATATAAACCAGCAACACCACCGCCAGACTGGACAGGAATCCCGCCAATACATCTGCCGGGAAGTGGGCGCCGAGGCTGCTTCTGGAAATCCCAACCCACAACACAAAGGTCACGCCTGCCACGCGCCACTTGCGGTTCAGCACCGGCCACAGGCTGGCCACAACCAGCATTGCAAACGAAGAATGCCCACTGGGAAGGCTATGGTGGTATTCCGGTGTACCGATAATATTCACAGTGCCTTGCGGCAATGCCAGCGGCGGGCGCGGAAAGTCGAGCAGGGGTTTCAGGAATCCCAGCAGCAGACCGTCCAGCAAGTAAGCGATGCTGAACACGGCAATCACCGATATCCAGAGTGTCACTTGCAGGCGGTAATGCTGTAGATCCTGATCCGCCCTGTTTACAACGACCAGCGCGAACAGCGTCAGCAGACCAAGGTAGGGTATAAAAAGGTTGTGATCGCCCAGCGTGGTGCCAAGCAGCATGACCTGGTCCAACCATGCAAACCGGATGTCATTGATGACGTGAAACAGCCAGACGTTGGCGCCACCCCAATCGTAGAAGATTTCTTTCATGGCAGTCCCTGCTTAAGCGGCCAGGGCCAATCCCCACATGATCAGGCCACCGGCGGCAGACACACCCGCAACTGCGAACAGCCATTTCTTGCGCGTCAATACCGTGATGGACGCCAGAGAGATGGCGATCTGTATCAGGGTCATGGATTGCGCCAGTTTATGGTGGGGATGCATCGCGTGTTCGCTTTCCTCGTTGGCCTTTTCCGATTCGGCTTCCAGAGCCTCGGCTTTGGCCTTGATCTCCTTTTTGTCGTTTTCGTATTTCTCGATCTGGGCCTTGTAGTAATCGTGCTTGCTCTTCGGCGCCATGTCGGAAGCGAGTTCCATCAAATGCCCCTTGTTGCTCTTGGCCTGGTAAAAACTCCATTGATCGGAAGCCTGGGTTTTCTTCAGCACGGCCTCGTTCTTGTACAACATGGCCTGATTTTGCGTATCGCCACCCTGATAGCTGACGATCGCACCTACCGAGGCCAGGATCGCGGTGAAAATCGCGACTTGCCCGCCCAGCTTGTCGCCACTATGGGCGCCGTGTTCCACTGCATGATCGTGGGCACCGTGAACATGAAATCCTTCTGACATAATCTTATCCTTTACTCTGGCATCAAAAAAACAGACGCGCATTCTATACCGCGAACCGGGAAATGTTGTCAGCACCGCAC
>DAICZS010000088.1 GCA_027311025.1 Ferrovaceae bacterium
CCTGACAAAAGAAACGGCGCCGGAACAGCTGGTCGATGCGATCCGAAATGTCGTTGCAGGCAAGAAACACATCAGTTCCAGTCTAGCCGAATTACTGCTTCAGGAATGCGGAGTCGACTCAGGGAAACCACCGCATGAAATCCTGAGCGACAGGGAATACCAAGTGTTAAGGATGATAGGCTCCGGAAAACAAGTATCCGAAATCGCCGAGACGCTGTCGCTTAGCGTCAAAACCGTCAGCACATATCGCGCTCATATCCTTGAGAAAATGAAATTGAGGAATAATGCCGAATTGACCCACTATGTGATGCGAAATAATCTTGAGGAACCATGATTGGCGAAATATCTCACGCACATTACGGTCAATGTACTGACTTTCTTATTTAATGTTCTGTTGGACCATTAGCTATCAGTTTTCGGGCGGCATCCCGGCGATCCCGCGCTTCTTTCAGACTGACCTCGGGGTAAGTCCCAAGAGAAAGCAACTTCTCCTTACCCCAAAACGATACTTGAGACGCCACCGCTTACCCTAGATGTCAACGAATAAGAATGTATGGGAATAGACAATAAAAAACCCGCAAAGCTAGTAACTGTGCGGGTTTCTCGACTTGCTTGGACTGCTTTGCTCTACCGTCTGGTAGGCGCGATTGGACTCGAACCAACGACCCCCACCATGTCAAGGTGGTGCTCTAACCAGCTGAGCTACGCGCCTACTACGAAGCCGCACATTCTACCGTCTAGCTGCCACAGGCGCAAGGAAACCTGTGGGGGCCTGTTGGCCTGATCGCGCGGGATCAGGTGCGCCAGCGCATGCATTGCTTCTGCACCACCTCGGAGAGCGCGCCTGTCTCCTGCCATTCCCGGCGCAGCACGGCAGCATCGCTGCGCAACTCCAGCACATCCTGGCGCAGCGTGGCACAGGCCGCGTCGGCTTCAAGCGCCATGGCATGCGACTCGATCTTGTCGAGCGTCTCCAGTATCTCTTCCGCGAGCGTTCGGTGCTCGTTGGATTGCGGATCCACATACATACCCTCATAGCCAAACCTGCAGGCCTGGAAGCGATTGAAGGAATAGACCAGATAGTCCTTTTCACTCAGGGGAAATGGGCGCTCCAGGGTGAGGTAGCGCACGACAGACTGGATGAAGGCAGCGAGCTGTGCTGCGCGCGCAATGGTCAGTGGCGTGTCCATCACCCTCACCTCGATGGTGCCATACTCCGGCTTGGGCCGGATATCCCAGTAAAAGTCTTTCATGCTTGCGACAATGCCGGTAGCCGTCATGCTTTCGTAGTAGCGGCCAAACGCCTCCCAGGTTTCCACAAAGGGGGCACGGCCACTCAAGGGGAAGGCAAAAACGGAGTTCAAACGCGCCGATTGAAAGCCCGTATCGTGTCCCTGTACGAATGGCGAGGCAGCGCTCAAGGCAATGAAGTGCGGAATGAAGCGCGACAGGGCATGCAGCGTATAGAGCGCGGAATCCGGGTCTGGGCAACCGATATGGACATGCTGTCCAAATATCGTGAACTGCTTCGCGAGATACCCATAGAGATCCGAAATCTGATCAAAACGCGGCGTGGCAAAAATCTTGCGTTCGCCCCAATGCTGGAACCCGTGGGTTCCGCCGCCACAGATCCCGACATTCAAACGGTCTGCGCACGCCACCATGCCATTCCGGATCTCGGTCAGCTGTTCGAGAACTTCGGCATGGTTGGCACAAACACCGGTAGCCATTTCAATCATGCTCATCGTGATTTCAGGCTTGACGTCCCAGGGTTTCCGCTTTTTTGCGAGCATGCGCAACAAGTCGGGGGCCGAAGAGTCCAGGTCATAATCGTGGGTGTTGACGATTTGCATTTCAAGCTCAACACCCAGTGTCAACGGTGCAGATGGCGCGAATCTGCCGAGTGTCATGGTGCACCCTCCTTTCCTGCCTCACCTGTGTATCGAAGTACCCACTGGACCACGGCTGGACTCACCAGCTCCATGATGGACAGCATGCTCAGGACGATGGCCCCCACCTGATTGCCGAATTCAGGATAGAGCACCCTTATGTCTTCCACCAGGAGAAAGGCCACCGCCGACATCGGGATCAGGGCCAGACCCAACCCCAGGGACTGCCGCAGGCTGAGGCCGCTGACGGGCCCAAGCAACATCACCCCCGCGCCTTTGGAAAGCCCTCTGACGGCAAGCAGCGTCAGTGCCGCCC
>DAICZS010000089.1 GCA_027311025.1 Ferrovaceae bacterium
GCGCATGAAGCAGCCCATTTCACGGCAGGTCGTTTTCAGGTTCATGGCAGTCTCCAATCGGGTAGGAGGCAGGGTCACCCCTGCCGTCCTCCCACACCACCGGACGTGCGGTTCCGCATCCGGCGGTTCATTGAATACACTGGAGCCGTCGCACCGTATCGAGGATCGACACTAGACCTAAACGATCAAAGTATACTTTTGGAAATGCATGGTTCATATGGCTTGCGCCACTGTTCCACCACGGCCCTCGCTGGTTGCAAGCTGAGCGCCATGCCCGCTCTTCCATCAGCCCTGCCTTCATCAGGTTCCTGGCGCGGGCATGAGGACGTTTCCATTGTCGCCACATCATGCAGCGTAGTTTGTGCCTGATCCAGCCATCCATCTTCTCCATTACCCGCTTGGTTTCGGCCAGCTTGAAGTACGCCGTCCATCCACGCAGGATCGGGTTAATGGTGTCGATGACTTTCAACAGACTACGCCCTCTCGCACCTTTGAGCACTTCACGAATTTTATCCTCCAGCCGTTTTAGGCTGGCCGATGCTACCCGTAGCCTCGGGGCTTTGTGCCACGTCATACCGTACCCCAGAAACTTCCTCTCCCACGGGTGCGCTACTGCGCTCTTGGCCACATTGACCGTAAGCTTGAGCGTATCCGACAGAAACCGGGTGAGGCTCGCCATGACCCGTTCCCCAGCCACTTTGCTTTTGACATAGATGTTGCAATCGTCAGCGTAGCGGCAGAAGGCATGGCCCCGACGTTCCAGTTCCCTGTCCAGTTCCGTCAGCAGTATGTTCGATAGCAGCGGACTCAATGGCCCTCCTTGCGGCGTGCCCTCCGTCCTCGGGGATACTATCCCCTCTGCCATCATTCCCGCTTCCAAATACCGGCGGATGAGACGGTGTACTCGTCTATCGTCAATCTTCTTCGAGAGCTTCTCCATCAGCAGATCATGGTTAACACGGTCAAAGAATTTCTCCAAGTCCATGTCCACCACAACCCTTCGGCCTTCGGCAACATACTGCTTTGCCGCCTTGACCGCCTGGTGGGCGTTCCTTCCCGGCCTAAAGCCGTAGCTCGATGCCGAGAACCCCTCCTCAAAGATCGGTGATAGTACCTGATGTAAAGCTTGCTGGATCAGTCGATCCGTAACCGTCGGAATACCCAGTGTCCTGACCCCGCCTTGCGGTTTGGGGATGTCCACCCGGCGTACCGGCTGAGGCACGTAGTCCCCATCCAGCAGCTTGGCCTTGATCGTCGGCCAGTGTTGCCTCAAGTGGTCTTTGAACTCGGATACCCCAACACCATCAACTCCAGCGGCACCCTTGTTCTCAACCACCCGTTGATAGGCGAGCATCAGGTTGCCGCGTTCGCACACCGCTTCCATCAGCCCGCCTCCACGCTCCAACTCCGCTTTCGTCCGCAAACGGGTCATCACGCCAGCCTCGGCGCCCATAGCGGCTCCGTCAGCGTTCCGCGCCAACTCCTCCGTCAGGGTAGTCACTTGCCGTGTCTCTTCTGCCTTCATCAACTGTCCGTGTGTTCCCGCCGCCTACTTGCGGCATTCCCTGTTCGGCCCTTCGGCTCATCCTGACACCTACTATGACCTCTGCTGACTTCTGCATGAGCATCCCTACACCTCTCGGTGCCAGTAGCACAGTGGCACCCATGCAGATCTCCCCGGGTATGACGCACTCACCTTCACGCTTATGCCTGTCGGATTTACATCACGGCGTTCCGTGCAAGTTTCGGGCTTCGACAATAATGGCTGCCTTACCCCACCGTGACGCCTCCTATCCGCTTCCTGTTCGTCAGGCCAGCGCTTTGCCTTCGGCTTCCTTCAGATTCACAGTCGCCCGCGACACCCTTGCCGTTTAGCTAACTCTTCCCCTTGCCGGGTGAGTAGAGGACTTTCACCTCCAAGTAAGTGCGCCCTGCCGGGCGCACCATAAAAAAGCCCCGCTTGATGCGGGGCTTATACAGGTTATACAACAGCGTTTGTTCGAGTGGATCGTATTATCTG
>DAICZS010000008.1:0-45551 GCA_027311025.1 Ferrovaceae bacterium
GTGTTGAGCACAAGCCCCAGGTCGTCCGCACTGGGAGCCACCACCCCGCCCTGATCCAGGCTGGACGCATAGGCGATCATGCCGTAGCGCGCCACCAGGCCATAGGTAGGCTTGATGCCGCTGATGCCGCACAGGGCTGCAGGCTGGCGGATGGAGCCCCCGGTGTCGGTGGCCGTGGCCGCCGGGGACAGGCGGGCTGCAACCGCAGCGGCGGAGCCACCCGAGCTGCCTCCGGGCACCCTGGTCAGATCCCAGGGGTTTTTGACCTGCCCATAAAAGGAGGTTTCGTTACTGGACCCCATGGCAAATTCATCCATGTTGGTCTTGCCCAGGATCAGGGCCCCGGCGGCCTCGAACTGCTCGATGACATGGGCGTCATAGGGCGACACGAAATTCGACAGCATTTTCGAACCACAGGTGGTCAGCCAGCCCTGCGCACAAAAAATGTCCTTATGGGCAATGGGGATGCCGGTCAGCGGCCCAGCGCTGCCGGCGGCAATCCGGGCATCGGCGGCATCGGCCTGGGCCAGGGTGCGGTCGGGGTCGGTGGTGATGAATGCGCCAAGCCCGGAATCCAGGCGGGCAATCCGCTCCAGGTAAGCCTGGGCCAGCTCGCGACTGGAAATCTGGTGCGCTTGCAGGGCCTGGGCCAACTGCCGGAGTGAGGTGTTTGCAAGGTTCATGTCCGGCTACTCGATGACCTTGGGAACCAGATAGAGCCCGGCTTCCACTTGAGGCGCCACGGCCTGGAACTGCTCCCGGCGGTCGATTTCGGTCACCGTATCCTGGCGCAACCGCTGCTGTAGCTCCAGGGCATGGGACAGGGGCTCGACGCCACGCGTATCCACGGCCTGCAACTGATCGATCAGGCCCAGGATGCCGCTCATCTGGGCCAGCAGGGGCGCGGTTTCGTCATCCTCAACGCGAATACGGGCAAGACGTGCCAGACGGCGCAGATCGTTTTCAGTCAAGGCCACGGGCAAGACTCCTGGCATGGAAATGAAGGGGGTAATGGAGTATCATGGAGAGCTTTGAAGCAAGTCACCTAAGGACGCGTTATGTTCGAATTTCTGCGTGGTTATTTTTCCACCGACCTCGCCATTGACCTCGGTACGGCCAATACGCTGATCTATTCACGGGGCAAGGGTATCGTTCTTAACGAGCCCTCCGTAGTCGCCATCCGTCAAGACGGTGAAACCCACGGCAAGAAAGTCATCCTGGCTGTGGGGCTGGCCGCCAAGGCGATGCTGGGGCGTACCCCCGGCAACATCACTGCCATTCGCCCCATGAAGGATGGCGTGATCGCCGATTTTACCATCACCGAGCAGATGCTCAAATATTTCATCAAACAGGTTCACGAATCGCGCCTGTTGTCGCCCAGCCCACGCATCATCATTTGCGTGCCCTGCGGCTCGACACAGGTGGAGCGGCGCGCCATCCGCGAATCCGCGCTGGGGGCGGGCGCCCGTCAGGTCTACCTGATCGAGGAACCGGTGGCCGCAGCCATCGGCGCCAATCTGCCGGTGGCTGAAGCCACCGGATCGATGGTCGTCGATATTGGCGGGGGCACCACTGAAGTGGGCGTCATGTCCCTGGGTGGGCTGGTCTACGCGGCCTCCATCCGCACAGGCGGCGACAAGTTTGACGAAGCCATCATCAACTACATCCGGCGCAACTACGGCATGCTGATCGGCGAAACCACGGCAGAGCAGATCAAGAAACAGATCGGCTCGGCGTTTCCCGGCTCTGAAGTGCGCGAAATGGAAGTCAAGGGCCGTAATCTGGCCGAAGGGGTGCCTCGTACCTTCACCATTTCCAGCAATGAAATCCTGGAAGCGCTCACCGACCCCCTCAATTCCATCATCGGGACAGTCCACTCAGTACTGGAGCAAACCCCGCCCGAACTGGGTGCCGACATTGCAGAACGCGGCATGGTGCTGACAGGTGGCGGTGCGCTACTGCGCGACCTGGATCGCCTGCTGATCGAAGAAACCGGCCTGCCCGTGCTGGTCGCCGAAGACCCGTTAACCTGTGTGGTGCGGGGCTGCGGCCGGGCGCTGGAAGAAATCGACCGCCTGGGCATGGTGTTCACCTCTGATTGATTCACAGAGCGCCTCTCACCAACCATCGGACCTGAACCCAAGGGCGGACTGAGGATGGACATTCGCACGCCCGATCTGTTCACCCGCGGCCCTTCCCCCCTGGCGCGGCTGACCTTCTACTGCGCCCTGGCCGTGGCCTGCATCGTGGTGGATTTCCGCTTCCATCAGCTGGGCGCCTTTCGCAAGGCAGTCAGCATTGTCATCTACCCCATGCAGGAAATTGCCGCGTTACCCGGATGGCTGGTCAACAGCGCCTGGGAGGCGCTCGACTCCCAGCATAACCTGCAGGCGGAAAATGAAATCCTGCGCCAGCGCCTGCTGCAGCAAGCCAACACGGTACAGCAAAGCAAGGCGCTGCAGTCTCAGATTGACACCCTGAACAAGCTGTTGAACTTGCGTCAACAGCAGACCGCACCCGGCGTCGTGGCCGAAATCATCGCCGTGGCGCATAACCCCTTCGTTCAGAAAATCGTGATCAGGGCCAGTCAGGACGGCGAAGTCCACGCGGGCTCGCCCGTCATTTCCGTCGAAGGCCTGGTAGGGCAGGTCACCACCGTCAACCCCTTCAACGATGAAGTGACCCTGATCACCGACAAAAACCAGGCGCTGCCCGTCATGGTGCTGCGCAATGGACTGCGCGCCATGGCGTTTGGCAATGGCGAACCCGGCACCCTGTCGCTGCCCTACGTCCCTGTGGGTTCTGACATCCAGGCTGGCGACATGCTCGTCACCTCGGGCATCGACGGGGTCTACCCCGCGGGGCTGTCCGTGGCAACGGTCAAAAGCGTCGAGCGTGACGCCGTGTCCGCTTTTGCCCACATACAATGCATTCCCAGTGCGGCTGTCTTCAGTCATCGCTATGTTCTGGTGCTGGATGGCGTCCAGGCCCCGGAAGGGGACCTTCCCAATCTGGACCAACCGCAGGCTGAACCCCCTGGAACGACTCGCCTCCTGCGAAAAGCCAAAAAACCCTGACATGATCGGTACCCCACAAGAACCGCAAATCCTGAACCGCCCTGCCACGGTGCGCACGGTGGCATTGAGCTTTTTGCTGGCATTTGTGCTCATGCTGCTGCCCTGGGGCGGCCCGTGGCTGCTGCTGCGTCCTGACTTCATGGCCCTGCTGCTGGTGTACTGGACGGTGCGCGAGCCCATGCTGATTGGCGGCTGGATTGCCTTCACACTGGGAATTTTCGCCGATGTGGCCGACAGTTCAACCCTGGGCATCCATGCCCTGGGCTATTCCATCGTGTACTTTCTGTCGATTCATTACCGAACGCGCATCCTGTCGTTCTATGCAGCCAACCAGGCGCTGCACATCCTGCCCATTCTTTTCGTCAGCCAACTCGTCACGGCGCTCGCAGCCCTGATCCTCAAGTTTCCGCTGCCGGGCTGGCTGTGGTGGTTCCAGGCCCCCCTCACCGCGCTCTTGTGGGTAGCCTTGCCCACCCTGCTGGAACACCAGCCAGCGCGCGACGAACACACCCGGGTTTCGTGAAGGTGCGTCAGCCTCTTCGCAACCCCCAGGAGGAACGCTGGCAATTCCAGTTGCGCCTGAAAGTCCTGTCCGGATTGATCCTCGTCCTGTGCCTGTTGCTGCTGGCAAGACTGGTCTGGTTGCAGGTGGTCTCCCACGGGTACTACCATACGCTCGCCGAAGCCAACCGCATCAGCATCGTCCCCATCGTCCCCAATCGCGGCCTGATTCTGGACCGAAACGGCGCCGTGATGGCCGAGAACAATTCCACCTATACCCTGGAAATCAATCCGGCCCGCAGTGGCGACCTCGATGCGGTCATCAACCAGCTTTCCACGCTGGTCACCATCACGCCCTCAGACCGCAAGCTGTTTCGCAAGCTGCTGGATGAAACGCACGGACTGTCCCCGGCACCCATTCGAAGCCGGTTGACCGAAGCGGAAATCGCGCGCCTTTCGGTCAACCGCTATCGTCTGCCGGGCGTGGACATCCAGGCACGCCTGATCCGCACTTACCCGCTGGGCAGCAGCGCTTCACACCTCATTGGCTATATCGGCCGGATCAATCAGGACGACCAGGACCGACTGGATGACCAAAACCTGACGGACCAGTATCGCGGTACCAACCATATCGGCAAGCTTGGCATTGAAGGTCGCTACGAACAGGAATTGCATGGCGTCACGGGCTCGGAGCAGGTGGAGACCGACGCCGGGGGCCATGGCGTGCGCTCCCTGGCACGCATCGACCCGGTTGCCGGCAACGACCTCACCCTGACCATTGACGCCAACCTGCAACAGGCTGCCGAAAAAGCCTTCGGAGAACACCGGGGCGCCCTCGTGGCCATCGAGCCCGCCACCGGAGAAATCCTGGCCTTTGTGAGCCAACCCGGATTTGACCCCAATCTGTTCGTGGATGGCATTGATCAGGACAACTGGAACGCCCTCAACAACTCCCCCGACAAACCGCTCAACAACCGGGCCCTGCGCGGGCAGTACCCTCCTGGCTCGACGATCAAGCCGTTGATGGCCCTGGCAGCCCTGACGCTGGGCAAGCGCAGCACAACCTACAAAGTGTCCGACCCCGGATATTTTTCCTTCCCGGGCAGCAGCCACCGTTACCGAGACTGGCGCGAAGGCGGTCACGGCATGGTCGATATGCACCTGTCCATCGTGCAGTCCTGCGACACCTATTACTACAGCCTGGCCAACGATCTGGGCATTGACGCCATGCATGACTTTTTTACCCAGTTTGGATTCGGTCAGAAGACCGGAATCGACATGGATGGCGAAGTGTCCGGCCTGTACCCCTCTACCGAATGGAAACAGAAGCGGTTCAAACAGGATTGGTATGGGGGTGAAACCGTCATCAGCGGCATCGGACAGGGCTATGTCCTGGCCACACCGTTACAATTGGCACAGGCCATGGCCACGCTGGCCAATCGTGGCATCATGATGCGTCCTCATCTGGTGCGCGCCATCCGTGATCGTGCCACCGGCACGGTGCGCACGCTGCCCCTTGAAACGGTGCGCACCGTGCCCCTCAAGGAGGCCGATGTGGATTTTGTGCGCGACGCCATGGTGGATGTCATGAAGCCAGGGGGAACGGCAGCCCAGGCAGGGGCTGGCGCCACCTACAGCATCGCCGGAAAAACCGGTACGGCCCAGGTGGTGGGCGTGCGCCAGGGCGAGAAATACAGCGAAAGCCACACTGCCGAGCGCAATCGCGACCATGCCCTGTTCGTGGCCTTTGCCCCTGCGGATCAACCGAAAATTGCGGTAGCGGTGCTGGTGGAAAATGGCGGCCACGGTGGATCCATCGCCGCCCCCATTGCGCGCCAGGTCCTGGATTTCTATCTGTTGGGGCAAAAGGTGAAAGCCGCGCCAGACGCCAATGATGCAGGAGACGACAGTGCTCACGATTAAGGAATTGCGCGCTCGGCTGGTGGCTCCCCTCGACCCCACCCTGTTCAACACCAGCCTGCTGCTGATGGCACTGGGTTTTGTGGTCCTCTACAGCGCATCCGGATCAGACATGGGCAAGGTTGCAAGCCAGGCGCGCAACCTGGGGCTCGCCTTCATGGCCATGTGGGCCATGGCCATCACGCCGCCACATAAGATCGAGCGTGTGGTTTTTCCGGTCTATGTCGTGGCCCTGGTAGCCCTGGTGGGCGTGGCGCTGTTCGGCGAAGTCAGCCATGGCGCGCGACGCTGGCTGCATATGGGCCCCGTGCGCATCCAGCCATCCGAGTTGATGAAAATTGCCTTGCCACTGGCCCTGGCGGGATATTTTGAATGGCGCGGCAAGGCCATCACCTGGCGCGATTTCGTGGTGGCCGCCATGCTGTTGCTGGTTCCAGTGGCCCTGGTGATCCGCCAGCCCGACCTGGGTACGGCACTGCTGATTGCCTCCTCTGGCTTTTACGTGTTGTATTTTGCCGGCCTGTCCTGGAAGGTCATGGGCGGTTTGTTTGCAGCGGGCCTCGCTGCCATGCCTTTTGTCTGGCACGTCCTGCATGACTATCAGAAAAAACGCATCCTGACATTGCTCGATCCCAGCCAGGATCCGCTTGGTGCGGGTTATCACACCCTTCAGTCCATGATTGCCCTAGGTTCTGGCGGATTGATCGGCAAGGGCTGGCTGCGGGGTACGCAGTCCCACCTGGACTTCCTTCCCGAACACACCACGGACTTCATCTTCGCCGTATTTGGCGAAGAGTTCGGCCTGCTGGGCGAGATGGTCTTCCTGGCAGCCATGCTGGTCATCATCACGCGCGGCCTGTTCATTGCCAACGAAGGTTCAACCCCCTTTGCCCGACTGGTGGCCGGCTCGCTGTCCATGACCCTGTTCACTTATACTTTCGTCAACATGGGCATGGTCAGCGGGATACTGCCCGTCGTCGGCGTGCCGCTGCCCTTTTTGAGTTATGGTGGAACTTCGCTCGTCACGCTGTTCATCAGCATTGGCATCTTGATGAGCGTTCATCATCACCGCAAACTGGTCAAACAATGAATGTCACCTGGCGCATGGCCGTCATCCTGTCACTCTCTGCGCTTCTTGGCGCCTGTGCCTCGACGCCCTCCAAAACTGCTCCGGCAGGGTCTGGAAAGGGGGGCTATTATCTCAATGACGGTCCGGAAAATCATCCGCCCGAGCATCTGGATCGCATTCCCGATGCCGTCCCCAAAAAGGAGCCGCTTCACAAGTTTGCCAACAAACCCTATACGGCCTTTGGCAAGGTCTATGTGCCGGACACATCAAACAAGCCCTACAAGGAACGAGGGGTGGCCTCGTGGTATGGCAAGCGCTATCACAACCAGAAAACATCCAGCGGTGAGCCTTATGACATGTATGCCATGACGGCGGCTCACCCCACGCTGCCCATTCCCAGCTATGTGCGGGTCACCAACCTGTCCAATCACAAGTCGGTGGTGGTCCGCATCAATGATCGGGGCCCGTTCCGTTCGGACCGCCTGATCGATTTAAGCTATACCGCGGCCTGGAAGCTGGGTTACATCAACCAGGGCAGCACCGAAGTGGAAGTGGAGCGCCTGTTTCCAAAATGACGCGGGGTATAATGGTGGCTTTGGCCTCCAGGTTACCGTCATGCGTCGTCTGCTCTATCCGTTCCTGCTGTTGTTCTGTCTCGTCCCCGCAATCGCCGTCCCTGCGGACGTCCCCCTGACAGCCCCCTACGTGGCTGCCCGCTCATACACCCTGATCGAGGTGGAAAGCGATCAGCTCCTGGCCGCACTCAACCCTGACCAGCGCATCGAACCCGCTTCGCTGACCAAGTTGATGACGGTCTACCTGACCTTCAAGGCCCTGAAAGAAAAAACCCTCTCGCCCTCACAGACCATTCCGGTATCAGAGCATGCCTGGAAGGCCGAGGGCTCGCGCATGTTCATCGAACCCCAGAAGCCCGTTACCTTGGATGAACTGATCCATGGGGTCATCATCCAGTCTGGCAACGATGCCAGCATTGCACTGGCCGAAGCGATGGCGGGTTCGGAGGACGCCTTTGCCGAACGCATGAACAAAATGGCCAGTACCCTGCGCATGGACAACACCCACTTCGTCAACGCCACCGGTCTGCCCAACCCGCAGCACTACACCACAGCCCATGACCTGGGCCTGCTGGTCAGCGCCCTCATCCGTCATTTCCCCGAATACTATCCGCTGTTTGCCATCAAGGAATACCGTTACAACGGCATCACGCAACCCAATCGCAACCGGCTTTTATGGATGGACGCCACGGTTGACGGCCTTAAAACCGGCCATACCGAAAGCGCCGGATACTGCCTGATCAGTTCGGCGCGGCGCGGAGACCGGCGCATTCTGGCGATCGTGCTGGGCACCAACAGCGACTCAGCCCGCTCCACCGAAAGTCAAAAGCTGCTCAACTGGGGGTTCCAGACCTTTGAAACCCAGCACCTGTTTCAGAAGGATGCCCCCGTCAAGACCCAGGAAGTGTTCAAGGGCGCCACGCGCGAAGTCAAGGCCGGATTTGCCGAAGAGGTCTGGATGACCCACCCTGCCGGGGAAACCACCCGAGTGAAGCAAACGCTCACTACCCTGCAGCCCATCGTTGCGCCGGTAGCGGCAGGCCAGAAGCTGGGGACGCTCGAGATCAGCTATGATGGCAGAACCGTGGCCACACATGACCTGGTGGCCCTGGAGCCGGTGCCCGTGGGCAATGCCTTCACCCGTGGCTGGGACACGGTAAGATTGATGCTGAAATGAGCGATGTCTACCTCAATGGGCGTTACATGCCCATGGAACAAGCCCAGGTCCCGGTCATGGATCGCGGCTTTATTTTTGGCGACGGGGTCTACGAGGTCATCCCCGTGTATGATCGCGTCCCCCTGGCACTGGAACGCCACCTGGATCGCCTGGCCCGTTCGCTGGAAGGGGTGCGCATCGCCAATCCCAAATCGCGCGCAGACTGGAAAGCCCTGGTCAATGAACTGATCGCGCGCGAGCCTGCAGCCAACCAGTCCGTCTACCTCCACATCACGCGAGGCGTTGCGCCGCGGGACCATGCCTTTCCCAAGGATGCCACCCCAACGGTGTTTGCCATGGCCAAACCCATGGCGCCGCCTCCTTCCCAGTGGCTCAGCGAAGGCATCAAGGCCATCACCCACGAGGACTTTCGCTGGCTGAAGTGCGACCTCAAAACCACCTCGTTGCTGGCCAACGTCCTGCTGCGGCAAATGGCGGTGGATGCAGGAGCCACGGAATGCCTGCTGATTCGGGATGGCTACCTGACCGAGGGTGCAGCCAGCAATGCGATGGTCGTGGTGGATGGCATCCTGCTGGCGCCTCCGCGCAACCACTTGCTGTTGCCGGGCATTACCTACGATCTGGTGCTGGAGATTGCCGCCCGGCATCACATTCCCTTCGCGGAGCGCCCCGTCACTGAAGCCGAATTGCGCCGTGCTTCCGAGATCATGATGACCTCCAGCACCCGTGAGATCGTCCCGATCACGACACTGGACGGAATACCTGTGGGCAACGGCATTCCGGGGCCGGTCTGCAGGAAGTTGCTGTCCCTCTATCAGGAAAGGAAACATTCATGAGCACGCCCATCATCGAAGCGGGAAGCGAAGACATCTTTGAATTCCCATGCGACTTTCCCATCAAGGTCATGGGGCGGACGGCTGACGGCTTTGCCCAAACCATCATGGGCATCGTGCTGCAGCATGCCCCTGACTTCAATCCGGCCACCATGGAAATGCGCACCAGCAGCGCTGGCAAATATCTCAGCGTGACCTGCACCATCCGCGCCGTATCGCGGGCGCAGCTCGATGCGCTGTACCGCGACCTGTCTGGCCATCCTTCGGTAGTGATGGTGTTGTGAACCCCCTCCCCCTGATTGTGCGCAATACGGCCGGTCTCGCCGAATACGAGCCTGTCTGGCGCGCCATGCAGGCTTTTACGCGCGAGCGCAACGACACCACGGCGGATGAGTTGTGGTCCTTGCAGCACCCACCGGTGTACACCCTGGGGCTGGCCGGAAAGCCCGAGCACCTGCTCAAGGCCTCTCACATTCCCGTCATCAAGGTGGATCGGGGCGGGCAGATCACCTACCATGGCCCGGGACAGATCGTGGTATACCTGCTGGTGGATCTGCGTCGCCGCAGGTTGACGGTGAAAGGCCTGGTCCGCTTGATGGAAGAGGCAGTGATGGCCACGCTGGCCGATCAGGGCGTCGAGGCCGCGTTGCTGCCGGGCGCGCCGGGCGTGTATGTGAAAGGCGCCAAAATCGCTGCCCTGGGTCTCAGAGTCCAGCGTGGATGCAGTTATCATGGCGTTGCGCTCAATGTTGACCTGGACCTTGCGCCATTTGCCCGCATCAATCCCTGCGGATATGCGGGAATGCCCGTCACCCGCACGCTTGATCTGGGTATTTCCCTGCCGCTTGCAGACCTGGAGCGCCAACTGCTGGAACAACTCACCACACGCCTGCAAGCGTGCGGTACGACGACATCATGACAGCCAAAGAAAAAGGCGCGCTCAAAACGGCGCGCATCCCCATCAAGATCGTTCCGCAGGCTCCCCTGCGCAAGCCCGACTGGATTCGGGTGCGCACCGCCAGCAGCCCGCGTTTCAACGAAATCAAGGCCATCCTGCGGGAAAACCGGTTGCATTCCGTGTGTGAAGAGGCGTCCTGCCCCAATATCGGCGAATGTTTCAGCCACGGCACCGCAACCTTCATGATCATGGGTGACCGCTGCACGCGCCGCTGCCCATTCTGTGACGTGGGACACGGGCGTCCCGACCCGCTGGATGCGGACGAGCCCCATCACCTGGCACAGAGCATCGCGCAAATGAAATTGCGGTATGTGGTGGTAACGAGCGTGGACCGTGACGACCTGCGCGACGGCGGGGCTGAACACTTTTCTCATTGCATCCGTGAAATTCGCAGTCAGTCGCCGGGCACCCAGATCGAAGTACTGGTTCCTGATTTCAGGGGGCGGCTCGACCTTGCCCTGGAAATTCTTGGACAGTCCCTGCCGGACGTCATGAACCATAACCTCGAAACCGTGCCGCGCCTCTACAAACAGGCGCGCCCGGGGTCTGATTATGCGCATTCACTGATGCTGCTCAAGCGCTTCAAGGCAGCCCATCCCCAGGTGTCCACCAAGTCCGGCCTGATGGTGGGTCTGGGAGAGACCGATGAGGAAATCCTCGAGGTGATGCGCGATCTGCGTGCCCACGCCGTGGACATGCTGACCATTGGGCAATACCTGCAACCCACGCTGCACCACTTGCCGGTGAGTCGCTTTGTCACGCCGGAACGCTTTCAGGAGTTTCAGCGGGAAGCGCTGGAAATGGGTTTTGCGCATGCAGCCTGCGGGCCGTTGGTCCGTTCCAGCTATCACGCCGACCGCCAGGCACAAGCTGCGGGGGTTTGAGCGCTGACGAACCGGGACAAATGAGAAATTGGGAAATTGGGGACAGACCCCAATTGGGGGTCTGTCCCCAATTTCCCAATTTCTCATTTGTCCCGGTTCATTGCGGAAGCATTGCCCAGCCAGTACCAGCCGAGAAAATCTTTCGGGTCGATCGTCCGTCCGGTTGCGGCGATGATTTCATAATGCAGGTGGGGCCCCGTGGAACGGCCCGTGCTACCCACCTGGCCGATGAGCTGGTGGTGACTGACGTGGTCACCCAGTTTGACCCGGATGGTCTTGAGATGGCCGTAACGGGTCAGGAATCCATTGGCATGCCTGATTTCCACCATGTTCCCATAACTGCCGCTCCATTCTGCCGTGACGATTTCGCCATCGGCCGTGGCAAACACGGGTTCGCCTGACTTGCTTTCCAGATCCAGGCCCGAATGGGTGGCCAGGCGGCCGTTGATGGGATCGTGACGATAACCAAACTCACTGGAGACGCTGAGCTCATGGTCCAGCGGATTGCCAATGGGAAGGCTTGCAATGAGGCTGTAATTTTCTTTCAGATCGGCTCTCAACTGGTCTGCAAGACTTTTCATCTTCTCGGCGTCTTGCGAATAGACATCGAAGAGGGCGTTAAAATCCTGGGTGGCCAGAGGCGGCTGATTGTAGCCCAGGGGAATGTAGGGTCCGCCCGAATTCCTTGAAGCGCGACTGGCCCCGCCCTTGGCATCCCTGGTCTGCACGTAATTCAACAGGTTGTTTTTCAGCGCGTCGATGTCTCTCAGGCTGTCGAATGCGGACTTCAGATCGGTCTGGATCTTGGTCAGCTGGTCGCTGTATTTGGACTCGAGGCGGGATTTGTCATCGGGCGAGAGCACGCCGCCAATTTCCCGGACGATGTCCGGACGCTGATTGAGCGTAATGCGCAATCCAATGAAATTGATCAGCGCACCCAGTCCCACGGAAGCCAGCACCATCACTCCGGCAATGATATAAAGCTTCTTGCGGGTGATCGCAAACTTCACGACCCTGCCGGTTGCGCCGCTGATCCAGATCAATTGCATGTCAGTCGAACGGTACGAAATGGAGTTGAAGGGATAAACTTGCCAAAACACGCTCCCGAAGAGACAGGGTTCTGATGAAGCTGGGAATACTCAAACGCAAAGGCAGAGGCAAAGACAAGATGTCCAACGACGTCGAGCATTTTGATTCCTTTATTGGACAGTCCACCAACATCTTTGGCCGCATGGAAATTCATGCCAGCATCCGGATCGACGGCAAAGTCCAGGGGGACCTCGAAACGCCACCCCATTCCAGAATCACGATTGCCCTCGGCAAATCCGGTGATGTTGTCGGCGACATCAAGGCCCACCGGGTGCTCATCGCCGGGAAGGTTCATGGAAACATCTATGCGGCTGAACATGTGGAGCTGGCCAGGACGGCCCATGTGATGGGCGACATTTCCTTCCAGTCCATTCGCGTGGAACACGGCGCCCATGTCGAGGGACATCTCATCAAAAAAGCCACGAAGTAAAGGCTGACACCAGCCTTAGCCCGTCGGTAGCTGCTTGATTTCGCCCATGATCACGCCACCCTTTTGAATGGTCAGTTTTTTGTATGTGATCTTGCCGGACACCGTCGCACGCCCCCCGATGATCAGGTCGCCACACGAGACCGTCCCTGACAGTCGCCCCTTGACATTGATGACTGCAGAATTCACGATGCCATCCACGGCACCGGTGGCACTGATGTTGAGGGCCGAAAGGTTGACGGTACCGCTGAGCTTGCCTTCCACAGACAACGACCCCGTTGCATTCACTTCCCCTACAAAGGAAAAGCCCTCGCTGATGATCGAGGGTTTATGCTGGGGCCCGGTGCTCGACGCAACCTGATCCCCAGAAACGGGCAGGCTCTCCGGGCCCTCTGAGGCCTCGGTTTCCTTGTCCCTGGACCCGCCTTTGCTAAAAATAGCCATGGCTCATTACACCTCGTCAGGAGTAGGGGTGAACGGTTCCATGGGCTGCGCCTGTTCTGACTCGACGCGATTGATTTTTTCGATCTGGCCTTGCAGCACGCCATTCTTTTCGATTTCAATTTCCACATACTTGACGTCGCCAATGACGGAGCCAGTGGAGCGGATGAAGAGCGACTTGTTGGCCACCAGGGAGTCGTGCAATTCACCCAGCACATGAACCACTTCTGCCCTGACAGAGCCCTTGATGAAGCCCGTTTCGCTGATGTTGACCTGGTGTGCGGAAATATCGCCCTCCAGGATGCCTGCTACGGTGGCAATATTGGGAACAGAAAAGTTTCCTTTGACGGTAACCCCTTCACCCACGAACAGGCACCCGGACTGAACAACGGTATCGGACATTATGATTGCTCCCCTCTAACCCCAAGCCCCACTTCAGGCTGAATTTAATTGATTTGCTCTGGATCTGCCCCCATCAATTCGGGGTAAATATTAGCATCAGTGCTGCCGAACTGCTGCAAAAATTGTCCTTCCAGTCGTCAGCGGCAACCTCAAAGGAAGTTTCATTCCCGTCTTTATGTGCAATAACGACGCGCGATCAGGACAGCGTTGTTGCCGCCAAACCCAAAGGAATTGCTCATGACGGTATCGAGTGTGGCCAGCCGGCGCGCGCCTTCTGCCACGTAATCCAGATCGCATTCGGGGTCGGGGTGTCGCAGGTGTGCCGTGGGAGGAGCCGTGTGGGTGCGCAATGCACCCAGGGCCACCACCATTTCCACGGCACCCGTTGCGCCCATCAAATGGCCGTGCAGGGCCTTGGTGGCGCTGACGGGTATGCGTTGGGCCACGTCACCAAACACGGCCTTGATTGCCTGGGTTTCAATGACGTCCCCCACCACCGTGCCCGTGCCATGCGCATTGATGTAGTGAATGTCGCCGGGAGACAGTGCAGCCTGGGCCAGGGCCTGTTGCATGGCGCGTGCCTGGCCTGCCGCATCCGGTTGGGTGATATGGCCGGCATCGGTGCTGTTGCCATACCCCACCAGTTCAGCCAGGATTGTGGCGCCTCTGGCCCTGGCCGAAGCCGCTTCTTCCAGCACCAGGGCACCTGCCCCCTCACCCAGGATAAATCCGCTGCGGTGTTTGTCGAATGGGCGGCAGGAGGTTTCAGGGTGATCGGGGTCGGGGCGCGCCAGCGTCTGCAGGGACTCCCAGGCCTTCATCACGCCCTGGGTGAGCAGGGCCTCTGCCCCCCCCGCCACTGCGTAACGGATCCGTCCGGAGCGAATGGCCGTATAGGCCTCACCGATGGCCACTGCAGAGGATGAGCAGGCCGAGCTGTAGGTAAAGCTGGGGCCACGAATTTTATATTCGATGCCAATCTGACCCGTGGATGAATTCGCCATGAACATGACGATGGTGGAGGGGCGCGGTCGGGTTGCGTGGTGCAGCAGCGACTCGACATAGGCGTGCTCAAGCGTCGTTGCGCCACCCATACCCGTACCCCAGAAGATGCCGCAGTCCAGGCCCGCCTCGCTGCTGAAATCCAGTTGCGCCTGGGCGATCGCCTCACGGGTTGCCAACAGGGACAATTGTGCGACGCGATCCAGTGCCAGCCGTCGCAACTTCGGAAAATGATCTTCCACGGACACGGTCACCGGGGCCGCAAGCGGCGAACTGAGGCTTCCTATCCAGGGCGTATCGAGCGGACGCACCCCGGAGTGCCCCTGGTTGAGGGCGGTGATGAGACTGTCTGCGTCTCCTCCCAATGGCGTGAGCGCGCCGACTCCGGTAACGACGACACGATGCATGATCAGGAAGCGGTACCCCCGTCGCCAAGCGATATGCCCTGCTGCTTCACCATCACATCCACTTCACGGGCAATATCACCCACGGTTTTGATGGGAACGGGCTCTCCTGTCATCTTCAGCTTGAACTTGTCTTCCAGCATGAACATGAACTCCACCGTGGCCAGGGAATCGACGCCCAACTCTTCCAGTCGGGACTCGGGTTGCACCTGTTCCGGCGTCAACCCGAATTCTTCCACCAACATTTTTTGAATGACAGGCAATGAACTCATAATTTCTGCTTCAGCCCACCAACTGCAGTCCCAGGCGACCATCCTGCACCATGGGTGCCGATTGTGACCTGATGAACTCCAGCGTTTCCTGGGCGACGCGCTCCTTTTCAAAATCCATGGTAATGATGTGATAGCAATTTTCCAGCAGAACCTTTTTGACCTGCCGGGAAGCGATGCTCTTTTCAATGATGTCAGCGTTACGCGGACTGGCCAGATCGTCTTCGATGGCATGCATGATCAGCGTGGGCGCTGAAACTGCTTGAAGGTTGCGCCGCACTTCCTTCATCAACCGCTCGGATTCGAATACGCCCGTCAGCGGGGATTGCGATGAGCCCAGGGCGGAGGTTCCCCTCCTGGCCATCTGGGTAGCCACCCACTGACGGATACGCTCATCCTTGAGGCCATAGGGCGGACGCTCGGTAAGCGACATCATGAACCGCACCGGCGTGTAATACCCCAGAAACTTGAACCAGCGCATCCAGGTCACATTCCAGCCATCGTAACGCAAGGGCGCAGAATAAAGACAGAGCGCGTGGATGTCCGCACTGCGTTTTGCAGCCAGCATGAGGCACAGGTCGGCACCGATGCAAAGCCCCGCAACGCTGACTTCCTCATGTTCGCGCTTTAACGCGTCAAATTGCGCCTCGACCTGTTCCAGCCAATGCCGCCAGTGGGTGGTCTGGCTTGGAATGGCCTCGTCGAAGACGGAATATCCCTGAATATTGGGGATGCGGACGGTGTAGCCGCCAGCCACATTGAGCTTGCGGCCAATGTATTGCAGCTGCTGCGGCGTACCGTACAGGCCGTGCAACAGCAGCACGGCACCGCGTCCTTTACCCAACATGTTAATCGTATCGATGGCCTGCCACTCCCTCGGTTGGCGCAGGAAATTCTCTCTGCAATAATTGGTTACAATTGCCTGTAGCTTGCATTATAGGGGAAGTCTAGACGTTGAACCGAAAATGCATCACGTCGCCGTCCTGAACCCGGTATTCCTTACCCTCCAGACGCATTTTTCCGGCTTCCTTGGCCCCCTGCTCGCCCCGGCAGGACACGAAGTCATTAAAGGCAATGACTTCGGCACGAATGAAGCCGCGTTCAAAATCGTTATGGATGACAGCAGCAGCGCGAGGGGCGGTATCCCCTGCGTGGATGGTCCAGGCACGCACCTCTTTGACCCCTGCGGTGAAATAAGTTTCCAGTCCCAACAAGCGGTACACGGCACGGATCAGGCGATCCAGCCCGGCTTCAGCGAGGCCCATGTCGGCCAGGAAAAGCGCCTTGTCCTCATCATCCAGATCGGCCATCTGGGCTTCGATGGCAGCACAGATGGGCACCACGGGCGCCCCTTCGGTGCGCGCATGGGCCTCGACCTGGGCCAGCAGCGGATTGTGATCGAAGCCGCCTTCCAGCACATTGGCCACATACAGCGTGGGCTTTGCCGTGATCAAACAAAGCGGTTTCAACAGTTCCAGGTCATCGGCGTCCAGCCCCATGGCGCGTACGGGTTGCCCTGTATTGAGTTGCCGTTGCACCCTGTCCAGCAAGGCGAGGAGGCGCACCGCCTCCTTGTCGCCCGCGCGGGCAGCCTTCTGGGTTCGGACCACGGCCTTTTCCACGGTGGAAAGATCGGCCAGTGCAAGCTCTGTGTTGATGGTTTCGATGTCGTCCACGGGATCGACCCGGCCGGCCACATGCACCACATTGGGATCTTCGAAGCAGCGGACGACGTGGGCAATGGCATCCGTTTCACGAATATTGGCCAGGAACTGGTTGCCCAGACCCTCTCCCTTCGAGGCCCCTGCCACCAGACCCGCAATGTCCACGAATTCAGTCACGGCCGGCACCACGCGTTCGGGTCGTACAATCTCCGACAGGGCAGCGAGGCGCGAATCGGGCACTTCCACCACACCCACATTGGGTTCGATGGTGCAGAAGGGATAGTTCTCGGCCGCGATGCCCGCCTTGGTGAGCGCGTTGAAGAGGGTGGACTTGCCCACGTTGGGTAGCCCCACGATGCCGCATTTGAGACTCATGCCTTCAATCCTTGGTTGTCACACCCGCTTTGGGTGGCGTGTGGAGGGTCATTAATGCCGCCTCTGTCTGGCCCTGGACCAGTTGCGGCAAGATATTCAGGGCGCGCGTCAGGGCCGCATCGATGGCTTCCTGTTCGGCTTTTGCAGGGCGATGCAGCACATAATCCACCACCTCGTGGCGCTGCCCGGGGTGCCCGATGCCCACCCGCAGCCGCCAGAAGTCAGGCGAATCCAGGGCAAGCAGCAGGTCTTTCAGACCATTATGGCCCGCAGCCCCGCCACCTTTCTTGAGTTTGATGCCGCCGGGGGGCAAATCCAGCTCGTCATGAACCACGAGGATCTGTTCGGGGACTACGCGGTAAAAATGGGCCATGGCGGCAACGGCACGGCCGCTGTCATTCATGTAGGTGCTGGGTTTGAGGAGCCACAGATCCTGGCCTTGCAGGACAACGCGCGTCACTTCCCCATGAAACCGGGACTCATGACGAAAAGTCGCGGAAGCGATCTGGGCAAGCCGATCCACAAACCAGAACCCGGCGTTATGACGCGTATCCTGGTATTCGGCACCTGGGTTGCCGAGCCCCACAATCAATCGCACAACTGTCATCGGGCAGACTCAGGAAACCACCCCGGACCGCGTGCTGCAGTCCGGGGCTGGGTGATTGATGGATTTACTTCTTGTCCTTGCCTGCTTCAGGAGCAGCCACAGGCGCCTTCTGGTTGGCTGCCGGTACTTCTGCAGCAGCCACCGGTGCTGCGATCTCCTCATCTTCCACGCGGGCCGCACGCGGCAGAACGGCGGCAGCCACAGCAGGGTTGTCACCCTTGACCACTGCGGCAAACTCAATGCCGGCAGGCGCCTTGATGTCGGATAGATGCAGGGAGTGACCGACGGTCAGATCCTTGAGGTCCACCTCGATGAATTCGGGCAGATCGGCGGGCAGGCACAGCACTTCCACTTCATTGAGGATGTGGCTGATGTTGGCTCCGGAGAGCTTCACTCCGGGGCTGATGTCGCCGTTGATGAAGTGCAGCGGTACCTTCATGTGAATCTTGCGCGAGCTGTCCACGCGCTGGAAGTCCACATGCAGGACGATGGCGCGGAAAGGGTGCATCTGCACATCACGCAGCAAGGCCGGTTGGGGCTCACCGTCCAGCTTGAGGGTCAGCACGGAGGCATGAAATGCTTCCTGACGTAGCTTGTGAAACAGTTCGTTGTGATCGAGCTCGATGGCCAGCGCGTCCTTGCCGGCACCATAAAGGATGCCAGGTACGCGTCCATTGTGGCGCAGGCGGCGGCTCGCTCCGGTGCCCTGCACAGTTCTTTTGGTAACTTCGATTTCCATTTGGGTCTTCCTTGGTTTCAGTGAATAAAACCCACGCTCCGCGACCAGAGCCTGGGGTGCTGCAAACTATTCCATAAACAGCGAACTGACCGAATCCTCATCGCTGATGCGCCGCATGGTCTCGGCCATCAGGCCGGCAATGCCCAGCTGGCGAATGCGCGAACAGGCCATGGCATTTTCCGAGAGGGGGATGGTATCGGTCACCACCAGCTCGTCCAGCGCCGACTGCGCAATCCGGTCCACTGCCGAACCCGACAGGACCGGATGGGTAATATAGGCCAGCACCTTGGCTGCCCCGTGGTTTTTAAGGGCGGCGGCGGCTTCGCACAGCGTATTGGCCGTATCCACCATATCGTCCATGATGAGGCAAACGCGTCCCGCCACATCGCCAATGACATTCATCACCTGGGCGACGTTGGGTTTGTGGCGGCGTTTGTCGATGATCACGAGGTCTGCTTCCAGACGCTTGGCCATGGCTCGCGCCCGCACCACCCCACCCACATCCGGCGAAACTACGGTGAGGTTTTGATGTCCAGAACGCCAGACATCGCCCAGCAGCACTGGCGTTGAATACACGTTATCCACCGGGATATCAAAAAAACCCTGGATCTGGTCCGAGTGCAGGTCCATCGTCAAGACCCGGTCCACACCCGCACCCTGCAACATGTTGGCCACCACCTTGGCCGAAATGGCCACGCGCGCCGAGCGCGGACGCCTGTCCTGACGGGCATAGCCAAAGTAGGGAATGGCCGCCGTAATGCGCGCAGCAGAAGAACGCTTGAGCGCATCGCACATCACCATGACTTCCATCAGGTGGTCATTGGTGGGCGCACAGGTGGACTGCAGGATGAAGCAATCCTTGCCGCGAACATTTTCGAGGATTTCCACCATCACTTCGCCATCGCTGAAACGGCCCACCGTGGCACGGCCCACGGAAATATTGAGGTGGGCAGCCACCTCACTGGCAAGTTTTGGATTGGCGGTGCCGGTAAACACCATTAGATTGGCAGACGACATGGAGCTCCTGGCTTGATGTGGTCGGGCGCTTCCATGGCAGGGGAGGTAGGGATCGAACCTACGAATGCCGGAATCAAAATCCGGTGCCTTACCACTTGGCGACTCCCCTGTAGCGCTACACCCAATCCCGCAAGGGATGCTGATTCATCCCGCGGGCAATGAACCCTTTATACTCCGGCGGCATTTGCAGCAATGCGGACTCTGCTTGGGACGCTTCACCAAACGGGACGAAGCAGCATGCCCCCGAACCCATCATCCGCGCTTCTCCCCAGCGACCCAGCCACTCCAACAGCTGGGTTACCGCCGGGTAACGACGCATCACCACCGATTGCAGGTCGTTGCGCCCAAATCCCACCGAAAAGTCGCACATTTTGACCGGGATCGAATCCCTTGTCAAATCAGGATCCTCGAAGATTTCCCGGGTTGGGATGGCAATGCCTGGATGGGCGACCAGATACCAGCATTCCGGCACCGTCACCGGCGTCACACCGATTCGCCGATTCCTTCTGCAAACGCCGCATGCCCGCCAATGAAAACAGGCAGGTCTGCACCCAGCGTCAACCCCAGTCCGGCCAGTTGCTGGCGCGTCCACCCCAGATGCCAAAGGCGATTGAGTACCAGCAACGTGGTTGCGGCATCAGAACTGCCGCCACCCAGCCCGCCACCCAACGGGATTTTCTTGCGCATGCCGATGACCACGCCATAACCCACCCCGCTGGCCTGCTGCAAGGCCCTGGCCGCCTTGATACAAAGATCCTCATCAGGGCCGATGCCGCAAACCGGTTGTCGCTGACGAATCTCCCCTGTTTCGGTCAGGTCGAAATCCAGCGTGTCGCCGTAGTCCAGGAAGGTAAACAGGGTCTGCAGGGTATGGTAGCCGTCCGGGCGTCGGCCGGTGACATGCAGGAAAAGGTTGAGTTTCGCAGGCGCGGGAATTTCTTCAAAGTGGGCACTCACTTCAAACCCCTCTCTACAACCCAGCGGTCCACCCTGAGCCTGATGGCCAGATCTTCGTGCTGCAGCGACAGGTTACCCGGCAGCATCTGCTCACCCACCTGGCGCCAGTTGGCATAATGAATCTGCCAACCAGCCTGGCTCAGGGTGTCAGGATTCCCGGCGGCATCGCGCGTCACAGTAGCCCCACCCATCGGCGCCGCTTGCCCCTGCACCCACCAGGGCAGCCCGTCCAGCGGCAACGCATATCCCAGTACTGCCTGGGTCAGCTTCTCTGAATCGGCGGCCCAAAACTCACTGTGGTCTGAGAGTACCAGATGGATGGATTGGGGGGCACGATCGAGCACAGCCACCGTGGAACCCAGTGGCGTCAACAGTTCCACATGTTGTTGCCCGCCCTGGCTTGTCCAGTCGATCTTGCCCGTGTCCGTACCGGAAGGCTGATGCACCGCGAGACGCCCGGAAAAGCGAAACCCCTCGAAGGTGCCCTGCCCGACCACCTGGTCTGTTGGGGAGCCCGTCTGCGACAGGCTGGCACAACCGCAGAGCAAAGCCAGGCACCCCGTCGCGCAGAACCGTACCCACTTCATGAATCAATGCACAAAGCGGTGCATGACGGCCAGCAGGGCCTCGTTATCCGGGTTGGCTTTGAGACTGCCCTCCCAGGTTTGGCGCGCCGCGGCCTGGTCTCCGGACACCCAGAGCGCTTCGCCCAGGTGCGCTGCAATCTCGGGATCATTCTGAAGCGCATAGGCACTTTTCAAAGTGGCCACGGCCTCGGGGATGCGCCCCAGCCGAAACTGCACCCACCCCAGGCTATCCATGATGAACGGATCATTGGGTGCAAGCGCGAGCGCCTCCTTGATCAAATCCTGCGCCTCGTCCAGACGCAACGAGCGGTCTGCCAGGCTATATCCCAGGGCATTGTAGGCATGGGCATATTGGGGTCGGAGGGCAATCACCTGGCGCAGGTCCTGTTCCAGGATATCCATGCGATTGAGCTTGTCCGCCACGATGGCGCGTTCGTACAGCAAGTCCGGCGCGTTGGGGGTGCGCTGCAAGGCCTGCGTCAGCGTATCGAAAGCCCCCTGATAGTCGCCAGCATCCCTTTGTATCTGCTCCTCGGCCAGCACTTTCTGTTCCTGCTGGTCCGGCGTCGTCGCGGGAACGGCATGCAGCAATTCGATGGCTTTCTGCATCTGGTTTTGACGCGCCCACATCAAGGCCACGCGAATGCGGGCGGTCGTCAGTTGCTCGCCCCCTTCGACCTTGGCATACCATAGCGCAGCCTTGTCCCAAAGCTTCTGCTCTTCATACAGCTGCCCCAGGTAAAACCTGATCGTGTCCGGATCGCGGTAGCCTTGATCCAACGCCTTCAAAAACAGCGGTTCAGCGCCCGCATCATCTTTCAGCTGCATGGTCAGCAACGCCATGGCCAGGGTCAGGTCCGGATTGTTCGGCGTTTCATGCGTGAGGATGGAAAATTGCGTACGGGCAGCCTGGTAGTCCCGCAATTCCACCAGATAGCGCGCAAACAGCAAGCGCGTATCGCGGGCCTTGGGGTAGCTGGTCAGAAAATCCTGGTAAAAGGCGCGAGCCTGTGCGCTGCCCTGTTCCTGCAGCACCCGGCCTTCCAGCAACGCCGCGACTTCCCACCCGGGTCGCAACGTCAAGGCGGTGCGCGCCTCTTCCAGCGCCTGTTCATTTTTGCCCGCCAGAAACGCCGAGGCGCCCACCAGATAATGCGCCTCAGGCACCTGCGGATAGGGCTCGGCAAGCCGCTCGGCAAGCTTGAGCACCGCCTCGTGGTCAGGATGCTCGGTGAAAATGACGCTGAGATTGCGAAAATCGTTACCGATGTCCGCCCTGTCAGAAGCCAGCAACTGTGCCAGCGCATCTTCCACATCCAGCAATTTTCCCTGCGAGAGCAGCAGGGCCGCCAGGGCCTCGCGCGCCTCTCCCGAGTGAGGGTCTGCCGCCAGCCACAGGCTGATGGCTTCGCGGGCAGCCTTGGCGTCATGGGCGTAAAGTGCCACCTCGGTTGCCCTGCGTGCCACACGCGGGTCATGGGTTGTCCGCGCCACATCCAGGTAGGTTTTGACCGCCACGCCGAAATTGTCTCGCTGCGCTGCAATCTCACCCAGCAACAGCTGATAAACCAGATGTGCCGTCAATTCCTGCGCAGGAAGCGTCACCCCGCCGTGCTCGGCAGGGGTCCAGGGCGCCTCTTCGGCAAGGTGCGGCAAATCTGCAGCGCCAGCAGCCACCGCCAGCAACAGCAGGGCCGACCCCGCCAGGCGACGGGAACATTTGAACACCGCCCTGCTCATGCCGCAGCGCTTTTTTTCTGGGTCAGACGCTGATATTTCTCCTGCAACTGCTGACGGGTTTCCGGGTGCTCGGGATTGAGCGGAATGCAATCCACTGGACAAACTTCGCGGCATTGCGGCGTGTCGTAGTGACCTACACACTCCGTGCAACGGCCCGGGTCGATTTCATAAACCTCGGCACCCTGGGAAATGGCCTCATTGGGGCATTCCGGTTCGCATACGTCGCAGTTGATACATTCGTCGGTAATCATCAAAGCCATGATTCAATTTCCCGGGTTGCCCAGCGCCCGCACACGATGATCAAGACGCGTGCGGATGCTGGGGTTTACAAATTGGCTGACGTCCCCTCCCAGGGTTGCAATCTCGCGCACGATGGTCGACGAAATGAACATGTATTGGTCTGAAGGGGTCAGAAACAGGGTTTCGACAGTAGGATGCAGCTTGCGGTTCATTCCGGCCATCTGAAATTCAAAATCGAAATCGGAAACTGCCCGCAGTCCGCGCAAAATGACGTTTGCCTTGGTCTGCCGCAAAAAATCGGCGAGCAGCCCGGAAAAGCCCGTCACTTCCACATTGCCGTAGTCCTTAAAGGCCTCCTGGGCCATCTCGACCCGATCCGTGAGGGTGAACAGCGGCCGCTTGCTGCGACTATCGGCCACGGCCACCACGACGGCGTCGAACAGGTGGGCCGCACGGCGCACCAGATCCTCGTGACCCAGCGTCAGGGGATCGAAAGTGCCTGCATAGACCGCCTTGGTATCCATCAAACAGGCCCTCGCTCGGGTTTGAGCAACTGATAGGTGACGCGACCGGCCCGGGAGGACCGAAATTCGCTCCAAAAGGGAGATTCTGACACACCCTCGGAACTTTCACAGTAAACCATCCCACCCGGGTTCAGGCGATCGCGAATCAAAGCCAGGGCCTGCTCCAGTTCCGGTCCGGCAAAGGGCGGGTCCAGAAAGACCAGGTCAAAGCGCTGATTGTCCCGACGCAACCATTGCAGGGCCTCGGCTACGATGACTTCTGCCCCTGTTGCACCCAAACGCTGGGCATTCTCGCGCAGGCACTTTGCCGTGGCTGCCTGGCGCTCCACCATGACGACGCGGGCCGCTCCCCGGGACAGGGCTTCAAATCCCAATGCACCGCTCCCGGCGAAAAGGTCGAGGCACTGAACCCCGGGAATGTCCTGGCCGAGCCAGTTGAACAGGGTCTCGCGCACCCGGCTGGGTGTCGGGCGCAACCCGGGGACCTCAGGGAAGCGGATATTGCGGCCGCGCCACAGCCCTGCAATGTTGTACAAGAGCCCTATTGTCCGATGTTTGGCCTATTCAAGAAATCCCCAGAACCCGTCCCTTCAGATGAGGGCTCCTCCCAGGGTTGGATTGCCCGCCTCAAGTCGGGACTGGGCAACAGTCGCCAGAAGCTGAAGGCGGGGCTGACCGGGTTGTTCGGTGGCAAGCTGGATGATGCCTGGTTCGATGCGCTGGAGGAAACGCTGATTGCCGCAGACGTGGGCGTGGGCACCAGCCGGAAATTGATCGAACAGCTCAAACGGGAAGCGCGCAGCCAGAATATCGATCAGGCCGAGGCGCTCAAACCCCTGCTCAAGGCGGCGCTGGTACACCTGCTCCGCCCCCTGGAGCGGCCCCTTGACGTGAGTACCCACACACCGTTCGTCATCCTGTTCGTCGGGGTGAATGGCGCCGGGAAAACCACCACCATCGGCAAGCTGGCCCAGCATTTCCTGCAAGGCGGGCGCAGTGTCCTTCTGGCCGCAGGGGATACCTTCCGGGCAGCAGCGGTGGCCCAACTCGTGGCCTGGGGGCAGCGCAACCAGGTGCCCGTCATCACCCAGGAAAAGGGCGACTCCGCCTCCGTCATTTTCGACGCCATCAGTGCCGCCCGCAGTCGGGGCATCGACATCGTGCTGGCGGACACTGCCGGGCGCCTGCCAACCCAGTTGCACCTGATGGAAGAAATTCGCAAGGTCAAACGCGTCGTCACCAAGGCCGACCCCAGCGCACCCCACGAAATCCTGCTGGTACTCGATGCCAATACGGGGCAAAACGCCTTGTCGCAAGTGCGCGCTTTCGACGACGCCCTGAACCTCACGGGGCTCGTGGTGACCAAGCTGGACGGCACGGCCCGCGGCGGCGTGGTGGCCGCCATCGCCGGCGAGCGGCCCATTCCCATCTGTTTCATCGGCGTGGGGGAGGCCATGGAAGACCTGCAGGCCTTCAATGCCAGCGACTTTGTGGACGCGCTCATCGAATGATGGCCCTTGACACCGTGGTGAAGCGCTACCCTGATGGGCACGAGGCCTTGCGCGGCATCACCCTGGACATCGAAGACGGTGAGCTGGTTTTCGTCACCGGCCGCTCGGGGGCAGGAAAAAGCACGCTGCTGCGGCTCATGGCCGGCATGGAACGTCCCACCGCAGGCACCGTCACCATCAACGGTCAGGACATCAACCGGCTGGGGCCCGCAGCACTGGCACGACTGCGATGCAACATCGGCCTGGTTTTCCAGGATCACAAACTGCTCTTTGACCGTAGCGTTGCTGAAAATGCGGCGCTTCCCCTGCAGATTGCCGGTCTTTACGGTCACGAACTACGACGGCGCGTCACTGCGGCGCTGGAAAAGGTTGGCCTTGCCGATCAGGCCAAGGCCAGCCCCGTCACGCTCTCGGGCGGCGAACTGCAGCGTCTGTGCATCGCGCGCGCCATCGTCAACCGGCCCAGCCTTGTCATTGCCGACGAGCCCACGGGGCATCTTGATCAGGGCTATGCCAGCGCCATCCTGGACATTTTCAAGTCCTTTCATCGCGCCGGCATCACCGTGGTCATGGCCACCCATGACGACACCACGATTTCCACCCTGGCAGGGCGCATCCTGCATCTGGAAGACGGTCAACTTGGCGGCGATTCCGAGACCGATTCCGCGGAGTACGCCACATGATGGCCTGGCTCCACCAACACGCCAGCGCTGCACGCCTGACCTTGCGTCGGCTCGTGCACAGCCCGTTTGCCAACCTGCTGGGCGTACTGGTCATTGCGTTTGCGTTGAGTCTTCCTGCCGGGCTGTATCGCCTGATCAATGCTGCGACCTTGTTGGGTCATGACGCCCTGCACGACCCCCGCCTGACAATGTTCATGGCTTCCGATGCCGATAGCGCGGCGGTCCGGGCCGTATGGGACGCCCTTGCCGTGCACAGCGAAGTGCTCGAGTTTCGCTATATCTCCAATACCGACGCCCTGGCAGAACTCAAGGCCAATCCCGCACTGGCCGATGTCGTTGGCACCCTGGAGCACAATCCGCTGCCGCATACCTTCATCGTACGAGCCCGGGACAGCTCTCCAGCCGGCCTGGAGTCCCTGCGTAAAATGGTGGGCAGCTGGAACAAGGTGGAACGCGTGCAAATGGACGGCGAATGGGCCAAGCGTCTGGCTGCCCTGCTCGGATTTTTCAGGCATTTTACCCATGGCCTTGCCATCGTCCTGGCCGTGGCCCTGGTGTTCATCGTCTTCAACACGGTTCGCCAACAGGTACTCTCGGCACGCGATGAAATCGAGGTAGCCCACCTGATCGGGGCCACGTCGCGGTACATTCGTCGGCCTTTCCTGTATTCCGGCCTGCTTCAGGGGCTGATGGGCGCCGTGCTGGCGTTCCTTCTGCTGCAGCTTGGAAGCCACCTGTTCAACGAGGAAGTCGAGCCCTTGGGCGCTCTGTTCTCGCTCAACCTCCAGTTGCGCCCGCCAACCCTGGAAGAATGCCTCCTGCTGGCGCTGGTGGCCCTTGCCCTGAGCTGGAGCGCGGCTTTCCTCTCGGTCTCCCTGACCTTGAAGCGGCTTCGCTGAACCCATGCTTTCCTCCGGGAACCCGGGGCCCCATTAGCACTCAAAGCGCAAGAGTGCTAAAATAGCTCTATTGATTCGGGAGGATGATCGTCTCATGCATGAAATGACATTACCCATGCCTGTTTTGGCCCAGGCCGGCAGCCTGGAACAGTACATTCAAAGCGTCTCCAGGATTCCGCTGCTGAGCGCAGAGGAAGAGAGCGACCTGGGACGTCGCCTGCGCGACCACAATGACCTGCAGGCGGCCCAGCGCATGATCATGTCGCACTTGCGGCTCGTGGTCTCCATTGCGCGCCAGTACAGCGGCTACGGCCTGCCCCAGGCCGACCTCATCCAGGAAGGCAACGTCGGCCTCATGAAGGCCGTGCGTCGCTTTGACCCCGAACGCGGGGTCCGTCTGGTGTCGTTTGCCGTGCACTGGATCAAGGCAGAAATCCACGAATATGTGCTGCGCAACTGGCGTCTCGTGAAGATCGCCACCACCAAGGCCCAGCGCAAGCTGTTTTTTGGGCTGCGCCGGCTCAAGCCCGGGTTTGGCGCCCTATCGCCACGCGAAACCACTGAAATTGCCCGCCAGCTGGGCGTGCGCCCTGAAGACGTCAGCGAAATGGAAATGCGCCTGTCTGGGCAGGACATCTCGCTGGAGCCTCTCTCGGACGATGATGAGCACTGGACAAGCCCCGTTGCCTACCTCACCGATAACGCCGATAGCCCGCCTGAACATCTCGAGGCCCTGGAGCAGGAGCGCCTTGGCAGCGAAGGATTGCACGAAGCGCTGGCGCGCCTGGATGAGCGCAGCAGGCACATCGTCTCGGCACGGTGGCTGAACGGCGACAAGGCTGCGGCCACCCTGCACGAGCTGGCAGAAGAACTCGGCATTTCGGCGGAGCGCGTGCGGCAGATCGAGGTCAGGGCCATGCAAAAACTGCGCGCCTCGCTCGAGCCGGCCGCATGAGCCATTACCACTGCATCATCCAGAACGCGCATTGCGCCGTTCGGTTGGGCATCCATGAATTCGAAAAGGAAGGACCGCAGAACATCCTGGTCTCACTCAAGCTGTCCTTCCCTTTTTCTGCCCTGCAGCGCATCCGCCATATCGGCGACACGGTGGACTATGAACCTCTGAGAAACTTCATCCAGAGCTGGTCAGAACGCCCCCATGTGGCCCTGATCGAGGACCTGCTCGATGAACTGGTCAGCCACTGTTTTGACGACCCGCGTGTGGAACACGTCGAGGCCACCATCCGCAAGACCACGATTTTTGAGGAAGTAGAGGAAATCGGCGTGGGCATCGTCACCTCCCGGCAGGACTGGTACGACCTGACTGCCCGGCGCTAAAGCGCCCAGACTAAAGCGTGCAGAATATCAGGCTGAAGGGAACATCCTCGGGATAGACCCGGGAGCGCGCCGCGTCGCCCACCTCCAGAAAACGGATATTGAGCAGATACTTGTTGGCGCTGATTTCGGGCACGCAAGGCTGCCCGGTTTCCAGCGCCACCCGGAGCAGTTTGACTTCGGGACCTACCTTGCCCTGTTGAAAAAGACCGCGCGTGGCCTGCTGCTGCTGCGCCTTGCCGCTTTCCAGCAACAGGGTGAGTTGCACCCGCAACGCCCGGTAGGTGGACAGCAGGGGCGAGAGCCAATCATTGAGCTGTTGCCGACGCACGCTGGATTCCAGCGACAGCCAGTAGTGGTAGGCAGGCAAATCGAAATCGCACATCCCCCCGGGAATCGCCGCGCGTTGTTTGATGGCCATCAGCCACTCATGGTTGCGCAACTGCTCACCAAACTTTCCCTTGCTGGCATGAAGGTCATAAGACACCGTTTCGATGTCAGAGAGCGTTTTTTCCAACGGCTTCTGGGAAACGTTGGCATTGCCGCGTAACGGCACGAGCGTGGCACGTTGCCGATCCAGGGATTGCAACAGGTCTGATTTGACGTCAGCGCGTGCCGTAATGTCGAGAATCTCGAAAACGGTCATGAGCGCGGCGTGGTGATCGAAAGCTGCGTCCCGCTCGATGAAATAGAGGGCGCGTTTGAATAGCGCCTTCAGCCTGAGGAAGGTACGAACTTGTTCACTAAGCGGATAATCGTAAATGATCACCGAAGGGGCCCCGGAAAACCGCCCAAGTGTGGCCCAAAACGGTGGCGAGTGCAATCCCTGCGATCATGTCCCCGGGTGTGGGTCGGTTTGCCCCGCAGCCATGGCACGGTACTGCCGATCCAGTGAACGCACAGCCGCCTCCAGACTTTCCATGTCGCCGTTGTTCTCAACCACATCGTCAGCCACCCGCAAACGCGTTTTGCGGTCCGTCTGGGCAGCCATGATGGCATGAACGGCTTGCGGGCTCATGTCGCGTCGCGCTGAAGCCCGCTTGAGCTGCAGTTCTTCCTCGCAATCCACCACCAGCACGCGGGACAACAGGGGACGATAGCTTCCAACCTCGATCAACAGGGGCACGACCAGCAGCACATAGGGTTGCGTGGCCGCCTCCAGCGCAGCATGGACGGCATCACGGATGCGTCCGTGCATGATGCCCTCCAGTTGCTTGCGGGCAGGGGGATGGTTGAATACATGGTCGCGCAAGGCGGTGCGATTCAAGCCCCCGCTTTCATTGATGAACGCTTCCCCAAACTTTTCGCGAATGGCGGCAATGGCTGCGCCACCCGGCGCCGTCAGCTGATGTGAAATGGCGTCCGTATCCACCACGCCGGCCCCCAGCTTGGCAAACAAACCGGCTACCGTGGACTTGCCAGAACCGATGCCCCCGGTGACCCCGATGATAAATTTGCTCACGGTAAACCTCCTTTGCCCCAAAGCATAACACCATATCCCGCAACTGCAAGAAACGGCCCGAAGGGAATGGCGGTATGGCGGGAGTGTCCTGCGCGCCATATCCAGAACAGTCCCGCAATCACCCCCGAGAACGATGCCAGCAACAACACAAAAGGCAGCGCCTGCCAGCCCAGCCAGGCCCCCAGGGCAGCCAGCAGCTTGAAATCGCCGTATCCCAACCCCTCGCGACGGGTTGCCCACCAGTATAGCCAGTAGACCAGCCACAGTGACAGGTAGCCTGCCATGGCGCCCCACACCGCCGAGTGCAGGTCCGTCAGAACCCCAAAGGAATTGACCAGCAGCCCCACCCACAAGAGGGGCAACGTCACGCGATCGGGCAGAAGCAGGGTTTCCAGATCGACAAAGATGAGCACCCATAATGCCCACGCCAGCACAAGGGCCCACAGGCTCGTCCACGTCAGCCCGTATCGGCCTGCCACCAGCGCCGACGACATCGCGCATAGCAGGGGCAGCCATTTGCGGGCCGCCGGACTGCCCCGGAGGCCCGGGGTCTGTTCTGCGCTCCCAAAAAGCGCCATGTCATGATGCAACCGGCCGGACATGGTGGCGATGGCGTGCGTCAGCGCGTAACCCACAACCCATCCCAACAATGCCGCACCGGAAAGGGGAAATAACGGCATCTTATCCCTGACCCTGTCGCGGCAAGGTGACCCGTGCAACGCGCACCATGCGATCCTGGGTCTGAACGATTTCCACGGGGTGGCCATCGATCTTGAGGGCCGTTCCCGGTTCGGGAATGTCCTCGAGGGTTTCCAGAATGAGTCCGTTCAGGGTTTTGGGGCCATTGAGGCGGAATGTCGTGCCCAGCTTGCGGTTGAGGTCACGCAAGGGGCATACCCCTTCCACGAGTACGGTATCCTCGCCCTCGCGCGTAAAGTAGTCCTGATGATGGGGGGACTGGCCGCTGAACTCCCCGACGATTTCCTCGAGAATGTCTTCCACCGTCACAAGGCCCTGCAACTCGCCGTACTCGTCCACCACCAGGGCTGCCTTGCTGCGGTTTTCCTGAAAATTCTGCAGCTGGGTCAACAGGGGGGTTCCGGCTGGAATGAAATAGGCCGGCTGCATGATGGCCTGCAGCGTCTCGCGGGTCAGCTCGCCAGAGTGGGCCTGATTGAAGACCTTGCGCACATGCACCACGCCGGCCACGTCATCGGGGCTGCCTGAATAGAGCAACTGCAGGGTGTGATTGGAAGTGGCCAGCTGGTTTTGAATCTCTTCGAAAGGCGCCTCAAGGTCGATGCCTTCGATCTGGCTGCGGGGCGTCATGACGTCATCCACCGTGATGTCCTTCAACCCCAGCAGGTTGAGCAGGATGTTCTGGTGCTTGGGGGGAATGAAATGCCCCCCCTCCAGCACCAGGATACGCAGCTCTTCCAGGCTGAGGGCAGAACTCATGGCATCCGGCCTGGTGCGCATCCCGCCCAGCCACAACAACCCCTTGACGAACAGGTTGATAAACCAGATGACGGGATAAAACAGCCTGAGCAGGGGAACGAGAATGTAACTGGCCTTGAGCGCGATTTTTTCCGGGTAGGTAGCCCCCAGGATTTTGGGCGTGATTTCGGAAAAAACGAGAATGGCCAGGGTCACCAACAGGGTCCCCACGGTGATGGCTGCCCGCCCTGTGCCAATCAATCGCACCGTCAGCACCGTGACGATGGAAGCTGCTGCCGCGTTGATGAAATTGTTGCCCAGCAGCAGCACACCCAGCAGCCGATCGGTATGCGCCAGCAGACTGGCTGTCAGGCGTGCGCCCCGGTGTCCCTGGGCCACCAGGTGTTTGAGGCGAAAACGGTTCAACGCCATCATGCTGGTCTCTGCCATGGAAAAGAGACCCGAGATCACCAGCAAGACGGCCAGAATGGCAAGCAATACGCCTAAAGGGACATCATCCACGGTGCAAGAGGACTTCCAGCACGAATTTACTGCCGACATACGCCACCAGCAGCATGGCAAATCCCACCAGGGTCCAGCGCGCGGCACGGCGCCCACGCACGCCCCAAATCTGCCGGCCTGCCAGGAGGCTGCCGTAAATCAACCAGGAAATGAACGAAAACACCACCTTATGGTTGACGAGAAAGGGCTTGCCAAACAGGGCCTCTGAAAAAAACACCCCGCTTGCCAGCGTTGCGGTCAGCAACAGGAATCCTGCCAGAACCATCTGGAACAGCAGGGAATCCATCGCCACCAATGATGGCAAGGGACCCAGCAGGGAGAGCCGTTTATCGTGGTCGTGCAGCCGTCGCTCCAGCATCGCCATCAAAATGGCGTGCAGGGCCGCAATGGCAAACAGGCCGTAGGCCATGAGCGATACGACGAGATGCACCTTGAACGCCAGCAGGCCGCTATAGGACACCTGTTTGTCTGCCGGCAACACCAGCGGCAGGAGTACCATCAAAGCCGTAAACCACAAGAGCACCGGTTGCAGGATACCCAGCCGGTAGCGGAAACTGACGATCCAGTACAGGGCCACCGTCACGCCGGCGGTCAGCGACAGGCTGTGTCCCAGCGACAGATCCAGCTGGTCTTCGGAAAACAGGGCGCGATGCAACAGGAAACCATGAACCACCAGTGTGCCAAGAATCAGGAGCCGCACCACCCCTTCGCCACGCGCCTGGCCTTCAGCAGAACGCGACTGCGCGCGGAGCAGCACCAGCATCCGAAAGCCCAGCAGTAGATAGAGGGCGGCAGTGATAAAATACAGTTGGGTGTCGGCCATCATGCGCCTAGTTTACCATTCCATTCGATCAGGACCGATTTCTCCATGCTGGATCAACTGACAGAACGACTTTCCGGGGTCATCAAGACCCTGCGCGGCCAATCACGGCTGACCGAAGCCAATATCCAGGACGCGCTGCGCGAAGTTCGCGTGGCCCTGCTCGAGGCCGACGTGGCTTTGCCCGTGGTCAAGGATTTCATCCAGGACGTGCGCGAACAGGCCGTCGGCCAGGCCGTGCTGACAAGCCTCACCCCGGGACAAGCCCTGGTAGGCATCGTGCATCAGGCGCTGACCCGGCTGATGGGAAGCCAGGGCGAGGGGCTTAACCTGGCCACGCAACCTCCCGCCGTCATCCTGATGGCTGGCCTGCAGGGCTCTGGAAAAACCACTTCCAGTGGCAAACTGGCCAAGATGCTGAAAGAGCAGCAAAAGAAGAAGGTGCTGCTGGTCAGTTGCGACGTCTACCGCCCAGCCGCCATTGAGCAACTTCGGGTTCTGGCACAGTCCCTGGAAATTGACTGGTTTCCTTCCAGCGCCGAGCAGACGCCCGGGGCGATCGCCACAGCGGCACTGGACCATGCAAAACGCCACTTTCATGATGTCCTGATCGTGGATACTGCGGGACGCCTGGCCATCGACGAGGCCATGATGCGCGAAATCCAGCAGCTGCATCAAACCGTGCATCCCATCGAAACCCTTTTCGTGGTGGACGCCATGCAGGGCCAGGATGCCGTCAACACCGCGCGTGCGTTTAGCGAGGCGTTGCCCCTGACCGGCATCATCCTGACCAAGCTGGACGGCGACGCCCGCGGCGGGGCAGCACTTTCGGTGCGCCACGTCACGCAAAAACCCATCAAGTTCATTGGCGTAGGCGAAAAACTGACCGGCCTGGAAGCCTTCCATCCCGAACGCATGGCCTCTCGCATCCTGGGCATGGGCGACGTACTGTCCCTGATTGAAGAAGCGCATCGCACGGTGGACCGGGCCGAAGCAGAAAAGCTGGCCAACAAGATCAAGAAAGGGCTTGATTTCGACCTGGAGGATTTCAAGTCGCAACTGGTGCAGATGAAAAAATCCGGAGGGCTGGGTGCCATGATGGACAAGCTGCCTGCCCAGCTGACACGGGGGCTTCCCGCCAATGCCACCATGGATGATCGCGCCATCAACCGTATCGAGGGCATTATCAATGCCATGACCCCCCTGGAGCGTCGTCGTCCTGAATTATTGAAGGCGTCGCGCAAACGGCGTATCGCCGCAGGCTCGGGCGTGCAGGTCCAGGAGGTCAACCGGCTTCTGAATCAGTTCGAACAGATGCAGAAAATGATGAAGATGATGTCGAAGGGCGGGTTGGCCAAAATGATGCGCGGCATGAAAGGACTCATGCCGGGGCTTCATTGAGTTTTCTTGCGGAACACCGTTTCTTCGCCCCTGAGCAATTTGCGAATATTGCTGTGGTGATGGGCCAGCAGGATGATGGCCATGCCCAGCACCGTCAGGCGCAGCAATCCTCCCTGCAAAAACAGCAATCCCAGCAACGGGGCAGCCACCGAGGCACACAGCGCAGACAGTGAGGAAATGCGCGTCACGGCCATGACGGACACCCAGACGATCAGGGTACAAAGGCCCAACGGTGGCGCAAGCGCCAGCAGCACGCCCAAAGCCGTTGCCACCCCTTTCCCTCCCTTGAACCCGAAAAACACCGGATAGCCATGCCCGATGAATACAGCCAGGGCCACGGCTGCCAGGGATTGGGGAGCCGCTCCCATGGGAATGGCCACCGCTGCGGTCAGCCATACGGCAAGCCAGCCTTTGAGGGCATCCCCCAACAGCACCCAGGCAGCAGCCCAGCGGTTGCCGCCGCGCAGCATGTTGGTGGCACCCGGATTCCTTGATCCGAAGGTACGGGGATCGGGTAGCCCCATCAGTCGGCTGACGACAACGGCAAAGGACAGGGAACCCAAAAGATAGGCGGCAATCGCCAACAGAATGAGTGAAATCATGGCTGCTCAGTATAGGCGGAATCAACCGCGCGGATGGTGTTTTTCATGCAACAGGCGCAAACGCTCACGCGCCACATGCGTATAGATCTGGGTGGTGGAAATGTCGGCATGCCCCAGCAACAACTGCACCACGCGCAGGTCCGCGCCGTGATTGACGAGATGGGTGGCGAAGGCATGGCGCAGGGTATGCGGCGACAGGGTGGCTTGCAGGCCCGCTTTCATGGCGTAGCGTTTGATGATGTACCAGAAGGCCTGGCGCGACATGGGCTGTTTGCGACGCGTCACGAACAGCGCACTGTGCGGCTGGCCCGCCAGCAACACCGGCCGCGCCCCAGACAGATAGCGCTGCATCCAGTCCAGTGCCGTTTCGCCAATGGGCACCAGGCGCTCACGCCCCCCCTTGCCGCTCACCCGGACGATGCCGGTATCCAGGGCAACGCCGGCAAGCGGCAACGCCACCAGTTCTGAAACGCGCAGCCCGCTGGCATAGAGCACTTCCAGCATGGCTCGGTCGCGCAATCCCAGATCCGTTTGCGGGTCCGGCGCATCGAGCAATCGTTCCACATCGTTTTCTGACAACAGTTTGGGCAGCGCCCGCGGCAACTTGGGCGAATCGATGCGCAGGGTGGGGTCTTCCGTAATCCGTCCTTCACGCAGGGCATGGCGGTAAAACCGGCGCAGGGCCGAGAGCGCCCTGCCCGCCGTGCGGCTTTTGATCTGTTTGGTGCCGTACAGGTATGACAGCCAGGCCTGAACGTGCAGGGCCTCAACCTGATGCAGGTTGAGGCCCTGGTATTGGGTACCCAGCCATTCGCCAAACTGCGCAAGATCACGCCTGTAGCTTTCAAGCGTGTTGCGCGACAGCCCATCTTCCAGCCAAAGGCTGTCGCAAAAGCGGTCGAGAATCTCGCGCAGGTCGGAGTGGATGGTTTAGCTGGCCGAGGGTTCCGTGTTCGACGGGGCCACGCGCGACACCAGCTTTTCACGAATACGCGCGGACTTGCCGGAACGATCACGCAGGTAGTACAGCTTGGCGCGACGCACGGCGCCGCGGCGCTTGACTTCGATGCTGGCAATCATGGGGGACCAGGTCTGGAAGGTCCGCTCCACGCCTTCGCCCGATGACACCTTGCGCACGATGAAAGATGAGTTGAGGCCACGATTGCGGCGGGCAATGACCACGCCTTCAAAGGCCTGAACCCGCTTGCGCTCGCCTTCCACCACATTGACGTTGACCACGACGGTATCGCCGGGGGCAAAGTCGGGGATGGCTTTTGCCAAACGGGCCATTTCTTCCTGTTCCAGTTGCTTGATGATATCCATGCTGCTACTCCTTCGTTTTGAGCTCGGCTTTGAACTCGTCCAACAGTTTTTGATTGTCCCCGGACAGAGGTTGGTCAACCAACATGTCCGGACGTTTTTGCCAGGTCCTGCCTAACGCCTGCTTGCGCCGCCAGCGCATGATGTCGGCATGATTTCCGGACATCAATACTGCGGGCACCGCCATGCCTTCATACACCTCAGGCCGGGTGTAGTGCGGCGTGTCCAACAATCCGTGCACGAACGACTCCTGTTGCACGGACAACGCGTCACCCAGCACGCCGGGCAACTGTCTTAATATGGCATCCATCAGCACCATGGCCGGAAGCTCACCCCCCGAAAGCACATAGTCGCCAATGGACACTTCTTCATCCACTTCCAGGGCCAGCAGGCGTTCGTCCACGCCTTCGTAGCGCCCGGCCAGCAGGATCAAACCCGGGCTTGCCGCGTAGTCCATGACCCGAGCGTGGGTCAATCCCTTGCCCTGGGGGCTGAGGTACACCACCCGGGGTTGCGCAATCCCCAATGCACACTGTCTTTCCCGTGCTGCGGCAATCGCCAGCGCCAGTGGACGGGCCAGCATGACCATCCCGGGGCCCCCACCGTAGGGACGGTCATCAATCGTCCGGTAATTATCGGTGGTGAAATCCCGAGGGTTCCAGGCCCTGAAATCCCATAAGCCCTGCTCCAGCGCACGACGCGTGACGCCATGCTGCGTCAGCGCCTCGAACATGGGCGGAAACAACGTGATTGCATCGAAAACGAATGCCATCAGTAATCCAGTCCCCAATCCACCAACACCCGTCCTTCCTTCAGGACAACCTGCAGGATCACATCCTGCAAATAGGGAATCAGCTGCTGGCGCTCGGCGCCTTGCACCACCATGACGTCATTGGCGCCGGTCTCGATCATGTCCACGACCTGCCCCAGACGCTCGCCCTGGAGGTTGACCACTTCGAGGCCAATCAAATCGGCCCAGTAAAATTCATTTTCAGCGACCGGAGGAAGCTGGTCGCGCGGAATCGCAATATCAAGACCCCACAAGGCCTCTGCCTCGGTGCGGTCGTTCACGCCTTCCAGTCGCGCCACCAGCGCACCGCCATGCACCCGCCACTCCGCAACCGCGTACTCCCTGTAACTGGGCTCATGTCCCAGCCACCAACGCGGGTATGCCGCAAGGCCATCCAGTTCCCCGGTAAAACCCTGCACGCGAAACCAGCCGCGCACACCATAAGGAGCGGACACCCGCCCCATGACGACCCACGAATTAGGCAGCGGGGGCTCCGGCGGGAACGCGCTTGATCAGCTTTTCGACGGCATCGGAAGCCTGTGCACCACGGCTCTTCCAGAAATCCACACGAGCCAGATCCAGGCGCAGGCCATCAGGGCCATCCGGACGCAGCGGGTTGTAAAACCCGAGACGCTCGATAAAGCGGCCGTCACGGCGATTGCGCGAATCGGCAACCACCACGTTGTAGAAAGGACGGTTACGCGCACCGCCGCGAGACAATCGGATCACTACCATGATTCTTCAACCTTTATGGTTTGGACCTCGGGGAAATCCCGATTCCGAAAAAGCCCAGAAGTATACGAAATATGGATCAAAAAATCAAGGACTTCCCAAAGCAACCGGGAGGGAGGGGTTGGAACACCAGGCACTCCATGAGCCCGGGTACAACCTTCCCGGGGTCAGACCCGCGTATTCCATGGCCAGGAAGTTGTGGCACGCCGTCACGCCCGAGCCGCACTGGTGCACTACATGCTCCGGGGCCACACCTGCCAGCAGCGCCTCAAATTCTGCCTTGAGGACGGCGGGCGGCTTGAATCTGCCTTCGGCATCGAGGTTGTCACGAAAGAAGCGGTTGCGCGCCCCGGGAATATGCCCGCCCACCGGGTCGAGGGTTTCATTCTCGCCGCGAAAGCGATCTGCGGCGCGCGCATCGATGAGACACATGGCTGGATCCTGCAGGTGCTCCAGGACGAAAGCGGTATCCACCGTGTCGCCGGTGCGCGCCTGGGCAGACAGTACCGCGGCCCGGGGCTCTGGCACCGCTACGCTTACCGGGCGGCCCTCGGCCGTCCAGCGCTGCCAGCCGCCATCCAGGACTGCCGCCTGATCAAGCCCCAGCCAGCGCATCATCCACCACAGCCGGGCCGCAAAGGCGCCGCCCATATCGTCATAGGCCACCACCGTCTGCGCAGGGCCCACCCCCATCTGCTCAAGGGTGGCGATGAAGGCTTCGGGGCTGGGCAAGGGATGGCGCCCATTATGCCCTGTCATGGGCCCGGAAAGGTCACGATCCGCATGCAGGAAATGCGCCCCGGGAATATGTCCGGCAAGATAGGCGCGCCGACCCGCCTCGGTATCCTGCAGGCTGTGCCGACAGTCCACAATCACCCAGTCCCGCAAATGCCGGGCCAACGCTTCCGTGGAGACCAAGGGTTTCATCTGGACACCTCCGTTTTTGACAGCACGGGTGCACGGCGAACCAGGCGACTGGCCGCCACCCCTGCAAGAATCACGATGGCCACACCCGACCAGCCCGACCAGGTCAACCACTCGCCAAAGAACAGGATTCCCAGAAGGCTGGAATAGACGATGGCACTATACGCAAAATTGGCCACCAGCAGGGTGGAGCCCATGCGATAGGCCCGCGTCATGGACAACTGTCCCGCCGTGGCGGCAAGCCCCAACGCCACCAGAATGCCGATGTTGGAGAAGGTTACCGGATGCCGCGGGGTAAACAGCAGGTAGATTCCCAGCACCAGCGTGGATAGCGCCGTGAAATACAGAACGATGCGCCATTCAGGCTCACCCAGTTCGCCCATGGCCCGTACATTCACATAGGCCACCCCCGCCCCGAACCCGGATAGCAGCCCCATCAGTCCGGCAAACCATTCATCCGGCCCCAGATGGGGGCGCAACACCAGCACGATGCCTGCAAAGCCAAACAGCAGCGTCACCAACAGGGGGCCATTCAGCTTTTCGCGCGACAGCACCGTGATCAGAAAGGCCAGAAACAATGGCGAGGTGTAGTTCAGCGTCACCGCAGTGGCCAGCGGCAACTGCGTCAGGGCGTAGAAATACAGCCAGAGGGAAATCAGTCCGGAGACACTGCGAAACAGGTGCAGGCGCCAGTGCCGGCTGGTCAGCGGCTGGCGTTGGCGCAGCGCATACAACACGATGGGAAGCAGGCCAAAAAAGGAGCGGTAGAACACCAGTTCGGCGGGCGAAAAATAAGGCGCACCCAATTTCACAAACAGCCCCATCACCGCAAAACTGAATCCGGCCACCAGCATCCAGGCAGACTTGAGGGGTGGCAGCCCAAACATCGCGCGGCTACTCGCCCGGCATGAGGGGACCAATCTGGCGCCGCACAAACTCGTGGAAGTGCATCATGCCATCCTCCATGGGAGACTGGTAAGGCCCGCCATCCTCCATGCCGCGCGCAATCAGGGCTTTGCGTCCGCGCGACATGCGTTCGCAAATTTCGTCATCTTCCAGCGCGGTTTCAAAGTAGGCCTTTTGCTGGGCCTCCACATAATCGCGCTCAAACAGGACGATTTCCTCAGGGTAGTAAAACTCGATGACGTTGGTGCACTTGTCGGGCCCATCGGGCCAGACGGTGCTGACCACCAACACATGGGGATACCATTCCACCATGATGTTGGGATAGAGCACCATCCAGATGGCCCCATAGGGCGGATCCACATCGCGGTTGTAGCGCCGCACCACTTCCTGCCACTCCCGGTAAACCGGCGAACCGGCACGACGCAGGTGCTCCTTGACCCCTACCGTCTGAACGCTATGCCACTCGCCAAACTCCCAGCGCAGCTCGTTGCAATCCACAAACCCGGACAAGCCCGGATGAAACGGCACGACGTGATAGTCCTCGAGGTACACCTCGATGAACGTTTTCCAGTTGAAGTGGTGGTGGGCCGTCTTGACCGAATCCAGCATGTACCCGGAGAAATCCAGATCGCGTGCAGCCTGACAATGACGCAAGTCGCTGACGATGTCGCGCGGCCCGTCAAACAGCAGGCCGTTCCAGCGCGAGAGCGGTGCACGATCGAGGTTGAGGCAGGGCTTGCCGGGAAAATGGGGAGCCCCTGCCAGTTGCCCCTTGAGGTCGTAGGTCCATCGGTGCAGCGGGCACACGATGTGATGCGCGTTGCCGCGCCCCTCCAGCATGATGGCCTGACGGTGCCGACAGACATTGGAGATCAGCTCAACCGACTCGCCGTTGTTGACGAGCACCTGCCCGTGGTCGCGCCAGGGCAGCGTCTGGTAATCGCCCGGGTTGGGTACCATCAGCTCATGGCCGACATAGCTTGGCCCCTGGGCAAACAGGGTTTGCTGTTCAAGTACGGCAATGGACGGATCGGTGTACCAGCGCACGGGAAGCTGCGTGGAAACAGCGGCAAGCTGTTGGCCCGATGCCATGTGAGTCATATCCACACCCTCCAGGGAGCAAAGAATGCAGGAGATTGATGATTGCAGGGCCGCGAACACAAACCCGACGGACAAAGGCGGAATTCTAACCCGGGGACGACGTGGGAAGCAAGTGATTTATAAGACTTTTCGGACAGCGTTTGACCAGTACGGGGCGCCTGGGATAAGGTGATCCTCCCATGGCAAAATCTTCCGCAAAACAACCCGAAAATTACGAGTCCTCGCTGCAAGAGCTCGAAAGCCTGCTTGCCAGCCTGGAAGGGGGGCAGCTGTCCCTGGAGCAATCCATCGAGGCCTATCGACGTGGCGCGCTCCTGCTGGGTTACTGCCAGGCACAGCTGGCTGATGCCGAGCAGCGCATCAAGGTGCTGGAAGGCAATACCCTTCAGGACTTTCAGGGCAATGACGCTTCAGACTGATTTCGACCAGTGGTCCGGGTCCGTTTGCAAGACGCTGGAAGACTTTCTGCAACGACATCTCCCCGACCCCGGCATCGTTCCCCGTCAACTCCATGAGGCCATGCGCTATGCCGTACTGGATGGCGGCAAGCGCGTGCGCCCCTTGCTGGCTTTTGCTGCAGGAGAACTGGTGGAGGCCCCGCCTGCCGCACTGACCGTCGTCGCTGCCAGCATTGAGCTGATCCACGCGTATTCCCTGGTGCACGACGATCTGCCCGCCATGGACAATGATACGCTGCGCCGTGGCAAACCCACCTGCCATGTCCAGTTTGGCGAGGCGCTGGCCCTGCTTGTGGGTGACACGCTGCAGTCCCTGGCCTTTCAATGGCTTTCCGAGTTTCCCCTGCACGCCGATCCGCGCCAGCAATTACTCATGATCCACCAGCTTGCGCTGGCCAGCGGTTCGCGCGGGATGGGTGGGGGACAGGCCATCGACCTGCAAAGCACCGACAACACGCTGTCCCTGCCCGAGCTGGAAGCGATGCACCTCAAAAAGACCGGCGCCCTGATTCGCGCGGCCGTACGGATGGGTGCCGAATGCGGACGCCCGCTCACCCCCACCGAACAGCAGCACCTGTCCCAGTATGCCAACACGCTGGGCCTGGCGTTCCAGGTGGTGGACGACGTCCTGGACGCAGAAATGGACACGGCCACCCTGGGAAAAACAGCCGGAAAAGACGCGGCCGCCAACAAACCCACCTATGTGAGTATAATGGGGTTGTCGCAAGCCAAGGATTTTTCAAGAGAACTTCTCAGCACCGCGCACGAATCCCTGGTTCCTTTCGGCCATCGCCGTCGCCGCCTCGAGGAACTGGCCCATTTCATCGTTAACCGCCGCAGTTGAAGGGCACAGTCGTCACCATGTCATCCACACCGCTTCTCGACAAGATCCAATGGCCCCACGAGCTGCGCGCCCTCGAACGGCGCGAACTCGCAACCTTGGCTGAAGAGCTGCGTGAATTCATCATCCAGTCCGTGGCCCGCACCGGCGGCCACCTGTCCAGCAATCTGGGCACGGTGGAACTGGCCATTGCGCTGCACTATGTCTTTGACACGCCACGTGATCGCCTGGTGTGGGACGTCGGCCACCAGACCTACGCCCATAAAATCCTGACCGGGCGCAGGTCCGGAATGTCGCGCCTGCGCATGAAAAACGGGCTCTCGGGCTTTCCCCGACGCAGCGAAAGCGAGTACGACACCTTCGGTACGGCCCACTCCAGTACATCCATCAGCGCGGCCCTGGGAATGGCGACGGCATTCAAACGGGCCCACAGCGAGCAGCGCGCCATCGCCATCATCGGTGACGGCGCCCTCACGGGTGGCATGGCGTTTGAAGCCATGAACAACGCGCGGCATACCGGCGCCGACCTGATTGTCGTTCTCAACGACAACGAAATGTCCATTTCCCATCCGGTGGGGGCGTTGAGCAACCACCTGGCGCGCATCATGTCCGGACGCTTCTACAACACCATGCGTCGCGGTGGCGAAAAAGTCCTCGGTGTCGCCCCGCCCATCCTGGAGTTTGCCAAGCGCTGGGAAGAACATATGAAGGGCATGGTCAATCCGCCGGCAACCCTGTTTGAAGAATTCGGTTTCAATTACATCGGGCCGATTGACGGCCATGATCTTGACACGCTCATCTCTACCCTGGGCAACGTCAAGAAGCTGGAGGGACCGCAGTTTCTGCATGTGGTGACCCGCAAGGGAAAGGGGTATGCCCTGGCCGAGGCCGACCCCATTCTCTACCATGGCGTCACGCCCTTCGACCCTGCCGTCGGGATACAGCCCAAACCGTCGGGCAAGCCCAGTTACACCCAGGTATTTGGCGACTGGCTGTGCGACATGGCCGCCCTCGACCCGCGACTGTATGCCATCACTCCGGCCATGTGCGAAGGCTCCGGCCTGGTCCGCTTTTCAAAGGATTATCCCGAACGGTACTTCGACGTGGGCATCGCCGAACAGCATGCCCTCACCTTTGCGGCAGGCCTCGCCTGCGAAGGGCTGAAGCCGGTGGTGGCCATCTATTCCACCTTCCTGCAGCGCGCCTACGACCAGTTGATTCACGATATCGCCCTGCAAAACCTGCCGGTGGTCTTTGCCATCGATCGCGCCGGACTCGTCGGTGCGGACGGCGCCACCCACGCCGGAAGCTTTGACCTGACCTATCTGAGGTGCATGCCCAACATGACGGTCATGGCGCCCGCTGATGAAAACGAATGCCGCCAGATGCTGTTTACGGCCTTTCACCTGGACGGCCCCACGGCGGTGCGCTATCCCCGTGGCACTGGGCCCGGCGTTGCCATTACCCAGGACATGAGCGCGCTTCCCGTGGGCCGGGGCGAAATGCGTCGCCAGGGACGCACGGTGGCCATTCTCGCCTTCGGTGCCGTGCTGACCGCCTCACTGGAGGCCGGTGAGCGGCTTAACGCCAGCGTGGCCAACATGCGTTTCGTCAAACCGCTGGACGAAGCACTGATCACCAGAATGGCCCTGAGCCACGACTTGCTGGTGACGGTGGAAGAAAACACGATACAGGGTGGTGCCGGCAGTGCCGTGGGCGAGATGCTGGCCCGCGAAAACATCGCCATCCCCCTGCTGCATCTTGGGCTGCCAGACCGTTTCGTGGATCAGGGCGATCCGGCTGCCTTGCTGGTTGACTGCGGTCTCGATGCCCAGGGCATCGTGGGCGCCATCGAACGGCGTCGGCAGGAGCTGAAATCCCTGCGCAACGACTCGGCCAGCGCCTGAACCATCACCTTACCGACTGACTCAATGATCCGACCAGGAGAACCTTTCATGAATGCCCGCGACCCCAACCCCATCCCTGACATTCAGGCCACTCCGGACACGCGGCAAATCGCCATCGACCGGGTGGGCATCAAAGGGATTCGCCATCCCGTCCGGGTATCTGACCGCGAACAGGGCGGTGTACAAAACACCATTGCCAGCTTCAACATGTATGTCCACCTGCCCCAGCATTTCAAGGGCACGCACATGTCCCGGTTCGTGGAAATCCTCAATCGGGAGGAACGCGCCATTTCGGTGGAATCCTTTGGCACCATTCTCTCCACCATGGTCCAGCGCCTCGAAGCGCGCGCCGGCCATATCGAGATGAGCTTTCCCTATTTCATCAACAAATCGGCGCCGGTGTCGGGCGTAAAATCCCTCATCGACTACGACGTGACCTTCATCGGTGAAATCATGGATGGCAAGCAGTCCTTCACGATGAAGGTCGTGGTGCCGGTGACGAGCCTGTGTCCCTGCTCCAAGGAAATCTCCAACTACGGCGCCCATAACCAGCGCTCCCACGTCACCATTACCGCCAGGATCAAAAAATTCGTCTGGATCGAAGAGATCATCCGCATCGCGGAAGAGTCGGCCTCCTGCGAACTGTTTGGCCTGTTGAAGCGGCCCGATGAAAAGTGGGTGACCGAGCGGGCTTATGACAACCCGAAGTTCGTGGAAGACATGGTGCGCGACGTGGCCCACCGCCTGGATGTGGAACCGCGCATCGAGGCTTATGTGGTGGAATCTGAAAACTTCGAATCCATCCACAATCACTCTGCCTATGCGCTCATCGAGCGCGACAAGCGCAGCAAACCCGTCAGTTGAGCGCTAACGCTTCACCCAGGCATCCCGCAGCGTGACGGCCCGGTTGAACACCGGGCGTCCCGGGGCGGCATCCCGGCTATCCACAACAAAATAACCGTTGCGTTCGAACTGAAAGCACTCGCCCGCCAGTGAGGCCATCAAAGCGGGCTCCACGCGACAGTGCGGACGCGTCTCTATGGAACCCGGGTTCAGCAGGGTGCGGTAATCCGCTGCACCTGCCGGATTGGGATCGCTGAACAGCCGGTCATAGAGCCGCACTTCGGCGGTTTCCGAATGGTCCAGGGCCAGCCAGTGAATGTTTCCCTTGACCTTGTGCGCGTCAGCGCCCGGCGTTCCGCTGCGGGTTTCGGGATAATAGTCGCAATGGATTTCAGTGACGGCGCCGCTGACCGGATCAGTCACGAATCCGGTGCATTTCACCACATAAGCGTAGCGCAGCCGCACGTCCATTCCGGGTGCCATGCGGAAAAACCCCTTGACGGGTGTCGCCATGAAATCCTCGCGCTCGATGACCAGTTCACGCGCAAACGAAATGGTGCGCTTTCCCCATTCCGGCTTGTGCGGATGGTTGGGCACTTCACATGACTCCACCTGTCCTTCGGGGTAGTTGTCGATGATGAGCCGCACCGGGTCGAGCACGGCAACCCTTCGTGACGCGCGCTCATTGAGATCGGTTCGCAGACAGTCTTCCAGGACGCTGACGTCGATCAGGCTGTCCGACTTGGAAACACCGATGCGGTCGCAGAAAAGGCGAATCGATTCGGGGGTATAGCCGCGGCGGCGCAGCCCCACCAGAGTAGGCATGCGGGGGTCATCCCAGCCCGATACATGGTGCTCTTCCACCAGCTCCAGCAGTTTGCGCTTGCTCATCAGGGTGTAGGTCAGGTTCAGGCGCGCAAACTCGTATTGATGGGGCCGCGACGGCACCGGTGTATTCTCCACCACCCAATCGTATAGCGGTCGGTGGTCTTCAAATTCAAGGGTGCAGATGGAATGGGTAATGTGTTCTTCGGCATCTGACAACGCATGGGCATAATCGTACATGGGGTAGATGCACCAGCGGTTACCCGTGCGCCAATGGGGAAAATGGCGGATGCGATAGATGGCAGGATCGCGCAGGTTGAGGTTGGGCGAGGCCATGTCGATTTTCAGGCGCAGCACATGCTGCCCATCGGCAAATTCTCCAGCCCGCATGCGGCGAAACAGGTCCAGGTTTTCTGCGGCCGATCGCTCGCGCCACGGGCTGTTCTTTCCCGGTTCGGTGAGACTGCCACGGTGACTGCGAATTTCTTCGGCGCTCAGGCTGTCCACATAAGCCTTGCCCGCCGCGATCAACTGTTCGGCGTAGGCATAACAGCGATCAAAATAATCGGAGGCGTAATAGAGGTGGGGGCCCCAGTCAAACCCCAGCCAGCGCACCGTGTCCAGAATGGACTGGACGTATTCCATCTCTTCCCTGGCCGGATTGGTATCGTCGAAACGCAGATGGCAGACGCCCCCAAAATCCCGCGCCAACCCGAAGTTGAGGCAAATGGACTTGGCATGACCAATATGCAGG
>DAICZS010000008.1:45561-65490 GCA_027311025.1 Ferrovaceae bacterium
CTCGTAGAGCTCGTCGAACTTGTCACTGCTGTAGGTAATCCTGGCCGGCTCAAAACCTAGCCAGCTGACCATCTCCTTAATACTCGTGAAGTACCGCTCCTCCTCCTTAGCAGGGTTGGTGTCGTCAAAGCGCATGTGACACACCCCGCCAAAATCGCGGGCTATGCCAAAATTGAGGCAAATGGATTTGGCATGACCAATGTGCAGGTAGCCATTGGGCTCGGGCGGAAAGCGGGTTGCAATGCGCCCCTGCGTTTTGCCGCTGGCAAGGTCTTCGGAAACGATATTTCGAATGAAATTCGTGCTGGGTGCTGAATTTGGAGTAGACATGGGACAACCGAAAGTGGACTGGCATCAACAGACGGACACTCTACATCAAGCCGCCCGGGACGCCAATCCGTTAGAATATCCCAAAGACCGGTGGAGCGGTATCCATGCCTAAAGCAACTTTTTTCCAGAACACCATCGCGATGGTCTACGATTTTGACGGGACCCTCTCGCCGCAACCCATGCAGGAGTACACGGTGCTCCCCAAACTGGGCATCAAGCCCCGCAATTTCTGGAAGCAGGTGGAAAAGGAGTCCGCTGAAACCGTTTCGGAAAAGATGCTGGTCTACATGCGGCTGCTGCTGGAAGAGGCCCATGCCCGAAAAATCAACATTGGCCGTCGTGATTTTCAGGCCATGGGCAAGGACATTCCCTATTTTCCTGGCGTTGAAGGGTGGTTCAACCGCATCAATGCCCATGTGAAAAAACGGGGAGGCGGCCAGATCAACATCCAGCACTATATTGTCTCGGCGGGCATGAAGGAGATCCTGGAAGGCATTTCCATCAGGCGCCATTTCCAGCAGATCTATGCGTCAGAGTACCACTTCAACTTCCAGGGTATTGCCACTTTCCCCAAACTGCTCATCACGGACACCACCAAAACCCAGTACCTGTTTCGCGTCAACAAGGGCAAGGAAACCCTGGAAGAATCCATCAACGAGCACATGCCTGAAAATCAGCGGCCCATTCCTTTCCAGAACATCATCTACATCGGTGATGGCATGACCGACGTGCCCAGCATGGCGCTCACCAAAAAGAGCGGGGGCCACACCATTGCCGTCTATCCCACCCGCAACAGGGAAGACCGGGACACCTGCGTCAAGCTGCTGTCAGCCAGGCGCGTGGATTTCATCGCCCCTGCGGATTATCGCGCGGACAGCAAGCTTTCCGCCCGGGTAGCCCTGTTGCTGGATGCCATCATGGCGCAGATCGCTTACCGACGCGAAATGGCAGCCTGCCACGCCGAACACCGGCTGGAGTTTTAACATGCCGGCCTTGCAGCCCGATCGCATCCTGCAGCTTCTGGGGCCCGCAGGACACTGCCTCAAGCTGGTGATGGTGGAGCGCATCGATTCCACCAACCAGCACCTCTTGATGCTGGCGGACCAGGGAGCGCCCCATGGTTATTGCCTGGTGGCCCAGCATCAGCTTGCCGGCCGGGGACGGCAGGGGCGCACCTGGCTGTCCGATGGCGAGGGATCACTGACGTTTTCCCTGCTGTGGCGGTTTCAGGGCGGCGCCGCATCACTGGCAGGCCTGCCGCTGGTGGTTTCACTTGCCGTAGCCCAGGCGCTGGAGCGCCTTTCCGTGGACGGATTGGCCCTGAAATGGCCCAACGACCTGTTGCGCCACGGCCGCAAAATTGCCGGTGTCCTGGTGGAAATTTCTGACGCCCTGGATGGCGCCGTCGGAGCCGTCATCGGCATTGGCCTCAATGTGGTGCTGGAAGAGGCCCTGTCCGACCAGCTGGCCAGCCCGGCCACCGATCTGCGCGATGACAGGGGCGAGGCCCCCGCGCGCGATGTCGTACTGGCTTCCGTTCTGGAGGTCCTGATCGGGCATCTGCAACAATTTGCGGAAAGCGGCTTCGAGCCCTTCGAAGCGGCATGGATGGCGCGCTGTGCGCACCGGGAAAGGATGATTCGCCTCACGCTGCCCAACCGGCGCATCGAAATCGGGGAGTGCGCCGGCCTGTCGAAAGAAGGCGCCCTGTTGCTGCGGCAAAACGGCACCATCACCCGCTTTCACGCCGGGGATATTTCATTGCGGCTGAGCTGATGCAACTGGCACTCGACATCGGAAACAGCCGCATCAAATGGGGTCTGCGCAACCATGGCCAATGGCATGGCACCGGCAGCCTGCCCACAACCTCCTGGCCCGCGCTGGCGTCATTGTTGCGCGACCATCCATCGCTGACGCGGGTGCTGGCCACACGGGTAGCCGGCCCCGAAGTGGCCTCGGGCATCGAAGCGTGCTGTGCGGACGCCGGTGTGCCCTTGCAATGGATCCACGCAGCACAGGAGGCAGGGGGCGTGGTCAATCGTTATGACATCCCGCAACAGCTGGGGGCCGATCGCTGGGCGGCCCTGATCGGCGCCCACGCCCTGACCGATCAACCTGCCGTGGTGGTGTGCGCGGGCACGGCGACGACGGTGGATGCCCTGTCTGCAACGGGGGAGTTTCTGGGAGGCGTCATCCTGCCCGGGCTGTCGTTGATGACACAGGCGCTGCGTACCGGCACGGCTGGCCTCTCGGCAGAGTCAGAAGGCCACTTCACGGCATTTCCCAGGACAACCGTGGATGCCATTGCCACAGGAAGGATTCTGGCCACGACAGGGGCCATAGATCGTATGGCTCGGGCACTGCAGGCCGGCCAGACCCGGCCCGTCATCTGCGTCATGAGCGGCGGACATGGTCCGCTGCTGCGCACACATCTCGAACTGCCGGTGATTGCCGTGGAATACCTGGTACTGGAGGGACTGGCCTGCCTGATGCCGGGCTAGAGACGGATGCGTTTCAGAAGGGTCGTCGTGGAACGCTCGTGTTCAAAGGGAATGGACAACACCCGGCCGCCGCGCGCTTGCACCTCTGCCGCACCCACGATCTGGTCGATGGCCCAATCGCCGCCCTTGACCAGCACGTCGGGGCGACATTCCAGAATCCGTTGCAGGGGGGTGTCCTCGTCAAACCAGGTGACACCGTCCACACTCTCCAGGGCAGCAATGATGGCCATGCGATCGGCCAGGAGGTTGATGGGGCGATCCTCCCCCTTTCCCAGGCGACGCACGGAAGCATCCGAATTGAGGGCCACCACCAGCGATGCCCCCTGGGCGCGTGCCTGCGCGAGGTAGGTGACATGCCCGCGATGAAGGATGTCGAACACCCCATTGGTGAACACCAGGGGACGGGGCAACAGGTGCACCCGCTCCAGCCACGCCCCAGGCGATGCGATCTTGTCTTCGAAACCGGGTGCCGGATACTGGGTCACGAGACCGCCCGCCCTTACATCGTCACGGGCTGTGCCGGAGGCAGCGTCTCTTCCTGCTGGGGAGCGGGAGGCTGAATGTCCACAGGCTTGGTGGTTGCTGAAGGGGTTTCGGAAGCGTGCGCTGCCGTCTTTTCATCTTCGGGCGGCGTGTTGATGTATTCAAACACCTTGACCACCCGGCGTACGCCCGATGTGGTGCTGGCGATGGCGCTGGCGGCATCGCCTTCGGATCGCGTCACGAGACCCATCAGGTAGACGACGCCATCTTCGGTGGTGACGCTGACGTGCACGGGCGAAAACTGCCCGTTGGCATCGGCCGCCATGCGGGCGCGCACCTTGGTACTGAGGTAGGTGTCGTTGGCGCGTTCAGAGAAGGAGCTGCCCCCGGCGACGGTGATTTCATTGATGACCGCGCGCACGTTGGTGGTGGCGCGTGCCAGGGCCTCAACACCCTTGCGGGAATCCTGATCCGGCACTTCACCCGTCAGCAGCAGGTTGCGATTGAAGCTGGTGACGTTGACGTGGACCTTGTCACCGTACTTTTCGCTGATGGCGTGACCTGCACGAAACTCGATGCCCTGGTCTTCCAGCTGCGCACCCGAAGTGCGGCGGTCGGCCACCACAAGCCCCGTTCCCACCATGCCGGTGGCCACCAGCGGAAAGCAGCCCTGCAAGGCAGGCAGGGTTACCGCAATCAAAACCAAAGCCAGCCAGGACTGCTTCATGCTCACTCCACTCCCAATAACACACAGTCGATGGCATCGCACAGGCAGTGCAACACCAGAATATGCACCTCCTGGATGCGCGCCGTGCTCTTGGTATTGACGCTGATATGCACGTCATTGCCGTCCAGAAGTTCCGCCATTTGTCCGCCACCCTTGCCGGTAAGGGCCACGACGGCCATTTCGCGCTCGTGGGCCACCTTGATGGCCTCGATGACATTGGGAGAGTTACCGCTGGTGGAAATGGCCAGCAGCACATCCCGGCTTTGGCCCAGGGCCCGGACCTGCTTGGAAAACACGTCGTTGTAGTGATAATCGTTGGCAATCGAGGTGAGGGTGGATGAATCCGTGGTCAGCGCAATGGCGGCCAACGGAGGGCGCTCCATCTCGAAACGATTGAGCAGTTCGGCGGAAAAGTGCTGTGCATCCGCAGCCGAACCGCCGTTGCCGCACGCCAGGATCTTTCCTTCGGAAAGCAGGCATTGCACCATTCTTTCGGCAGCCATCGCAATCGGCGCAGCCAGTTCGTGAGCAACAGCAAGCTTGAGATTGGCACTGTCGTTGAAGTGCCCGGTAATGCGTGTAATGAGGTCCATGGCCGGTATTGTATGATAATGCCACGAGCTGTGGGTAAATCACATTACAGCCAGAGAATGTCCTTCAACCACCGCAATGCCATGCCCCTGCCCTCCAGCAGGATGGCATCAAACCTGCAGGGAGGAGTTCCGTCCCGATAGCGCATGAGGTAAAACCTGGCGGCAGCGACAAGGCGTCGCTGCTTGTGGTGATCGATGCTTTCCGCCCGCGCCCCCGCGCCGGCTGTCCGAGCGCCAGCGCACTTCCACAAAAACCACGCTATCCCCATCGCGGGCGATCACATCCACCTCGCCGCGACGGCAACAGAAATTGCGCTGCAGGATTTCCAGGCCTGACTGCTGCAAAAACGTCACAGCCCGCTGCTCTGCCTGGTGCCCCCGATTCACCGCCTTGCATCCGTCGGTCGCACGGTTGAGAATGCGTTCTTCCTTCATGAGGTTTTCATCCATGTCACAGCCGCCCGGTAGCCTGTTCATCGTGGCCACGCCCATTGGCCACCGCGAGGACATCTCGGCGCGCGCCCTGGAAACCCTGCGCACGGTGGCACTGATTGCCGCCGAGGACACCCGGAATTCCGGCCTGTTGATGCAGCATTACGGCATTCGCACGCCCCTGACTGCGCTGCATGAACATAATGAACGCAGCGTCAGTGCGACACTGATGCAAAAACTGCAATCCGGTTTATCTGTTGCGCTCATCAGCGATGCGGGCACACCGGCCATCAGTGATCCGGGTGCCTTGCTGGTGGAAGCGGCCCTGGCAGGAGGCATTCGCGTCGTACCCATTCCCGGACCCAGTGCCGTGACCGCGCTCCTGTCCGTTTCAGGATTCAGCACCAGGCATTTTTTCTTTTATGGCTTCCTGCCCGTCAAGGCGGGGGCCCGGACGCGGGAACTGGCAACACTTGCGGGCCTGCAGGCCACCCTGGTGTTCTACGAGGCCCCGCACCGCATCCGGGAGTGCCTCGCCGCGCTGGCCGAAGTGCTGGGAGGGGAACGACGCATCGTGATCGGCCGTGAACTGACCAAGCTCTTCGAGACGGTCCACCGCACCACGCTGGCCGGTGCACTGAACTGGATTGATGCGGACCCCAACCATCAACGGGGAGAATTCGTCCTGGCCGTGGAAGGCGCGCAGCAACCCGTCGACCAGGACCCGGCCCGGCACGATGCGTTACTGCTGGCCCTGCTGGAGAAACTCTCGTTGGGAGATGCCGTCCGGATTGCCATGCGGGTCACGGGTACCGGACGGAAAATGCTTTATGAGCGGGCCCTGCAACTGACACAGGGCGAATAGTCAGTCGCGAAAGTTGTTGAACTGCAGGGGCAGCCCCAGTTCGCTGGACTTGATGAGGGCGATGGCTTCCTGAAGATTGTCGCGCTTGGCCCCGCTCACGCGTACGGCCGTGCCCTGGATGCTGCCCTGCACCTTGAGCTTGCTGTCCTTCAGCAACTTGACGATTTTCTTGGCCATCTCGGTTTCAACACCCACCTTGACGGTCACCGCCTGCTTGACCTTACCGCCACCGATGGTTTCCACCGTCTTGAAGTCGAGGGCGCGAATGTCGATGCCCCGCTTCACCAGCTTGAGGTTGAGCACCTCCTTCACCTGGTCAAGCTTGAAGGGGTCGTCGGCATAAACCGTGAGGTCGTATTCGCTTTGTTCCACGCGGGCGTCTGAACCCTTGAAATCAAAGCGCGTACTGACTTCGCGGTTGACCTGCTCGACGGCATTGCGTACTTCCTGCTTGTCCACTTCCGAGACGATATCGAAAGACGGCATGATGAAGATCTCCGATCAGTTGCGACGCAGACGGGCCGCAATGCGCATGCGCAGGGCATTGAGGCGGATGAATCCAGCGGCATCCGACTGCTGGTAGGCGCCGCCATCATCTTCGAAGGTGGAGATGTTGGCATCGAACAGCGAATCCGTCCTGGAATCGCGTCCCACCACCATGACGTTGCCCTTGTAGAGTTTGACGCGCACCCAGCCGTTGACGTGCACCTGGGTGTCATCGATCAGCGTTTGCAGGGCGCGGCGTTCAGGACTCCACCAGTAGCCGGTGTAAATGAGGGATGCGTAACGCGGCATCAGGTCATCCTTGAGATGCGCTACTTCGCGGTCCAGCGTGATGGACTCGATGGCGCGGTGCGCCTTGAGCAGAATGGTGCCCCCGGGGGTTTCGTAACAACCACGGGATTTCATGCCGACATAGCGGTTTTCCACCAGGTCGAGGCGTCCAATGCCATGCTTGCCACCCAGGCGGTTGAGCTCTGTCAGCACGGTGGCCGGCGTCATGGGCTTGCCATTGAGCGCCACCACGTCTCCGCGGGCGAATTCCAGATCAAGATACTCCGCCTGGTCTGGAGCGGCCTCGGGAGACACCGACCAACGCCACATGTCTTCCTCGGGCTCGCGCGCGGGATCCTCCAGCACCTTGCCTTCATAGGAAATGTGCAGCAGGTTGGCGTCCATGCTGTAGGGACTGCCGCCGGTCTTATGCTTCATCTCCACCGGAATGCCATGCGCCTCGGCATAGGCCAGCAGTTTTTCACGCGAGGTGAGGTCCCATTCGCGCCAGGGGGCAATCACCTTGATGCCGGGTTCGAGCGCGTAGTAGCCCAGTTCGAAGCGCACCTGATCGTTGCCCTTGCCGGTGGCGCCGTGCGACACCGCGTCGGCGCCGGTTTCGCGCGCAATCTCGATCTGGCGCTTGGCAATCAGGGGGCGGGCAATGCTGGTGCCCAGCAGGTATTCGCCCTCATAGACCGCGTTGGCACGAAACATGGGAAACACGAAATCGCGCACGAATTCTTCGCGCAGGTCGTCAATGTAGATTTGCTTGATGCCAAACTTCTCAGCCTTGATTCGCGCGGGTTCCAGTTCTTCGCCCTGCCCGATGTCCGCCGTAAAGGTCACGACCTCACATTGATAAGTGTCCTGCAGCCACTTGAGAATGACCGAGGTATCCAGTCCCCCGGAATAGGCCAGCACCACTTTCTTGATATCGCTCATGAATCGCTTCTTCCTCAGTGTTGGGCCACCCGGCCCAGTATCAGATATTCCATCAGGGCTTTCTGGGCGTGCAGCCGGTTTTCGGCCTCATCCCAAACCACGCTTTGCGGCCCTTCCAGCACTTCGGCCGAGACTTCCTCACCGCGGTGGGCCGGCAGGCAATGCATGAACAGCGCATCCTTGCCTGCAACGGCCATCATTTCGGCATCCACCTGAAAATCGACAAAATCCCGCTTGCGCTCATCGGTTTCCGACTCAAAGCCCATGCTGGTCCAGACGTCGGTGGTCACGAGGTCGGCATTGCGCGCGGCTTCCATGGGGTCGGCAAAAGTGGTGAGGTGGGGCAGCTCATGGGGGGCGATCAAGGCCGTGTTGACGGCGTAACCTTCGGGAGCCGCCACATGCAGGCGAAAATCGAAAATGGCGGCAGCCTGCAGCCAGGTGCTGCACATGTTGTTGCCGTCGCCAATCCAGGCCACTGTCTTGCCGGTGATGGCGCCGCGGTGCTCGATGTAGGTGAACACATCGGCCAGGATCTGGCAGGGATGGTACTGGTTGGTCAGTCCGTTGATGACCGGAACCCGGGAATAGGCGGCGAAACGTTCGATGATGGACTGGTCGAAGGTGCGGATCATGACGAGGTCCACCATGCGCGAAATGACCCGCGCCACGTCCTCGATGGGCTCGCCCCGACCCAGCTGGGTCTCACCTGTGGTGAGGTTGATCGACGACCCACCCAGCTGGTGAATGCCCGCCTCAAACGACACCCGCGTGCGCGTGCTCTGCTTTTCAAACACCATGGCCAGCATGCGATCCTTGAGCGGATGGTAGATGGTATAGGCCTTGAACATGGCCTTGATCAGCCGGGTCCGTTCGAACAGGTATTCGAATTCCTCGCGCGTGAAATCCTTGAACTGCAGGAAATGTTTCACGATCAGGCACCCAGAAAACGTTTGATGATGGGCACCAGGATCGCAACGATCTCATCGGTATGCGCATCTTCCAGGATCAGCGGCGGCAAGAGGCGCACCACCTTGTCGGAAGTGACGTTGACCAGCAGGGCCTGGTCCAGCGCCTGCTTCACGATTTCGCCACAAGGCCGGTCCAGCTCGATACCCAGCATGAGCCCCTGCCCACGAATCTCCACGACCCCTGCAACGCCCCTCAGTCCGGCTTCAAGGGCGCTCTTGAGGCGGGCGCCCTGGCGCGCGGCATTGGCCAGCAGTGCCTCATCCACCATGATGTCGAGTGTTGCCAGTGCCGCCGCACACACCAGCGGACCACCGCCAAAGGTGGTGCCGTGGTTGCCCGGCTTGAACACGTCTGCCGCAGCACCGTCTGCCAGGCAGGCGCCAATGGGTACGCCCGAACCCAGACCCTTGGCCAGCGCCATGACATCCGGCTTGACGCCGGCGTGTTCGAAGGCAAACCAGCTTCCCGTTCTGCCGATGCCGGATTGCACCTCGTCGAGCATGTACAGCCAGCCCCGCTCACGGCATAGGGCATGGAGCCCCTGCTGGTAGGCCACGTCCGCCACGTTGATGCCACCTTCCCCCTGAATGGGCTCCAGCAACACGGCCACGATGTTGCGATGATGTTCAGCCACGGCGCGCACGGCGTCGAGATCGTTGTAAGGCACGCGCACAAACCCCGCCACCAGGGGTTCGAACCCGGCCTGGGCCTTGCGGCTTCCCGTAGCAGACAGGGTGGCGATGGTGCGGCCGTGCCAGGCCTTTTCCATGACGATGATGGTGGGGATTTCCACGCCGCGCTGATGCCCATACAGGCGAGCCAGCTTGATGGCCGCTTCATTGGCTTCTGCGCCCGAACTGCAGAAGAAGGCCTGGGCCATTCCCGACATGGCACAAAGGCGGTCCGCCAGCTGTTCCTGGCGCAACACGCGGTAGATGTTGGAGGTGTGGATCAACTGGCCCGCCTGATCGGCGATGGCCCGCACCAGCCTGGGATGCGCGTGCCCCAGTCCGTTGACGGCGATGCCCGCCAGCGCATCCAGATAGCGGCGTCCCGCTTCATCCCACAGCCAAACCCCTTCACCTCGCGTAAATGCGATGGGCAACCTTGCATAAGTGTTCATCAAGTGGCTCATGAAGCAATTCCTGCTGCGCGATGGACGCGTTTTCCAAATGAAATCGGCGGCGATATTGCTATCGCCGCCGCCCTGAATCCTGCCGTACTTCGTCGTGTCGTCGCAGACTAGGCGGCCATGCCCTTGACGGCTGCGGACAGGCGGCTCTTGGTGCGAGCAGCCATGTTCTTGTGAATGATCTTCTTGTCGGCGATGCGATCGATGGTGCTGGTTGCGGCCTGAAACACCGTCTGGGCAGCGCCCTTGTCTCCCGCAGCCACGGCCTTGCGCACCTTCTTGATTGCGGTGCGCAGGGTGGAACGCAAGGACATGTTGTGAGCGCGTTGCGCTTCGGCTTGCCGGGCCCGTTTTTCAGCCTGTGCGGAATTTGCCATGTAAAGGCTCCTGTAACCGGGAGCGGCCTGTCGTAGACCCGCTCCACGTAATGTTTTGGTGGAAAATCGGAGATTCTAGGCGATTTTCTGGGAAAAATCAATCTGTGTTACCCTTGCCGCTGCCCCATGAACCTTCTCAAAGCCCTGGCCCATACCAGCAGCATGACGCTGCTCTCACGGATCCTCGGATTTATCCGCGATGCGTCAGTAGCCCATGTTTTTGGCGCAGGCGGCCTGACAGACGCCTTCTTTGTCGCTTTTCGCATCCCCAACCTGTTGCGCCGACTGTTTGCCGAGGGCGCCTTTTCCCAGGCCTTCGTCCCCATCCTGGCTTCCGCCAAGACGCGTCAGGGCGAAGATGCTGCCCGCCGGTTAATTGATCACGTCGCCAGCGCTCTGACGGTTGCCGTGCTCATCACCAGCATGCTGGGGGTTGTGTTTGCCCCACAAGTGGTGGCCCTGTCGGCGCCAGGCTTTGCTGCAAACCCCGAGAAGTTTGCCATCACCACGCAACTGCTGCGCATTACCTTCCCCTACATTTTTTTTATCGCCCTGGTCTCCCTGGCAGCGGGCATTCTCAACACCTGGAACCGCTTCTGGGTGCCGGCCTTCACACCCGTACTGCTGAACCTGTCGTTCATCTTCTTCACCCTCGTGGCCGCACCGTGGTTTGAGCAGCCCGTCATGGCACTGGCCTGGGGCGCCCTGGTGGGTGGGGTTTTACAGCTGGCATTTCAGTGGCCGTTCCTGCACCGCATCCGCATGATGCCCCGCTTTCGCTGGAACCTGCACGAACCGGGGTTGCTGCGCGTCCTGAAGCTGATGGGGCCCGCCGTCATCGGCGTTTCCGTAGGCCAGATCAGCCTGCTGATCAGCACCATCTTTGCCTCCTATCTGCCCAGCGGCAGCGTGTCCTGGCTGTTTTACGCCGACCGGTTGATGGAGTTTCCCACCGGGCTTCTGGGTGCTGCGCTGGGCACCATCCTGCTGCCCAGTCTCGTCAGCCACCATGCTGCCGGAGACGAGACCCGCTATTCCGACCTGCTGGACTGGGGGCTGCGGCTGACCCTGGTGCTGACCCTGCCTGCGGCCGTGGCGATGGCCGTAGCCGGCACCCCCCTGGTATCCACCCTGTTCCTTCGCGGGGCCTTCCAGGCGCACGACGTGCTGATGGTGCGCAACGCGCTCATGGCCTACAGCCTCGGGCTGACGGGGCTCATTGCAGTAAAAATCCTGGCGCCCGGCTTTTATGCGCGCCAGGACATCAAGACGCCGGTCAAGATTGCCATTCTGGTGCTGGGGGTGACCCAACTCATGAACCTGCTCTTCATGAACCTGTTCCAGCATGCGGGATTGGCCCTGGCCACCGGGCTGGGGGCCTGCCTTAACGCCACCCTGCTCTACTACGGACTGCGTCGCCGCGGGCTCTACCGCCCCCGCCCCGGCTGGTGGCACTTTTTGGCCAGGCTGGCCGTGGCGCTTGGCGTGATGGCCCTGGTGCTGGTGTATTTCCAGGGTGAGCCTTCGCGCTGGCTGACGGGCTCGAGCCTTGGGCATGCCGCCGCGCTGGTGCCGCTGCTGGCTGCCGCTGCGGCCGCCTACTTCGCCGCGCTCTGGCTGCTGGGATTCCGTCTCAAGGATTTTTCAAAAAGCGGCGCCTGATTCGGATTCTTCGGCCTGCAGCACCTGCTGCACGGCTTCCTTGCCCAGATGGGGCGCAAACATGGCGATGAAGTCAAAGGTGTACTGCCGCAGAAAAGTGCCGCGCCTGATGCCAATGCGGGTGGTGCTGTTTTCAAACAGATGGCTGACGTCCAGGGCACGCAGGCCCTGGTCGCGCACCGGATCGAAAGCCATCGAAGCAATGATTCCCACACCCATGCCCAGTTCCACATAGGTTTTGATCACGTCCGAATCCAGTGCCGTCAGCACCACATTGGGGGTCAATCCATGGCGCTCGAAGGCCTGGTTGATTTTTGAGCGCCCGGTGAAGGCAAAATCGTAAGTGATGATTGGAAACGCCGCCAGCTCTTCCAGCGTCAGCGCAGGACGCTCCAGAAGCGGATGCCCCGGGGGCACCACGAGGCTGCGATTCCACTGGTAACAGGGCAGGATCCGCAGATCGGCAAACTGGTCCAGCCCTTCGGTGGCGATGGCCAGATCGGCACGACCCGACACCACTTCTTCAGCCACGTTGGTAGGGTTGCCCTGATGCAGCGTCAGCTTGACCTGTGGATACTGCTCGGAAAAGCGGGCAATCACTTTCGGCAATACATACCGCGCCTGGGTATGCGTGGTGGCAATCGTCAGGGTCCCCGTAAACTGGCTGCTGAACTCGCGGCCGGCCTCCTTGAGATTCTTGGCTTCCAGCAGGACGCGTTCGGCGATGGCAAGGATATGTCGGCCCGGTTCGGTCACACTCACCACGCGCTTGCCGTTGCGTACAAAAATATCCACCCCCAGCTCGTCTTCCAGCAGGCGAATCTGTTTGCTCACGCCAGGCTGGGACGTGTGCAGGTTCTCGGCAGCCTGCGAAACATTCAGGCCGGACTGGGCCACTTCCACCAGATAACGCAATTGCTGAAGCTTCATGACCGCCTCCATAGAACTTCGGGTTACATAAAGCTAACACAATATTACTTAATATATCTATAGGGCCGTTGTTAACATGTCCGTCTCAAGTGGTGCGCTCAAGGCGCCAAGGATGTTTTATGGAATGGGCCTATGCAGTATCGGGGCTGGTGGGTGGATTTCTGGTGGGTGTGACAGGGGTCGGCGGCGGTTCGCTGATGACGCCCCTCCTGGTGATGGTTTTCGGCATCGCCCCCGCCACTGCCGTGGGAACGGACCTGCTCTATGCCGCGGCCACCAAGGCCAGTGGCGTCTGGGTGCACAGCCGCAAGGGCAACGTGGACTGGAAAGCCGTGCGTCTGCTGATTCTGGGCAGCGCCCCGGCCTCGCTGCTGACCCTGGTGCTGCTGCGTGAATTCAAATCGCTGCACACCTACGACGCCTTTTTCAGGTATGGGCTGGGCATTGCCCTGGTGTTCACCGCCGCCGCACTCCTGTGCGGCCTGCGGGGCCAGCCCTGCACCCTGCAGCCCGATCATGCACCCCGTCCGGCGGGCCTGACCATTGCCCTAGGGGCGCTGATCGGAATCCTGGTGACCATCTCCTCGGTGGGAGCGGGCGCCTTGGGCACGGCCGTGCTGATTGCCCTCTACCCCAAAATGCCCATTTCCAGGATCGTCGGCACCGACATCGCCCATGCCGTTCCCCTCACCCTGCTGGCAGGCCTGGGCCATTTATCCCTGGGACACGTCAACACCGGCCTGCTGATCAACCTGTTGCTGGGCTCCATCCCTGGAATCTGGCTGGGTTCGCACCTCAACGCCCATATTCCGGAAAAACTGTCGCGTCCGCTGCTGGCAATCCTGTTGCTGCTCATCGCCGCCAAGCTGCTTTTCTGATATCAGGCACTGCAGAGACGCCACTGGCAGAACCGTGCCCATTGACGATAGAATCAACGCTTTGCCTGCCAGCGTCATGCGCATTCATCTGGGAACCCCAGCCGTTAGCGACAGACCCATGGCACTGACCATCGGAAACTTCGATGGCGTCCATCTGGGACACCAGGCGATGCTGCACGCGCTGCGACTGGCCGCGGGCTCGCTGGGGCTGGCCACGGGTGTCGTGACCTTCGAGCCCCATCCGCGCGAATTCTTTTCGCCCAATGAAGCGCCTCCCAGGTTGACCACCCTGCGCGAAAAACTGGAGCTACTGGAGGCCGCAGGCATCGATCAGGTGAGCGTGCTGCGCTTTAACCGGACACTGGCCGCCATGCCCGCCGAGACCTTCATCTCGGCATGGCTGGTTGAGCGCTTGCGCACACGGTGGCTGCTGGTGGGCGACGACTTTCGATTTGGCGCCCGGCGCTCCGGCGACTTTGAAACCTTGCAGCGCGCTGGTGCCACGCAGGGATTTGAATGCTTTGCGCTGTCCAGCATCATGGCTGCAGGACAGCGCGTTTCCAGCAGCGCGGTACGCGAAGCCCTGGCCGGAGGACACATGGAACTGGCCCGGCAACTGCTGGGACGACCCTTTTTCATGAGCGGCCGGGTCAGCCCGGGCCAGCAACTGGGGCGGACATTGGGTTACCCCACGGCCAACCTGCGGCTCAACCGGCGCGTCTCGCCGCTGTCAGGAATTTTTGCCGTGACCGTCACCGGCCTGGGACCGCAACCCCGCATCGGGGTGGCCAGCCTGGGTACCCGGCCCACCGTCAGCAGCAGCGGCCAATGGTTGCTGGAAGTGCACCTGTTTGACTTTGACAGCACGATTTATGGCGCCAGAATTCATGTGCACTTCATGCACAAGATTCGCGACGAAGTGCAGTTTGACAGCCTGGAAACCATGACCCGGCAGATGGCGCGTGACGCGGCAGCAGCCCGGGACTATTTTGCGCAAGCGACCGACCCTACGACATGACCGATTTCAAAAAAACGCTCAACCTGCTTGAAACACCTTTCCCGATGCGGGCTGATCTGGCCAAAAGGGAGCCCGTCTGGCTTGCCTCATGGCAACAACAGCAACGCTACCGCAAACTGCGCGAGCATTGCGCAGGTCGCCCGCGCTTTACCCTGCACGACGGCCCGCCGTACGCCAACGGGGACATCCACATCGGGCACGCGGTCAACAAGATCCTCAAGGACATCATCGTCAAAAGCAAAACCCTGTCCGGATTTGATGCGCCCTATGTACCCGGCTGGGATTGCCATGGCCTGCCCATCGAACACCAGGTCGAGAAAACCCATGGCAAGGCCATTGCCCCTGCCCGGTTTCGCGAGCTGTGCCGAACCTATGCAGCCACCCAGGTGGCGCGGCAAAAAGCCGACTTCATCCGGCTGGGAGTCATGGGCGACTGGGACAATCCCTATCTCACCATGAACTTCCAGACCGAAGCGGATATCGTGCGTGCCCTAGGCAGCATCTGGAAGCGCGGCTATCTGGTCCAGGGACAAAAGCCGGTCAACTGGTGCCTGGACTGTGGTTCGGCGCTGGCCGAGGCTGAAGTGGAGTATGAAGACCGGCAGTCCATCGCCATCGACGTTGCCTTTCCGGTCAGCGATCGCCCTGCCCTGGAAAAGGCGTTTGGAACCTCGCTGGGAGAACGCCCCGCCTTTGCCGTGATCTGGACCACGACGCCCTGGACCCTGCCCGGCAACCGTGCCGTCAGCGTCCATCCCGACCTGGAATATGTCCTGGTGGACACCGAGCGGGGGCTGCTGATCCTGCTCAAGGACCTCATGGCAGCAAGCCTGGCCCGCTACGGTCTGCATGCCCTGTCGGTACTGGGCGCCGTGCGGGGGCGCCAGCTGGAGCATCTCCAGTTGCAGCACCCGCTGCTGGAACGCCCCTCACCCATCATCTGCGGTGAGCATGTCACCGTGGAAGCCGGGACCGGGCTGGTGCATACGGCGCCAGCGCACGGCGTGGAGGACTACGCCGTGGGCTTGCATTACCACCTCGTGGTGGACAACCCCGTGGGTGACGACGGCGTCTTCATGGCCTCCGTGCCGCTGGTGGGCGGTTTGGGCGTGTGGGCAGCCAATCCCGTGATCATCGAGGCGCTGAAAGCACGCCACCTGCTCCTGAATGCTGCCCCCTTGACGCACAGTTACCCCCACTGCTGGCGCCACAAGTCTCCCATCATTTTCAGGGCAACGCCGCAATGGTTCATCACCATGGAACCGGTGCCCGGACAGGATTTCTCGCTGCGGGACACGGCCCGCAATGCGGTCGCGCAGACACGCTTCTATCCTGCATGGGGGCGGGCGCGACTGCTGGCCATGATTGAAAACCGTCCGGACTGGTGCGTGTCCCGACAGCGCGCCTGGGGAGTGCCCATTCCGTTTTTCGTGCATCGCACCACTGGCGCGCTCCATCCCCGAACCGAAGCCCTGCTCGAGCAGGTGGCGCAGCGCATCGAAAAAGAGGGCGTCGAAGCGTGGTTTACCCTGGACGCCGCTGAATTGCTGGGCGAGGAAGCCGCCCAGTACCGCAAACTGAACGACACCCTGGATGTATGGTTTGACTCGGGCACGACCCATGCCTCGGTAGTCCGCCGACGCCCCGAGCTGCAGTACCCCGCCGACCTGTATCTGGAAGGCTCTGACCAGCACCGGGGCTGGTTTCAGTCTTCCCTGCTCACCGGTTGCGCCCTGGACGGCCGCGCCCCCTACGAGGCCCTGTTGACCCACGGTTTCGTGGTCGATGGTCAGGGGCGCAAGATGAGCAAGTCTCTGGGCAACGTGGTCCTCCCCCAGAAAGTCATGGACACCCTGGGCGCCGACAACCTGCGGCTGTGGGTAGCCAGCACGGATTATTCGGGCGAGCTCAACCTGTCCGATGAAATCCTGAAACGCGTGGTGGAAGCCTACCGCCGCATTCGCAACACGCTGCGCTTTCTGCTGGCCAACCTGGCCGACTTTGACCCCGTCCGTGATGCCCTGGAACCCGGGAAATGGCTGGACATCGACCGCTATGCCGTAGCCCTGACGCGCCAGTTTCAACGCCAGGCCCTGCAGGACTACGACCAGTACGAATTCCATCTGGTGGCCCAGCGCCTGCAGACCTTTTGCTCTGAGGACCTGGGCGGGTTCTACCTCGACATCCTGAAGGACCGGCTGTATACCACCGCTGCACAGTCGCCGGCACGCCGCGCCGCGCAAAATGCGCTGTGGCACATCACCCAAAGCCTCGTCCGGCTGATGGCCCCCATCCTGACGTTTACCGCCGAAGAAGTCTGGGCCACGCTCCAGGGTTCAACCCCCGATGTGGCGTCCTCGATCTTTCTGGAAACCTGGCACGCCCTGCCCGACATTTCTGGCGAGGCGGCCCGCGTCTCCTCCTGGAATGATTTGCGATTGCTGCGCAGCCAGGTGCAGAAGCGTCTGGAAGAACTGCGCGCTGCGGGTGCACTGGGGTCCTCCCTGGCGGGTGAAGTGACCCTCTACGCCACGGGCAATACATTGACCTGGTTGCGTCAGTTTGGCGACGACCTGCGTTTTGTGTTCATCACTTCCAAAGCCGTGGTCCTGGATGGCGCAACAGCGGCCATGCCTGCCGAAGGCCAGCGCCTGAGCCTGGTACTCACCGATGCCACGGCCCCCAGTGACATCGGGCTCCACGTGGAAGCCACGAGGCATGTCAAATGCGAACGCTGCTGGCACTACCGCGAAGACGTCAACCAGCACTCCGGGTTTCCCGGCTTGTGCGGACGATGCGTCAGCAACCTCTCAGGCCCGGGCGAAGCACGCCACCATGCATAGCCTGGCAAGATGGGTGGGATTGGCGCTGGTGGTGACGCTGGCCGACCAGGCCAGCAAGCGCTGGATCACCGCCTGGATGGGGTCAGACCCCATCCGCCGCGTCAACGATTACTTCGACCTGGTCCTTGCCCATAACCAGGGGGCAGCCTTCAGCCTGCTGGCCGATGCCAGTGGCTGGCAACGCTATTTTTTCAGCGGTATCGCCGTGGCGGCCCTGCTGTTTATTGGTATCCTGATCGTGCGCCATAGGGACAATCGCCGCTTTTGCCTTGGGTTGAGCCTGATCATGGGTGGCGCGCTGGGCAATCTGGTGGACCGTGTTCTGTTGGGAACCGTCACCGACTTCGTACAATGGCATGTGGGCCAGCATTATTGGCCTGCATTCAACCTCGCAGATTCGGCCATCACCCTCGGGGTGGCCGTCCTGCTGTGGGACAGTTTGAAGACTGGCAAATGACCGACTGGAACAAACTCATCCAGGCCAAAATCGCCGTGACCCGCCGGGAGATGAAGCCCGGGCGTATCCATGCTAATGTCCGCATTCCCCAGGGCCAGACTGAGGTGCGTGATTTCCCCACTCTGGATCTCGGCATTCAACCGCACATCCCCCTGGCGCAATGGCGGCTTCGTGTCTTCGGGCTGGTCGGGCAGGACATGGACCTGGATTGGGCGGCCTACCAGGCACTGCCACAAACCACCTCGATTTCCGATTTCCATTGCGTCACCCGCTGGTCCCAACTGGACATGGAATGGCGCGGTGTCCTGGCACGCGACCTCCTCGCCCTGGCAAGGCCGCAGGACACGGCCCGGTTTGTCACACTGCATGGCTACGACGGCTACACGACAAACCTGCCCCTGATGGCCTTGCTGGATGACGACGTCATCATTGCGCACAGCTGGTCGGGGCAACCCATAGCCCGCAACCATGGCGGTCCGGTGCGCATCATCGTCCCCAAACGATACGCCTGGAAAGGGGCCAAGTGGCTCAAGGCCATTGAACTGCACGAGCGAGACCGACCCGGTTTTTGGGAGGTGCGCGGCTACCACAACGAGGGCGACCCCTGGAAAGAAGAGCGGTTTGGTTGGCCCGCTGACCCCGAGGACGGACCGTAATGTCGCAGCGCCCCCCCATTCCCGTTGTACTAGCCAACCCCCGCGGCTTCTGTGCCGGCGTGGACCGCGCCATCGAAATTGTGGAGCGCGCCCTGGAGCGCTTTGGCGCCCCCATCTATGTACGCCATGAGGTCGTTCATAACCGCTTCGTGGTGGACAACCTGAAAAGCAAGGGCGCCATCTTCATCGAGCATCTGGATGAAGTGCCCACGGGCGCCACCGTCATTTTCAGCGCCCATGGCGTTTCCCTCGCGGTACGCGCAGAAGCTGATGCACGCGGACTGCATGTGTTCGACGCCACCTGCCCGCTGGTCACCAAGGTTCATACCGAAGTGGCCCGCCTGCACGCAGCCGGGCGTGAAATCGTCATGATTGGACACCGCGGCCACCCCGAGGTGGAAGGCACGCTGGGACAGGCACGCGACCACATCTATCTGGTCGAAACCGTGGAAGATGTGGCAAGCCTCATCATTGAACAACCGGACCAGCTATCCTATGTCACGCAGACCACCCTGTCGGTAGACGATGCCCAACGCGTCATACAGGCCCTGCGCCACCGGTTTCCGGCAATCCAGGGACCACGCAAGGATGACATCTGTTACGCCACGCAAAATCGTCAGGATGCGGTCAAGGCCCTTTCCACCCAGGCCGACCTTGTCATTGTGGTAGGCTCGCCCACCAGCTCCAACTCCAACCGCCTGCGCGAGGTGGCCACACATCGCGGCATTGACGCCTACATGGTGGATCGCGCCGCCGATCTGCAACCGGAATGGCTGGCTGGAAAAACCCGGATTGGCGTCACGGCAGGGGCCTCGGCGCCCGAAGTGCTGGTGACCGAGGTGGTTGAACGGCTCCGGGCCCTGGGGGCAGGCGAGGTTGAAGAGCTGGAAGGCACCCCGGAGAGCGTGGTCTTTCCCTTGCCCCGGGCGCTGGGGTAATTGAAATTCTGTTCCAATCCGGGCTATATTGGGTCCATTATGCTGTCATCCACCGAATTTGAGCCCTCGTCCATGGAAACCCTGACCCCGGATCGCTCCCATGTTGCCGAATTGCTGCGGCAACACGACATCATTCCAACCCATCAACGGCTGGTCATCGCCAAGACCCTTTTTTCGCGCCGACAACACCTCTCGGCCGAACAACTGCTGGCTGCAGTCAATCAAAACCACGCTGAAGTCTCCAAGGCGACAATTTATAACACGCTGAATTTATTCGAAAAAAAGGGGCTGATCCGCGAAGTGATCATTGACCCTGAGCGCGTGTTTTACGACACCCACACCACCCCGCATCACCATTTTTTCGACGTGGACTCCGGCACGCTGATGGACATCGAATCCGATGCGCTGTGCGTGAG
>DAICZS010000090.1 GCA_027311025.1 Ferrovaceae bacterium
GTCATGCCGGACAGACCTGGACCTGGGATGGCGTGCGCTTCGACATCCTGCACCCACTCCTGGAACAGGTCTGGGACGCGCAGCGCAAGACCAACGATCGGGGTTGCGTGCTGCGGATCAGTGCCGAAGGACAGCGCCTGCTGTTGCCAGCCGACATCGAGGCCCTGAGCGAGATGGAATTGCTGGAACGCAGTCCGCAAGCGCTGGCGGCCGATGTGCTGATTGCCCCGCACCACGGCAGCAAGACCTCTTCCACGGCGCAATTCCTGGATGCAGTGGCGCCGCAATGGGCGATTTTCACGGTGGGTTACCGCCACCATTTTGGCCACCCCAAACCCGATGTGGTGGCGCGTTATGAGGCGCGTCATATCCGCCTGCTGCGCACGGACGAAACGGGGGCCATCGCGCTGTTTGTGGAAAACAACAGTCTCACGGTGACGAACGCGCGTGCCCGCTTTCCCCATTACTGGGAAGAGGCGCTATCCCCACAGCCGTAAATCCAGGGTCATGGGGAAGTCCGGGTTGCGCATCGCAGGTTCCATCCGAATCGGCCCGGGTGTGTGGCCGTGGGGCCAGAATCTCGCAAAGCGGCGCGCTTCGGCTTCCTGGGCATTCACCGGAAAGGTATCGTAATTGCGGCCACCCGGATGGGTCACATGATAGGTGCACCCTCCCAGCGAACGAAGGTTCCAGCCGTCCACCATGTCGAAGATCAGGGGTGAATGCACGCCGATGGTGGGGTGTAGCGACGAGGGGGGATTCCAGGCCTTGAAGCGGATTCCGGCCACAAACTCGCCGCGTACCCCGGTGGGGTGGAGGGGCACGGTCATTCCGTTGCATTGCACCTGATGACGCTCACCGACCATCCCCGTGACTTTGAGCTGAAGGCGTTCCACCGATGAATCCACATAGCGGGCCGTTGCGCCGCCGTTCATTGCTTCGCCCAACACGTGCCAGGGCTCGATGGCCTGGCGCAACTCCAGGGTCACGCCGTCATGCGTGACACTGCCGTAGCGGGGAAAGCGGAATTCAATGAAGGGTGCAAACCACGCCGCGTCAAATGGATAACCGGCTCGATTCAGTCGTGCCAGTACGTCCTCAAGGTCTTGTTCAACGGCGTGCGGCAACATGAAGCGGTCGTGCAATTCGGTACCCCAGCGCACCAGCTTCTCCGTGTAGGGCTGGCGCCAAAACCAGGCTACCAGCGCACGCAGCAGCAACAGTTGGGCCAGGCTCATGCGTGCATGCGGCGGCATTTCGAAGGCGCGAAACTCCAGAAGCCCCAATCGTCCCGTGGGCCCGTCCGGCGAATACAGCTTGTCGATGGAAAACTCGGCGCGATGGGTGTTTCCGGTCAGGTCCACCAGCAGGTTGCGCAACAGCCGGTCTACCAGCCAGGGACCACTTGATTCCGTGCCGGAGGCCAGGCGGCGGTCCATTTGCCGGAACGCCAGCTCCAGTTCGTAGAGGTTGTCGTCGCGCGCTTCGTCCACGCGTGGCGATTGACTGGTGGGTCCGACGAATTGTCCCGAGAACAGGTAGGACAGTGCGGGATGGTTTTGCCAGAAGGTGATCAGGCTGCGCAGCAGGTCGGGGCGACGCAACAGCGGGCTGTCGGCAACCGTCACGCCCCCCAGCGTGACATGGTTGCCACCGCCAGTGCCGGTATGCCGGCCATCGAGCATGAATTTTTCAGTACAAAGGCGGGACTGGCGTGCTGCTTCATAGAGGCCTGTCACGGTGTCCACCAACTCGGGCCAGTGGGCGGCGGGATGCATGTTGACCTCGATGACCCCTGGGTCGGGTGTGACCGACAGCTTGCGCAGACGCAAATCCTGGGGTGGACCATAGCCTTCCAGTCGTACCGGCATGTTCAGGGCGGCTGCCGTTTCCTCAATGGCCTGGAGCAGGGCCACGAAGTCTTCCAGTATCTCCAGGGGCGGCAGGAACACATGC
>DAICZS010000091.1 GCA_027311025.1 Ferrovaceae bacterium
GCACACCAGAGTGCCTGCACCTATACGACCGTCAATGCCCAGCAAAAACTGAAAGTTTCATAAGCCCTCATCACCGGTCTGCGTGACGTACGACTGGAAAATGCCCCTTCTGGCGCTGGCGGCCTTGCCGGCGCCGGGATAGGGGGCGTGCTGGGCAGCGGTCTTGGGGAAGGACGGTCCGGCATCATCGGCACCATAACCGGCGCCGTCAACGGTGGCATCACGGGGGTGGTTGCTGACGAAGCAGCCCACCACCGCGACGGCCTGGAGATCCCCTATCGCATGGAAAAGACCGGTGAAGAATTCGTCACTGCACAAGCCAGAAAGGATTCCGAGTCCCTGAAGGTGGGCCAGCGCGTGCGCATCGTCGAAAGCGAAGACAGCACCCGCGTTGTTCCGGCAGAATGACGGCTTGTTCCCGGGAACCGCATGCACATGTCGCCGTTACGCATCCTGATGCTTTTTGCCGCGCTCATCATCCTGATCGTCGTGATCCAGTTTGGCGTGGTCAGCGTTGCCTTCGGAAAACTGGGGCTGTCCAGCCACTCGGCCTACCTGCTGTTGGTTTCCACGCTGGCCGGCAGCATGGTCAACCTGCCGTTGTTCAGCATCCGCTCGGACGCCACCGCTGCCACCCCCGTGCCACCGGAACTGTCGAAACTGCCCTTTTTCCGCCCCGCACCCTTTACCGGAAAAACCACCATCGTGGTCAACGTGGGCGGCGCGCTGGTGCCGCTCGCCTTTTCCTTTTACCTGATTGACCACCATCCGCTCAGCCTGTTTCAGATCGTGGCCGCAGTGGCTCTGGTGGCAGTGGTGGCCCATGCCGTCAGTCGCCCCATTCCGGGTGTGGGCATTGGCATGCCCATGTTCATTGCTCCCATCGCGGCAGCCCTGATTGCCATCCTGCTTGCCCCCGAAGAACGCGCCCCGCTGGCCTATATCGGCGGCAGCCTTGGCGTGCTGATTGGCGCGGATCTCGTCCGCCTCAAGGACTTGAGGCATATGGGAGCACCCGTCGCTTCCATTGGCGGTGCTGGCAGCTTTGACGGCATTTTCATTACGGGGTTTGTGGCGGTACTGCTGGCCTAGCCTTTCAAATCACTCACGGGAGACACGCTCTTGAGCATTCGCCTGCAATCCATGTTTTGGGTCACGGCCCAGTTTGTGCTGGTGGCATTCATGGTGTTTTGCTCCATTCCATGGACACTCACCTGGGCTCCCGTCACGCTGGGCGGCCTCGCCCTGGCGCTCGCCCTCTGGGTTTTTGTCCATAACCCTCCCGGCAACTTCAACATTCGTCCTGAACCCAAAAGCGGGGCCCGACTGGTCACGCGCGGCCCTTATCGTTGGGTGCGCCATCCCATGTATGTGGCGTTGCTGCTGGCCATGGCGGGTATCGCTGCCGAGGCGCCGACTGGACTGTTACTGGGGATGTGGGTCGTGCT
>DAICZS010000092.1 GCA_027311025.1 Ferrovaceae bacterium
TGCCAAGGGTTTTACTGTATTGGGTGGAATTCCCCGACGCGGCATCTACGACAACATGAGGACGGCCGTGGATGCTGTGGGACATGGCAAACAGCGTACCGTCAACGCCCGCTTTCAGGCCATGGCTGGGCATTATCTGTTCGAGCCGGAATTCTGCAACCGGGCGGCGGGCTGGGAGAAGGGCATCGTCGAGAAGAATGTCCAGGATCGTCGCCGCAACATCTGGCGCGAGGCCAGCGAACGCCGCTGGGCAACCCTGGTTGATCTCAACGCCTGGCTTCAGTCCAGTTGTATTGCCAGTTGGGCCGAGATCTACCATCCCCAGTGGCCGGAACTCACGGTGGCAGAGGTCTGGCAAGACGAACAGGTTCAGCTGATGCCTTGTCCAACCCCCTTTGATGGTTATGTGGAGCAACCGGTCCGGGTTAGCACCACGGCGCTCATCCACTACCAGCGCAACCGCTACAGCGTGCCCTGCGAATGGGTCAATCGGGTGGTGAGCCTGCGGGCTTATCCGGACAGGTTGCTGGTGGTGGGACCTGAGGGAGAATGCGTGACTCTGGTCCGCAGCTTCGAGCGCGACCAGACGATCTATGACTGGACCCACTATATCGGCCTGATCGGGCGCAAACCGGGAGCATTGCGCAATGGCGCCCCCTTCAAGACCATGCCCGAATCATTGCAGGAACTTCAGCGCCAGCTGCTCAAGCACCCCGGTGGGGACAGGGTCATGGCTCAGGTGCTTACGGCAGTTCCTCATCATGGGCTGGAAGCGGTATTGGTGGCAGTAGAGATTGCCCTGCAATCCGGTCGGGTCAGTGCCGAGCATGTGCTGAATCTGGTTTCCCGCCTCAAGGAGCAACGCCGCCCAGTAAGGGAAGTCGCCACCTCCCTGTCCCTTGCCGAACCCTCACAGGCCAACGTGCACCGTTACGATAGTCTGCTTCCCTGGCAGGGGGTGAACGATGTCCAATGAAATCGTTGCTGACTTCAAGGCCTTGAGCCTGCATGGCATGGCCAGCGCTTGGCCGGAACTCTTGGGCACGGCCCGGATGAAGGGCATGGATCATGAGGCTGTGGCCCACCAGCTGCTCAAGGCGGAACGAGCTTATCGGGATGTGCGTTCCATGGCCTACCAGATGCGGGCAGCTCGTTTCCCGATCCACCGGGACCTGGCTGGGTTCGCCTTCAATGAAGCCACCGTGGATGAGCCACTGGTGCGTGAATTGCACCAGATGAAGTTCCTGGACTCAGCCCATAACATCGTCTTTGTGGGGGGTCCCGGCACGGGCAAAACCCATCTTGCCACCAGCATCGGCATAGAGGCCATCCGGGTTCACGGTAAGCGGGTACGGTTCTTCTCCACCG
>DAICZS010000093.1 GCA_027311025.1 Ferrovaceae bacterium
CTCGTGGGTGGAGTCATCGGTGGCATGATGGCGCAACAGGGTCCGGTATATGCCCAGCCCGCTCCCATGATGGCGCCTCCCGTTTATATGCCTCCCCAGCCTGCGTACGTGTACCCTCCCCCTGGTTATGTGCAGCCGGTGTATCCTGCCCCGTACTACTACGGTGGTCGGGGATGGGACGATGACTGAAATATATGAAGGATGGCAGTGCGTCGGTTGTGGCAAGATCGACATAGATCGCCCTTGCATAGGGGTTTGTCAGGATCGTAGGGTGCAGGTGGTGCTGGCAGAAGAATTCACCCGGATCGTGGCGCGCAACAAGACGCTTGAATCCATCGTGCGGCGCCTCATTCTGGCAAAACCACACCCGGACGCATGGGAACAATCATTTAAGGCGCTGCAGACAGAAGCGGCTGGAATGCTGAACGGAACAGACGCCAATTCTGGGTCTGTCCCCATTTAATTCAAGATTTCATTTTTGCCGTGACAGAAACCAGCCGTTGCGCCAGTGCTGATATGGCAGCAGAATATTTTGCATCCTTGATGGCGCCGTCGATGGCAAAGGCTTCATGTGCGTGCGGCAATACGAATTGTTCTGACAGAACCAGTACGTTAAAATTCTGAAGTATATGGCGCAGGTGAATTAACCCGCGCATTCCCCCAAACCCCCCGGTTGAGGCAGCAAACAACGCGGCCACTTTTCCCTTGTAGGGCACCAACCCGCTTTGATCGCCATCCTGACGTGAGATCCAGTCCAGGGTATTTTTCATCAGGGCAGACACGGAAGCATTGTTTTCAGGTGAGACTAGCAGCAAGGCGTCGTGTTGTACAAATAACTGTTTTAACCGCCGACAGTTTTCGGGCAATCCCTGCATTTCTTCCAGATCGCCGTGATACAGGGGTATAGGGTAATCATCTAGGTCGATGAAGGTGACCTCAGCACCAGCGGCGCGGGCAGCATCCGCAGCCACGCGTGCCAGCTTCTTGTTGAGTGAGTCCCGACGGGCACTGCCGGCAAAGGCCAGAATTTTTGGATCGGACATATCAACCTCGAATTTGGTGAATCGGTGTTCAATTTATCCAAGTGTGCCGTAAGACCTCGCCGTTCAGGGCGGAGTCATAAGGCACGGTTTGTTGTGAAACCATAATGGGGCTTGACTTTAAGCGGGTACTGTACATAATTACAGTATGTCGGA
>DAICZS010000094.1:0-628 GCA_027311025.1 Ferrovaceae bacterium
AAAAAATGCGCCATAGCGAGGTGGACAATCTGTATGCCCGGCGCGGTCAGACTGCGCCGGTAATCTGCTTCGCCGGTCATACCGACGTGGTGCCGACCGGCCCGGTGAACAAATGGGACAGCGATCCTTTCACGCCGACGGTACGCGATGGAATGCTCTATGGACGCGGCGCGGCGGACATGAAAGGTTCGCTTGCCGCCTTCGTCACGGCCATCGAGAAGTTTGTAGCCGAACACCCGCAGCATCGCGGCAGCATCGCCCTGCTGCTCACGTCTGATGAAGAGGGCGTCGCTGTCGACGGTACAGTGCGCGTGGTGGAAGCCTTGCAGGAGCGTGACGAGAAGTTGGATTACTGCATCGTCGGCGAACCCACATCCGTCTCCAAAACCGGCGACACCATCAAGAACGGCCGGCGCGGTTCGCTGTCCGGCACGCTCACGGTCAAAGGGGTGCAAGGCCACATCGCCTATCCGCATCTGGTGAAGAACCCCATACATTTGGCGGCACCCGCCATTGCCGAACTGGCCGCCACCACCTGTGACAACGGCAACGAATATTTCCCGCCGACTTCCTGGCAGATCTCCAATATCCACGGCGGCACGGGTGCCACCAACGTGGTGCCGGGCAC
>DAICZS010000094.1:638-1165 GCA_027311025.1 Ferrovaceae bacterium
GGCCTGAAACAGAAAGTCCACGCCATCCTCGACATGCACAAGCTGGAATACGATCTGAACTGGGAACTGTCCGGCAAGCCCTACCTCACGCCACGCGGCAATCTGGTGGACGCGGTCAGCGCAGCCATCAAACAAGTACAAGGTATCGAGACTGATCTTTCTACCAGCGGCGGCACTTCGGATGGCCGCTTCATCGCAGACATCTGCCCGCAAGTGATCGAGCTCGGGCCGCTGAATGCGACCATCCACAAACTCAACGAATGCGTGGCGGTGGATGATCTGGACGCTTTGTCCGAGATCTACTATTTGACGTTGGTCAAACTGCTGGCAACACAATAACGTTAACCGGCGTACAGGGAGAAAAGTAAAAATGGACATCAATCATTTCTCGGAGGCGAGCGCTTCGCTCAAGACAGTACGCGACTGCCTGCGCTTCGCAGTCAGCCGTTTCAACGAGGCCGAGTTGTTTTTCGGCCACGGCAGCGGCAACGCTTACGATGAAGCCGCCTACCTCATCCTGCATACCC
>DAICZS010000095.1 GCA_027311025.1 Ferrovaceae bacterium
TCTGATGGACTGGAAATTGCATCCACCGCCAGGGGGGGGTAATGGTTCAGTTTGAATTCAAATTAACATAACTCAGGAATTGACCCTTATACAACAAAAACTGTGTGGGTCAATAAATTTGCCAATTTAGCAGTTGACACTGGGTTGGTTTGTTGGTAATACTCTTAAGACAAGTAAGAGTAAGATTGGCTTACAATTGGAGGAGTGTCGTCTTAAAAATGAATAATGAAGCCTCGGTGCAATTATTTGAAGAAGAAGAAATAAAGCAGCGGGTATTGGGAATTTGGAACCAAGTGTTCATGGCAAGCGCCAAAGTTATTGAACACGCAAAACAGTTTGGTTTCGACAAAATGGGCACTGTACCAAATCCTAATATTCATACGATGCTCACTACATTGCGAATCTTGAATGTAATTATTGACTCCTTACTGACAAGCGCAGAGCAAATTGACGAGCCATTCACGGAAATTAGATTGTTGTTAAATACTAAACAGCAACTTTTGTGCATGGAAATGGTTGCGAATGCTTTAAAAGCAAATGATAGAAATACCTACGAACAATACATAGCGCAATTACAGAACCAGTGTTGCGCTTAAGAATTTACAGAGAAAGAAAGGAGAGCGCCATGATCGATTATAAATTTCTTTATCCGCCACCTGCTTCCAAGGCGGAATACATGAAGCTATTGGATCAGGCTTTTCGTATGACGATCGCGCTAAATAAGCAGCTTGACGAAATTGGCCGTATCCTAAACCAAGAAGATTACCATATAGCAGCCGAGTAATATTTTTTCTTGATTGTAAATGCCCCCTTTTGGGGGCATTTTTTACGTCTACGTTCGCTCCTTATACGGCCCGCGCTTCTTCGGCTTTTCCTCCGGGATTAGGGCCACAATATCTGCAATATCCCACAGCTTTTCAGTGATTCCTGCCGCCATTGCAGGGGTTACTCGCAGTGTCTTGTGAATTTTGCAGAAGTTGTAGAACATGAAATACAGGCTGACCGCGTGCATGTGATTTTCCAGCTTCTTGCTGAAGGCATTAGT
>DAICZS010000096.1:0-732 GCA_027311025.1 Ferrovaceae bacterium
CATGTGGACACCGCGATGTACCAGGCCAAGGCCAAGGGACGCAATGCCATCTGCTTCTTCGATTCGTCCATGCAGGAGATTCTGGAAAAACGCGGCCAGATGGAAAGTGCATTGCGCGGTGCGCTCGAACGCAATGAATTCTCTCTTCATTACCAGTTGCAGATTGCAAGCTCCGGGCGACCTGTCGGCGCGGAAGCACTCCTGCGCTGGACACACCCCCAGCTTGGTTCTGTCTCACCGGCGCAATTCATCCCGGTGGCGGAAGAATCCGGGTTGATTCTGCGCATACGCAAGATGAAGGAATTGAAGAACCTGGGTGTTAAGTTCTCCATGGATGACTTTGGCACGGGGTACTCATCACTATCCTACCTGAGCCACCTGCCAATTGATCAGCTCAAGATCGACCAATCCTTTGTGCGCGACATCACGACCGACCAGCACGACGCGGCAATCGTGCAGACCATCATTTCCATGGCGCTCAGCATGGGCATGGAAGTGATCGCCGAAGGTGTGGAAACAGAGGAACAGCGAGAATTCCTTGAACTGCGCGGATGCCAGGCATATCAGGGATATCTCTTTGCCAAACCCAAGCCTATCGACGAACTGGAGAAGAAATTGACCGAACTGCTCGCGCTCCGGAACGTCACTTCGTCTTGAAAGGGTTGTTGTTCCGGCATTCGGGCAAGTTGAGCCTCACTGCGTTTCCGGAGCGCGATGAAATCAGCCTTCGAT
>DAICZS010000096.1:742-990 GCA_027311025.1 Ferrovaceae bacterium
GCGGTGTTCTTCGATCAACCCCAGTACGGCGTTGACCGTAGTGCAGGACTGGATCTCCGCCTTGATGGCCATGATCTTGGCCAGATCGAATATTCCCGGTGTCTTGTCGCCGCTCTTGAGCGTGTTTTCGATGATGCTGGTGATTTCTTCCTTGTTCATGCTTTCCCTGTCCGCGTGTTAAATCCAATAAACATAGGTTGATGCTGCGATCAACGGCGGCATTTTATATTGATTGGCCGTTGCACGGA
>DAICZS010000097.1 GCA_027311025.1 Ferrovaceae bacterium
CTTGTGAGGAATGCCCAGTACCCCATCCACCGAGCTGATGATGTCATCCGCAAGTTGCACCTTTCCCGAGACGGTGGAAAGTTCGGAAGCCCGTTTGCTGGACAGAAGCAGCAGAAGGGCATTGCGGATTTCCGGCATGGCGTTCTTGATCCCCTCTTCCAGTTTGGGGTTATATATTTTCAGCGAGATCCCTACCTGTAAAACGTGATCATCCGGATCCTTCTGAAGATTCACAGTAAATGTATCCAGCGGCACAAAAATGGGATTCAACAATTCCTCGGCGGGTTTCTTGCTGGAATTGCCTTTCAGGAAATACCAGGCTGCTCCGCCACCCGCTCCCAGCAACAACACCAGAATGACGGCCAGTATCAGGATTTTCTTCTTTTTCTGTTTCCCGCCACCTTCAATTACCGGTGCCTCGTTTTTTGCTGTTTCTGTTTTTGCAATCAGTTTTCTGTCATCCTGTCACATCAAATCATCACGCGAAAGTGTCCACCAGCCCGCTGGAAGTCATGACTCTCCCAGTGTCTGCAGACACTGATCCACTTCTGGAACCGCCGGTCACCCCGGAAGAGACGGAGCCCGGGATACTGGCTGGTGCCTGCTGGAAGAACTGGCGAGCGGCTCCTCCCCCTGCCCCCTGATGACTCTGGTCACTCACGGAGGCATTACCCAGCATGATGCCATTTTCCGCGAACATTTCCTTTAACCGGGGCAAGGCATGGTTTACAGCTTCCCGCACAGCTTCGTGCGGTGAGGTGAAAAACGCCGTGGCCTGGCCGCCACTCACATGAAGCACCACGTTCAGCGGCCCAAGATCCGGTGGGTTCAATTGTATTTCAGCACTGTTCTGCCCTGTTCCGGAAACCATCCAGGTGATTTTCTGGCCCAGGTCCTGACTCCAGGCGGAAGTGCTGCCCACCTGGGTGGCAACCGACAATTGTTGTGCAGCTACGGGGCTTTGTGAGAGGACAGGGCCTGCCA
>DAICZS010000098.1 GCA_027311025.1 Ferrovaceae bacterium
CCGCGTCTGCTGGCGCAAGCTGGCATTGCGCGCACCTTCCAGAACATCCGCCTGTTCGCCAACATGAGCGCGCTGGAAAACATCATGGTCGGGCGCCATCTGCGCACGCACATCGGCATTTGGGGAGCGTTGACGCGGCATGCCGCCGCCCGTGCCGAAGAGCGCGACACCGTGCAGCGTGCTCGCGAGTTGCTGGAATATGTCGGTATCGATTCCGCACACCAGACCCTGGCCAAGCATCTGTCCTACGGCGAGCAACGCCGCCTGGAGATCGCCCGCGCTCTCGCCACCGAACCAAAATTGCTGGCGCTGGACGAGCCTGCAGCCGGCATGAACGCGACAGAAACCGTCGCGTTGAAAGCGCTGCTGCAGAAGATACGTGTCGGCGGTGTCACCGTTTTGCTGATTGAACATGACGTCAAACTCATCATGGGGCTGTGCGACCGTGTTGCCGTGCTGGACTACGGCAAGAAGATCGCCGAAGGTGTACCGGAAGAAGTGCGTCGTGATCCGGCAGTGATTGCCGCTTATCTGGGTGGCGGCGCAGGAGGCGATGCATGATGAAGAACCTCCTGGAAGTGGAAAACCTTAAAGTTTCCTACGGCGGAATCCAGGCGCTGAAGGGCATCAGCCTGAACATCGCCGTCGGCGAACTCGTCACACTCATCGGCAGCAACGGCGCGGGCAAAACCACCATGCTCAAAGCGCTGGCCGGATTGCTGCATCCTGCCTCCGGCAAGCTCCATTATCGGGAAAAGTCCTTGCTGCATGTTCCGGCACATCAGCGCGTGGTTAATGGCATCGCGCTTGTACCGGAAGGCCGCGGTATCTTCGCGCGGCTCACGGTGGAAGAGAATCTGTTGATGGGTGCTTACATCCGCAGCGACAAAGGCGGGATCACCGCCGACCTTGAACGCCAATACCTCCTGTTCCCGCGACTTGCGGAACGTCGCACGCAACTCGCGGGAACAC
>DAICZS010000099.1:0-265 GCA_027311025.1 Ferrovaceae bacterium
GTGCGGTCCCAGTCCCAGCGGTGACTCAATCCGTACATCAGCCCCGCCCGGTAGGCGTCTCCGCATCCTGTGGGGTCGAGTATCCGGTCTGTCGGGACCGCGGGGATGGGGATGACTTCATTTCCTGCAAAGATGCACGATCCCTGAGCCCCCCGGGTCATGATGGCGGCATCCACGCGGCTGGCCAGTTGCTCGAAGGAGAGGCCGGTCTTGTTGGCCATCAACTGTGCCTCGTAGTCGTTGACCGCCAGCCAGGTGGCCTGTT
>DAICZS010000099.1:420-933 GCA_027311025.1 Ferrovaceae bacterium
GAATTGTCGGGCATGCTGGAGCATGCCTTCCCGTCCATCGGGCGAAACGACTCCCATCGTAATGCCAGGGACCGTGTCGATGGTGTGGGTGTGAGAAGCAGCCATGGCGCCGGGGTGAAAGGCGGTGATCTGGTTGTCGTCCAGGTCCGTGGTGATGAAGGCCTGTGCCGTGTAACTGCCAGGGATGAGTCGAATGCCCCGCAGGTCGAACCCAAGATGTTCGAGGCGGGTTCGATAGGGAAGAAAATCTTCGCCCACGGTGGCCAGGATGGAAGGCGTTTCTCCCAGGAGATGCAAGTTGTAAGCGATATTTCCTGCGGTTCCCCCGAATTCCCGGCGCATCTCCGGAACCAGAAAGGCGACACTCAACTGATGGAGGCGATCTGGCAGGATATGGTTCTTGAAATGATCCGGGAATACCATGATGGTGTCATAGGCCAGGGAACCGCAGAGAAGAATACGCATGGGACGGGTTTCTCAGTTCAGGGAAGTCAGGGCGGCGCTGTAATTGGG
>DAICZS010000009.1 GCA_027311025.1 Ferrovaceae bacterium
ATCGGGGCCAGATACTTGCCAGTATGACTGCCGGGATCGGCAGCGATCTGTTCCGGGCTACCTTGTGCAATGATTCGGCCGCCGCCTCCACCACCATCCGGTCCGAGATCGATCACCCAGTCTGCGGTTTTGATGACATCGAGGTTATGTTCAATCACCACCACCGTATTGCCGTGATCACGCAGGCGATGCAGCACCGTGAGGAGCAGGTCGATGTCCTGGAAGTGCAGGCCGGTGGTGGGCTCGTCCAGAATGAACAGGGTCCGCCCGGTATCGCGCTTGGACAGTTCCAGCGACAGCTTGACGCGTTGCGCCTCTCCCCCCGAGAGGGTGGTGGCCGACTGCCCCAAGGTGATGTAGCCCAGACCCACGTCCAGCAGGGTCTGCAGCTTGCGTGCAATCACCGGTACCGCGTTAAAGAACGCGAAAGCCTTTTCCACCGTCATTCCCAGCACTTCGTCGATGGTCCGGCCCTTGTACTGGATCTCCAGGGTCTCCCGGTTGTAACGCTTGCCGTGGCAGACGTCGCAAGGCACGTAAATGTCGGGCAGAAAATGCATTTCCACCTTGATCACGCCGTCCCCCTGACAGGCTTCGCAGCGCCCCCCCTTGACGTTGAATGAAAAACGCCCGGGCCCGTAGCCCCGTTCGCGGGACTGCGGAATACCGGCAAAGAGTTCGCGAATGGGTGTGAAGAGTCCCGTGTAGGTGGCCGGATTGGAGCGCGGCGTGCGACCAATCGGGCTTTGGTCCACATTGATGACCTTGTCGAAATGCTCCAGCCCCGCGATGCGGGTATAGGGTGCAGGTTCCGTCGCGCTGCCGTACAGATGGCGCGCCACGGCCGCATACAGGGTGTCATTGATGAGGGTGGACTTGCCCGAGCCGGACACCCCCGTGATGCACACCAGCAGCCCCACCGGCAAATGAAGGTCGACGCCCTTGAGGTTGTTGCCAGAAGCCCCCCCGATCACCAGCTGGCGCTGCGGGTCGGCAGGCAGTCGTCGCTCCGGCACGGCAATGCTGCGGCGTCCCGAGAGAAACTGTCCGGTCAGCGAATCCGGGTGCGCGGTCACTTCCTCCGGGGTGCCACAGGCCACCACACGCCCGCCATGCTCGCCGGCACCCGGCCCCATGTCCACCACATAATCCGCAGCCCGGATGGCATCTTCATCGTGCTCCACCACGATCACCGAATTGCCCAGGTCACGCAGACGCACGAGGGTTTCCAGCAGGCGATGGTTATCACGTTGATGCAGCCCGATGGAAGGCTCGTCGAGCACATACATCACGCCCGTGAGGCCCGAGCCGATTTGCGAGGCCAGGCGAATGCGCTGGGCCTCGCCGCCTGAAAGCGTATCGGCAGAGCGGTCCAGCTGCAGGTAATCCAGCCCCACGTTGTTGAGAAACTGCAGGCGCGCCACGATCTCCTTGAGGATCTTGTCGGCGATGGCGAGCTTCTTTCCCTTCAGTTTGAGGTGCTGGAACAGGGTCAACGCATCCTTGAGCGGCAAGGCGCTCAGTTCATACAGGGTATGCTGCCCCACGCGCACGTTGCGCGCCTCCAGACGCAGTCGGGTTCCCTCACACTCCGGGCAGGGCTTCTGGTTGAGCAGTTTTGACAGCTCTTCGCGCACCAGGGTCGAGTCCGTTTCCTTGTAGCGCCGGTCCAGGCTGGGAATGACGCCATCAAAGGCATGTTCCTTGATGCGAAACCGGCCCCGCTCGCCGGGGTAATGAAAGGCGATCTGTTCCTTGCCCGATCCCATCAGCAGGATCTTCTGGATCTTTTCCGGCAACTGCTCGAAGGGGGTGTCCAGATCAAAGCCGTAATGTGTGGCGAGGTCGGTGAGCATCTGGAAATAAAACTGGTTGCGCCGGTCCCAGCCCTTGATGGCCCCTCCCGCAAGCCCCAGCTGCGGAAAGGCCACCACCCGCTTGGGGTCGAAGAAACTCACGACACCCAGGCCATCACACTGGTGGCAGGCGCCCATCGGGTTGTTGAAGGAAAACAGGCGCGGCTCCAGTTCCGGCAAGGCATAACTGCAGACGGGACAGGCAAAGCGCGCCGAAAACAGGTGCTCCGTGGCGCTGTCCATTTCCACGGCCAGCGCGCGGCCATCTGAGTGACGCAGCGCGGTCTCGAACGACTCGGCCAGACGCTGCTTCATGTCGGGGCGCACCTTGAGGCGGTCCACCACCACTTCAATGGTGTGCTTCTGGTTCTTGTCGAGCTTTGGAATGGCGTCAATGTCCACCACCGCGCCATCGATGCGCAGGCGCACAAAACCCTGGGCGCGCAGTTCATTGAACAATTCCTGCTGCTGTCCCTTACGCCCCACCACCAATGGTGAGAGAATCATCAGGCGCGTGTCCTGGGGCAGCTCCAGCACATGGTCCACCATTTGCGACACGCTCTGGGCTTCCAGCAGGATCTGGTGTTCGGGACAGTAAGGATCGCCCGCGCGGGCAAACAGCAGGCGCAGATAGTCGTGGATTTCCGTAACCGTACCCACCGTGGATCGCGGGTTGTGGCTGGTGGCCTTCTGTTCGATGGAAATGGCTGGCGACAGGCCTTCGATCAGGTCCACGTCAGGCTTTTCCATCAACTGCAGGAATTGACGCGCGTAGGCCGAGAGCGACTCCACATAACGGCGCTGTCCTTCGGCATAGAGCGTATCAAAGGCGAGCGATGATTTTCCCGAACCTGACAGCCCGGTCACGACCACCAGCCGATGCCGGGGCAGGTCGAGATCGATGTTCTTGAGGTTGTGGGTGCGGGCTCCACGAATGCGCAGGATGTCTTGTGTCACGGCGTTGGGCGAGGCTTCGTTCTGGGAACCTGCTAATATACGCCAAGATTTTTACTTTTTCCTGTCTGGCCCTCATGAAAACTCCCGATAGAATGTCTCCCCTCGAATGGCGTGCCAGCATGGGATTGGCCAGCATTTTCGGCCTGCGCATGCTGGGCATGTTCATCATCCTCCCGGTATTTGCCCTGTATGCCGCGCAATTACCCGGAGGGGCCGACAAAACGCTGGTGGGCATCGCGCTCGGTGCCTATGGCCTCACCCAGGCTGCGCTGCAGATCCCTCTGGGGTGGTTGTCTGACCGCATCGGCCGCAAGCCGGTCATCATGGGAGGGTTGGTGATTTTTGCCCTGGGAAGTTTCGTCGCTGCTTCGGCCACCAGTATCGGATGGGTCATTCTGGGACGCATCATCCAGGGCGCCGGGGCCATCTCGGCTGCGGTCATTGCACTGACGGCCGACCTGACCCGCGAACAGCATCGCACCAAAGCCATGGCCCTGATCGGCATGACCATTGGCGTCACCTTCAGCATGTCCATGATCCTGGCCCCGGCGCTCTACCCCGTCATTGGCGTGCCCGGCATTTTTGCCATGACGGGCGTGCTGGCACTGCTGGCCATCGCCGTCGTGCAATGGATCATTCCGGATGCCCCCCGGCCCCCCCAGGCCGAAGTACGGGCCCCTTTCTCCACCGTATTGCGCCACCTGGAGCTGCTGCGCCTCAACTGGGGCATTTTCGTGTTGCACGCCACCCTGATGGCCATATTCGTGGTAGTGCCCCCTGCCCTGGTGCGTGACGGTCTGCCGCAGGGCGATCACTGGAAACTCTACCTGCCCGTCATGCTGGGGTCCTTCGTGCTGATGATTCCGGGCGTGGCCCTGTCCCATGGCAAGTGGCGCAAATCCGTTTTTCTGGTTTCCGTGGCCGTCCTGTTGCTGGCCCAGTCGGCCCTGATGCTGGGCCTGGGGCAGGGTAGCGTCACGGGGATTGCCGTGGCCCTGACGATATTTTTTGTGGCTTTCAACGTGCTGGAAGCAAGCCTGCCCTCGCTCGTCACCGTGGTGGCCCCTCCCGGGACCAAAGGTACGGCCACTGGTGTTTACAGCAGCATCCAGTTTCTCGGCGCTTTCAGCGGGGCCTCTCTCGCTGGCGTGCTGTACAAGTATTGGGGGCCGGACGCCGTGCCGGTCTTTTGTGCAGGCCTCACCGCCATTTGGCTTGTGGTGGCGTGGCCCATGCAGGTCAAAAAAGCCAGTTAATCGAGGGAGAGTGCGCTATGGCTTCAGTCAATAAAGTGATTCTGGTGGGCAATCTGGGGCGCGACCCCGAAGTCCGATACATGCCCGATGGCGGTGCCATTACCAACATCAGTGTGGCAACGACAGACACCTGGAAGGACAAGGCAGGTGAAAAGCAGGAAAAAACCGAATGGCATCGCGTGGCCTTCTTTGGCAAGCTCGCCGAAATTGCCGGCGAGTACCTCAAGAAAGGCAGCCAGGTCTACCTGGAAGGCCGCCTGCAAACCCGCAAATGGCAGGACAAGGACGGGCAGGACAAATACACCACCGAAATCGTTGCCGATCGCATGCAGATGCTGGGCAGCCGTTCGGGTGGCGGGGGCGGGGACATGCCCTCGGGTGGCAATGGCGGGGGTTCCGCACAAAAACCTTCCGGTGCCGGCGGCAAGTTCGCCGATTTCCCGGACGACATTCCGTTCTAGACACCCTCGCGCGTCATCTCAAAAAAAGCCCGGCACCCATGTAACATGCCGGGCTTTTTGTTGGGGTGCACCGTGCTTCAGGGCATTGCCGGTTTCGCGCGCTGGTGATGGACTTTCAACGCCCGCGAAAAGGCAAGGCCGATCACCGGAAGGGCCAGGGCAGCCACAACGAACAGCACGGCCATCCCCGCATGGGAGAGCAGCAGGGAGGCCAGCACCACACCCAGCGACTGTCCCAGAAAAAATGCCGAAGCAAACAGGGACACCGCAGTGCCCCGCACCTGCGGCGCCATTTGGGTGGCATTGGTCTGCAGCGTGTTATGCAGCATGTAGTAACCCAGGCCCACCAGGGTGCAGGCCGGGAGGGCCCAGCTCCAGGAGTCGCCCAATGCCAGAATGAGCCAGGCCACGCCAATGAGCAACCCGCCCATCCTGGCCAGCCCCACCTCGCCAAAATTGCTGACGAATTGCCGGGCAAAGAGGATGTACGAAAACCCGCCCAGGCCAAAGGTGGCCATCACGGCTCCTGCCATGGTCAACGACAGGCCAAAGCGATGATGCAGATAGGATGGAACGAAGGCGAGCGTGCCAAACACCACCAGCCCTTCCACGAATACGGTCAGCAGGATGACCCTTGCCCAGGGCTCGCTCAACACGGCACGACATTGGGTCAACACCCCACCCGACTTACCCCCCTGCGCGTTGTGCACGTGTTGCGTGGAGGCATTGTTGCGCGATTCCGCCAGAACCCACAACCCAACCACCAGATAGGTCAACGCCATGAAACCGAACGCCCAGCGAAAACCCAGGGTGTCGGTGAACACACCGCCAATGAATTGCCCGCCAATCACGCCCACAATTTGCCCAGCCAGGAAACGCGCCAGCGTGGCCTGGCGATGCTCATAGGTAATGGTGTCGCCAATCCACGCCATGGATAAGGGAATGATGCCCGCCGCCGAGGCGCCCGTGAGCAGTCGCGACAGCATCAGCCAGTGCAGTGAGCCAGCCAGCATGGCGCCAAGGCTGCCCAGGGTGCAGGCCAGCGTGGTCCAGGCAATCAACCGGTATTTTCCCAGGCGATCCCCCAAGGGGCCGAAAAACATCTGCAGCACCCCGTAAGCCACCGAAAACGACGAGATGACCTGTGCCGTTTCGCCGGGGGAAGCCAGGAACGTCCTGGCAAGGTCGGGCAGCATGGGGTCGCAAAGGCGCGCCGAGGCCGCACTGGCGAACGCCGCAAGGGAAAGCAGCGTTACCGCGCGACGATGTTGTTGGTCCGAAGGTTTCATACCCCTCGCTGCACGATGGTCCATCTGGGCATGAAGTTGTTCGACATGCTTTTCCCTCCTGATCGTCCTGGTTCGATGAAATGGCATAATAGTGCGACACTCATGGTCACGACAAAGAAAAATCAGCACCCTCCGGTGCGCCCGAACGCCCGATTGCATGCCGCATCGTGCCAAAAATGCCGTGCGTAGTCGCGTGGCACTGACACTCCTGGACTGAATGATCCCTTCTTCGCCACAACGCACCTGGAAATTCCTGCTCCTCAGCGGCCTTGCCTTCTGGGGCCCTGATCTCATGGTGCCCGCCGCCTGGAGCCATAACGAGACGTATCTGCTGCTGTCCAACCTGTACCAGGAAGCCCTGGTCGTGGCCGGCTTCTGGTACGGTCCTGCAATCTGCCAGGCCCTGGTGGTGCGGGAAATTGCGGAGGGGCCGTTGCGGCAGGCCGTGGACTGGACGCTTGCCGAGCTGCACCAACCCCGCGAGGCCGCATCCCGTTTTGCCGAAGTCCCCGTCACCCTGGCGGATCATCCGGGCCCTTTCATTGTTACGGCAGGGTTGCTGCCCGGGCAAAGCCGGATATTCCTTTCTTCCGGGCTGACGGCGCGTCTGGGCATCCACGGCCTGCGCTTTCTGCTGGCCCGTGCCCTGGCTCACGCACACCCGTCACAGCGCCTGGCCGCACTCCTGCCGCTGCTGATGCTGACGCTGGTGCTATCGGATGTGCCTGAAGGCGTCATGGCCTGGCTGGGTCTCTTCGGCTTTCTGGCAGGGTGGCTGCTTCTGCACTGGGTGTTTGAGTTGCTTGCGGATCGCAAGGCCGCGCGCGCCATGGGCGCTGACGCAACAGCGGGCCTTCTGGAAGTTCTGGCCGCCACGGCGGCGCCCGGCCACCGTCTGTCCGTGCGCCCGCCGCTCCGCTGGCGGTTGCGCGCAGTGGCTTCTACTTCATCTTCGAGCGAAGCTTGAGGGTTTCACCAGCCACCATGAAACTGCCCCGTCCGCGATGGTGCAGGGTAAGCGGATTCTTGCAGGCCGGATCCCGCCAGGCCTTGAGCACTTCCAGCACGAAAAAATTGTAGCGATTCACCCAGCGCGTGTCGGCCACACGGCATTCCAGGCTGGCGTAACACTCGGCAATCAGTGGCGCCACCACCAGGGTGGCGGGCACGGGCGTGAGTCCGAATCGCTTGAATTTATCCACGCGGCGGCCCGAGGTGTTGCCACACCCCACCACCTGTGCCGCCAGATCCCGGGTTGGAATGTTGAGCACGCACTGGCGCGTGGCGCGCAATGCCTCAAAGCTGAAATCGCGGCCGCTGACGACGCATCCCACGAGCGGAGGCTCAAACTCCATCATGGTGTGCCAGGACAGGGGCATGACATTGTCCCGTCCCTTTCTCGTCGTCGTCAGCAACAGTACCGGTCCGGGTTCTAGCAAACCATAAACCCGGGCCAGGGGATATGCGCGTTTGCCCATCTCGCTGCTCCTCCGCTTGCGTGACCGCGCCTTTCGCGGCACGATGTCACGATGACTCCGCCCTGCCACAGTATTCCAGGATTGCCACGCATGCAATCCGTTCGCGCATGAGCGCACGGCATCAACCCCGCATAGGATTGGCCTTGGGCGGCGGCTCGGCCCGCGGCTGGGCGCACGTCGGCGTGATCCGTGAGCTGGAGGCAGCAGGCATTCGCCCGGATCTGGTCTGTGGCACCTCAGTGGGCGCCATGGTGGGGGCCGCTTATGCCGCTGGAGAACTGGACCGGTTTGAACAATGGTTGCTCGACATGAGCGTGTCGGACGTGGTGTCGTTCATGGACGTCACCCTCAATGGCGGGGTGCTCAAGGGCGATCGTCTGATGGATTTTTTCCGACGCAATTTCGTCGATCACCCCATTGAGAATCTGGCCATGCCATTCGCCGCGGTGGCCACCTCACTGCGCACCGGGGCCGAAGTCTGGTTGCGCGAGGGCTCAACCGTCGAAGCGGTCCGTGCGTCCATTGCCTTGCCCGTATTGTTCACACCGGTACAGCACGACGGCCTGATCCTGGTGGATGGCGGGCTCGTCAATCCCGTCCCGGTGTCGCTGGCCCGCGCCATGGGCGCCGATCTCGTGATTGCCGTGGACCTCAATTCGGACATGCTAAGCCGCCACGAAGCCGCCGACCCTCCGCCCGAATCAACGGCGAGCCCGGTGGGCGAATGGATGCGCAAATTACAGGTCACGCTGGGGCTGCCCCTGTCAGAGGCTGCCAGCAACGAGCCCAAGCCTCCGTCCCTGCTCGACGTCGTCGGCTCCAGCATCAACATCATGCAGGTGCGCATCACGCGCAGCCGCATGGCCGGCGAGCCCGCAGACGTGGTGGTGGCCCCGCGGCTGGCCCACTTCGGCCTTTTCGATTTTCATCGCGCCAGGGAGGCCATCGACATTGGCAGGCGCAGTGTAAGGACCGTCCTTCACCAGCTCAGCTTGCTCAAGGAATAATAGCCCGCTGACGGGAACGCCGCCCCCTTCGTTTGACAGCGCCCCGAACCCCTCCTAGAATCGTCAGGCAAACGTTGATTTTCCAATCAACGCCTGCAAGGGCAAACCCGTCGAAAGGCGGGGACGCAAAGCTTCCGGGCTAATGGACCAAGGTCCTAATCGACGACATGTCGAGTGCCAGCGGGGTCGCCAGGCGATCAGGATCATCCCCCCTGTTCCGGAGTCTTTGCGCATACAACCTGTTGCGAGGGTGTGTCATGGCAAGACTGAGTTTGAGCGCCCGAAAATCTGCCGCCAAGGCAAAGCGACCCATCGTGGTCAAAAGAATCATCAAGCCCCCGAAATCGCTTCGCTCCGGCGGCACCTGGAAGATTGCCTATGCCGATTTCGTCACTGCCGTCATGGCGTTCTTTCTGCTGCTATGGCTGGTCAACAGCAGTTCGGCCAACAGCCTGCGCGGCATATCCGAGTATTTCAAGGCCCCATTGATGATAACGCTCGCGGGCGGAAGGGCCATCGCCAGTACCCAACACATCGTGGGTGATGGCAGCAATGTCCCCAGCGACGGAATTGCCCAGGTCCAGATGGGAGAGGCCGACACGACCAGCAAAAGCGCCCTGGAGCATGCCCGGGTCAATTTGCGCCTGCAGGAAATCGAGCGCTTGCGGCAATTGAAGCGCCACCTGGAAAACGTGATCGAAACCCGGCTGGACCTGTTGAAATTCAGGGACCAGTTGTTGCTGGACATCACCACGGAAGGTTTGCGCATCCAGATCATGGACAAGCAGAATCGCGCCATGTTCAGTCTGGGAAGTACCGCGCCAGAACCCTATGCGAAAGAGATCCTGCAGGAAATCGGCAAGGCACTCAATGAGGTGCCCAACAGGGTCAGCATCTCCGGCCACACGGATGCCGCACCCTACCAGGGAACCGAACTGAACTACAGCAACTGGGAGCTCTCCATCGACCGTGCCAACGCTTCGCGCCACGAGCTGATTTCGGGTGGCATGGATGCTTCAAAGATCATTCGTGTCGTAGGGCTTTCCTCGTCGGCATTGTTGGACGCCAGCAACCCGCTGAACCCCAACAACCGTCGCATCAGCATCATCGTCATGAACAGAGAGGCAGAGCAGGCAGCACTGACGACCCAGTAAACCGGCTTTCGCTTCGTCGCAGCGTAGGCTATCCTCGTCGGGATGAAACCAGTCACGGCATCATGGGACGTCATCGTCATAGGCGCCGGCGCAGCGGGCATGATGTGCGCCTCGCAGGCCGGACAGCGCGGTCGCCGCGTGCTGCTGATCGACCACAGCAGCAAGCTGGCCGAGAAAATCCGCATTTCCGGTGGAGGCCGATGCAATTTCACCAACCTTCACTGCCGTCCGGAACATTACCTTTCGCAAAATCCGCATTTCTGTCGCTCGGCACTGGCACGCTTCACCCCCCAGCACTTCATTGCCCTGGTGGAGCGTCACGGCATTGCCTATCACGAAAAGACGCTCGGGCAGTTGTTTTGCGACGACAGCGCCCAGCAGATCATCACCATGCTCAAGGAGGAATGCGCCCTGGGGCAAGTGGCATGGCGCATGCCCTGTGAGGTGCTGGCAGTCACCCGCGAGGCGGACGGGTTCCATGTGACAACGACTCAGGGGCGCCATCTTGCGCCCGCACTCGTCATTGCCACCGGCGGACTCACTGTTCCCAAGGTCGGGGCCTCCCCCTTTGCCTATCGCATCGCAGAACAGTTCGGCCTGAAAGTCATCCCGCCAAGACCGGCGCTCGTCCCGCTTTCCTTCGCCCCAGAAACCCTGACGCAGTTTGGCGACCTCTCTGGTGTTTCTCTCGAGGTGGAAGTGTCCTGCCACAACGGACGCTTCCGCGAGCATCTTTTGTTCACCCACCGCGGCCTTTCAGGACCGGCCATCCTGCAAATCTCTTCCTACTGGAACCCCGGTGACTTCATCTCGATCAACCTCCTGCCATCACTGGACGTTCGCTCCTGGCTGATGGACGCGCATGCCAGCCGCACGCGCTTTGACAACCTGCTTTGTGAAGTGCTTCCCAAGCGCTTTGCGCAGCAATGGTGTGCCGCACACCATCTGGCAAAGCCCATGCAGCAGTTCACCCGCGACGAACTGAACGATGCCGCCCATGCGCTGTGCAACTGGCAGGTTCGCCCCTCGGGAACCCTGGGATACAACAAGGCCGAAGTGACCCTGGGAGGGGTGGACACCGGGGCGCTATCATCCAAAACCATGGAAGTGCGCTCCGTTCCAGGTCTTTACTTCATTGGCGAAGCGGTGGATGTGACCGGCCACCTGGGGGGGTTTAATTTTCAGTGGGCCTGGGCGAGCGGCAGTGCCGCAGGACATGCCGTCTAGTCCATGCAATCCGTACTATCATGAGCAGACGTCATCGGGGAGGGGATCATGAAAAACATCAGGACATGGCTGGTATTGGGCACAATGCTGTTGGGTGTGACGGTTGCCCTGGCACAACCACAACCACCGATCAGGATACGCGGCACCATCACGGCGTTTGATGGAAATGAATTGCAGGTGAAGTCACGCGAGGGTCAGGATGTCACCCTGCACATGGCCGACACCACCAAGGTCAACCTGCTGGCGCCAATACACCTGAGCGACATCAAGGAGGGCAGTTTCGTTGGGGTGACCGCTCTCCAGAATGGCCCGGGAAATTCATTGCAGGCGCTGGAAGTTCACGTGTTTCCCGAGGCCCTGCGCGGCACCGGGGAGGGCCATTACGCCTGGGATCTCGAACCTGGATCCAGCATGACCAACGCCAACGTCGATGCCATCGTCAACGTCAACAATGGCAAGGAACTGGTGTTGAGTTACAAGGGGGGCAGCCAGAAGATCATCGTGCCCCAGGGGGTTCCGCTGGTCACCTTTGTTGCTTCTGACAGATCACAACTCATTCCGGGCGCCAAGGTTCTGGTCATTACCCGGCGGGAGGAGAATGGCGACCTGACGGCCCTGCGCATCAGCGTGGGCAAGGATGGCATGAAGCCGCCGATGTAACCTTACTGCTTGTTGTAATCCTTGATGGCGTCCTTAATGGCCTTCACTTGAGGATCTCGTTGCTTCTCGGGACTGGCTGCAACGACAGGGACAGGGGCCTTGGCGCTGGCAGGGTCCGGGGTGACGGCCGAAGTACTGCCGGACAGGCGTAACTGTTCTTCGACGGTGGGAGAGACTTTCAGCTTCACCTGGACCCTGGTCAGGCCCTGAATGATTTTTGCCAGGCTGTCATCGAGTTTTTTGCGTTCGCCATCCTGTAACGATTTTTCCTGCGCCAGCGTCATCTTGAGTTTTTCCAGATCGCTCCTGATGGTCAACAATCCGGCATTCATGCCGTTGACTTTCGCCAGCCCCTCCTTCAACTGGGTCTGGGCTGCCTGGTTGCCCGTGACGGCAATCACCGCAGTGACGAGTGCCACGAGGGACACCACCGGGGCAAACCCTTCTGCAATGTATTGCCCACCCTTGCTCGCCCAGGTTTTCAGGCGCGAGGCCTTTGGCGCAGGCGCCTTGGCCTCATCGTCTTTCCTGTCTTTGGCGGTGTCTTCATGTTCGGGTTGTCTAGCCATGGTAGCCTCCGCAAACCTTGATTCTAGCACCACGCAATGGCCTCACGGCGAGTCCTGCACGTTCACTTCTGGGCGCCGAATGGGGAGCTTAACGTGGCGGGTTTTTTCTGCTTCGAAGCCTCCAGCGCCTGACGAAAGGGATCCTGTACCGGGGCTGCAGTGCCTTCCCGGGCAACGGCAGGAGGCACTGGGTTGGCGCCCTGATTTTGCCTGGAAGCTTCCAGTGCGGCCTTGAAGGGATCGGCCGGGGGAGGTTGCTGCAAGGAACCGGGCGGTGACGCCATGGTCCTGATGCCATCCGGCATCGGCGCAGGCGTGGCAGTGCTGCCTGCGCCCTGGGCCTGCATGGCCTCCTGGGTGCGCCCGTCAGCAGCGCCGTCGCGCCAGACAAGCCACCAGGCGGCGCCCAGCAACAGCAACAGGAAGACCAGTACCCCGACACGCCGGGCGCCGTTGGCGCTTTGCATGTGGGGCTCGATGTTGGCAGGTTTGGTCAATCTGGTCATTCATGAAATAAAAACGTTCCGGACCATTCTACAACATCATGGGTTTCAGGCCGTGTCGTGGCTTTGACAGAATGCCTTACAATGGGGCACATCATGCATGCGCCAGGCACTACAACCGCCCTCACCCCACAACGCTGCCCCTGGTGCGGTGATGACCCGCTTTACGTGGCCTACCACGATACCGAGTGGGGCATGCCACAGCATGACGACCGTGTCCTGTTTGAATTTCTGCTGCTGGAAGGTGCTCAGGCAGGCCTTTCCTGGATAACCGTGCTGCGCAAACGCGACAATTATCGCCGCGCTTTTTCCGGATTCGATGCCCACCGCGTGGCCGCCTTTGGCGAAGCCGAGACGGCGCGCCTGATGGCTGATCCCGGGATCATCCGCAATCGTGCCAAAATTGCTGCCGCCATCGGCAACGCCCGGGCCTATCTCGAGGTCCAGGATCAATTTGGCAGTTTTGACCGTTATCTGTGGTCGTTTGTGGATGGCGTCCCGATACAGAATGCGTGGCAACACCCTGGCGAAGTCCCGGCGCAAACCGCCCTGTCTGAAAGGCTCTCCAGGGATCTGCGCGCGCGCAACTTCAAGTTCGTGGGGTCCGCCATTTGTTATGCCTTCATGCAGGCCGTCGGTCTCGTCAACGATCACTTGCGCACCTGCCACCGACATGCCGCACTCAGCGCGCCAGCAACAGGTAGAGCAGCAGGCCGTTGAGCACCAGCGACAGGACCACACCGAGTTTGAGCAACAACGCGGGATCGCGTTTCAGAAGCGGCATTTTGCGCGGAACGCGCAGCCGGCCATGCCCCCCCTTTTCCAGCGCCAACAAAAACGCCTCGATGGTTTCAAACCGGTCTTCGGGTTCGCGAGCCACGGCCTTCAACAGGATGGCTTCCAGCCATTCGGGAACGTCGGGACGATAACGCGTGGGACTTAACGGATCGCCAAAACGCGGATGTTGAAATGGTTCGATCTCGCCATAGGGAAACTTGCGTGTCAGCAATTCATACAAGGTCACTCCGCAGGCGTACAGATCTGAAACTTCTGAAGCCGGCTTTCCGGCATGCAGTTCTGGGGCCATGTAACTTGGGGTTCCGGGATTGTTGATCTCACCGAAATCCTGACCGTCAGAAGCAGCAACCCCCAGATCCAGTATGCGCAAATGGCCGTCCGCGCCCAGATGGATGTTGTCCGGTTTGATGTCCCGGTGGACAATGGACAGGCGGTGCAGCGCGCCAAGCCCCTTGAGCAGACGCATGCCGATGTCTGCGGTTTCTGCTGACGAAAAATGCCGCCCCTGACGCAACCATTGGCCCAGGGTTGCCCCTTCGTGCCAGGACATCAGGTAGTACAGATAACTGCGTCCCGGAGATGGCATCACCTGCGGGAAAGCGGCGTCGATGACTCTCCGGGCCAGCCACTCTTCGTGCGCCAGGGCTGAAGCATCCGCACCGTCGCAACCCTGGCGCAAGGTTTTCAACACACAATGCTGCCCGGTAGCCTCAATGCGCGCTTCATATAACACCGTCACCCTGGACTCATGAAGCACCCTGATGATGGCAATGCCATCCAGTGTATCGCCCGGCTTGAGGCGGTCCGGAATGGGCAGCCGCGCGGTGCTGGCGAGCGCATCCCGCAATTTCGCTGCGGGAACGACCAGGACGTTCACTACCAGCGCGGTGCAATTATCCTGGCTGCCCTCGTTCACTGCAGCCAGCGTGAGGTGCGACGCTGCATCCTGCGAATCGCCATGACTGAGCAGCGCATTGCGCATGCGCCCTTCACCCAGGCTGTTCCACACGCCATCCGAACAAATCAGGAATCGGTCTCCCGCTGCCAGCTCACCATCGCTATAGTCCACCAGCAGTTGGGCATCCAGCCCCACGGCTCGCGACAACACCGTATTCAGTTCGGGATGATCCCACACGTGATCCTGCGTCAAGCGCCGCAACTCGCCGTCACGAAACCGGTAGATGCGTGAATCGCCCACATGCGCAACATGGTAACGCCCCCCGCGCAGCAGCAGCACCGAGAGCGTCGTGGCCATGCCAGCATTGTGGCGCAACGACTGGTTTTGGGAGAACAGCCAGCGGTTGAGCGACTGGATGACCGTGTCCAGCGCATGAAACACGCTCCAGGTGTCCGGCGTTGCGTAGTAGTCTGCCAGCAATCCGCGCACCACATACTCCGAGGCTTCGTTGGCGTTGCTATGCCCTCCCACGCCATCTGCCACGGCCGCCAACAATCCCTTGTTTTCAAGTTCGGGTCCATCCGGCGTGACGGCCCCACAAAAATCCTCATTGCGCGGCCGCGGCCCGGTCAGCGAACTAAAGCCCAGTGTAAACGCCGAAGTCATGCCTCCCGGGATCCCGTCTTCAAATCCGTGCGCTGGTGAGACTTGCGGCACCCCAGGTGGTGCGCCAGCGCGTCTTGACCGCTGTCAACCCCACCAGCGCAATCACAGCCAGCATGGCGAATATGTAGAACCCGGTCATGTAACTTCCAGTCATCTGCCTAGAGTACCCCAGGCTGGAGGCCAGATAAAATCCGCCCACGCCACCGGCCATCCCCACCAGCCCCGTCATGACCCCAATTTCCCTGCGAAAGCGTTGGGGCACCAGTTGAAACACGGCACCGTTTCCCATTCCGAGCGAAAGCATGGCCACGACAAATCCTGCCAATGCCATCCAGGATTGCGGCAGGCCCACCCCCACGACGGACAGTGCTCCCGCAGCCACCAGATAAACCACGCTGAGCAACCGGATGCCGCCGAAACGGTCTGCCAGTGCCCCGCCCATGGGACGCACCAATGATCCGGCGAACACGCAAGCCGCGGTAAAGAAACCGGCGGTCCTGGGATCCAGGCCGTACTGCGTGTTGAAGTAGATGGTGAGCGACGAAGCCAGGCCCACAAAGCCGCCAAAGGTGACCGAATAGAAGAACATGAACCACCAGGCATCCTTGTCCTTCAACACCAGCAGGTATTCCGACAGGCGCTTGGGTGGCGGCGCGTTGGGCGCATCCCTGGCCATGATCACATAGGCCAGCAGCACCAGGCTGAGCGGGATCAGCGCCAGTCCGAACACATTGCTCCAGCCAAAGGCGGTTGCCAGTGAGGGTGCGAAAAGCGCCGCGAAGACGGTTCCCGAATTTCCTGCCCCGGCAATGCCCAGCGCCTTGCCCTGATGCTCAGGAGGGTACCAGCGCGAGGCCAAAGGCAAGGCCACGGCAAAGGATGCGCCGGCCACGCCGAGAAACAACCCCAATACCAGGACCTGTTCATAGCTGTGGATGCCCCACCACCAGGCCGCAAACAGGGCGACGATCACGACGACCTGACCGATGATGCCGGTGATGCGCGCATTGAGGTGATCCACCATGATTCCCAACACCAGTCGCAGGGCGGCACCCGACAACACCGGTGTCGCCACCATCAATCCCTTCTGGACATGATCGAGATTGAGGTCCCTGGAAATCTGCACGCCCAACGGACCCAGAATGACCCAGACCATGAATGCCAGATCGAAGTAGAGAAACGCTGCAATGAGCGAAGGCGTGTGTCCAGCTTGCAAGAAAGATTTTCGATCCATGATCGGCTCCTGATGTGCTTCGTACGTGCTACAAAATATGTTGTGCCGGTTGCGACTGCCCTGACACAAGGCGCTTCAATTCGGGCAGGCAGGACCCGCAGTTCGTGCCACACTGAAGCGTCTGCTGCAACGCCTGCAGTCGTTGTGCTGCGGTTTCTGCCACCACTGCCTGCAATGCCGTGACAATGGCCTGCTCGGAAACGTTGAAGCAGCTGCAGACCACCTTTCCACGAGCCAGGGGTTTTCCCGGCGGAACTTTTCCGGGGGTCAGCAACGCACGCCCCAGACCTTCCACGGAAGCGCCGCTCTCGAGGTAATCCTGCAACCAGGAAGCCGCGGCCACCTGGGCTGTTTCGCCGGACACGAGCACGGCCGCGAGTTTTCCGTGCAACGCGCCGGTCACGCCGATGCGAATCAAACGGCTGATGCCGCGACGCCTGTCCTGATAGCGCAACACCCCGGGTTCGCCGGCATGCAGTCCCAGCACTGCCTCAATGGCATTGCGCGTGGACTCGGGTGCCGGATCGTAATCGGCGATTCTCAACAACACGCCCACGGTCGCTTCATGGTCCTGCGTTTCATGGCCAAACAACACACAGCTGCCGAAGGCAAAGCCGGCCATGTGCGCACGCAACGACATTCGGGTTGTCAGTGCCGTGTGCTGCGGCATCCACGCAAAAGCCGTCAGGCGCCAGGGCAGCTCGGCCTTGAGGATCTTGATGGCGGCATGCTTGAGTTCGGGTTGCCCCGAATCGGCATCAATGGCAGGCAGCGTCAGGGTGTTGACACCAAACCCTGCAGCCCCCCCTGCCTGTCCGGCCACCGATTCCTCACCCCAATGCATGGCCACGAAGGCCTGCATGGGCGCCACTTCTTCCGAAGGCTGGAGTGGCAATACCTGGCTGCCACGACGACTGGTGAGATGAACCAGATCCCCTGCCTGCAGGTTCATGCGCGCACAGTCCGTTGGAGAAATTTGCACCACGGGTTCGGGGGCATGGGCATACAGCCGCGCCAGAGTACCGGTACGGCTCATGCCATGCCACTGATCGCGCAGCCGCCCTGTTGTCAGCGTAAAGGGATAGCGCGCATCTGCAGGCTCTGCAACGGCGTGATAGGGCGCTGCCACAAATCTTGCGCGCCCGTTGGCCGTGGCAAACACACCATCCTCGTAGAGCCTTGCCTTTCCAGACAGGGCACCTGACGGCATGGGCCACTGTTGTGGTCCATGCGTTTCGAGAAGGCCATAGGACAAACCGGTGATGTCCAGGTCGCGCCCGGCCGTGCTGGCCCGATGTTCCAACCAGATGGACTCCGGACTGTCATAGGGAAACAATGATTTTCCAGAGCGTGTGGCACGTTCGAGCAGCTTTTCCATGCGTTGCCCCACTGCCACGGCAATGGCCCAGTCATGGCGCGCCTGACCGAAGGGCGCTACTGCAGGCAGTACCCGGCTGATGCGGCGTTCTGAATTGGTGACGGTGCCTTCCTTTTCTGCCCAGGTGGTGGCTGGCAGCAAGACATCCGCAAACGGCACGGTGGCCGTATTGCGATAGGCTTCCTGCACCACCACGAATTCTGCCCGCGCCAGGGCCTCATGCACGGCCCCCTGGTTTGGCAGGGATTGCGCGGGATTGGTGCAGACAACCCAGATGGCCTTGAGCGAGCCGCCTCGCAAGGCTTCGAAAAGGGGAACGGCCGTCAAACCGGGCTGCTCAGGAACCGACGCCACATCCCACAGTTCCGCCACTTCAGCCCGATGTCGGGGATCAGCAAGGTTGCGGTGAGCCGACAGCAGGTTGGCCATGCCGCCCACCTCACGCCCCCCCATGGCGTTGGGTTGACCCGTCAGGGAGAAGGGACCGGCACCGGGCTTTCCAATCTGGGCAGTGGCCAGATGCAGGTTGATGAGCGTGGCATTATTTGCCGAACCCGAAGTGGATTGATTGAGCCCCTGGCAATACAGTGAAAGCGTGGCTTCTGATTGCGCAAACCATCTTGCCGCCTCGCGCAGGTCTTCTTCGCGGATGCCGCAGCACTGAGCGACGGCGCGTGGCGTGAATTCGGCCACCGTGTTTCTCAACGCCTCGAATCCTTCGGTATGTGCGTCAATGTAGTGCCGATCAACCCACCCTTCCCACAACATGACGTGCAGCATGCCGTGATGCAACGCCACGTCCGTTCCAGGCGCAATTCTCAAGAACAGGTCGGCGCTTTGGGCAGTGTCCGTCCAGCGCGGGTCCACCACGATCAACTTCATTGCCGGGTTCCTGGCACGCGCAGCTTCGATGCGTCGAAACAACACCGGATGCGCATAGGCCGTATTTGACCCGGAAATGAAGATGACCTGGGCTTGCTCAATGTCCTCGTAACTACAGGGCGGTGCATCAGCCCCCAGCGTCTGCTTGTACCCCGCAACGGCACTGGACATGCACAGTCGCGAATTGGTGTCGATGTTGTTTGTTCCGATCAGGCCCTTGGCGAGCTTGTTGAACACATAATAGTCTTCCGTCAGGAGCTGTCCGGACACATAAATGCCGACGGCATCAGGGCCGTCACGGCGAATGATTTCCGCAAGGCGCTGCGCCACGGCATCCAGTGCCGTATCCCATTCCACGACACGACGGGCAGACGAGCGCTCATTGCGCATCTCGGGGTGGCTTGCGCGAACCTGTTCGTACACATGGGGCTGTGCCGTCAGGTGAAGCGTGGCGCCTTTGCTGCATAAACGCCCGAAATTAGCGGGGTGTTCGGGGTCGCCGCGCACGCCCGTGATGCGTTGCACCCCTGTGGCATCGGGTGCAGACTCGATCAGCATTCCGCAGCCCACACCGCAATAGCAGCAGGTGCTGCGCGTCACTTGCGATGCGCCGTTCATGGCGCACCTGTAAGTTCCGCCTTGCTAAGATACACCTGCCCGTTTTTCACCATGACCGACAGCCGTTTCGCACAACCGACATCCGGTGCCACGGCCTCACCGCTGTCGAGTTCGATGTTCCACCCATGCAGGGGACAGGTGACGCGATGGCCGTGCACGATGCCCTGGGACAGTGGCCCTCCCTTGTGTGGACAACGATCGCGCAGGGCAAACACACCTTGATCTTCCGTACGGAATAGCGCAACCGGGCCGATCGCCGCACCTTCCACCACGCGCGCCCCCAGCATGGGAATGTCTTCCAGTGCCAGAACGGCAATCCATGTTTCCCGGGTTTCCACGAGGCTCATGACAGGGCTCCTTCTGCACTCGTGGCAAGCCGTACCGACTGAAACTGTTTCCAGTCCACCCCGGCCGCTTCCTGTGCCTTCCAGGGATCAGGTGCGCCGCGCAAGGCAAACAGCAACCGCTCAAACAGGGCGCGCCGCCCCTCGGCATCGTTGACGATGCGCTGGCGAATCACCTCCATGCCCACGCGCGACACGTAGTGCACCGTGCGCTCCAGATACCAACCCTCCTCGCGGTACAGTTGCAGAAACGCCCCGGAGTATTCCTTCACTTCATCGTCCGTCCTGACCTTGCACAGATACTGGGCCACTTCGGTCTTGATGCCGCCATTGCCGGCCACGTAAATTTCCCAGCCCGAATCCACGCCAATCACGCCCACGTCCTTGATGCCCGCCTCCGCGCAATTGCGCGGACAACCCGACACTGCCAGCTTGACCTTGTGCGGCGAGTACATGCCGAACAGCATTTTTTCCAGGTCGACGCCCATCTTCATGGACGACTGCGTGCCAAACCGGCAATGCTCGTCACCGACGCACGTTTTGACCGTACGGATGGATTTTCCATAGGCATGGCCGGAGGGCATGTCGAGATCCTTCCACACGGCAGGCAGGTCTTCCTTGCGAATCCCCAGCAAGTCAATGCGTTGTCCGCCGGTGATCTTGACGGTGGGCACGTTGAACTTCTCCGCCACATCCGCAATCCGGCGCAATTCCGCCGGATTGGTGAGCCCGCCCCACATGCGCGGCACCACGGAATAAGTGCCATCTTTCTGGATGTTGGCATGGGCACGCTCATTGATGAACCGCGACTGCGGATCGTCGGCAGCCTCGTGGGGCCAGGTGGAAATCAGGTAATAGTTGAGTGCCGGCCTGCAGCTTGCGCATCCGTTGGGCGTGCGCCACTCCATGAACTGGCGCACTTCCTGTTGCGACAGCAGGTGGTGTTCACGAATGGATTTCCGTACTTCGTCATGCGAGTGGTCCGTGCAACCGCACAGGGCCTTTTTTGTCGGCGTGTCGGAGTAGTCGGTGCCCAGAACGTTCATCAGGATCTGTTCCACCAACCCGGTGCAGGAGCCGCAAGACCCGCTGGCCTTGGTGCACTTGCGCACGTCCTCCAGGGTGAACAGGCCCTGCTCCTGGATGGCCTTGACGATGGTGCCTTTGCTGATTCCATTGCAGCCGCACACTTCGTCCGTATCTGCCATGGCCATGGCTTTGTTGTGGCCTTCATGCCCCACATCGCCGATGTTGTTTTCGCCGAACATCAGGGTATCGCGCAGCTCGGCAATTTTCCTGCCCTCGCGCAGCAACTTGAAATACCAGGTGCCGTCTGCCGTATCGCCATACAGGCAGGCGCCCACCAGATGGTCGTCCTTCAATACCAGTTTCTTGTACACCCCGCCCACCGGGTCGGACAGGGTGATTTCTTCCATGCCATCCCCTCCCATGAATGCTCCAGCGGAGAAGAGGTCCACGCCCGTCACTTTCAATTTGGTCGAGGTCACCGATCCGGTATAGCGGCCAATGCCCATGAAGGCCAGGTGGTTGGCGCACACCTTGGCCTGTTCGAAAAGCGGCGCCACGAGTCCATAGGCCATGCCGCGATGGCTGACACATTCCCCCACGGCGTAGATGCGCGGGTCATAGGTCTGGAGCGTATCGTTGACCAGGATGCCGCGCTGACAGGCCAGTCCTGCAGCCTCCGCGAGGCTTGTGTTGGGGCGTATGCCGGCAGCCATGACCACGAGGTCTGCGGGGATCTCGCTGCCATCCTGGCAACGCACCGCAGCGACGCGCGTGCCCGCGTCGTTGGCCAGCAGCTCGCTGGTCTGCGTGGACAGCCTGAACTGCAACCCTTTGGCTTCCAGGGATTGCTGCAGCAGCCCCGCAGCCACGGGGTCCAGCTGCCGCTCCAGCAACCACTCCGCCAGATGGATGACGGTCACGTCCATGCCGCGCAGTTTCAACCCATTGGCGGCCTCAAGCCCCAGCAAGCCGCCGCCAATGACCACCGCATGGCGGTAATGCTTTGCCGCTTCAATCATGCATTCCGTGTCGTGAATGTCGCGATAGGTGATCACTCCAGGAAGGTCTTTTCCGGGAATGGGCAGGATGAAGGGCGAGGAGCCCGTGGCAATCAGAAGCCGGTCATAGTCCTCCACGATGCCGTCCGTCGTGATGACCTGGCGTTTGACGCGATCGATGCGACTGACGGTCTTGCCCAGATGCAGGCGAATGCCATTTTCGGCATACCAGTCCAGACCGTTGAGGATGATTTCATCCACGGTCTGCTCTCCGGCCAGCACCGGCGAGAGCAGGATGCGGTTGTAATTGGGGTAAGGCTCAGCGCCAAACACCGTGATGTCGTACAGCTCCGGGGCAAGCTTGAGCAATTCTTCCAGGGTTCTGATCCCTGCCATACCATTGCCAATCACCGCCAGTTTCATTTTTTTCATGACCCGATCTCCGAAAGGTACCTCGGCACCTGGAATCGGTGTTCCATTTTCGTGCCGAGTCACCCCATTCTCAGCAAGAATCAGACCTGTTTTAAAAATTTATTTAAATTGTTTCCAGATCAAGGCATTACAGGTAACCATCCTTTTTCTGGGCGGCTGCCATGCCGCAAATGGGTGCCCGACGCACTGCATGGGTGCGTGTCATGGGCGAAAAAAAACCGCCGGGGATTCCGGCGGTTTTGGGTGATGGCCTGGGTGACTGAACGGGGCTTATGCCTCCGGTGCACCTTCGGCATCGGCCGTCCCTGCAGGACGATCCAGCAACTCCACCAGCGCCATGGGCGCGTTGTCACCCTGGCGGAAGCCAAACTTGAGAATGCGCAAATAGCCCCCGTTGCGGGTCTGGTAGCGCGGTCCGAGTTCGTTGAACAGCTTGGTGACCATGTCGCGATCACGCAGCCGGCTGAACGCCAGGCGGCGATTGGCCAGCGAAGGCGCCTTGCCCAGGGTGATCAGGGGTTCTGCAACACGACGCAGTTCCTTGGCCTTGGGCAGGGTGGTGCGGATCACTTCATGCCGCAACAGTGAATTGGTCATGTTGCGCAGCATGGCCAGCCGATGGCTGGTGGTGCGGTTCAACTTGCGATTGCTAAGACGGTGACGCATGATGAATTATCCTTAAGGTTCGATTCGAGCGCGTTTAACGGCGGTCGGTCAGGCCGACAGGGGGCCAGTTTTCCAGCTTCATCCCGAGGGTCAAGCTCTTGGAGGCCAGCACTTCCTTGATTTCGTTGAGCGACTTGCGACCCAGGTTCGGGGTCTTCAGCAACTCGGTTTCAGTGCGCTGGATGAGGTCGCCGATGTAATAAATGTTTTCGGCCTTGAGACAGTTCGCCGAGCGAACCGTCAGTTCAAGGTCATCCACTGGCTGCAGCAAAATGGGATCCACTTGCGGCGCCTTGGTGGCTTCCATCGCCATGGGCGTGCCCTGAAGATCGGCAAACACATTGAGCTGATCCATCAGTACGCGGGCCGCAAAGCGCACGGCTTCTTCCGGCTCAACGGCACCATTGGTTTCGATGTCCATGACCAGCTTGTCAAGGTCGGTACGCTGCTCAACGCGGGCACTTTCAACGGCATAGCTGACACGGCGCACGGGGCTGAAGGAAGCGTCCAGCTGGATGCCGCCCACTGCACGGGACTCCTGGTCGATGGCACGCGTGGTGGCAGGCTGATAGCCACGACCCTGCTCGACCTTGATCTGCATGTCCAGCTTGCCACCTGCCGTGAGGTGCGCAATCACATGTTCAGGATTGATGATTTCCACGTCATGCTGGGCTTCGATGTCGCCTGCAGTCACCACCCCCGGGCCCACCTTGATGAGCTTCAGGACGGTCTCATTATGATTGTGCAATTTGAGCACGATCCCCTTGAGGTTGAGCAACAGGTCAACCACGTCTTCCTGAACACCTTCAACGGTCGAGTACTCATGCAGCACACCGGAGATCTTGACCTCGGTGGGTGCGAAACCAGGCATGGACGACAACAGAATCCGGCGCAGGGCATTGCCCAGCGTATGGCCATAACCCCGCTCGAACGGCTCCATGACTACCTTGGCATAGGTCGGAGATATATTCTGTACTTCGATACTGCGCGGTTTCAAAAACGCATTGGTTTGGCTTTGCATCGTCTGTCCTTGTAACTAACTGGAAGGAGGCCCTGTTACTTCGAGTACAGTTCCACCACCAGTGATTCGTTGATGGTCGTGGGCAGTTCGCTGCGCTGCGGGCGAGCCTTGAAAACACCCTTCATGGCCTTGATGTCCACTTCCAGCCATTCAGGGAACCCACGTCCCTCGGCGGCTTCAGTAGCGCCCTTGATGCGCAGCTGAGCCTTGGATTTCTCGGCGACTTCAACCGCATCGCCTGGGCGCAATTGGTACGACGGAATATTGACCCGCCGGCCATTGACCAGAATGCCATTGTGACGCACGACTTGACGCGCTTCGGCGCGCGATGCACCAAATCCCATGCGGTACGCCACGTTGTCGAGGCGGCTTTCCAGCGCCTGCAACAGGTTGTCTCCGGTAATCCCGCGAGCCTGATCAGCCGCGTGATAGGTTCTGCGGAACTGACGCTCAAGGATGCCGTAGATCCGGCGAACCTTCTGTTTGGCGCGCAACTGGCCACCGTACACCGACTGGCGGCCCTGCTTCTGTCCATGCTGGCCAGGCGCATAAGCGCGGCGCTCTACTGCGCACTTGTCGGTAAAGCATTTCTCTCCCTTGAGGAAGAGTTTCTCGCCTTCACGGCGACATTGGCGACACTTTGCATCCAGGTTTCTTGCCACGATAGTTTCTCCCGATCCCTGGTTAAATACGGCGCTTCTTGGGCGGACGGCAGCCGTTATGCGGCACAGGCGTCACATCCGAGATGCTGGTAATCTTAAAACCCACGGCGTTCAGGGCACGCACAGCGGATTCACGTCCTGGGCCTGGGCCCTTGATGCGAACTTCCAGGTTCTTGACGCCACACTCCTGCGCGGCCTTGCCTGCATTTTCTGCGGCAATCTGCGCTGCAAAAGGAGTGCTCTTGCGCGAACCCTTGAAACCATTGCTGCCCGATGTCGCCCAGGACAATGCGTTGCCCTGACGATCGGTGATGGTCACGATAGTGTTGTTGAAAGACGCGTGGATGTGCGCAATGCCTTCGGCCACATTCTTCTTGACCTTCTTGCGTGCACGAGTTGCTGTATTAGCCTTAACCATTCAGGATTCTTCCTTCAATTACTTCGTTGAGCGAACGGCCTTGCGCGGTCCCTTGCGGGTGCGCGCATTGGTACGGGTACGCTGACCCCGACAAGGCAAGCCACGACGATGCCGCGAGCCACGATAGCTACCCAGATCCATCAGACGCTTGATGTTGAGGGACACTTCGCGGCGCAAATCTCCTTCCACTGCGAACTTGGTCACCTCAATACGGAGCTTCTCCATGTCGGCGTCCGTAAGATCCTTGATCTTGGTACTGGGCGTCACTCCTGAAGCGGCGCAAATGTCGCGCGCGCGGGAGCGTCCAATTCCATAGATCGCCGTCAGTGCGATCTCAGCATGTTGATGATTCGGGATGTTGACCCCAGCAATACGAGCCATAAACGACCTCGGTTTCTGTTGCGTTTAACGATTGAGCGAAAACCCAGGCTTAGCCCTGGCGTTGCTTGTGGCGCGGATCTTCACAAATCACGCGCAGCACACCCTTGCGCCGCACCAACTTGCACTTGCGGCAGACTTTTTTTACAGATGCCTGTACTTTCATTTTCAGTTCTCCTGCAATCCGCGTTATTTTGCGCGGAAGGTAATTCGGCACCGGGTCAGGTCGTAGGGCGTAAGCTCCACGGTCACCTTATCGCCCGGCAAAATCCGGATATAGTGCATTCGCATCTTTCCGGAAATATGTCCCAGCACCACATGATCGTTTTCGAGCTTAACGCGAAAAGTTGCGTTGGGCAGGGTTTCCAGAATTTCACCCTGCATCTCGATCGTATCTTCCTTGGCCATTTATCTAGTAAGCTGCCCTTTAAAGTTGGCCTTCTTCAAAAGGCTTTCATACTGTTGCGACATGGCGTACGACTGCACCTGGGCCATGAAATCCATGGTTACCACCACGATGATCAAGAGCGACGTGCCACCAAAGTAGAAAGGCACGTTGAATCGCACGATCAAAAACTCGGGCAGCAAGCACACCAACGTGATGTAGATGGCCCCGGTCAGGGTCAGCCGCGTCATGATCTTGTCGATGTAACGCGCAGTCTGCTCACCTGGACGGATACCCGGCACGAATGCACCGCTCTTCTTCAGGTTGTCTGCCGTATCCTTGCTGTTGAACACCAGCGCCGTGTAAAAGAAACAGAAAAACAAAATGGCGCTTGCGTACAACAACACATAAATTGGTTGCCCCGGGCTCAGCATCGAGCTGATGTCCTTCAACCAGCCAAAATTTTCATGGCTGCCAAACCATCCGGCCAAAGTTGCCGGAAACAAAATGATGCTGCTGGCAAAAATGGGCGGGATCACGCCGGCCATGTTGAGCTTCAAGGGCAGGTGAGAGCTTTGGCCCCCATAGATGCGGTTGCCCACCTGGCGCTTGGCATAATTCACCGTAATCTTGCGTTGGCCACGCTCGACGAAAACCACCAGGGCCGTCACCAGAATGACCGCAGCAAACAGTGCCAGCGCCATGAACCAGGAGAAGGCGCCCGTCCTGACCAGTTCAAGGGTGCTGCCCACCGCTCTGGGCAGCCCGGCCACGATACCGGCAAAGATGATCAACGAGATGCCATTGCCAATGCCGCGTTCCGTAATCTGTTCGCCCAGCCACATCAAAAACATCGTACCGGTCACCAGGGTGATTGCCGTGGTCACCCGGAAGGCCATGCCCGGGTCAAGCACCAGGCCTGGCTGCGCTTCAAGCGCTACGGCAATGCCGATAGCCTGGAAAAACGCCAGCACCACCGTGCCATAACGCGTGTACTGCGTAATCTTGCGCCGTCCCGCCTCGCCTTCCTTCTTCAGGGCCTCGAGGGAGGGCACCACCGTGCCCAACAACTGCATGATGATCGATGCCGAAATGTACGGCATGATCCCCAGGGCGAATACGGTAAAGCGCGACAGCGCCCCACCCGAGAACATGTTGAACATGCCCAGAATGCCGCCCTGCTGGCTGTTGAACAATTTTGCCAGCTCGTCCGGGTTGATGCCCGGTACCGGGATGTGTGCGCCCAGGCGGTAAACCACCAGCGCACCCACCACAAACCACAAGCGCCGCTTGAGGTCGTCCATTTTATTGCCCGTCAGGGCATTGCCCACGTTGGCCAACGGAATCAGGCGCCTTGTTGTTCTTCGATGGTGCCACCGGCCGCCTCAATGGCAGCGCGCGCACCCTTGGTGACCCCCACGCCACGCAACTTCACGGCGCGCGTCAGTTCACCCTTCAAAAACACCTTGGCCCCACCCGCGCTGCCGGGAATCAAACCAGCCTGCTTGAGGGTCAACAAATCGATCACTTCACCCTCGACGCGAGCCAGATCTTCCAGGCGCACCTGAACCGTCTCATGACGATTGACGGTAAGGAAACCCCGCTTGGGCAGACGACGCTGCAGTGGCATCTGGCCGCCTTCAAAACCGACCTTGTGGAAACCGCCGGAACGCGACTTCTGGCCTTTGTGGCCACGACCTGCAGTCTTGCCAAGGCCGCTGCCGATACCGCGACCTACACGACGCCGGGCGCGCTTGGCACCGGAGGCAGGTTTAATTGTATTCAGTTCCATGACGACAATCCTTTATTCGCAACGAACCAGGTGGCTGACCCGATTGATCATGCCACGGTTCTCTGGGGTGTCCTTGACTTCCACCGTGTGGTGCATGCGGCGCAATCCCAAACCGCGAACACATCCCTTATGCGCTTTCAGCGCACCGATCGGGCTTTTGGTCAGTGTGACCTTGATCGTTTTTTCAGTGGCGGCGTTCATAGCGTTACTCCGTGATCTCTTCAATGGTCTTGCCGCGCTTGGCAGCAATTTCCGAAGGGCGACGCGTCGCTTCCAGACCATTCAGGGTAGCCCGAATGACGTTGTAAGGGTTAGATGAGCCAATGCACTTGGCCAGCACATTGGTAACGCCCATCACCTCAAAAACAGCCCGCATTGGTCCGCCGGCAATGATTCCGGTACCTTCGGAAGCTGGCTGCATGAACACCTTGGCAGCGCCATGCTCGCCGATCACGGAATGAAACAGGGTTCCGTTCTTGAGATTGATCTTGACCATCTTGCGGCGTGCCTGCTCCATGGCCTTTTGCACGGCAACCGGGACTTCGCGAGACTTGCCCTTGCCCATGCCGATGCCACCGTCGCCATCGCCGACCACAGTCAGGGCAGCAAAACCGAGAATCCGGCCGCCTTTGACCACTTTGGTCACACGATTTACTGCGACCATTTTTTCGCGCAGACCGTCGCCGCGCTCTTCGTTATCGTTCTTTGCCATGTGCTATCCCAGTGGGTTCGCTTATCCGATTAAAACTTGAGGCCGCCTTCGCGGGCAGCGTCGGCCAGGGCCTTGACGCGTCCGTGATAGCGAAAACCGGAACGATCGAATGCAACGCTTTCGATGCCGGCTTGCTTTGCCTTTTCCGCAATGCGACGACCCACGAGAGTCGCTGCATTGATGTTGCCGCCGTTGGCCACTTCCTTGCGCACTTCAGGTTCCAGCGTCGAGGCGCTGGCCAGTACCTTGGCGCCTGAAGCGTCAATGATCTGTGCGTAAACATGCTGGTTGGTGCGGTGCACGGTCAGGCGCACTGCAGACAACTCTGCAATTTTTGCGCGCGTCCGGCGGGCCCGGCGCAGTCTTCCATTGTCATGCATCATGATCTGTCCGCCTTATTTCTTCTTGGTTTCTTTGAGCACGATCACCTCGTCGGAATAACGCACGCCCTTGCCCTTGTAGGGTTCAGGCTTGCGGTATGCGCGCACTTCGGCAGCCACCTGGCCCACCGCCTGGCGATCAATACCCTTGATGATGATTTCAGTCTGGCTGGGCGTTTCAACCTTGATTCCTGCCGGCATTTGATGCACCACCGGGTGCGAAAAGCCGAGGGTCAGGTTGAGCTTGTCGCCTGCAGCCTGGGCACGATAGCCCACGCCGACCAGAGCCAGTTTCTTTTCCCATCCCTTGGTAACGCCATTGACCATGTTGAAGACCAGGGCGCGTGCCGTACCAGACATGGCATTGGCCTGCTGGCTGTTGTTTGCAGGCTTGAACTGCAACTGGTTTTCAACCTGGCTGATCTGCACCTGGTCACCCACATGCTGGCTCAACGCACCCAGCGGACCCTTGACAGAGATGGCACCGTTGGAAATGGTGACTTCAACCTTTTCCGGGATATCAACGGGATAATTTGCAATACGTGACATGGTTACGCGCTCCTTATGCCACGATGCACAGCACTTCACCACCCATGTTACGGCTGCGTGCCGCACGGTCGGTGATGACGCCTGCCGGTGTGGACAGGATGGCCACGCCCAGGCCGTTCATGACCTTGGGAATATCATGGCAACTCTTGTAAATTCGAAGTCCAGGTCGGCTTACGCGCTCAATCAGTTCGATAACCGGGCGGCCAGCGTAATACTTGAGAGACATCTCAAGGCTGGGCTTGTTATCGTTTTGATGGACCTGGAAACCGTCGATATAACCCTCATCCTTGAGAACCTGGGCAATCGCTACTTTTAGTTTTGACGACGGCATCGAGACACTGCTTTTCTCCGCGCGCTGGGCGTTGCGGATTCGGGTCAGCATATCGGCTATCGGATCTGTCATGCTCATCGGGTGTCGCTCCTGCTACTACCAGCTGGCCTTGGTGATGCCCGGAATTTCTCCGCGCATCGCGATTTCGCGGAGCTTGCTGCGCCCCAGACCGAATTTGCTGTAAACGCCGCGCGGCCGGCCGGTCAAGGCACAGCGGTTGCGCAGCCGGGAAGGGCTCGCGTTGCGGGGCAACTTTTGCAGCGCCTCACGAGCTTCAAAGCGGGCCTCATCGGTCGCCTTGCTGTCATTGATGACACTTAACAGTTGAGCGCGCTTGGCGGCAAATTTCTTTACCACTTCACGACGCTTCTGCTCACGGTTGATCAGTGCAAGTTTCGCCACAGGGAACCTCAGACTTTCAAGGGGAATTTGAACGCCATCAGCAAAGCCTTCGCTTCGGCATCCGTCTTTGCGGTGGTGGTGATGGTGATATTCATCCCACGCACTGCGTCAATCTTGTCGTACTCGATTTCAGGGAATATGGTCTGTTCCTTGACGCCCATGCTGTAATTGCCACGGCCATCGAAAGAGCGTCCGGAGATTCCACGGAAATCGCGAATTCTGGGAATCGCCACGGAAATGAGGCGGTCAAGAAATTCGTACATCCGGTCACGGCGCAGCGTCACCATGCAACCAATCGGGTAACCCTGGCGGATCTTGAAACCCGCGATGGATTTGCGCGACTTGGTCACCACAGGCTTTTGGCCTGCGATCTTCTGCATGTCGCCGACGGCATGCTCGATGACTTTTTTATCCGCCACCGCCTCTCCCACCCCCATATTGAGGGTGATCTTGGTGATACGGGGCACTTCCATCACCGACTTGTAACCGAATTCCTTGACCAGGTTCGGTACCACAGTGTCTTTGTAAAAGCTGTTCAGACGGCTCATGCTTGTTCCTTACGCGTCAACGACTTCGCCATTGGATTTGAAAAACCGCACCCGCTGGCCATCTTCAAGCACTCGAATACCCACGCGACTGGCCTTTTGCGTAGCCGGGTTGTAAAGCGCCACATTGGAGATATGAATCGGCATTTCCTTTTCGACGATTCCGCCCTGATCCCCTTTGACGGGATTGGGTTTCTGATGCTTCTTGACGCGGTTGATGCCTTCCACCACGACCGAAAAATCTCCGGCCATGCGCAGCACGGCGCCGCGCTTGCCCTTGTCCTTGCCTGCGATGGCGATGACTTCATCACCCTTGCGAATTTTGCGCATGTTTGGCTCCTATAACACTTCAGGCGCGAGCGAGACGATCTTCATGAAGCGCTCGGTCCGCAGTTCGCGGGTTACTGGCCCGAAAATACGCGTGCCGATGGGTTCAAGCTTGGCATTGAGCAAGACGGCTGCATTGCCGTCAAACTTGACCAGTGAACCGTCCGGACGACGCACGCCCTTGGCGGTACGCACCACCACGGCATTGTAGACTTCACCCTTCTTGACGCGACCTCGCGGCGCAGCAGTCTTGATGCTGACCTTGATGACGTCGCCAATATTGGCGTAACGGCGTTTTGAACCGCCCAGTACCTTGATGCACATTACCGATTTGGCGCCGGTGTTATCAGCGACATCGAGCATCGATTGCATTTGAATCATGGCTAAAGCCTCTCCAACTTTATCCGCCGGGCCTTTCGGCTTTACCGGGGATGCATTTGACCCCACGGCTGCGACGGCTAGTTTTGGACCCCGTCAGGGGATAGAAAACAGTGCTTCCGAAGAATCTGCGATTTTAGCGTAGACGCCTGCCCTTGGCAAGCCCCCGCGCGAACTCAGACCGTAATTGCCTTCGTGACCAAACGGGATACCTTCCAGGTTTTGGTCTTGGAGATCGGACGGCATTCCTCGATCATCACGACGTCACCGGTATGGTAATCGTTGGTTTCCGTATGGGCATGGTACTTCTTGGAGCGACGAATCACCTTCCCGATGGTGGGATGGGTCACGGTGCGCTCAACCAGCACCGTCACCGTTTTGTTCATCTTGTCGCTCACCACCGTTCCCGTGAGGGTGCGCTTGACCTTGGTGGCTGCATTTTGGGTTGCTTCAGTCATCATTGCCCCGCCTTTTCTCGAATCAGCGTCTTGACCCGGGCGATGTCACGCCGCAGTTTGCCCAATTCGCTGGTCTTGTTGCTTTGCTGTGTGGACAACTGCATCTTCAGGCCAAATCTGGCCTTGAGCAGGGATACCAGCTCCTGATTCAGTTCTTCCACGTTCTTGGTACGCATTTCACTCGCATTCATGGCATCACCCCAACTGACGGGTCACAAAAGTGGTTGCGATGGGCAGCTTGGCGGCAGCGAGCGTAAATGCCTCACGCGCCAGCTTTTCATCGACACCGTCCATCTCGTACAGCACCTTGCCTGGAACGATTTCGGCCACGAAATATTCCGGGTTACCTTTACCGTTACCCATCCGGACTTCGGCGGGTTTGCGGGAAATGGGCTTGTCCGGGAAAATCCGGATCCAGATGCGTCCACCACGCTTGATATGACGCGTCATGGCACGGCGGGCAGCCTCGATCTGGCGAGCGGTCAAACGGCCGCGTTCGGTGGCCTTGAGGCCGAAATCACCAAAGGAGACCTTGGCGCCGCGAGTCGCAACACCCGTGTTGCGGCCCTTTTGTTGTTTCCGGTATTTGGTTCTAGCTGGCTGCAGCATTTCGGACTCCTGACTTGCGGGGTTTTTTCTCGGGCTCAACAGCGGCCACTACCGGCTGCTCGCCACGACCCACGATTTCACCCTTGAACACCAGTACCTGAACGCCGATGATGCCGTAGGTGGTTTTGGCTTCGGAGAAACCAAAATCAATGTCGGCACGCAGGGTGTGCAGGGGTACACGGCCTTCGCGATACCATTCCGTGCGCGCGATTTCCGCCCCATTGAGGCGACCGCTGCTGGTGATCTTGATGCCCTGGGCACCCAGACGCATGGCATTTTGCATGGCGCGCTTCATGGCACGACGGAACATGACGCGCTTTTCGAGCTGGCTGGTGATACCGTCGGCAATGATCTGCGCATCCAGTTCGGGCTTGCGGATTTCTTCGATATTCACGGCAACCGGCACACCCATGAGGCGCTGCAGGCTGGTACGCAGGGTTTCGATGTCCTCACCCTTCTTGCCAATGACAACCCCTGGACGGGCGCTGTAAATGGTGATTTTGGCGTTCTTGGCCGGACGCTCGATGATCACGCGACCCACGGAGGCATGCGCCAGCTTCTTTTTCAGGAAGGCACGGACCTTGATGTCGTCCTGAAGCATTCCTGGAAAGTTCTTGGAGTTAGCAAACCACTTGGAGCTCCAGTTTTTCAGAACGCTCAGGCGGAAGCCTGTTGGATGAATTTTCTGACCCATGGTTATTCCTTGTCCGCGACGGTGACATAGATGTGGCAGGTGGGCTTGACGATGCGATTGCCACGCCCCTTGGCCCGCGCCGTGAAGCGCTTCAAGACCGGCCCTTTTTCCACATAAATGGTGGAGACCTTGAGTTCATCCACGTCCAGGCCGAGATTATGTTCGGCATTGGCAATGGCAGACTCCAGGACCTTTTTGATGATCTTTGCGCCCTTCTTGGGGCTGAACGTCAAAAGGTTGAGCGCCTGATCCACCTTGAGGCCGCGAACCTGGTCAGCGACCAACCGACCTTTCTGGGCCGACAGGCGTACGCCGCGCAGTGTTGCTTGTGCATTCATGGTTCAGGCTCCTTATTTCTTGGCCGGAGCGGCTTTCTTGTCCGCTGCGTGGCCCTTGAAAGTGCGTGTCAGCGAAAACTCGCCCAGCTTGTGGCCCACCATGTTTTCCGTAACGTACACGGGGATGTGCTGCTTGCCGTTGTGCACGGCAATGGTCAGGCCAACAAAATCGGGCAGCACCGTGGAACGGCGCGACCATGTCTTGATGGGGCGCTTGTCCTTGGAAGCCACGGCGGTTTCCACTTTCTTCATGAGATGACCGTCTACAAACGGTCCTTTTTTAATCGAACGAGCCATAGTCGTTACCCTTAAGCGGATTGACGGCGACGAACGATCATATTGTTCGTGCGCTTGTTCTTGCGAGTGCGATAACCCTTGGTCTGAATACCCCATGGGCTAACCGGATGGCGGCCTGCTGCCGTCTTGCCTTCACCACCACCGTGCGGGTGGTCGACCGGGTTCATGGCCACGCCGCGAACCGTCGGACGAATGCCGCGCCAGCGCTGCGCACCGGCCTTGCCGATGGAACGCAGGTTGTGTTCTTCATTCCCCACTTCACCGATGGTGGCCCGGCAATCCACGTGGACGCGGCGGATTTCACCGGAACGCAGACGCAGCTGCGCGTACGCGCCTTCACGGGCCAGCAACTGCACCGAGGTTCCAGCCGAACGGGCCAGTTGCGCCCCCTTGCCAGGTTGCATCTCAATGCAATGCACGGTGCTACCCACCGGGATGTTGCGCAAGGGCAAACAGTTGCCCGGCTTGATCGGCGCATCGATGCCGCTCATCAGCTGGGCGCCCTTGGCCACGCCCTTGGGGGCGATGATGTATCTGCGCTCGCCATCGGCGTAGCAGAGCAGGGCGAGGTTGGCGGTACGATTGGGATCGTATTCCAGACGCTCAACCACCGCAGCGATGCCGTCCTTGTTGCGACGGAAGTCCACCAGACGGTAGTGCTGGCGGTGTCCACCGCCCTGGTGACGGGTGGTGATGTGGCCATTGTTGTTGCGGCCCGCTTTCTTGGACTGCTTTTCCAGCAGTGCCTGTACCGGTGCACCCTTGTGCAGGTCCGGACTAACAACCCGAATCACTCCACGCCGGCCGGGGGAGGTGGGTTTCATCTTGATGATTGCCATGCCTTATTCCCCCGCGACGAGATTGATTTCCTGACCTGGCTTCAGGCAGACATAGGCCTTCTTCCAGTCCTTGCGCTTTCCGGCGAACCGGCCGGAGCGCTTATGCTTGCCCTTGACGTTGACGACCTGGACGCTTTCGACCTGTACTTTGAACAGGTGTTCGACCGCAGCCTTGATTTCGGGCTTGGTGGCATCGGGTACCACGCGGAAAATGACCTGTTCAAACTTGTCGGCGACAAAGGTGCCCTTTTCAGAGACAACCGGAGCCTCGATGATTTGCAGCAGGCGTGCTTCGTTAGTTTGAGCGCTCATGCCAGCACCTCCTCGAATTTCTTGACTGCGCCCAGCGTCAGCACCACTTTGGGGAAGCGAATCAAGCTGACCGGATCGGTCTCATTCACTTCCAGCACCAGGGCGTTGGGCAGATTTCTGGAAGACAGGTACAGGTTGTCGTCCAGATTGTCGGTGATGATCAGCACGCGGTCATAACCCATGCCTTTGATCTTGCCGGCCAGAATCTTGGTCTTGGGGGAGTCGAGCTCAAGCTGCTCCACCACGGCCAGACGATCTTCGCGCACCAGCTGGGACAGGATCGAACACAATCCAGCGCGATACATCTTGCGGTTGATCTTGTGCGTGAAGTTTTCATCCGGGCTGGACGGAAAAATCTTGCCGCCGCCACGCCACAACGGGCTGGAGGCCATCCCGGCACGGGCACGACCCGTACCCTTCTGGCGCCAGGGTTTGCGCGTGGACTTGGCGACTTCGCTGCGGCCTTTCTGGGCGCGCGTGCCTTGTCTTGCATTGGCTTGAAACGCTACGACCAGTTGATGCACCAGCGGCTCGTTGTACTCGCGACCGAACAGGTCGTCAGATGCGGCGACGGTCGATTTGAGCTGACCGTTGTCATCGATGATTTTAAGTTCCATTTATGCCGCTCCTTTGGCTGCGGGCCGCACGATCACGTGGCCGCCTTTGGAACCTGGGACTGCGCCCTTGATCAGGAGCAGCTTGCGTTCACTGTCAATCCGAACGATCTCGAGGCTTTGTGCGGTACGACGCACGTTACCCAGATGACCCGCCATCCGCTTGCCGGGGAACACACGGCCGGGATCCTGCGCCATACCGATCGAACCGGGACTGTTGTGGGAAACCGAGTTACCGTGGCTGGCACGGTTGGAGCTGAAGTGGTGGCGCTTGATGGCGCCGGAAAAACCCTTACCCTGGGAGGTACCGGTTACATCCACCTTTTGCCCTACCTGGAAAACGTCCAGCGCGATGGTGCCACCGGGGGCGAGGCTTGCGACCTGCTCCGGCGTCACGCGAAATTCGTGCGTCAACGTACCGGCGGTCACGCCTGCCTTGGCCAGATGACCGGCTTGCGCCTTGGTCACGCGGCTTGCCCGGCGTTCGCCAAAGGTTACCTGAACGGCAGTGTAGCCATCCGTTGCAGGATTTTTGATCTGGGTGACGCGATTGTCGCCCACCTCAACGACGGTGACCGGAATTGCTTCCCCGTCTTCGGTGAACACTCGCGTCATGCCGACTTTGCGGCCGACTAGTCCTAGCGTCATTGCCATGTTCCTTATGTTTGTTGGCCCGCCATCGCCTTGATTGGCTTGGGTCGGGTGCCGATTCCAATTGATCGGCTTACATTACTCAACGCCCTCGAGGAGCGCTTTGCACACCTTGCTGCTTACAACTTGATTTCCACATCCACGCCTGCCGGCAGATCCAGCTTCATCAGCGCATCAACGGTCTTGTCAGTTGGGTCGACAATGTCCATCAGACGCAGATGCGTGCGAATTTCAAACTGGTCCCGCGACGTCTTGTTGACGTGTGGAGAACGCAACACGTCGAAGCGTTCGATGCGGGTAGGCAAGGGCACGGGGCCCTTGACCACGGCTCCCGTACGCTTGGCGGTTTCGACGATCTCCAGTGCCGACTGATCGATGAGACGATAGTCGAACGCCTTGAGGCGAATACGGATTTTCTGATGCGTGATCGCTGTTGCCATGATGCTCCTTACTTACTCGATAACCTTGGACACCACGCCGGCGCCCACGGTACGGCCACCCTCGCGAATCGCAAAGCGCAAACCTTCTTCCATCGCAATCGGCGCAATCAACGTTACCGTCACCGCCACATTGTCACCAGGCATCACCATCTCGGTTCCCGCCGGCAACTCGATCGCCCCTGTCACATCCGTCGTCCGGAAATAAAACTGCGGACGATACCCCTGGAAAAACGGCGTATGACGACCGCCTTCATCCTTCGACAACACGTAAATCTCGGCAGTGAACTTCGTGTGCGGCGTAATCGAGCCCGGCTTCGCCAACACCTGACCACGCTCCACGTCTTCGCGCTTCGTACCACGCAACAGCACGCCCACGTTGTCTCCCGCCTGCCCCTGATCCAGCAGCTTGCGGAACATCTCAACCCCGGTACACACCGTCTTCTGCGTCGCCTTCAATCCCACGATCTCAAGCTCTTCGCCCACCTTGACGATGCCGCGCTCCACGCGCCCCGTCACCACGGTGCCACGACCTGAAATCGAGAACACGTCTTCCACAGGCATCAAAAATGCCCCGTCAATGGCGCGCTTGGGCTCAGGAATGTACGTGTCCAGCGCTTCGGCCAAACGCCAGATCGCGGGCTCACCCATCTCCGACTGGTCGCCTTCCAGCGCCTTCAATGCACTGCCAATGATGATCGGCGTGTCATCCCCAGGAAAATTGTACTTCGACAGCAACTCGCGAACTTCCATCTCCACCAGCTCCAGAAGTTCCTTGTCGTCCACCATGTCGGCCTTGTTCATGAACACCACAATGTACGGAACGCCCACCTGGCGTGCCAACAAAATGTGCTCACGCGTCTGCGGCATCGGACCGTCAGCTGCCGAAACCACCAAAATCGCACCGTCCATCTGCGCCGCGCCCGTGATCATGTTCTTCACGTAATCCGCGTGCCCAGGACAGTCCACGTGCGCGTAGTGCCGCGCTTGCGTCTCGTATTCCACGTGCGCTGTGTTGATCGTGATGCCCCGTGCCTTCTCTTCCGGCGCCGAGTCAATCTGGTCGTAGCTCTTCGCTTCACCACCAAACTTCTTCGCCAGCACAATCGTCATCGCCGCAGTCAAAGTCGTCTTGCCATGGTCCACGTGTCCAATCGTCCCCACGTTGACATGGGGCTTCGTGCGTTCAAACTTACCTTTTGCCATGATGCTTCCTTAAATATCCGCTTCGGCTTACTTCTTGTTGATAATCGCTTCCGCCACATTGCGCGGAGCTTCCGAGTAGTGCTTGAATTCCATCGTATAAGTGGCGCGCCCCTGGGTCGCCGAACGCAGCGACGTGGAGTAACCAAACATTTCGGCAAGCGGCACTTCAGCCTTGATGACCTTGACGCCAGCCACGTCTTCCATGCCCTGGACCATGCCACGGCGTGAGGAAAGATCGCCCACCACGTTGCCCATGAACTCAGGGGGGGTTTCAACTTCCACGGCCATCATGGGCTCCAGCAACACGGGGCTGGATTTGCGCATGCCATCCTTGAATGCCATGGAAGCCGCCATCTTGAAGGCGTTTTCGTTGGAGTCGACGTCGTGATACGAGCCGTAGTGCAACGTCACTTTCACGTCCACCACAGGGAAGCCCGCCAGCACGCCGTTGGGCAGCGTATCGATGAGTCCCTTTTCCACGGCCGGGATGTATTCGCGCGGCACCACGCCACCCTTGATGGCATCCACGAACTCAAAGCCCTTGCCGATTTCGTTGGGTTCAACCTTCAGCACCACGTGACCATACTGGCCACGGCCGCCGGACTGTTTGACGAACTTGCCTTCAACGCTGTCCACATGACCGCGAATGGTTTCGCGGTAGGCCACCTGGGGCTTGCCTACCGTGGCTTCCACGCTGAATTCGCGCCGCATGCGATCGACGATGATTTCAAGGTGCAGTTCGCCCATCCCGGAAATGATGGTCTGACCCGATTCTTCGTCGGTGTGGACGCGGAAGGAAGGATCTTCCTGAGCCAGGCGATTGAGGGCGATGCCCATCTTTTCCTGGTCTGCCTTGGTCTTGGGTTCAACGGCCTGGGAAATCACGGGCTCGGGGAACTCCATCTTTTCAAGGGTGATCACCTTGTCCGGGTCGCACAGGGTGTCGCCCGTGGTGGCTTCTTTCAGGCCCACTGCCGCAGCGATGTCGCCGGCGCGGACTTCCTTGATTTCTTCGCGCTGGTTGGCATGCATCTGCAGAATGCGCCCGATGCGCTCCTTGCGGCCCTTGATGGGATTGTAGATGGTGTCGCCGGAATTGATCACGCCGGAATAAACACGGAAGAAAATCAGCTGTCCGACAAACGGGTCGGTCATGATCTTGAATGCCAGTGCCGAGAACGGTTCCTTGTCGTCAGCCTTGCGCTCGCCCATCTTGCCATTTTCCAGTTCGCCATCCACGGGAGGAATGTCGACGGGGGAGGGCAGGTATTCGACGACGGCATCGAGCATGGCCTGCACGCCCTTGTTCTTGAACGCGCTACCGCACAGCATCGGGACGATTTCACCGGAAATGGTGCGCGCACGCAGGCCCTGGCGAATCTCCTCGAGGGTCAACTCGCCCGACTCGAGGTATTTGTTCATCAATTCTTCGGAAGCTTCAGCAGCCGCTTCCACCATCTTTTCACGCCATTCCTCGGCAGATTCCTGCAGTTCTTCCGGAATGTCCCTGAACTCAAACTTCATCCCCTGTGACGCTTCGTCCCAGTAGATGGCTTTCATGCGGACCAGATCCACGACGCCGGCAAACTTTTCTTCGGCCCCGATGGGAATCTGGATCAGCACCGGATTGCCGCGCAGGCGCTCCTTGATCTGACGGTAAACCTTGAAGAAATCAGCACCCACACGGTCCATCTTGTTGACGAACGCGAGGCGCGGCACGCCGTACTTGTTGGCCTGGCGCCACACCGTTTCGGACTGGGGCTGCACGCCGCCCACCGAGTCGTACACCATGCAGGCACCGTCGAGCACCCGCATGGAGCGCTCCACTTCGATGGTGAAGTCCACGTGCCCCGGGGTGTCGATGATGTTGATGTGGTGCTCGGGAAACTTGCCTTCCATTCCCTTCCAGAAACAGGTCGTCGCAGCAGAGGTGATGGTGATGCCACGCTCCTGCTCTTGCTCCATCCAGTCCATGACGGCTGCGCCATCGTGCACTTCGCCAATCTTGTGCGACACGCCGGTATAGAACAGGACCCGTTCGGTGGTCGTGGTCTTACCCGCATCAATGTGTGCGGAAATGCCGATATTTCGGTACCGTTCGATGGGTGTTTTACGAGCCAATTTCTTCTGCCTGTTGTGTGTTCAATCAATACGCCAAGGGCCCGGCATCCTGCCTGGGCCCAAAAACGCCTCTGTATCATCTGCAGCAGGTACTCCCGCATGGGAAATACCGCTTTACCCGAATCGAGCGGCCCAACCGGCCGCCGATCTCCGCTATCCTGTCGTGAACCGACCGCGGATCGTGATTCGGGTCAAACCTTAAAACCGATAATGCGCGAACGCCTTGTTGGCCTCCGCCATGCGATGCACTTCTTCACGCTTCTTGATGGCGCCGCCACGACCTTCGGACGCATCGATCAGCTCTCCGGCCAGACGCAGCCCCATGGATTTCTCACCACGCTTGCGCGCCGCTTCACGCAGCCAGCGCATGGCCAGCGCCGTACGGCGGCTGGCGCGCACTTCAACCGGCACCTGGTAGTTGGCCCCGCCGACACGCCGGCTTTTGACCTCCACCATCGGACGCGCATTGTTCAACGCCGTCATGAAGACATCGATGGCATCCTTCCCGGACTTCTGGGAAATGGCTTCCATGGCACGGTACACAATTTGCTCGGCAACGGACTTCTTGCCCGAATCCATGATGACGTTCACGAATTTGGAAATATCGGTATTTCCAAACTTTGGATCTGGCAGAACTTCGCGCTTGGGGACTTCTCTACGACGGGGCATGATGTGCTCTCTTCAGAATTTTTCGGCAAACGACCTTAGGCCGCCTTCGGGCGCTTGGCGCCGTACTTGGAACGGGACTGCTTGCGATCCTTGACGCCGGCGGTATCGAGGCTGCCGCGCACCGTATGGTAACGGACCCCAGGAAGATCCTTGACCCGGCCGCCGCGAATCAGCACCACCGAGTGCTCCTGCAGGTTGTGGCCTTCGCCGCCAATGTAGCTGGTCACTTCGAAACCGTTGGTCAGCCGCACCCGAGCCACTTTACGCAAAGCCGAATTCGGCTTTTTGGGCGTTGTGGTGTAGACGCGAGTGCACACGCCACGCTTTTGCGGCGAGTTGGCAAGCGCGGGTACCTTGCTCTTGGCCTTTTTAGCGATTCGCGGCTTGCGAATCAACTGGTTGATTGTAGGCATTGTTCTTTATATCCCATGATCCGTGAAGGACAGTCTTCGCGGAGGCAAATCGCAATTTGCCCCAAAAAAGACTGATGATTTTAGTTTGCTGTGCAACCCTTGTCAAGCCACCTGCTCGTCGTCCGCGTCTTCCGTGGCGGTTTCCCCCAATTCCAGCCCCGCTCCCAGCCCCAAACCCGGGGCCGGCTGGTTGCGCCGGGTATTGTGGTAAGCCAGCCCCGTTCCGGCAGGAATGAGTCGGCCGACGATGACGTTTTCCTTGAGTCCGCGCAACTCGTCGCGCTTGCCCATGATTGCAGCCTCGGTCAACACCCGGGTCGTTTCCTGGAAGGAAGCGGCCGAGATGAAGGAATCCGTGGACAGCGACGCCTTGGTGATCCCCAGCAGGATGTTCTCGAAAACCGCGGGGCGCTTGTTGTCGGCCACGACCTTCTCGTTTTCCTGCAGCAGTTCTGCGCGCTCCACCTGCTCTCCCGGGATGAAACGGGTGTCGCCAGCATCCAGCACCTGAACGCGGCGCAGCATCTGGCGCACGATCACCTCGATGTGCTTGTCGTTGATCTTCACCCCCTGCAGGCGGTACACATCCTGGACTTCGTCGGTGATGTACCGGGCCAGGGCCTCGATGCCCAAAAGACGCAGAATGTCGTGGGGATCGGCCGGGCCGTCCACGATCATTTCGCCCTTGTTGACGATCTGACCGTCGTGAACCGTGACGTGTTTGTCCTTTGGAATCAGATAGTCATGGGCCACGCCATCCATGTCGGTGATGACCAGGCGCTGTTTGCCCTTGGTGTCCTTACCGAAGGAGACTGTGCCGGTAATTTCGGCCAACAGGCCGGCATCTTTCGGCGAACGTGCTTCGAACAGCTCGGCAACGCGCGGCAAACCACCCGTGATGTCGCGGGTCTTGGAAGATTCCTGCGAAATCCGCGCCAGCACCTCGCCCACACCCACGGACTGGCCGTTTTTGACGGTAATGATGGCGCCGATCTGGAAGGTGATGTTGACCGACTGGTCGGTTCCAGCCAGTTTGACCTCCTTGCCCTTCTCGTCCAGCAGCTTGACCTGCGGGCGCAGACCTTTGGTCTGCATGCTGGCACGGCGCTTGGGATCGATGACCACCAGCGTGGACAGCCCGGTGACTTCGTCGATCTGCTTCGCCACGGTAACGCCTTCTTCCACGTTCTCGAAACGCACCTCGCCGGAGTATTCGGTGATGATGGGACGGGTATGCGGGTCCCAGCTGGCCAGCATCTGACCGGCCTTGACCTTATGCCCATCCTGAATCAGCAGCGTTGCGCCGTAGGGCACCTTGTGCCGTTCGCGCTCGCGCCCACTGTCTTCCGTAATGATGACTTCACCGCCGCGGGAAATGGCAATCTGCTCGTTGCGTACATTGGTGACGTAACGCATGCCCGGGGAGAAGCGCACCACCCCGTTGGATTTGCTTTCAACCTGGCTGATCACGGCGGCACGGGATGCGGCACCGCCGATGTGGAACGTGCGCATGGTGAGCTGCGTTCCGGGTTCGCCGATGGACTGGGCGGAAATCACCCCCACAGCCTCACCCACGTTGACGAGACCGCCACGACCCAGATCGCGGCCATAGCACTGGGCACAAAGCCCATACCGTGTCTCGCAGGTCAGCGGAGTGCGCACCTTGACTTCATCGATGCTGGAAGCCTCGACCAGGTCCACCGCGTCTTCATCCAGCAACGCTCCCGCCGGAATCAACACATCGCCGGTTTCAGGGTGGACGAGATCGAGCGCACTGACACGACCCAGTATCCGGTCGCGCAACGGTTCGACGACTTCACCACCTTCCACCAGCGCCTTCAGGATCATGCCCTGTTGCGTACCGCAATCCTGCTCGATCACCACCAGATCCTGGGTGACGTCCACCAGACGACGCGTGAGGTAGCCCGAGTTGGCTGTCTTCAGCGCGGTATCCGCCAAACCCTTACGGGCTCCGTGCGTGGAAATGAAGTACTGCAACACGTTCAGGCCTTCACGGAAATTGGCCGTGATGGGCGTTTCGATGATGGAGCCGTCCGGCTTGGCCATCAGGCCGCGCATGCCCGCCAACTGGCGAATCTGTGCTGCCGAGCCGCGCGCACCGGAATCGGCCATCATGTAGATGGCGTTGAAGGATTCCTGGGTGGTTTCCTTGCCGTCCCGATCAATCACGGGCTCGCGGCCCAGTTGGTCCATCATGGCCTTGGCCACCTGGTCTCCGGCACGGCCCCAGATATCCACCACCTTGTTGTATCGCTCGCCTTGCGTGACGAGGCCGGAGGTGTATTGCGTCTCGATCTCCTTCACTTCAGCTTCAGCAGAAGCGATGAGGGTTTCCTTCTCCTGCGGCACCAGCATGTCGTCCACGCAAATCGAGATGCCGGCACGGGTGGCCATGGCAAAGCCGGAATACATCAGACGGTCGGCAAAGATCACCGCTTCGCGAATGCCGCAACGGCGGAAGGCCGCATTGATGAGTCGGGAAATTTCTTTCTTCTTGAGCGCCTTGTTGATCAGGGCAAACGGCAGGCCCTCGGGCAGGATTTCAGAAAGCATGGCCCGGCCCACGGTCGTTTCATAACGCGTGACCTTCTCCACGCGGCCACCTTCGGCATCGTGCACGAACTCTTTCAGACGCACCGTGATCTTGGCAGTGACATCCACCTGGCGGGTGTCGAAGGCACGGACCACTTCGTCCACGTCGGCAAAATGCATGCCTTCGCCACGGGCGTTGACGCGCTCGCGCGTGATGTAATACAGCCCCAAAACGATATCCTGCGACGGCACGATGATGGGGTCGCCGTTGGCGGGCGAGAGCACGTTGTTGGACGAGAGCATCAGCGTGCGTGCTTCCATTTGCGCTTCGAGGGAAAGCGGCACGTGAACGGCCATCTGGTCACCGTCAAAGTCAGCGTTGAACGCGGCACAGACCAGGGGGTGCAGCTGAATGGCCTTTCCTTCGATCAACACCGGCTCGAACGCCTGAATGCCCAGGCGGTGCAGCGTCGGCGCACGGTTGAGCATGACGGGATGTTCGCGGATGACTTCTTCCAGGATGTCCCAGACTTCAGGGATTTCCTGTTCCACCATGCGCTTGGCAGCCTTGATGGTGGTAGCCAGCCCCAACACCTCCAGCTTGTGGAAAATGAAGGGCTTGAACAGTTCGAGCGCCATTTTCTTGGGCAGACCACACTGGTGCAGCTTGAGCTGCGGACCCACCACGATGACGGAGCGACCGGAGTAATCCACCCGTTTGCCGAGCAGGTTCTGGCGGAAGCGACCGCTCTTGCCCTTGATCATGTCCGCCAGGGACTTGAGCGCGCGCTTGTTGGCACCGGTCATGGCCTTGCCACGACGGCCGTTGTCCAGCAATGAGTCCACGGCTTCCTGCAACATGCGCTTTTCGTTGCGCACGATGATTTCAGGGGCCTTGAGCTCCAGCAACCGCTTCAGGCGATTGTTGCGGTTGATGACGCGGCGGTAGAGGTCGTTGAGATCACTGGTGGCAAAGCGGCCGCCGTCCAGCGGCACCAATGGGCGCAATTCCGGCGGCAGCACCGGCAGCACTTCCATGATCATCCATTCAGGCTTGATGCCAGATTTCTGGAATGCCTCCAGGATCTTGACCCGTTTGGCGTATTTCTTGATCTTGGTGTCAGAAGTGGTGCCCGCCAGTTCCTGGCGCAGGCGTGCAATTTCGGCCTCGAGGTTGATGTGACGCAACAGTTCGCGCACGCCTTCGGCGCCCATGCTGGCGGAGAATTCGTCGCCGTACTCTTCCACCTTGGCGAGGTAGTCCTCTTCGGTCAACAACTGGCAGCGCTGCAGCGGGGTCATGCCGGGCTCGGTCACCACGAATGCTTCAAAATAGAGCACGCGTTCGATGTCACGCAGGGTCATGTCCAGCACCATTCCCAGACGGGAGGGCAGCGACTTGAGAAACCAGATGTGTGCCACGGGGCTGGCCAGCTCGACGTGACCCATGCGCTCGCGACGCACCTTGGAGAGCGTCACCTCGACGTTACATTTTTCGCAGATCACACCGCGGTGCTTGAGACGCTTGTACTTGCCGCACAGGCACTCGTAATCCTTGACCGGTCCGAAAATCTTGGCGCAGAACAGGCCGTCCCGTTCAGGTTTGAACGTGCGGTAGTTGATGGTCTCGGGTTTCTTGACCTCGCCATAGGACCAGGAGCGAATCTTTTCGGGGGAAGCAAGGCCGATTCGAATGGCATCGAACTCTTCTTCCTGCGTCACCTGCTTGAACAAATCCAATAGTGCTTTCACGCTTTACCTCCATCGAGTATCCCTTGTCGGCGACAAGGGAACCCAGTGATGAGTTCCGGAACCCGTAACTGTTGCCCGACAATTCCCTGCTTAAAACCGTTCGAGATCGATGTCGATCCCAAGAGAGCGGATTTCCTTGACCAGCACGTTGAACGACTCCGGCATGCCGGCCTCGATCTTGTGCTCGCCCTTGACGATGTTTTCATACACCTTGGTACGACCCGCCACATCATCGGACTTCACAGTCAACATTTCCTGCAGGGTATAAGAAGCGCCGTACGCCTCCAGTGCCCACACTTCCATTTCGCCAAAACGCTGTCCCCCGAACTGCGCCTTGCCGCCCAGCGGTTGCTGCGTGACGAGGCTGTACGGGCCGGTGGAACGGGCATGCATCTTGTCGTCCACCAGGTGGTGCAGCTTGAGGATATGCATGTAACCCAGGGTTACGGGGCGATCAAAGGCTTCCCCAGTGCGGCCATCGAACAACTGCATCTGGCCATTGCGCGGCAAGCCGGCCAGTTCCAGCATGTCCTTGATTTCCGCCTCAGTGGCGCCATCAAAGACCGGCGTGGCAAAAGGCACGCCATCGCGCAGGTTATGGGCCAGCTCGACGATTTCCTCGTCGTTCAGGGCTGACAGGTCTTCCTTCTTGCCATTGCTGTTGTAAACCTGTTCCAGGAACTGGCGCAGCTTGACTGCTTCGGCCTGTTGTTCCACCAGTTGCCCGATGACGTGACCCAGTCCCTTCGCGGCCCAGCCCAAATGGGTTTCCAGGATCTGCCCCACGTTCATCCGTGAGGGCACGCCCAACGGGTTGAGCACGATGTCAGCCGGCGTTCCGTTGGCGGTAAACGGCATGTCTTCCACTGGCACGATCTTGGAGATCACGCCCTTGTTGCCATGTCGTCCGGCCATTTTGTCGCCAGGCTGCAGGCGACGCTTGACCGCGAGGTAGACCTTGACCATCTTCTGGACGCCCGGCGGCAGTTCGTCGCCCTGCGTGAGCTTGCGGCGCTTTTCTTCGAACAGGGCATCAAACTCCTGACGCTTCTGTGCCAGGCTGTCCTTCAACTGTTCCAGTTGCAACTGCTGATCTTCTTCCGACAGGCGGATGTCAAACCAGTCATAACGACCCACTTCATGCAGGTAGGTTTTGGTGATCTTGGTGCCCTTGGCCAGCTTTTTGGGACCACCCTTGGCCACTTTGCCCGTGAGGTGGCGTTCGATACGGCCGAAGGTGTCGTTTTCGACGATGCGCAACTGATCGGCCAGATCCTTCTTGAACTGGGTCAATTCATCGTCAATGATCTGCTGGGCCCGGGTGTCGCGCTCGATGCCCTCGCGGGTAAAGACCTGCACGCCAATGACCGTACCCGACATGCCGGAAGGCACGCGCAAACTGGTGTCCTTCACGTCCGAACTCTTCTCGCCAAAAATGGCACGCAGCAGCTTCTCTTCAGGCGTCAACTGGGTTTCGCCCTTGGGCGTCACTTTCCCGACGAGGACGTCACCTGCCTCCACTTCCGCGCCGATGTAGATGATCCCCGATTCATCCAGGCGTCCCAGCATGCGCTCGGACAGGTTGGAAATGTCGCGGGAAATTTCTTCCGGCCCAAGCTTGGTGTCGCGTGCCACAACCGACAGTTCCTCGATGTGAATCGAGGTGAAACGGTCTTCGGCCACGATGCGCTCGGAGATCAGGATCGAATCTTCAAAGTTGTATCCGTTCCAGGGCATGAACGCCACCAGCAGGTTCTGTCCCAGGGCCAGTTCACCGGTATCGGTGGAGGCACCGTCGGCGATCACGTCGTCGCGGGCAATGATGTCACCCACCTTGACGATGGGACGCTGGTTGATGTTGGTGTTCTGGTTGGAACGGCGATACTTGATCAGGTTGTAGATGTCGACACCGACTTCGCCTGCCATGGTTTCGTTGTCGTTGACGCGCACCACGATCCGGGCTGCATCCACGTAGTCCACCACGCCGCCACGACGGGCCTGCACTGTCGTGCCGGAGTCCACCGCCACGGTGCGTTCAATGCCGGTACCTACCAGCGGCTTTTCGGCACGCAGACAGGGCACGGCCTGACGCTGCATGTTGGAGCCCATCAAGGCGCGGTTGGCGTCATCGTGTTCCAGGAACGGAATCAGCGAAGCGGCCACCGACACGATCTGGGCAGGAGCCACGTCAATGTGCGTGATGCGGTCCGGCGTGGACAGGGTGAATTCATTGTGGTGACGGCACGACACGAGATCGTCGGTAAAACGGCCCTTGCCATCGATTTCGGCATTGGCCTGGGCGATGACGTAGCGTCCTTCCTCGATGGCCGAGAGCATCTCGATCGCTTCGGTCACGCGACCGTTTTCCACCTTGCGATAGGGGGTTTCCAGAAAACCATATTCATTGGTGCGTGCATACAACGCCAGCGAATTGATCAGACCGATGTTCGGGCCTTCCGGCGTTTCGATCGGGCAGACGCGCCCGTAGTGGGTGGGGTGCACGTCGCGTACTTCAAAGCCGGCACGCTCACGCGTCAGGCCACCGGGTCCCAAAGCGGAAACGCGGCGTTTGTGCGTGATTTCGGAGAGCGGGTTGGTCTGGTCCATGAACTGGGACAGCTGGCTTGAACCAAAGAACTCCTTGATCGCAGCAGAGATCGGCTTGGCGTTGATCAGGTCATGGGGCATCAGGTTTTCGGATTCAGCCTGGGACAGGCGCTCCTTGACCGCGCGCTCCACGCGCACCAGGCCCGAGCGGAACTGGTTTTCGGCCAGTTCACCCACGGAACGTACCCGGCGATTACCCAAATGATCGATGTCATCGATTTCGCCCCGGCCATTGCGCAGTTCGACCAGAATCTTGATCACGGCCACGATGTCGTCGTTGGACAACACGGATGCACCCGTCAGGTCTGAACGACCCACACGGCGATTGAACTTCATGCGGCCCACGGCAGAGAGGTCGTAGCGCTCTTCGCTGAAGAACAGGCCCTGGAACAGCCCCTTCACCGCTTCTTCGGTGGGCGGCTCGCCAGGACGCATCATGCGGTAAATGGCGATACGGGCGGCATTCTGGTCCGCGGCATCGTCCACGCGCAGGGTTTGCGAAATATAGGCGCCCTGATCCAGATCGTTGGTGTAGATGGTGCGGTATTCGCGAACGCCGGCAGCCCGGAACTTGGCCAGCGTGGCTTCGGTCAGCTCTTCGTTGGCCCGGCCCAGCACCTCACCCGTGCTGGTGTCGATGATGTCGTGGGCCAGCGCATGTCCTGCGGCCATCTCTTCCGGCACTTCGATGCGCTTCAAGCCGGCCTGCTCCATCTCGCGAATGTGCTTGACGGTGATGCGCTTGTCGCGCGGCACGATGACCTTGCCCTTGGCCATGATGTCAAAGCGGGCCACGTCGCCACGCAGGCGCTCGGGGACAAGCTCCATCTGAATGCTGTTGCCATCGATGTGGAACGTATCGAAGGCAAAGAAAGTTTCCAGGATCTGTTCCGGCGTGAATCCGATGGCCTTGAGCAGCGTGGTGACCGGCATCTTGCGGCGACGGTCCACCCGGAAGTAGAGGAAGTCCTTGGGATCGAATTCGAAATCAAGCCATGAACCGCGATACGGAATGATCCGTGCCGAAAACAGCAACTTTCCGGAGGAATGCGTTTTGCCGCGGTCGTGTTCGAAGAAGACACCCGGGCTGCGGTGCAGCTGGGAAACGATGACGCGCTCGGTGCCGTTGATGACGAAAGAACCGTTCTTGGTCATGAGCGGGATTTCGCCCATGTACACTTCCTGTTCCTTGATTTCCTTGACCGTAGGCTTTGAAGCCTCGCGATCCATGATCTTGAGGCGAACCCGGGCACGCAGGGGCGACGCGTAGGTCATGCCGCGCTGCTGACATTCGATGACGTCAAACGGGGGCGTGCCGAGCTGGTAGCTGACATACTCCAGACCGGCATTGCCGGAATGGCTGGAAATGGGGAACACGGTACGGAATGCAGATTCCAGACCCTGATTTTTGCGCGCGTTGGGATCAACATCCGCCTGCAGAAACTCGGTATATGAGTCCAGTTGGGTCGCTAGCAGGAACGGAACTTCGAGAACACTTTGACGCTTTGCAAAACTTTTGCGAATGCGCTTTTTCTCGGTGAATGAATAACTCATGTTGTCTCCACGGCAGAATGACAAATGCGTGAGGCGGGAGGAATTGGGGACAGACCCCAATTCAGGGTCTGTCCCCACCCACCATCCGGTCACTTTCCGCTTGCGGAAAGCTGGGTTGACGGCGCCCCGTCAACCCGACCGGCTCATGCAGGAATTACTTGATTTCGAAAGTTGCGCCAGCTTCGGCCAATTGCTTGGCAATCGCGTCGGCGTCGGCCTTCGAAACACCTTCCTTGACGGACTTCGGTGCGCCGTCAACCAGATCCTTCGCTTCCTTCAGACCCAGGCCGGTGATGGTGCGGACCACCTTGATCACGTTGACCTTGTTGTCGCCGGCACCGGTCAGGATGACGTTGAACTCGGTCTTTTCTTCAACAGCGGCTGCGCCGGCTGCTGCAGGGGCGGCCACTGCCACGGCGGTTGCCGCTGCAGAAACGCCAAACTTCTCTTCCATGTCCTTGATCATTTCGGACAGTTCAAGCACGGTCATGCCTGCGATTGCGTCCAGAATTTCAGATTTGCTGAGTGCCATTTCCAACTCCTTAAATTAAACAGTGGCTTGTTTTTGGTCGCGCACAGCTGCCAGGCCGCGCGCGAATTTGGCCGGGACTTCGTTGAGCGTCTGCACGAACTTTGCAACCGGAGCCTGCATGGTGCCCATCAACTTGGCGATGAGCTCGTCACGACTTGGCATGGTGGCCAGGCTGGCGACATCCTTGGGGGACATGACGAGATTCGCCATGGCACCGCCCTTGATGACCAACCGGTCATTTCCTTTTGAAAATTCGTGAATCACCTTTGCGGCCGCTACGGGATCGTCAGAAATGCCATACACCAGGGGCCCGACCATCTGGTCAGCCAAAGATGCAAATGGCGTCTCTGCTACCGCGCGACGCACAAGAGTGTTTTTCAGAACGCGGAAGTAAACCCCCGCTGCCCTGGCCTTGGCTCGTAGTACAGTCATATCGCTGACCGCCATCCCGCGATACTCTGCCAGGATGATGGACTGGGCACCGGAAATCTGGCCGGCAACCTCAGCGACAACTGCCTTTTTCTCTTCAAGATTGAGACTCAAGGTCTGTTCTCCATTAAGATTACGGAACCACAGCGAACCGTGATTCCAACCACGGCGACCTTTCTTTCAGGGCTTTGGTGCCAACTGCCACCAATGAAACTTGACCTTCCATCAGGGTACGCCATCTGCGTAGGCTGTCTTGCGACGATTAAACCCATGAAACGGGTCCCTACGGTCTTTGATGTCCAGTCGGGGAAACTTCCCCCGACTGCCCAAAGTCTGTTGCGCTTCCTTACACCGCGAGGGTGGTGTTATCCACGCGGATACCCACACCCATGGTGCTGGAAACTGAAATTTTTCTGAGGTAGATGCCCTTGGCCGTAGCGGGACGCGCACGATTGAGCGCACCCAACAGGGCCACGAGGTTTTCCTGCAAGGCGTCGACCGTAAACGAAGCACGGCCGATGGAGCAATGCACCAGGCCTGCCTTGTCGGTTCGATATTGCACCTGCCCCGCCTTGGCGTTCCTGACCGCGCCCGCCACATCGGCAGATACCGTACCCACTTTGGGATTCGGCATCAGGCCACGCGGACCCAGCACCTGGCCCAACGGGCCGACGATGCGCATGGCATCCGGCGAGGCGATGACCACGTCGAAATCCATGAAACCACCCTTGATCTTTTCTGCGAGATCCTCGAATCCCACATGCTCGGCACCGGCGGCGCGGGCCTTTTCAGCGTTTTCGCCCTGGGCAAACACGGCGACACGCATGGTCTTGCCGGTTCCTCTGGGCAATACGACAGAACCCCGTACCTGCTGGTCAGACTTCTTGGCATCAATGCCCAGATTGACCGCCACATCCACGGATTCGTCAAATTTTGCGGTGGCCGTTTTCTTGACCAGTTCCAGTGCCCCCGCAACCGGGTATGACTTGGAACGATCGATCTCGGCACGCAATGCCTTGTGGCGCTTGGATACTGTAGCCATTATTTCACCCCCTCCACTTCAATGCCCATGCTGCGTGCGCTACCTGCCACGGTGCGTACCGCAGCATCCAGATCGGAAGCCGTGAGATCGGGCATTTTGGTCGTAGCAATGGCTTCGGCCTGCGCCCGGGTCAGCTTGCCCACCTTGTCGGTATGGGGCTTGGGGCTTCCCTTGGCGACACCGGCGGCCTTTTTGATCAGGACCGTTGCCGGCGGGGTTTTCATGATGAAGGTGAAACTCTTGTCGGCGAAGGCGGTAATCACCACCGGTACCGGCAGACCGACTTCCATGCCCTGTGTCTGGGCGTTGAAAGCCTTGCAGAATTCCATGATGTTGAGGCCCCTCTGGCCCAGTGCCGGGCCAATGGGCGGGCTAGGATTTGCCTTGCCCGCAGGGACTTGCAACTTGATATACCCTACGATTTTTTTTGCCATTTCAGCTCCATGTCATGGGTTCAATCGGATGGCACCCTTGCCATCCTCCCCGGAAAATCAGCCAGGTCCTCGATGGACGCGACCGAACGGACCAGCCTGACGAAAGTCAGGCCTTTTCCACCTGTCCGAAATCCAGCTCAACGGGTGTCGAGCGCCCGAAAATCAGCACCGACACGCGCAGTTTGTTCTTGTCGTAATTCACTTCTTCCACATTGCCGTGGAAGTCGGTAAATGGACCATCCTTGACCCGTACCGATTCGCCCACTTCGAACAGCACCTTGGGACGGGGCTTTTCCACCCCTTCCTGCACCTGATGCAGGATGCTGTCCACTTCCTTGTCCGTGATCGGCGTAGGCTTGTTGGCCCGTCCACCCACAAAACCCGTGACCTTGGGCGTGCTCTTGACGAGGTGCCAGGACTCATCCGTCATGTCCATCTGGACCAGGATGTATCCCGGAAAAAACTTCCGTTCGCTGATGCTTTTCTGGCCACCCTTCATCTCGATCACTTCTTCGACGGGTACCAGAATCTCGCCAAACTGGTCCTGCATGCCGGAGCGCGCTATCCGCTCAATCAACGCACGCTGAACACTTTTCTCGAAGCCCGAGTAGGCGTGAACCACATACCAACGCATCGCCATCACTCAGCCCTTCCCATCAGTCGTTGCACGATCACCAGAAGTCCCCAATCCACCAGCCAGAGAAACAGCCCCATCACCAGCACCAGCGCAAAAACCACCAGGGTGGTCTGCCAGGTTTCCTTGCGTGAAGGCCATACCACGCGCCGGGTCTCGGCAATGGCTTCCTGACCAAATCGATAAAACTCCTGTCCGGGCGCCGTAAACCAGGCAGCCGCCGCACCCAGACCCAAGCCCGCCAGCACCGACAGCACGCGCAGGATCAGCGCGTGCTCGGACAGCTGGTAGTACCCTACGATTCCTGCGATTACCAACGCAATCGCGAAACCAAATTTGATCTTGTCCGCCATGCCAGCGAAAGTCCTTATGCCGTGCTAGTGTCTGTGTGGCAGGCCAGGAGGGCCTCGAACCCCCAACCTACGGTTTTGGAGACCGTCACTCTGCCAATTGAGCTACTGGCCTGCTGCTCCCACACTTACTCGATAACCTTGGACACCACGCCGGCGCCCACGGTACGGCCACCCTCGCGAATCGCAAAGCGCAAACCTTCTTCCATCGCAATCGGCGCAATCAACGTTACCGTCACCGCCACATTGTCACCAGGCATCACCATCTCGGTTCCCGCCGGCAACTCGATCGCCCCTGTCACATCCGTCGTCCGGAAATAAAACTGCGGACGATACCCCTGGAAAAACGGCGTATGACGACCGCCTTCATCCTTCGACAACACGTAAATCTCGGCAGTGAACTTCGTGTGTGGCGTAATCGAGCCCGGCTTCGCCAGCACCTGACCACGCTCCACGTCTTCGCGCTTCGTACCACGCAACAGCACGCCCACGTTGTCTCCCGCCTGCCCCTGATCCAGCAGCTTGCGGAACATCTCAACCCCGGTGCACACCGTCTTCTGCGTCGCCTTCAATCCCACGATCTCAAGCTCTTCGCCCACCTTGACGATGCCGCGCTCCACGCGCCCCGTCACCACGGTGCCACGACCTGAAATCGAGAACACGTCTTCCACAGGCATCAAAAATGCCCCGTCAATGGCGCGCTTGGGCTCAGGAATGTACGTGTCCAGCGCTTCGGCCAAACGCCAGATCGCGGGCTCACCCATCTCCGACTGGTCGCCTTCCAGCGCCTTCAATGCACTGCCAATGATGATCGGCGTGTCATCCCCAGGAAAATTGTACTTCGACAGCAACTCGCGAACTTCCATCTCCACCAGCTCCAGAAGTTCCTTGTCGTCCACCATGTCGGCCTTGTTCATGAACACCACAATGTACGGAACGCCCACCTGGCGTGCCAACAAAATGTGCTCACGCGTCTGCGGCATCGGACCGTCAGCTGCCGAAACCACCAAAATCGCACCGTCCATCTGCGCCGCGCCCGTGATCATGTTCTTCACGTAATCCGCGTGCCCAGGACAGTCCACGTGCGCGTAATGCCGCGCTTGCGTCTCGTATTCCACGTGCGCCGTGTTGATCGTGATCCCCCGCGCCTTCTCTTCCGGCGCCGAGTCAATCTGGTCGTAGCTCTTCGCTTCACCACCAAACTTCTTCGCCAGCACAATCGTCATCGCCGCAGTCAAAGTCGTCTTGCCATGGTCCACGTGTCCAATCGTCCCCACGTTGACATGGGGCTTCGTGCGTTCAAACTTACCTTTTGCCATATCGATTTCCTTGAGAGTACTCAGCTAGCGCCGATGATCGTCGTTAAGTCATTTGGAGCCCATGACCAGGATTGAACTGGTGACCTCTCCCTTACCAAGGGAGTGCTCTACCACTGAGCTACATGGGCCTTGCTTTCACCACATTCTGCATGGAGCGGGTGAAGGGAATCGAACCCTCGTCGTAAGCTTGGAAGGCTTCTGCTCTACCATTGAGCTACACCCGCGCGTCCGAATTCCAGTGCAACCTGTGAAATACATCCACCACCGGTCGGGTGGTGGAGGGGGAAGGATTCGAACCTTCGAAGGCAGAGCCGTCAGATTTACAGTCTGATCCCTTTGACCGCTCGGGAACCCCTCCAAAACGAACCCGTAATTATGGGCCAGTGTCAATAGGCTGTCAATGCTTAAATCGATTCCGAAATACCCACCAGCGCGAAACCCCGTAATTGAAGGCCATTCCAGCCACCGACCCCAATGCCACGGCCAGTGCCGGTTGCTGCGCCAGCTCCTGGCTGGCAAAGATCGCGACCAGATAAACCCCGTTGTTGACCACCCCGCCCAGGCCATTGGCCCAGACATAACGCAACCACTCGCGCAACCACTGGGGGTGCGCCCGTTTTGCGAAGGTAAAGCGTCGATTGAGCGCCCAGGTTGCGCTCACGGCCAGCGAAAACCCCACGGCCTTGGCGCTGACGAGATCCAGCCCCGCCCGTCTTGTGAGCAAGACCACCGTTCCGGCGTCCACACAAAACCCGACGCAACCCACCAACGCAAACGAAAGGATTTCACGAGCCCGCGAATGCACAGCATTCCTTTTGATTTTGAAGGTTTTTTCTGACAACAGCGGTATAATACAGGGTGTTGAACTTAGCGTTCCAACTCATGCGTCATTCATCGATACCATGCAACCCACGCTCAGCCTGATCGTTCCGATGCGCAATGAGGCCGCCAACATCGGCCCCTTCTACGAGCGCATCCGCTCCGTGCTGGACCCCCTGGGCGAATCCTGGGAGATGGTGTGCGTCAATGACGGCAGTGGAGACGCCACGCTGCAGCGGCTTTTGACGCTGCGCACGCTGGATCCGCGCATCGTCGTCATCGATTTGTCCCGAAATTTTGGCAAGGAAGCGGCCTTGACCGCCGGCCTGGACCACGCACGGGGCGATGCCGTCATCCCCATGGATGCAGACCTGCAGGACCCACCAGAGCTCATTCCCGAGCTTCTGGCACGCTGGCGGGAAGGGTTCGAGGTGGTACTGGCCATTCGCACCAGCCGCGCCAGCGACAGTCTTTTCAAACGCACCACGGCGCACCTGTTCTACAGTTTCATCAATCGCCTGAGCACCGTTCCCATTCCCGCCAATGCCGGCGACTTCCGCCTGATGTCGCGCGCCGTCGTCGAAGCCATCCAGCAACTGCCAGAGCGGCGGCGCTTCATGAAGGGACTGTTTGCCTGGGTTGGCTTCAAAACCGCTGAGGTGCATTACCAGCGCCCGCCCCGGCACGCAGGCCAAACCAATTTCAATTACTGGCGCTTGTGGAATTTTGCCCTGGAGGGCATCACTTCCTTCAGCCACATTCCACTCAAGATGTCATCCTACTTCGGGTTGCTGGTGTCTTTCTTCGCGTTTCTGTACGCTGTCAAAATCATCATAGACACCTGGGTCTACGGTAACCCCGTCAAGGGTTATCCCTCCATCATGGTGGCCATCCTTTTTTTCTCCGGTGTGCAACTGGTTGCCATCGGCGTGATTGGCGAATACCTGGGCCGCCTGTATGAGGAAAGCAAACAACGGCCCGTTTACCTGATCAGAAAATGCTATGGCCCCCCGCCATCCGAACCGAGTTGAGATGATGACGCCAAAAACCACATGGATCCTGTTGCTGGTGGCAGCCCTTGCAGGTTGCAGTGCCATTCTGCCGCAATCGGAAAACACTGACGTCAACCCCTGGACCAGCTACCAGGAAATGCAGACGATGTTCGACAGCATCATCCCCCACAAAACCACGGTGGAGGACCTCAAGGCCCTGAAGCTGGATCCGCACACCAACCCCAACATTGCCATCCTGAACTATTCCGACATTCTGCGTCGTTTCATTCCCAGCCCCTCCATCAACGCGCATGACCTGGACCTGGGCGTTCAGGAATGCATCAAGGCCAAGATGGAATGCGAAGGTTATGAAATCAACCAGGCGGTCATGGAGAGCAACCGTTATGGAAACTTTTTTATTGATTTCTTCAACTTCAAACGACAGACGAACATCGAGGGCTGGCGCTTCAACGGCATCCTGCTGATCAAGGACAACATCGTCATCTACAAGCTGACTGGCGGCGAACCCGCCATCCATAAAAACGAAGAGCACCTCAACCCACTGGGGCCCCTGCAGATTTTCTGAAGGTCAGCCAACCTTGCCGGACAGCGCAGCCTGATCCACGTACCATTCGGCCCCCACGACCAGTGCAGCGGGAAATTGCGCCCCGTCCTCCATGCGCTGCAAGGCCTGATGTTTTTCAGTCCCCGCAACCAGAAACAGTTTATGGCGTGATGCATTCAACACGTCGAGTCCCAGCGACACCCGCAATGCCGGGGGTTTTGGGGCACCCACCACCGGCACGACAAGCGCCTTGCTGCGCCACGCGTGATCGTCCGGAAACAGGCTTGCGGTATGCCCGTCCTCTCCCATGCCCAGCAAGACCAGATCGAGCGGTTGCGCCAAAGCAAGCACCCGGACATACGCCGCAGCAGCTTCAGCGGGCCCCAGTTCTGCAGGAATGACATGGATGTGCGATGGGGGGACCGGAACGTGGCGCAGCAGGGTTTCGAAGGCCATCGTATCGTTGCGTTCAGGATCTCCCCGCGGCAGGCAGCGCTCATCGCTGAAATACACTTCAGTGTGCAGCCAATCAATTGCGCCGTGACGCAGGTGCTCGTAACAGCGGTGCGGCGTTCGCCCCCCGGAGAGCGCGAGGCGGAAGACCCCGCGCTCGGCCTGTGCACGCGCCGCAAGTGCGGCTATGCGCCCGGCTGCAGCAACGGCCAGGGCTTCGGAATCTGCAAACACCTCAATAGGGTTGCAGGTCGGCACCGTCGGGGTCCAGGGAATGGCGCCAGAACTGGTCATCGCGCGAAAAGAGGCGATAGGTACCGCGCGGCCCCCAGCTGCCCGCCTGATAGCTGTTGATGAAGTCGCGTTCCATGGACCATACCTTGATGACCGGATCAACGACACGCCAGGCGGCCTCGACTTCGTCCATGCGCAAAAACAGCGAGTGGTCGCCGTGCATGACGTCCAGCAACAACTCCTCGTAGGCGTCGTAGTCTGCATCCTCACCCTGGCGATACGTGGCATCCAGGCTGATGGTGCGGGTCTGCAAATCCAGCCCGGGCATCTTGACCTGCATTTCCATTCTGAGACTGTCGTTGGGCTGGATTCCCAGCATGATCCAGTTGGGTTGCGGAGGGCCGTGGCGAGACTGGCGCAGCAGATCCTGTGGCGGACTCTTGAAGCGAATGCAGATGGCTGAACTGTTTTCTGCCATGCGCTTGCCCGTCCTCAGATAAAAAGGCACGCCAGCCCAACGCCAGTTGTCGATATAGACCCTCAGTGCCGCATAGGTTTCGGTCACGCTGTCCGGGGCCACACCGGGTTCTTCCAGATAGCCGGGCACGGATTCACCCCCGATCGTGCCGCTGGCATACTGCCCCCGAAACGCATGGGCATGCACCGCATTCTGGGGTATGGGCCGGATGGCCTTCAGCACCTTGACCTTCTCGTCGCGCAGGTGTTCGGCAGACAGTGAGACCGGGGGTTCCATGGCCACCAACGTCAGCAGCTGCAGCAAATGGCTCTGGATCATGTCCCGCAGGGCGCCCGCACCTTCGTAGTAATCTGCGCGCCCTTCGATCCCGTGCGTTTCGGAATGCGTGATCTGCACGTGATCCACGTAATGCTGGTTCCATAGCGGTTCCAGCAGCAGGTTGGCAAACCGGAAGACCATGACGTTCTGTACCGTGCCTTTGCCCAGATAATGGTCGATGCGGAAAATCTGGGGCTCGTCCAGGTGCCGGTATAATCCGGCCTGCAGGGTCTGCGCGCTGAGCAGGTCATAGCCGAAGGGCTTTTCGATGACCACCCTCCGCCAGCCCCCCTTCTCGTTGAGCAGCCCCGACTGCCCCAGATGCTCCACGATGCCCGGGTAATCCGCGGGCCGCACTGCCATGTAGAAAACCATGTTGGCTGGAAAACCCCCGGTGTGTTCCAGTTTTTCCTGCAGCGCGTGATACGACTCCTGTTGCTCAGGGTCGATGCGATGGTAGTGCAATCGATTTCGGAAGCGCTCCAGCGTGGGGGTGTTCGCCCCAACCGGATCGTGGGCCTGCAGCAAGCCCACCACCTCATCCTGCCAGGCCTGCCGGTCCATGGCTTCAAGGCTGGAGCCCACCAGGACCATGTCGTCGGACAGCCGCCCCGAGCGCTCCAGCTGGTAGAGCGCCGGGATCAATTTGCGCCGTGAAAGGCTGCCACGGGCACCGAAAATGACCAACGTGCAGGGTTCAGGCTTTTTCACGGGAATCCTTGATGGCGTGTCCGCCAAAGGCATTGCGCATCAGTGAAAGCAGCCTGAACCCGTAGCCGCTCTCATCCTGGCTTTGAAACCGCATCTGCAAGGCAAGGCTGAGCACCGGGGTTGCCACTCCCTGCTCGATGGCTTCGATGGCTGTCCAGCGACCTTCCCCGGAGTCAGCCACATAAGGGGCCACAGTGGCCAGGGTTGCATCAGACCGCAAAGCTTCAGCGGTCAGGTCCAGCAGCCAGCTTCGAACCACGGATCCGTCCTGCCACAGCGCAGTAATCCTGGCGAGGTCGAGCGCAAACTCCCGCTTGCCCTCCAGCAGGGTCAGGCCTTCGGCCAGGGCCTGCATCATGCCGTACTCGATGCCGTTATGGACCATCTTGACAAAATGTCCGGCGCCCACCGGTCCCACATGCGCCCATCCGCGATCAGGTGCGGGGGCCAGAATCCTCAGCACGGGCGCTACGGTCGCCGCCACTTCGGGTGTGGCCCCCACCATCAGGCAGTAGCCGTTCTGCAGGCCCCAGATGCCTCCCGAAGTGCCCGCGTCCATGAAGCCGATGCCTTTTGTGGCCAGTAACTCACCGCGTCTCTGGCTGTCGTGGTAGTTTGAGTTGCCGCCGTCCACGATGACATCCCCGGGCTGCAGCAGGGGTGTGAGCTCTGCGATCTGGTTTTCCGTCACGGCGCCGCTGGGCAACATCAGCCAGACGATACGCGGTGATGCAAGCTGCGCCACCGCCTGGGCAGGAGAGGCGCTTGGGATGACCCCCGCCTCTTGCGCCAGTCTGTTCAGGACCTCCGGTGAACGATCATAACCAACGACCGAGACCCCACCGCGGCATAACCGCGTTGCCATGTTGCCTCCCATCTTGCCCAGTCCGATCATGCAGATTTTCATTGGCCATCCCCTGTTATGTCCGAATACCGCTTCCTCTCGGCCAGTTTACGCTCAGAACCGGTAAGCAACCCCGGCATAAAGCTCTGTGGTGTGCCCTCCGGGAATGAGCGCTGAATTACCCACATCATATCGGTCCAGACCGAAACGCAGTCCGACGGTTTGCGTCAATGTGTACTGACCACCTATCCCCACGACGATGCCGTTCTCGCTCGAAGTGTTTGGCGCATCCAGGCTTGTTCTGGCAAACCCGAATTTACCCCTCAGGGTGAAATTCGTATTCCCCACCGGAATGATCCCGATCGCCGCCAGTGAGGTGGCATTGAGTCGATAGTCATTGCCCTGGCCAATTTTTCCCATCCGGTCGTACTGCGCCTCGACAGCCAGCGCCTTGGAGAGCTGATACCCCCCGATCAGGCCCAGGCTGGCGTCCACGCTTTGGGTCAGGTCCGGGCCACTCACGTCCGTACTGACCCGGCCCACATCGGCACCAATGTAAAAACCGCTGTCGTTTGCAAAAACGGGGAAGGCTGTGGCCATCATCAGCCCGATGGGGATGACAATCCTGTTCATGGAATATCCTCGCATTGTTGGAACACCCGGATTGTCCGAACTTTTCCGGGATATGTCATTTCAACAAATTTCAGATCTTAAGCAAGTAATGCGGTGATGCGGTGCAGAAACCGTACTTGTGAACGAACGCAGTGGTGCAGACGCTGTCGTTATTTGAAGAGGCTGACAAACGCATATTTGCTGAGAAGCACCCTGGGCGACACATTCAGCCTGAACTGGGCCACCTTTTCCTTGTAGTCATCCCCGTCCCTGGGAGACTTTCTGACGTCCCGGTAGAGCGCTCGCAGACTCAATAGAAAAATGAACGGATAAAAAAACACCATGAATGCAGCGGATGTTTTTCCCCACTCCGTCATGTGCGCCTCGGTTCGCTTGAATCCGGCAACCTTGCCCAGCGTGTTGAGTTGCTGAATGCCGATGAGCCAAAGGTGGCCAAAATATTGTTCACCCTGATCATTTTTTCCCCAAACGCCATCAATGAAGCTCCAGGGAGTGGACCTCAAATGCTCGCTTTCAAACACAAGATAACTCAACCTTGATTGCAGCGAACTTCTGCTGGGAGTGGTGATGAACAGCTCGCCTCCAGGCTTCAGGATGCGATACGCCTCTTGCAAGGTCAGCAACTGATTGGGGAGATGCTCGATGACTTCCTGAAGCACCACCATATCCACGGACTCGTCTTCGATGGGCAGCACTTTTTGCACATCCGCATAATGCGGCTTGTCCTCCAGTTTGCTCCAATCGGGAATCAACTCGTAGGGCGTTACGGTGGCGCCCAGTTTGCGAAGGATGAAGGTCGTGACCCCTTCGCCGCAAGACAGGTCAATGACGCGCTTCCCTTGCCAATCCTGCCTTCCAGAAAAAAACCGGGCAATGTTTGCGCGAACGCCCGTATAGCGAGTTCCATCAAACGGATTATTTTTCAAATAATCATTCATCCCGTTCCTCGCGATGGATTGTTGGGACAGTAGGAATCGAACAGTAACAGGAAAGCCTTATGGATGGCCATTCTAATTTTTTATAAATTATGTCCTGCCCCCAAAGTTGCCCCCTAGCGTCGGTACTGCACCAAGAAATACCCTAACACCACCAGCATGGACCAAATCCAAATAGACTCGGCCGGTACCGTGGGTTTGGGCCACCGATGGAAATCCCAAGATCTTAGGTGATCCTGACAACCACTACCTTGGGAGTGTTCTTGCCATCCTTGAGGTTCTCAGTCAGTTTCTTACCGCCTATCAATGTACTCGCCCTAGTTTCGCTCAAGTTGACCTACAGAATGGTAACTTTATGCGTCAGAAGAAACAAAGCCCGTAACTTCACAGTAGGTGCATAAATATAGATTGCCCTAGGCGCTACTCAAGGCACACTTTGCCCCATCTAAATAT